>DAIDME010000045.1 GCA_027449125.1 Solirubrobacterales bacterium | reverse complement strand
GGGCGGCGCGGGCGGCGCGGGCGGCGCGGGCGGCGCGGGCGGCGCGGCGGGACGTGCGCGCGCTGCAGAACCCTCGCTACTCGCTGGCGATCGCGCAGTATCTCTGGCCGGCCTGCACCGGCGCGAGCGACTACACGCCGGGTTGTCTCAGGGGGTCGTTGGCCATGCTCAACGCCGGTCGCCGCAGCGAGGGGCTGGGCCCGGTGATGCTCCCGGCCAACTGGGCGACGCTGACCGTGGCCCAGCAGCTCTTCGTCCTCACAGAGCTCGAGCGCACCGCCCGCGGCTTGCCCGCATACAGGGGCCTGGTGGCTGCTCTGGACGTGGCCGCACAGGCCGGTGCCGACGCCGGCCGGGATCCGAGCGCCGGCGGCGCCGGCGTGCCGCCGTTTGAGAGCGTGTGGGCCGGCGGCGAGCCCAACGCCATCGTGGTGATGGCCGATTGGGTCTACGCGGACGGCATCTTCCCGGACGGGGCATCCGAGAATCTGGGCTGCTCGTTGCACGACCGCGCCGGCTGCTGGAGCCACCGGGACATCATCCTGCGCGCCGCCGGCGCGACAGCGTGCGGCTCGCGCTGCGTGATCGGCGCCGGCTTCAGCGATGTGGGCCATGCGGCCGGTCGCGGTCTCTACGGCCGACAGTCGTTCGCTGAGGTCCTTGGGATCGGGGCCGCACCGGGGCGCGAACCGCTGGCCTTCAGCTGGGCTGCGGAGCGCGGCCAGCTGCCCCCGTGCGAACGCCACGGCGACAGCTGCCGCTGGGCTGGCATTCCGACCGCTAGCGCCGGCGGCATCCACGAGCAGCGCGGCGGTGCGCTGGCGACACGGCCGTGGTTTCCGGTCGGTGTGCGCAGCCGCCTCGGTCGTCTGGGCAGGCTGACCGTGCGGGTCGAGGCCTCCGTCCGGCTGGCCGGCCTCGGCGCCGTCGCCACGTTGCTCGGCGCAGACCATCGGTTGCGAGTGAGGCGGCTGCTGCGCGTGCGGCGCACAGGCGCCTACAGGTTCACGCTCACCGGTGTGCTTCGCCCCGGCCGCTGGAGCGTGAGGATCCGTTACCGCATGTCGCGCCGGCGCGGGTTCCGCCCGCAGTCGGTCCTCGCGGTCGACGTTCCCTCTGCACGCTGAGGGGCAGGCGGGCTGCGGCGCTCCGTCCTTGCGGTCAACGGCTTACGCTGTGCTCGGCGCCCACTGAAAGGAACCAGATGAACGACGACTGGCGTGTGAATGTCACCTGCAGCTCCAGCGAGCTCGCCGCGCGGCTTGGCACGGCGCTGCGAGGTGGCGCGGTCAGCCACGGGATGCACGACGACGCCGGCGACCGCGTGATCGTCTCGGTGGATGGCGCGCAGCTCTTCATCTACGCCGGCACGCCGCAGCAGGCCGAGCGGGCCGCTGCCGCCGTGGCAGCGTCGGCGGAGGCTGACGGGAGCCCGGTGGAGACGAGCATCTGCCGCTGGCACCCGGTTGCAGAGGAGTGGGTGGACCCAGCCACGCCGCTGCCTGGAGACCCGGCGGCGGTTGCGGCGGAGCACGCCGAGGCGATCGAGCGCGAGCGTGCCGCCGCCGCGCGGCACCGCTACGCGGAGTACGAGGTGAGGGTTGGGACGGGCTCTCGGCACGAGACGCTCGCACTTGCGGCGGCCCTCGGCGCGGAGGGTGTCTCCTGCCTGCGCCGCTGGCGCTACCTGCTGATCGGCGCCGCCGATGCGGACAGTGCCAACGCCATAGCCGAGCGCGTGCGGGCGCTGGCGCCGGCGGATGCGAGCGTTGAGGTGGAGGCTACGGCGGCGGCCGTGGCTGCCGCGCTGCCGCCCAATCCGTTCGCTGTGTTCGGCGGCCTCGGAGGCTAGCGCCGCGCCGCCGCGGCGCTCACACCTCAAACACGATCTTGCCCGCGGTCTCGCCGCGTGTGATCGCCTCGAACCCGGCCCGCGCCTCGCGTAGCGGCAGCCGCAGGCCGATCGGAGGTTCGATGTGGCGCCGCACGACCATCTGCAGCAGCCGCTCGAGCTCCTCGCGCGTGCCCATCGTCGAGCCCACCACCGAGAGCTGGAGAAAGAAGATCCGGGTCAGCTCGGCCGGCGGCGTGTCGCCGCCCGTGGCGCCTGCGATCACGAGCGTACCGCCAGGCTTGAGCGAGCGCAGCGAATGCGACCAGGTGGCGGCCCCGGAGGTGTCCATCACCGCGTCAACCCTTTCCGGCAAGCGCGCGCCCGGCTCGAACACCAGGTCTGCTCCCAGCGCCGCCGCCAGCGCGCGCTTGCTGTCGCTGCGGCCCGTGGCCCAGACGCGGACGCCCGCGTGCGAGGCGAGCGTGATGAGGGCAGTCGCCACACCGCCGCTCGAGCCCTGCACGAGGACGGTCTGGCCCGGCGCGACCCGTCCGCGGGTGAACAGCATCCGGTAGGCGGTGAGCCAGGCTGTAGGCAGGCAGGCAGCCTCCGCGAAGCTCAGCTGCGGCGGCTTTGGAACGAGGTTCGCGCGCGGCACCACCAGCCGTTGCGCGAGCGTGCCCTGGTACAGCTCCGAGAGCAGCGTCCGCCGCGGGTCGAGCGTCTCGTCACCCCGCCAGCCGGGCGAGCTGACAACCGCGTGCACGAGCACCGCGTTTCCATCCTCGTCGACGCCTGCCGCGTCGCAGCCGAGGATCATCGGCAGCCGCTCGGGCGCCAAACCCACGCCGCGCAGCGACCAGAGGTCGTGGTGGTTCAGCGCGGCCGCGCGCACCTCGACGCTGGCCCAGCCGTCGGGCGGCTCCGGGGCGGGCCGCTCGCCCACAACCAGACCCGCGAGCGGGTCATCGGGGTTGATCGCCTCTGCGTAGACGGCCAGCACACTCCTATTGATACTCCACTGCGGCGCTGAGCGTGGTCGCTCGCCGCGCCAGCACGCTCGCCACAGGGTAATGTGCGTCACGTGGCCATGAAGGATCTGTCAGCCAGCGCCGCGGGCGAGGCGCCCGTTGCGATCGAGCGCTGCTACGCGCACCTCAGCGACGTTGAGCGCTACCCGCAGTGGTATCCGTCGGGGGCGCGCAGCGTAACCGTGCGGGAGCGCGGCGAGGATGGTGCCGCGCGGCTGGTGGATGCGGTGCTGGCGGTGACCGCCGGCCCGCTGCGGCGGGAGTTCGCGATGCGGCTCGCGGTCGAGCGCGACCCGCCGTCTCGGGTGGCGGTCGTGCGGGTGGCGGACGGCCGTGGCGACCACGAGCTCCTGGAGATCAGCTGGAGCCTCGCCAGCGTCGCGCAGGCCCAGACCCAGGTCACCGTGCAGTTGCGCGGGCGTCTGGACGTTCCCATGCTCGTGCCGGCCGACGCGGTCGCCCGGGAGGTGGCCGGCGGCTTCCTGCAGGCGGCGCTGCGGTCGCTCTAGCGAGCGTGCCCGCGCGCTGAGCGACTCTTGGTGGAGACGACCAAGCGGCCCGGGAGGCAGTCGGATGTCACGGTTGTTGATGGTGCTTGGCGCAGTCACATCCGCGCCGATCCTGCTCGTGCCGGCGTTCTTGGTGGCCATCGCGGCCGGCCCTGTGCTCGCGACCGCGCTCTTGGCCGTGAGCTGCTGGCTCGTGCGCTTCGTTTCGCTGAACGCCGTCAGAGCGCTGGCCGTGGCCGTTGGCCACGTGGCCGCGCGTCCGAGCGCCGGCCAGCCGAGCGACGCGGCTCGCTGACGAATACGCCGCCGTCTGGCACGCGCTCAGCGCGCGGCGGCCAGGTCGGTGCCCGCCGTCGAGCCCGCGCCGCCAAGCTCGAGCACGTTGGCGATCAGCTCGTATGACCGCAGCCGCGCCGCGTGATCGTGGGTGATGGTGACCACGATCAGCTCGTCGGCCCCATACGCTTCGGCAACCTCACGGAGCGTCGCCGCGACCGTCTGCGGAGAGCCGATCACCCCCCGGCGCCCGTCGCTGAAGCCGTGGTCGGTCGGCTGACCGATCGAGCGCAGATAGCTGATCGCCTTCTCCGGCGGCGGCACCGGGATCAGCTGGCCCTGGCGCAACAGCCGCATCGCCATCCGGCTCGAGCTAGCCAGGTACTGCGCCTCCTCGTCGGTGGCGGCGCAGATCGCCCAGACCGCCACCGCTGTATAGGCAGCCCGCTGGGGCTGGTGTTCGGCGTGGATGCTCCGATACTCGGAGGCGAACTCCGCTCCACCCGGATTGATGAAGTCGGCAAAGGCGTAGGAGAGGCCGAGCTCGCCCGCCCAGATCGCGCTCTGTGGCGAGGAGCCGAGCAGCCAGCGCTCCGGCGTCTGCGGGCGTCCGGGGAGTGTCTTCTCCAGGCGCGCAAACGGGTGCTCCGGCGGCATCTCAGCGTCGAGGTAGGCAAGCAGCTCCGCCAGTTGCTGCGGAAAGTCGTCGGGCGCGGCCTGACGGCGGTCGCGCTGCAGCGCAAACGTGGTCAGCGGGTCGGTGCCGGCCGCCCGGCCGATCCCCAGGTCGATCCGTCCCGGGAACAGGCCCGCGAGGATTGAGAACGCCTCGGCCACCTTCAGCGGGCTGTAGTGCGGCAGCATCACGCCGCCCGAGCCGACCCTGATGCGCTCTGTGATCGCGGCGATCGGACCGATCAGCACCTCGGGCGCGGCGCCCGCGAGCATCGGGCCGCCGTGGTGCTCGGCAACCCAGTAGCGGTGGTAGCCGAGCCGCTCGGCGAGCTTTGCCAGCTCAAGCGTGTTGCGCAGCGCGTCGACGCCCGTCTGGCCCTCGGGAATGGGGGATTGGTCGAGTACCGAGACGCGCATGGCTTCAGGTTAGGAAGTGTGCGGCCTCAGCTGATGGCCATGCCGATCAAGCGTCCGACCAGTCGCACGAAGCCGTTGCCGACCAGCGGCGCGTGCGTGCGACCGGAGCTGAACGCGATCGGGAAGCAGGCGCTCGCCCCGGAATCGCCGTGCGTGCCCAGCGTGATCTGGACGCGCGCCTGCGCGAGCACCGCCTCGTCGTGGCGCCCGCCCTTGAAGACGACCGTCAGGTCCGGCCCCAGGCGCATGAACTGCGGGCACGCGCCGCGGATCACCGCCGGTGCCAGGCGGTCCGCGGCCTGCACCACCCGCCGGACGGCCGCACGCCGGTCCAGCGTATGCTCGCTGGAGCGGGCGTGGCCATCGCGGCCGGGCAGGAACGTGAGCGACACCACGATCCGGCCGACGCCCGGCGGCACCCGCCCGGACGCGGCCGCCACGGCGTTGCCGTGCGAGCACAGGATGGCCGCGACGAAAGTGATCGTGACGATCGTTGCAAGTAACCGCCGCACGCCTACAGGGTAGTTGCGAGCATGCGGACTTCCGAACAGACGCGGCGTCACGCAACGACCCCCCGGCCGGGTGGTTCGCGCGTGAGCCGGCTGGAACCCGGGCGGCTCGGGCGCGACGCTTGGACGCCAGTGACTGCGACGACGAGGCCGACCACAGTCCCCCGGATCAACCTTCCGGGCTCGCGCGTAGGCGGCGCCGCCGTGGCGGCGGTGGGCTCGAGCCTGCCGGATGGAGTCGTCGACTCGGCTGAGATCGAGCAGCGCCTCGGGCTGGCACCCGACTGGATCGCGCGACGGACCGGGATCCGTGCCCGCCACGTCGCCGCACCGCATGAGCGTCTGGATCTGCTCGCGGCGGCGGCCGCGGCGACCGCGCTGGAGCGCGCCGGGATCCCGCCCGCCGACGTTGACCTCGTCATCGTCGCCACCAGCACGGCAGACGAGATCATGCCCAACGCGGCACCGATGGTTGCCGGAGCGCTCGGCGCGACCCGCGCCGGCGCCTTTGACGTCGGCGCCGCCTGCTCGGGCTTCCTGGCGGCGCTTGCCACGGGCGCGTCGCTGATCGACGCCGGCCGGGCCGGCTGCGTCGTGGTCGTGGGCGCCGACCTGATGTCGCGTGTGATCGATCCAACCGACCGCGGCACGTCAGCCGTCTTTGCCGACGGTGCCGGAGCGGTTGTGCTCGTCGCCAGCGGCGAGGCGCGGATCGGGCCGATCCTGCTGCGCAGCGAACCCGACACCGACTCGATCATCTACGTCGGCCGCGAAGACCAGCGGATGCGCATGGCGGGCCACGAGACCTTCAAGCTGGCGGTCGCGCGTCTGTCGGAGACGACCGCCGACGCGGTTGCCGCGGCGGGACTGGCGCTCGATGACATCGATCTCTTCGTCTATCACCAGGCCAACGGCCGGATCCTGACCGCCGTCGGCGAGCGGCTCGGCCTGCGCAGCGAGCGTGTCGTCGATTGCATCTCGGGCCTTGGCAACACGTCCGCGGCGACGCTTCCGCTCGCGCTCGACCACAGCATCCAAAGTGGGCGCCTGCGCAACGGTGACCGCGTGCTGCTGGGCGCGTTCGGCGCCGGCCTGATCTGGGGTGCGACAGTTCTCGAATGGGGGGTGCCAGCATGAGTGCAGTGCTTTCGACCAGCGACCAGGAGACCCTCACGCCGACCGAGCGTCTCGAGGCGCTGTGTGATCCTGGGTCGCTCGATGTGATCCGCTCGGAGGTCGTCTCCGGGCACATGGGCCTCAAGGCCCGCGCCGGTGATGGCGTCGTCGGCGGCGCCGGCCTGGTGGACGGTCGGCCCGTGTTCTGCTACGCGCAGGACAACTCCTACGTCGGCGGGTCGCTTGGCGAGATGCACGCCGAGACGATCGTCCGAGTGCTCGAGCTTGCCGATCGCGCGCGTGCTCCCGTCGTCGGCTTCGTCGGCTCCGGTGGCGCGCGCATGCAGGAGGGCGTGCGGGCGCTCGGGGGCTATGGCCGGATCTTCCGCCAGACGGTCGCGCTCGCCGGCAAGGTGCCTCAGATCTCGATCATCAGCGGCCTGTCCGCCGGCGGCGGCGCCTACTCTCCGGCGCTCACCGACTGGATCGTGATGACCAAGGACTCGAGCATGTTCCTGACCGGCCCCGCGGTGGTCAAGGACGCGCTCGGCGAGGACGTGACCGCCGCCGAGCTCGGTGGCCATCGCGTGCACGAGCGCAATGGCGTCGCGCACTTCGTGGCACCCAGTGACGGCGATGCGGCGCTGCTGGCCCGCGACCTGCTGGGTTACCTGCCAAGCCACCGCGATCTGCCCCTGCCGCTGGCGCAGCCGCGGCCGGCCGGCGCCGCTGACCCTTCGGTGCATGTCTCAGACAACCCGCGGCAGGTCTATGACGTGCGTTCCGTGATCGCCGGGATCGCCGACGGCGGTGACCTGCTCGAGGTCGCTCCCGGCTGGGCTCGTAACCTCGTGACCGCGTTCATCCGGATCGAGGGCCGGCCCGTCGGCGTGGTCGCCAACCAGCCGCGCTACCTCGGCGGCGTGCTCGACACCGCCAGCTCCGAGAAGGGTGCGCGCTTCGTCACCCAGTGCGACGCGTTCGGCGTGCCACTGCTCGTGTTGGTCGACACGCCCGGCTTCATGCCCGGCTCGAGCCAGGAGGCGGCCGGCGTTATCCGCCTCGGCGCCACGTTCGTGCACGCCTTCGCCCGTGCGACGGTGCCGCGGGTGACCGTGATCCTCCGCAAGGCGTTCGGTGGCGCGTTCATCACGATGAACTCCAAGGACCTGGGGGCCGACTACGTCTTCGCCTGGCCGCAGGCCGAGATCGGCGTGATGGGCGCCAAGCCGGCGGTCGGGATCATCCACCGTCGCGAGCTCGCGGCGGCCGAGGATCCCGAGTCGGTGCGCGAGGAGCTCGCCGAGCGCTACGCCGAGACGCACCTGCGCCCACAGGTGGCGGCGGCCAGCGGTCACATCGACGAGCTGATTGCGCCCGAGCAGACCCGTCAGCGCGTCGCCTGGGCGCTGCGCTCGCTGGCCGGAGCTGCCCGGTGAGCGCGGGCCGCGTCTTCTTGACGGGGGCTACGGGCTTCGTCGGCATGGAGGTGCTCGTGCGTTACCTGGAGCGCGGTGACCGTCAGGTCACCTGCCTGGTACGGGCCGCCTCCGACGCGGCGGCGCGCGAGCGGCTCGACCTGATCCTGGACGAGCTGGTGGCCAACGGCGCAGAGCTGTTCGCGCATCGGATCGAGGCGGTCGCCGGCGAGCTGACCGAGAGTGATCTCGGTCTCGGCCGCCGAACGCGCGAGCGTCTCGCCGCCGAGGTCACGACGATCGTTCACTGCGCCGCGAACGTCTCCTTCGACCAGACGCTGGAGGATGCGCGGCGTGTGAATGTCGGAGGTACCAGGCACATGCTCGACTTCGCCACGCTTGCGCAGCAGCGTGGCGGTCTTCACCGCTACTCGCAGATCTCCACCGCCTACGTGGCCGGTACGCACACCGGGCGCTTCACCGAGGACGACCTCGACGTCGGCCAGGGCTTTCGCAACACCTACGAGCAGTCGAAGTTCGAGACCGAGCAGATGATCCGCTCCGAGGCCGGGCACCTGCCGTGGATCGTGCTGCGTCCGAGCATCGTCGTGGGTGACCGCTCCAGCGGCTGGACGGCCGCCTTCAACGTCATGTACTGGCCGCTGCGTGCGCTCTCCACCGGCCTCTTCCGCGCGGTGCCGGCGATGCCCGAGGCGCCGCTCGACGTCGTCTCGATCGACTACGTCGCCGATGCGATCTACGAGCTCAGCGAGGCTCCCAACGAGGCCGACCACAGGACCTTTCTGCTGACCGCCAGTGAGGACGCCTCGACCTTCGCGGAGATCGTCTCGCTCGCCGCCCGCTACTTCCGCAGGCCCGAGCCGCGCGCGGTCCCACCCGCCGAGTTCGTCGCCAGCGCGGGCACGCTCTCCGACGCGGCTGTCGGCGCGATCCGCATCTACTTCCCCTACTTCGCCATCTCCACCGTGTTCGACAATGCACGCACGCGCGCGCGGCTGGCGCAGGCGGGCATCCACTGCACGCCGCTGCGCGAGTACATGAACCGGCTGCTTGACTTCGCCACCCGCAGCCGCTGGGGCAAGC
Organism: Solirubrobacterales bacterium; assembly: GCA_027449125.1. Lineage (GTDB taxonomy): Bacteria > Actinomycetota > Thermoleophilia > Solirubrobacterales > Solirubrobacteraceae > Palsa-465. The sequence continues at coordinate 94,965 of DAIDME010000045.1, read as the reverse complement.
GCCCGATCGCTCGCGCGCAGGCACCCACAGGCTAGCCCCGGCGCCCTCGCCGCTGCTCCGGGCGCCGGCTGGAGCGCCCCGTCAAACACACGCGCGCCCATGCCCGAACCGACACAGACACCGAGGCCCAGCGACGAAGGCGCCGGCCCCGGCGTCGCCGTGGAGGCGATCGAGCTCTTCGCGGACGTGCTCTCGCAGTCAGAGCAGGAGCCGGCGGCGGGAGATGACTTCTATGACCGTCTCTGCCGCGCCGTCTGCAGGCTTGCGCGTCTGCGTCGCGCGATCATCTTCCGCTACGACCAGGCCAGTCGTCAGGTCCGGGCTGCGGGCGCGCACGGGGTGGACATAGAGTCGTTCACGGATGCCTACATCTCCGTGGACATGGCGCCCTTCGCGGCGCGGGCGATCCGTGAGGATCAGGTCGTGGAGACCGCGGGGGACGTCCGCGAGCAGCTCCCCCAACGCTACGCCCACCTGGTCGGCGAGCCGGCGCGGATCGTGTGCGCACCGATGGTCGCGGCCGGCAGCGCACGCGGCGTGATCGTCGCCGAGCGCAGCCTGGACGAGCCGCCGCTCGGCCCCGAGGAGCGAGATCTGCTGTGGACGCTCGGCAAGGCCGCGGCACTCGCGGCGGTCGCGCGCAACGTGGCCACGCAGGCGCAGACCTCACGCCAGCTGCGCCAGCGCATCGACCTGGCAAGGGAGGTTCACGAGGGCGTTGTGCAACGGCTGTTCGGCATCTCGATGGTGCTGGACGGTGCGGGCGACCTCCCGGCGGAGGTTCGCGCGCGCTGCGCCGAGGAGATCCAGGCTGCCCTGGGCGAACTGCGGGATGCGATCCAGCGGCCCCTCGGCCGCGAGTCGCGGGCGACCGCAACGACCTTTGATGCCGAGCTCACGCGTCTGAAACAGTCCAACCTCGATCTCAACCTGACGTTCAGCGAGGAGCTGGTGGCGAGCGTTCCGGCGGTGCTCGAGCCGCTCGCGCAGAGCGTTCTGGCGGAGGCGATCCGCAACGTCAGAAAGCACGCCGCCCCCAGCCGCGTTGAGGTGCGCACCGCACAGCTCGACGGCGCCTTCGTGCTCGAGGTGATCAATGACGGCGTCCACGCGAGGCCGTCGCAGACACCCGGCATGGGCTTGCGACTGGCGGCGTTTGAGGCGTTGCAGAGCGGCGGCATCGTTGAGTTCGGCCCGGTCGGCGAGGAGCATTGGCAGGTTCGTCTGGTGGTGCCCCACGATGGCTGACGCCGCGGGCCGGCCGGTGCCGCGCAGCCCGCAGCGGCTGCGGGTGCTGGTCGTGGACGACCACGACGTGGTGCACTGGGGCTTTCGCCTGATGCTGACCCAGCAACCCTGGGTGGAGCGCTGCCTGACCTCAGCGACCGGGTACGAGGCCGTGGAGCTGACCCGCCGCTACCGTCCGCACGTGGCTGTGGTGGATCTCTTCATCGGTGAGGAGTCCGGCGCCCAGGTGTGTGAGCGCCTGCGCGAGGCCGAGCCGAGCACGCGGGTGCTGCTGTTCTCGGGAGCGGGCGAGATATCCGCGAGCGCCGCCCGCGCCGCCGGTGCCTCGGGCTTCGCGTACAAGGACTGGCCCGCGGCCAAGATCGCCGGCGCCGTGCGGCTCGTCGGTCTCGGCGGCACCGTCTTTGAGCGCCAGGATCGTTCCGGGGTGCTCGGACTCTCCGAGCGTGAGCGGGAGGTGCTGCATCTCATGGCTGCCGGGTCAACGAACCCTGAGATCGCGGCCGCCCTGCACCTCAGCCCGCACACGATCAAGGAGCACACCAGCTCGCTGTACCGAAAGCTCGAGGTACGCAACCGTACCGAAGCAGTCCAGCGGGCGCAGCGGCTCGGCTTGCTGGCGTAGACAGGCCACTGGCCCACGACCACCGGCCGTGCGCTCGGCTCAGCGCCAGCCGTGGGTGACCGGGCCGCCGTTGGGGAACGCCTGCGCCTCGTCGGCCCGGATCACGTGCATCACCGCGTTGATCAGCGCCAGATGCGTGAACGCCTGCGGGAAGTTGCCCAGGTGCCGCCCGGTGCGTGGGTCGATCTCCTCGGCGTAGAGTCCGAGCGGCGAGGCATAGCCGAGCAGCCGCTCGCACAGCTCGCGGGCACGGGTCAGCTCGCCGATCTCAGCCAGCGCCGAGACGAGCCAGAACGAGCAGATCAGGAACGTGCCCTCGGTGCCGCTCAGGCCGTCGTCGGTCTCCTCGGTCCGGTAGCGCAGCACCAGGCCGTTCTCGGTCAGCTCGTCGGCGATCGCCAGGACGGTCGCGCGCACCCGCTCGTCACTGGGGGGCAGGAAGCGCAGCAACGGCAACAGCAGCATCGCGGCGTCCAGGGCGGTCGTCTCGTAGTGCTGCACGAACACGCCGCGCTCGTCCACGCCGTGCTCGCAGATGTCCGCGTGGATCTCGTCGGCTGCCTGCTGCCAGCGCCGCGCCAGGTCCCAGTCCTCGCGGATCTCCGCAAGCCGCGCGCCGCGATCGCAGGCGACCCAGCAGAACATCTTGGAGGAGGTGAAGTGCTTGGGCTCGCCGCGAACCTCCCAGATCCCGCGGTCCGCGGCGCGCCAGTGCTTGATCGCCATCTCCACCTGGCGGCTGAGGATCGGCCAGACGCGCTCGTCGAGCGAGTCGCGTGAGCGTGTGTGCAGGTAGACGGAGTCGAGCAGCGCCCCCCAGACGTCGTGCTGCACCTGACGGTAGGCGTCGTTGCCGATGCGCACCGGCCGCGCGCCCTCGTAGCCGGAGAGATGCTCGAGCATCGTCTCCTCGAGGTTGCGCTCGCCGCCCGGCCCGTACATGACCTGCAGGTCCTCCTGACCGCCGGCCACGTCGGCGATGAAGTAGAAGAAGTCGTTGGCCTCCCAGTCGAAGCCGAGCGTGTAGAGCGCCCACAGCATGAAGGTCGAGTCGCGGATCCAGCTGTAGCGGTAGTCCCAGTTGCGCTCGCCCTGGGGGCTCTCGGGCAGCGACGTGGTGGAGGCAGCGATCAGCGCCCCGGTCGGAGCGTAGGTCAGGCCCTTGAGAGTCAGTGCGCTGCGCTGCAGGTGGGCACGCCAGGGGTGGTCCGGAAAGGTGCCACGGTCGACCCAGTGCTGCCAGTGGTGCGCGGTCCAGACCTGGCGCTCGTAGGCTTCGTCGAAGCTCTGTGGCGGCGGGTGCTCGGACCAGTGCAGCGCACAGTAGATCTGCTCGCCCTCCTTCATGCGATGCCGTGCGGTCGCGCGCGGCCCCTCGAAGCCGATCCGCAGGTTCGTGCGCAGGCCCAGCCTGATGTCGCTGCCCGGCGCCGTGGCGACACCGTCGTTGTAACCGGGCCCCGTGTACTCCCAGCGCACCAGCTTGCGCCCGTAGTCGAACACGGGCTCGCAGTCCATCACGATCTCCACCTGGCCGTTGACGCAGCGAATCGTGCGCAGCAGCACGTGGTCGGCGTCGTAGTCGGTCGGGGCGCGACGGTGCGTGCCGGAGCGCTCGTCCTCGTGGTGCCAGCCGCCGATCAGCAGCGCGTCGCGGACGATGATCCAGCCCGAGCCCGTGCCCCAGCTGGTCTCCAGCACCATCGTGCCCGGCAGGTAGCGCCGCGCGGCGGGCACGCTGATCCCGGATGGGCCGAGCCGGAAGGAGCCGGCGTCACGGTCGAGCAACGCCCCGAACACGCTCGGCGAGTCGATCCGTGGCAGGCAGAGCCACTCGATGGCACCACTGGGCGCGACCAGCGCCGTGGTCTCGCAGTCGGAGAGAAAGCCGTACTCGGCGATCGGCGGGAACGGGCTGCCGCCGAGCAGCGGCGAGGGTGTGGGCGTTGCCGCCATCCCCGCGATGGCGCCCAGGTGCGGGTCGAGCGGCACGTCGGGGCCGGTGCTGTCAAGCGGCTCGTTCATGGGCTGGTAATCGGCAGCTGGCTCGCGGATTGAAAGCGGCAGGACGGTTCAGGCGCCGGATGATGGCAGGTCCGGACCCGCGACCAGTCATCATGCATGTGATGAGCTCCGGCGGCGGTGGACTTGGCGCGATGCATGGCAGCGGCGGCTCCGGCGCGATGCGCCAGTTCCGTACGCCCAAGCGGGAGCAGCCGGCGTTGATGGACCCGTCGCGCCGGCGCGACCCGGGACGCATCCTGCGGCTCTTCAAGCCCTACCGCCTGCGGCTGAGCGTCGTGCTCGTGATGATCGTCTTCTCCTCGGCGGTGGCGATGCTCAACCCATTCCTGCTGCGGGCCGCGCTGGACCGGGGAATCATCGGCCACAACGACACGGTGCTCACTGAGACGGTCGCCGGCATGATCCTCGTGGCGCTGATCTCGCAGGCGACGAGCGTCTGGCAGACCTACATCTCCAACGCCGTCGGGCAGCGGGTGATGCACGATCTGCGCGCGGCTGTCTACCACCGGCTGCAGCGGATGTCGCTCGCGTTCTTCACGCGCACCCGCACCGGTGAGGTCCAGTCCCGGATCTCCAACGACATCGGCGGCCTGGACAACGTGATCACCAACACCGCCACGACGATCGCGGGCAACGTCACCACGGTGCTCAGCGCGACCGTGGCGATGCTGCTGCTGGATCCGCGCCTGGCGGGCATCGCGCTGCTGCTGGTGCCCCCGTCGGTGCTGATGACGCGCAAGGTCGGCAAGATCCGCCGCCGGATCACGACCGAGCAGCAGCGCCGTCTGGCCGACATGAGCGCGCTGGTCGCGGAGTCGCTGTCGGTCTCGGGGATCATGCTCGGCAAGACGATGGGCCGTGGCGACGACCTCGCCAGTCGCTTCACCACCGAGTCCAAGGACATAGCCGATCTGGAGGTGCGCTCGCGCATGGCCGGCCGCTGGACGATGGCCACGATCCAGTTCGTGTTCGCGGCGATGCCGGCGCTGATCTACTGGTTCGGCGGCCAGTCGTTCATCGGTCACGTCAACGTCGGCACGCTGGTCGCCTTCACGACCCTGCAGACACGCCTGCTGTTTCCGGTTCAGTCACTGCTCGGTGCCGGCGCCGACGTCGAGGCCTCACTCGCGCTGTTTGACCGTATCTTCGAGTACATGGACCTACCGGTTGACATCACCGAAGCCGAGAACGCTGTCGTACTCGATTCCTCGCGGGTCGTGGGGGAGATCCGCTTCGAGGGGGTCTCCTTCGGCTACGGCGGGGGCGCCGGCCCGCTGGCCGGCGCCCCCGAGGAGCCGCTGGAGTGGACGCTCTCCGGCATCGACCTGACCGTCGCGCCGGGCACGCGAACGGCCGTGGTCGGTGAGACCGGTGCGGGCAAGACGACGCTCGGCTACCTGGTGGCGCGGCTGTATGAGCCGCAGCGCGGACGGATCACGATCGACGGCGTGGACATACGCGCCGTCAGCCTCGAGTCACTGGCGGCGACCGTCGGTGTCGTCTCCCAGGAGACGTACCTGTTTCACGCCAGCGTGCGCGAGAACCTGCGCTTCGCCAAGCCGGATGCAAGCGACGAGGAGATCGAGGAGGCGGCGCGCACCGCGCGCATCCACGAGCTGATCGCGTCGCTGCCCGATGGCTACGACACGGTCGTGGGCGAGCGTGGCTACCGCTTCTCAGGCGGTGAGAAGCAGCGCATGGCGATCGCGCGGACGATCCTGCGCAATCCGCCGGTGCTGATCCTCGACGAGGCGACCTCGTCACTTGACACGCAGACCGAGGCGGCGGTGCAGGCCGAGCTCGAGCGGCTGGCCCAGGGGCGCACCACGATCACGATCGCCCACCGGCTGTCGACCGTGCGCGACGCCGACCAGATCGTGGTGCTGGATCACGGCGTGATCGCGGAGCGCGGCAGCCACGACGAGCTGCTCGAGCTGGGGGGGCTCTATGCCGCGCTCGTGCGCCGCGACGTCGCCACGGAGCGGCTGGGCAGCTGAGCGGGCGGTCGGCGTGCCAAGCTCCACCGCCGCGAGCTTACCGATGGTAAGCTCGAAGCCATGAGCGCTCAGATCAAAGCAACGCTGTTCAGCGACCCCGCCTGCCCCTTCGGCTACTCGGAGAACCCCGCCCTGCGGGTGCTCGAATGGCGCTACGGCGACCAGCTGGACTGGGAGCTCGTGCTGGTGGGCCTGAGCGAGGACACGAGCCGCTACGAGCAGCACGGCTACACGCCGCTGCGCCAGGCGCAGGGTGCGCTCATGTTCCGCGATCGCTGGGGAATGCCGTTTGCGCCGGAGCCGAAGGCACGCCTGGCGGCGTCGTCACGTGCCTGCCGGGCGGTGATCGCCGCGCGGCGTGAGTGGCCGGGCAGCGAGTGGGCCGTGTTCAGGACCCTCCAGCTCGCGAACTTCACCACGCAGCTTCTGCTGGACGACGACGATGACCTGCGCGAGGCGCTGAGCTGCCTGGACGGCTTGGACGTCGAGCGCATCCTCACGGCGATTGAAGACGGTGCGGTGCTGACCGAGTACGAGCGGGACAAGGCCAGGACGCGCACGGCGGCCGGATCGCCTACCGAGCTGCAGGGCAAGGCCGGCAACAGCGACGGCCACGTACGCTACACGGCGCCGTCGGTCGTCTTCACGCGTGCAACCGACGGGCTGGCGCTCGAGGCCGGCGGCATGCAGCCGGTCGAGGCCTACGACGTGCTGGTCGTGAACCTCGACCCGACGCTCGAGCGTCGCGAGCCGCCGCAGCACCCAGGTGAGTTGCTCGAGCGCTTTGCGCTCGGCCTGACCACGGCGGAGGTGGCGGCGATCCTCGCCCCCAACAATGCGCTGCCGGACCGCCAGGCGGCGGAGCGGGCGTTGCTGGAGCTCGTGGCGGATGGGGCCGCGCAGCGCCACCCGCTGGGCGACGACGCCCTCTGGACGGTCCCCGGCGGGCAGCGACCGCCGCGGCTCGAGCGCGGGTTGGCGGGGCTGCCGGCCAGCGGGCCGGCAGCCACGAGCTGACGCCTGGCGGGCCTAGAATCGGTGACGGCATGCCGTCTCCGTTCACCAACGTGGCCGTTGCCAGGGCCGCCAAGCGGCTGCCGCTGCTGCGGCGTCTGCCGCTGGTCGAGCTGGTCCTGATCGCGGAGCTCGCGATGCTCGCAAAGACCCACTTCGAACGGCTCACGCCGGCTGAGCGCCGCCGTCTGGTGCTGCTGCTGCGCGAGGCGCGCGGCCGCCCGGCCAACCTCTCCGGCAGCCGGCACGACGAGCTTGAGGCGCTCGTCGCCAAGCTCGAGCCGCGGGTGCTGCTCAACGAGGCGGCGCGCCGGTTCTCGCCGCTCGGCTCGTGGCGCGGCTGAGTCAGGCTGAGATCGCGACGTGGCCCGGCTGGGCCGCGACCCGCTCGAGCCACGCCCTGATCGCGGGGTAAGGGCTCAGGTCGAAGCCGCCCTCGGCGGCGAGGTGCGTGTAGCCGTACAGGCTGATGTCGGCGACGCTGTAGCGGTCGGCGACCAGGAACTCGTGTCCCTGCAGGCCGCGCTCGAGCGCCTCGAGCCCCCTGCGGCCCGCGTCCTGCTTCTGCGCCCAGGCCGCCGGCGGCTGCTCGACGGCGAACAGCCGCCAGAAGCGCGCCACGGCGAGGTTCGGCTCGATCTCGTACTGCTCGAAGAACTGCCAGGCGAGCACCTGCTGGCGTTCGTAGCGGTCGGCTGGCAGATACTCGGTGCCTTCGGCCAGGTAGTCGATGATCGCATTTGACTCGAACATCGCGCGCCCGTCGTCGGTCACGAGCACGGGGACGCGCAGCACCGGGGTCAGCTCGCCGATCACCTGCGGCCTGTCACTGCGGTCGAGCACGTCCAGGTCGCGCAGCTCCAGCCCGACGCCAAGCTGGGCGGCAAGCAGCCGCACCTTATAGCAGTTGCCGGAGAGCGCGTTGTTGTAGAGCAGCATCTCGGGCTCAGTAGCCGCCGGCGGCGCTCAGCTGGGCGCCGCCGACGCGCTGACCCGCCGGAGGGACCGTCCCGGGAACGCCTGGACCCTGGAAGTGGATGAAGCTCGACGGCCACGGCTCCCAGGACGCGCCACGGCTGATGCGCTCCCAGTCGTAACCGTCGGCGGCGGTGCCCATGCCGCTCTGCGAGACATCTATGTAGCTCGCGCCCGGACCCACCGCCTCGACCACCGCGACGTGGCCGAAGCCGCCCATGCCGGGTGCGCCGGCCGCCCACACCGCGACCGCTCCGACCGTCGGTGTCTGGTTGACGGGGATGCCGGCGGCGGCCGCGCTCGCCGCCCACTGATAGGCGTTGCCCAGCAGCAGCGAGGGCTCTGGGACGCCGAAGATCTGGGATTCGACGTAGGCGGCGTAGTTGGTGCAGTTGACGCCCGCATACATGCGCCACCAGGACTGGCCGGCGGCGTTCTGGTAGCCGTTGGTCGTGAAGCTGCCGCTGGAGCAGCCCGTATAGCCCGCGCAGAGCACGAAGCCGTCGGCCTGGGCGCCGGCGGGCGCCAGCGAAAGTGCGGCGGCGAGCGTGATCGCGAGCGCCGCAGCGAGCCGCCAGCCAGCCGCGCGCAGACGCGCCACGCCCCCCTCGAGCCTTGCTGTCATCGGCGCATATAGAAGCGGATCCTCCGGCGGAATGCCGTCAGGCCCCAGATCCGGTCTGTTCGTGGGCGCCTTCTTGCAGGTGGCGCGGCGTGCGCGCAGAAATGCGCCATGAGCGTCCAAGGCGCTACGGCGAGCTTGGGTGACGTGCCGACGTTCGGTCGGCCGGCGCCCCCGAGCAGCGCCGCCCCCAGGCACAGAGGCAGCCCCGAGACCCTTGCACAGCCCCAAGCGAACCATCGAGACGGATGTCTGTGTCGTCGGCGGCGGGCTGATCGGCGTCGCGCACGCCCTCGCCGCGCGGGACCGCGATCTGAGCGTGGTGCTGATCGAGCAGGACCGGCGCCCGCGCGGCGCCAGCGTGAGGCATGCCGGGCACCTCTTCTTCACGGGGCTGCCGGGGGCCGGCGCGGACACGCTGGCGCTGGCCGCGCGCGATGCCTGGCTCGGGCTGGCGCGCCGCAGTGGTGCTCCGGTCGGCCAGGACGGCACTGTGATCGTCGCGCGCAGCGATGCCGAGCTGGCGCTCCTGGAGGCGGTGGCGGCAGAGCGTCCCGCACGCGCTCGCATGCTGACGAGCCGCGCTGCCGCAAGGCTCGTCCCGGCGGCCGCCGAGCGGATCCTCGGCGCGCTGCACGGTACGAGCGATCTGCTCGTCGACCCACGCTCGGTGACTGCGTCGTTGACACGCCTGTTGCTGGTAGACCCGCGTGCGCGGGTCGAATTCGGGGCGCATGTCCACGCGGTCGAGGGTGGCGTGGTGGATGCAGGTTGGTTGCGCGTCCGCGCTCCGCTCGTGATCGTGTGCCCCGGCGCCGAGCCGCGGAGCCTGGGTGCAACGCTGTGCGCGCCCGATGAGCTGGTGTGCGAGCCGGTTCAGCTGCTGCGGCTGGCCAGGGTGGGCGCGGCGCCCTCACGCCACGTGATCACCACCGGCCTGGCGCTGCTCGAGCAGCCCGGGCCGGGCGTCGGAGCGGCGACCGAGGCGCTGCGCGCACGCTTGGAGCTGGAGGCACCGGCGCTGGTCGAGCACGGCGTGGCCCCGCTCGTGGCGCCCCTTCCCGACGGTGGGCTGGTCGTCGGTCAGGCGTGCCGGCGCGGGCTCGGCAGCGGCCCATTTCGCGCCGAGCGTCTGGACGCGATGCTGCTGGACGCTGCACGCGGCCTGCTCGGGAGCGAATGCGAGGTGCGTGAGCGCTGGACGACAAACGTGCTGCGTGACCCGGCGGACGAAGCCGGCGTCCGCGATTTCCACGTGAGCGCGCCCGATGCGGGGGTACGCGTCGTGCGAGGCCTCAGCCAGCGCGCTCTGGCGCTCTGCCACTGGCAGGCTGCCAGGACGCTGCAGCAGCTCCTGGACGAGCCACCCGTGGCCCCGCTCGCCGGGCCGCCGGCGCTGAGGGTGACCGACCTGCGGGCGCACGCGGACGCGTTCAGATCACGACCGGGCCGCCCAACCTGACCGGTGCCCCTGGTGGGTGGGGCGCGGCGGTCTCGGACGGGGGCGCACCGATCGACCGCTGCAACCACGCGACATCACGCCAGCCGCCCGCCTTCCAGCCGACGTTCCGGAAGACCCCTGCCTCGATGAAGCCAAGCCTGTGGTGGAGGTTGAGGCTTGCGGGGTTGGGCAGCGCGACGCCCGCGAGCAGCGTCCGGTAGCCCTGTTCTGCGAGCAGCGCGAACAGTGACCCGTAGAGGCGCGCGCCCAGCCCCTGGCGGTGGTGGAGAGGGTCGATGTAGACGCTCACCTCAGCGCTCCAGCGGTACGCGGGGCGCTCACGGTGCGGGCCGCCGTAGGCGAAGCCGGCGATCGCACCGTCCGCCTCTGCCACCAAGAACGCATGCGTACGCAGAATCCGGGCGATGCGCAGGGCAAACTCGTCGACGCCGGGCGGGGTCTCCTCGAAGCTGGTCGCGCCGGCGCTCACATGTGGCGCGTAGACGGCGAGGCAGCCCGGGGCGTCCGCGGGCTCGGCATCCCTGATCTGCACGACGCGATTATCGCCTGCGCGCGGGCCCTCAGAGCCGCCGGCAGCGGCCGCTCGGAGCCGCGCGGCGCGCGGACCGCCTCGGTAAAGTCGCGCCCGTGCAACGCAGGTTCGACATCGTCCTGTTCGGCGCCACGGGCTTCACCGGCACGCTGACAGCCGAGTACCTGATTGCGCACGCACCACAAGGCGCAAGCCTCGCGCTGGCCGGCCGCAACCCGGATCGACTGGAGGCGCTGGCTCGCCGCCTGGGCGCCCCAGATGTCGAGCTGATGGTTGCTGACGTGGACGACCCCGATTCGATCGAGGCGCTGGCGGCTTCGACGCGGGTCGTGATCTCGACCGTGGGGCCGTACCTGATCCACGGCGAGCCGCTCGTGGCCGCCTGCGCGGCCGCGGGGACCGACTACGTCGACCTCACGGGCGAATCCGAGTTCGTGGACCTCATGTATCTGCGCTACCACAGGCAGGCGCGGGAGACCGGCGCGCGGCTCGTTCATTCCTGTGGGTATGAGTCGATCCCCTTCGATCTCGGGGCGCTGTTCACGGTCAGCCAGATCGACTCCGCGGAGCCGCTCGCGCTCCAGGGCTTTGGCCTGGCCGACGGCTCGATCTCGGCGGGCACGTTGCGTTCGGCGGTGAACGCGCTCGGACGCTTTCAGGAGGCCGGACGCGTCTCACGCCAGCGTCGCGCCGTGGAGCGGCACGCCGACGACGGCATGATCGCTCCCGGGCGCACGGTGCGAAGCGCGCCAGCCCGCCCGCACCGCGAGCCGCTGGTCGGTGGCTGGGTGGTTCCCGCGCCGCTGATCGACGCCCGGCACGTGCTGCGCTCCGCGCGGCTGGACGATCGCTACGGCCCTGACTTCACCTACGCACAGCACATCGTCACGCGCCGGCTGGGACGCGCACTGAAGCTCTATGCGGCCCTGCCGCTGGTGCTCACGATGGCGCAGTTCGCGCCGACCAGGAGGCTCGTGCTCGCCTTCAGGCGGCCGGGCGAGGGACCCAGCGCCGAACGCCGCGCGCGCTCGCGCTTCAGGGTCACCTTCGTCGCTGACCACGGGTCGGCCGGGCGCCGCCGACGCCTGGTGACAGCAGTTTCCGGGGGGGACCCCGGATACGGGGAGACGGCCAAGATGCTCGCCGAGTCGGCGCTCGCGCTGGCCTTTGACGACGATCTGCCCGCACGAGGCGGTGGACAGCTGACGCCGGCGCTCGCGCTCGGGCAGCCCCTGATCAGGCGCCTGCAGCGGGCGGGCATCAGCTTTGAGGTGCTGTCTGCCGACGGTTGATTGGGTCGCCCGCGCAGGCGGACGCCGCCCGCTGCGACGATCGCCACCGCCTCGCCGTTATATTGCTCTTATCTAAAGGGCGTAAAGGTCTGCCTGAAATGCGTGTGCTGGTGGTGGAAGACGAACGACGGCTGGCCGATGCCATCGCTCGCGGGCTCCGGCGAGAGGGCATGGCGGTGGACCTGTGCAGTGATGGTCAGGATGCGCTGGCGAAGGCCCGTGTGGTGCGCTACGACGTGCTGGTCCTGGACAGAGACCTGCCGAAGCTCCATGGCGACGACGTGTGTCGCACGCTGCGCGGCGAACGGCCCCAGACAGCGATCATCATGCTGACCGCCGCTGGTGAGCTCTCGGATGTGGTCGAGGGGCTCTCGCTGGGTGCCGACGACTACATGGCCAAGCCGTTCCGCTTTGCCGAGCTGGTCGCGCGGATCAGGGCGCTCAGCCGCCGCACCGCGACCATCCGTCCGCCGGTGTTGCGCCACGCTGACATCGAGCTTGACCCCGGCAGGCGCAGCGTCACCCGGGCCGGCGCGCCGGTGGACCTCGCCCGCAAGGAGCTGGCCGTGCTCGAGGCGCTGATGGTGGCCGACGGCGCGACCGTCTCAGCCGAGGAACTGCTCGAGCGTGTCTGGGACGAGCACGCCGATCCATTCACGAACGTCGTGCGAATGACGATCATGACGCTGAGACGCAAGCTCGGGGAGCCGTCCGTGGTCGAGACGGTGATCGGCGTGGGCTACCGTATGGCCTGACGATGAGGCTTCGGGCCCGCACCATCCGGTTGCGACTGACCCTGATCTACGGCGGCGTTTTCCTGGTCAGCTCCGTCGCGATGCTGACAATCGGCTACCTGCTGGTGCGCCAGAACCTTGCGCACCGGCACAGCTTCCACGCTGAGGCACTTGGCCTGGGGCCGTCGCTCTACCACTCGCTCTTCGGCCAATACCGCGCGCTGTTCGGCCGTCAGCCGATCCCCGTCGGTGAGGACGTGCGGGCTTTCCAGGCCGGCTACCAGCAGGCTGTGGACACCGCGCTGCACCGGCTCCTGCTCGAGTACGGTGCGGCGCTCGTCGGGATGACGGGGATCTCGGTCGCACTCGGGTGGTGGATGGCTGGCCGCGCGCTCTCGCCGCTGCGCGCGATCATCGCCACGGCCCAGCGAGTGTCGGGTGAGAACCTGGGGGAGCGCATCGCGCTCCAGGGCCCCGAGGATGAGCTCAAGGAGCTGGCCGACACCTTCGACGGCATGCTGGTGCGCCTCGACGGCGCGTTTGCCAGCCAGCGGCACTTCGTCGCCAACGCGTCGCATGAGCTGCGCACGCCGCTTGCGATCATGCGCACCGAGATAGACGTGGCGCTCGCCGACCCGCGGGCGGACGCCGAGGAGCTACGCGCGATGGGCGAGGCCGTGCGCGAGACGGTCGACCGCACCGAGGCCCTGATCGAGGCGCTGCTGTTCCTGGCGCGCAGTGAGGCGGTCGCGCGCCAAGCGGAAGCCGTAGACCTCGCCGAGCTGGCCGCCGGGTGCATCACCGACCTGCACCGCGGCGCTGACCAGGCGGGGATCAGGATCACGACCAGCCTCGCTCCGGCGTTGACATCGGGGGATCCGGCGCTGCTCGAGCGCATGCTCGCAAACCTGATCCAGAACGCGATCGCCTACAACCAGCCGGGCGGCAGCATGATGATCGCGACGTGGACCGAGGCAGGGCAGGCCGAGCTGCTGGTCCGCAACGACGGTGCCGTGATCGACCCCGCGGAGGTGCGGTCGCTGACGGAGCCATTCCGGCGGTTGAGCCGCACGGTGGGCGGCTTCGGTCTGGGGCTCTCGATCGTCGCGTCGGTGGTGGACGTGCACGGCGGCATGCTGGAGCTGACCGCGCCCGGCGCCGGTGGCCTGCAGGTTCACGTGAGCCTCGCCGCCGCGTCAGCAGAGCACACCAGGGCGCCAGCTCAGCGTCGTGCGCGTGCGCTGACACAGAGCTGACATCGTCACGCCCGCGCTGGGCTCGATCGCCAGCGAGCACGGCATATTTAGCCTTGGTTGCGGCCTGAGAGAACTCTTAGGCCGCTCCGAGCATCTTCTGAAGTTGCGTCCGTAGATTCGGGTCTCGTGAACTTGAAACGGAGTCAGCGGACGGTGCGGGCGTGGTACGTGGCCCTGCTCGCAGTGACGGCGGCGGCGGTGATCACCTTCGCCATCACGCAGCTCGGCGCCCCGGCAGCCAGCTCCGCCCGCACATCCACTGAGGACGTGACAGCCGCGGCCGGCGTGGTCCAGTCCACGGTCGCGGGCAGTGGCACGGTGGAGCCCGGCGTGGATGACACGTTGAACTTCGGCACGTCGGGCACGCTCCAGGGCGTCTACGTCACGGTTGGCCAGCATGTGAAGAAGGGCCAGCTGCTTGCCAAGCTCGACCCATCGTCGGCGGAACTGACGCTGGAGGAGGCGAAGGCGAGCCTGACCTCGGCCCAGGACAACCTCGTTCAGGTGGAGGCCGGCACGTCGACCGGCGGCTCGGGATCATCTGGATCGGCGGGCGCGACGTCGTCCACCGGCAGCGCCGCGAGCGCAAGCGCAGCGTCCGTGACTGCCACAGCGGCAGCGGCACGCGGCCCTGAGAGCCTTGGCCGCAGCTTGGACAGCGCGACCCCGAGCGCGACGACGACAACCGGGACGACGACAACCGGGACGACCACGACCGGGACCACGACCGGGACCACGACCACGACCACGCCCGGGACTGGCGCGGGGACGCATACGTTCACGAGCACGACGCCCCTTCCCGGAACGACCACGACCACGACCACGACGGCACCGGCGGCGACCACCACCCAGACCGTTGCCGTCACGACTACGACCGGCACTACCACCAGCCCCACTGCCTCTAAACAGCCGACCAAGACAAAGACGACCAACACCACCAAGCGGACAGCCACGGCCACAACACCCACGGCCGGGTCAAAGACGGTGACGTCGGGCGCCAGCAAAGCGACCACCAGCACCACGCCGGCGAGCGCCGGGACAACCACCACCAAACCGACCGCCGCTCAGATCCAGCAGGCTCAGGTTGAGGTTGATGCCGCGATGGCCACTGTCAAGGCCGACGAGAAGGCGGTCGCGCAGACCAAGCTGTACGCACCGGCCAGCGGCATGATCGCCTCGCTGGCCGGCGACTCGATCGGCGCGACGGTATCGAGCGGCAGCGGCTCCGCCGCGGCGTCGAGCTCGACGGGCTCGACGGGAGCTGCCGCCTCGCTGACCGGCGGAGCGTCCGCATCGAGCAGCGGCTTTGCGCAGCTGATCAACGACAACACGATGACGATGACCGTCTCGCTCAGCGAGGACAACATCTCCAGCGTGAAGGTCGGGCAGCCGGCGACCGTGTCGATCACGCCGCTGAACGGCGTCGAGCTCGCCGGCAGGGTCAGCTCGATCTCACCGCTGGGCACCGACAGCAGCGGCGTTGTGACCTACAACGCGACGATCACGGTTGACCAGAGCAACCCGAAGGTGCTGCCCGGCATGAGCGCGACAGCTTCGATCGTCACCAGCCAGGCCCAGGGCGTGACCGTGCCCAATGACGCGCTCACCGGCGGCGGGAGCACCGCGATCGTGGAAGTGGTCAAAGGCGGCAAGGTGACTCCGGTGACGGTGTCGGTCGGGCTGCGCGGCAGCTCCCGCACGCAGATCGTGAGCGGCCTGAAGAGCGGTCAGGAGCTGCAGGTCAAGATCACTCTGCCCGCGCTCGGAACGACCACGACGTCCACCACGAGCGCAACGTCCCCCTTCGGCGGTGGCGGTGGGTTCGCGGGGGGCCGTGGCCTCGGTGGCGGTGCGGGCGCGGCGTTCCGTGCGCTGCTGGGCGGAGGTAGCGCCGGATGACCCGCGTCCGGCTGGAGCGCCGGCGGGACCCGGCCGCCGCCGAGCCGGGCGCGGCCGCGACAGGTGGCGGGCTGCCGGTCCGGCGCGCGCCGGTGATCGACGTGCTGGAGGTCCGCAAGCGATACGAGCTGGGCGGCATCGCCGTGCGCGCGCTGCGCGGCGTCAGCTTGCGGATCGAGGCCGGCGAGTTCGTGGCGATCATGGGCCCGTCCGGGAGCGGCAAGAGCACGCTGATGCACATCCTCGGCTGTCTGGACGCGCCGAGCGCGGGCAGCTACCGGATCAACGGGGTGGACGTGGCCGGGTTGGACGAGGATGACCTCTCCGACCTGCGCAACCGCTACATCGGCTTCGTCTTCCAGTCCTTCAACCTGATCCCCCGGACCCGTGCCCTGGCCAACGTGGCCTTGCCGCTGCAGTACGCGGGGCTGCCAAAGGCCGACCGCGCACGCCGCGCGAAGACGGCGCTCGCCATGGTCGGCCTGAGCGACCGCACGAACCACCTTCCCTCCGAGCTGTCCGGTGGCCAGCAGCAGCGAGTCGCCCTGGCCAGGGCGCTGGTCACCAACCCCGCCCTGATACTCGCCGACGAGCCGACGGGCAACCTCGACTCGAGCTCCACGCGAGAGGTGCTGGATGTCTTTGCGCGGCTCAACCGTCAGGGCCGCACGATCGTGCTGATCACTCACGAAGAGGAAGTCGCCGCGCACGCTGAGCGCGTCATCCGCGTGCGCGACGGTCGCATCGTGTCAGACACCGCCGCCAGCACGCACACGCAGGTGGTGCATACGTGAGCGAGGTTCTGGCGGTAGCGCTGACCGGCTTGGCCGCCAACAAGCTGCGCACGGCGCTGACGATGCTCGGGTTGATGATCGGCGTGGGCTCGGTGATCGTGCTCGTGGCGGTCGGCACCGGCTCGTCTGCGGCTGTGCAGGCGCAGATAGATGCGCTCGGAGCAAACACCTTGACGGTGACTGCCGCCCCAACGCTCGGTGGGTTCTTCTCCACGGGAGCGAGCACGAGCGCGACCCTGACAACCGCTGACGCGGCCGCGCTTGAAAACCACTTCACGGCCCCGGACATCAAGGCGGTCGCGCCGGTTGTCAGCGATACGTCGGTCACGCTGACCTACGGCACGGCGACGTTCGCGCCAACTACCTTCGTCGGCACTACGCCAAGCTATGAGTCGGCGCGGGACTACGCTATCGCGTACGGGAAGTGGTTCACCGCACGCCAGGTCCACGATAAGGCGGACGTGCTCGTGATCGGCCCGCAGGTCGCACAGCAGCTCTTCGGCACAGCCGATCCGGTGGGCGACAGCGTCGAGATCAACAGCACGAGCTTTGAGGTGGTCGGTGTGACCGTCGCCAAGGGCACAAATGGCTCGACCAACCTCGACGACTTTGCTGCCGCGCCGATCTCCACCGTGCAGGAGCTGCTGACCGGATACGGGAGCATCAGCGAGATCCTCGTACAGGCGCGGGCGGCAGACGCCGTCAACGCCGCTGAGACGGAGGCGACGGACATCCTCAACCAGATCGACCCAGTAGCCGCCGGATCGAGCTCAACCAGCAACTTTGAGGTCGTCAACCAGGGGTCGATCCTGGCGACGTCAAACTCCAGCAACAAGGTGTTCACCACGCTGCTCGCGGAGGTTGCCGCGATCTCGCTGCTGGTCGGCGGGATCGGTGTGATGAACATCATGCTGGTTTCGGTCACCGAACGCACCCGTGAGATCGGGATCCGCAAGGCGGTCGGCGCGCGGCGCACGGACATCCTCACCCAGTTCCTGGTTGAGGCCGTGCTCGTCTCGATCTTCGGCGGCATCGCGGGCGTGATCGCCGGCCTGATCGGCGGCCAGTTCAAGATCGCCGGCGTACAGCCCGTGATCGCCCCGTATTCGATCGGGCTGGCCTTCGGTGCTGCAGTGCTCGTCGGCCTGTTCTTCGGTACCTACCCAGCCTGGCGCGCGGCCGCGATGCGCCCGATCGATGCACTGCGCTTTGAATGACCAGAGGTGAAAGCACATGACTGAACCGCAGCTCCCCGAGCCGACCGCAGAGGTGGTGGGGCGGCCGGCCGCGCCGGGCCTCACCCAGCATCTGACGGCCGAGTACGACGACTACGACGACGGCTTCGAAGCGGCGCTGCCGGTGCGCCCCCGCGCTCGGTACCTGACACCGATCACCGCGCTGCTGATGGCGCTGATCCTCGGCGGCGTCGGCTTCTACGTCGGGATCCGGGTCGAGAAGTCGCAGGCCGCGACCAACGGCGCGGGAGGCAGGGCGTCTGCCTTCGCGCGCGCGTTCGGCGGCGCCGGAGCGAGCAGCGGCAGGAGCACCACCGGCGGCGCGGGAGCAGGTGGGCTCGCGAGCAGGTTCGCTGCCGCCTTCGGCGGCGCCGGCGGGGCGACTGCCGGCTCCGTGACCGAGGTTGCCGGCGACACGGTCTACGTGCAGGAGGCGAACGGCAACACCGTCAAGGTGAAGCTCACGAGCGCCACGAAGATCACCAAGAGCGAGAGCGTCTCGAGCAAGAAGATCTTTCCGGGAGACCAGGTCGTGGTCTCAGGTTCCAGCGGCTCGAAGGGCACCGTGGATGCCACTTCGGTCAGCGACTCTGGTGCCGGCAGTTCGACCGCGAGCACCAGCGCCAGCACAGGGGGCAGCAGCGCCTCCTCCGCCATCAGCTCGTTGTTTGGCGGCTGAGTTGCACCGTACGCCAAAACCACGAAAGGACCGAGTGAGAACATGAGAACGACCCGGCGCACGGTGCGGGGCGGGCTGGTGGTGCTAATGGCGCTGCTCGCCGCTCTGCTGATCGCAGCCTGTGGTGGCGCCAGCACCGCCGCCAAGACCACCAAGAGCAAGGACACCGCCTCCACTACCGCTACCAAAGGCGCTACGTCCGCGAGGACGGCGTTCGCCGCGTGCCTCAAAGAGCATGGGGTGACACTCCCAGCGCGCGCGGGCGGCTTCCCGTTCCGCGGCACGACCACCACCGGCGCCCCACCGGCCGGTGCGCCTGGTGGTGGCGGCTTTGCGGGCGGTGGGTTCGCCGGGGGGGGCTTTGCGAACTCGAAGCTCGCAAAGGCTTTCAAGGCCTGTGCCTCCAAGCTGGGTAGAGCCGGCTTCGGGTTCGGTCGGGGCGGGTTCAGGCCAGGGGCCCGCCGTCCTGGTGCGCACTTCTCGGCCGCGGCGCTCAAGTCCTACGTGGCCTGCATACGCGCGAACGGCTACCCATCGATGCCCGAGCCGAACACCTCGGGCAGGGGTGCGGTGTTCCCGGCGAGCGTCGAGCGGAGCGCCGCCTTCAAGAAGGCGAGCGCCAAGTGCGTGAGCATCCTGCGGCGCGCGTTCGCGCCGCCCCGGGCGAGCACCACGACGACCGTGACAACCGCCACCACCTGACCGCTGGAGCCGTCAGCCATGCGGGGCGCGCGCGTCACCCGCGCGCGCCCCGCGCCAGTTTGCGCATACTCTGCAGCTCATGTCCGAGCGCGAGATCCTCTGGCAGCCGTCGCCCCAGCGCATCGAGCAGACCCAGATCGAGAGCTACCGCGCCTGGGTGAACGCGACCTACGGCCTAGCGCTTCGCGACTACGGCGAGTTGCACCGCTGGTCTGTGACCGAGCTCGAGCGCTTCTGGGAGTCGATCGCCAGCTACTTCGGAGTCCGGTTCGGCGAGCCGCCGGTGCGGACCCTGTCCAGCCGGGAGATGCCGGGCGCGCGGTGGTTTGAGGGGGCCACCGTCAACTATGCCGCACACGTCTTCCGCGACCGGGACCCGCAGGCGCTGGCGATCCAGGCAAGCTCCGAGACCAGGCCCCTGGCAGCGTGGAGCTGGGGCGAGCTCGAGGCGCAGACCGGCCGCGTGGCCGCCGGACTGCGTGCGCTCGGCGTGGGCGCCGGAGACCGCGTCGCCGCCTACATGCCGAACATCCCCGAGACCGTGGCGGCGATGCTCGCCTGCGCGAGCATCGGCGCGATCTGGTCTGCCGCGGCACCCGAGTTCGGCGCCGGCGCCGTGATCGACCGCTTCAGCCAGATCGAGCCGAAGGTTCTGCTCGCCGTGGATGGCTACCGCTACGGCGGACGCGATCACGACCGTGCCGAGACCGTGGATCAGATCGCCGCGGCGATCCCCTCCGCGCCACAGGTGGTCCGTTTCGGCTACCTGAGCGGACGCGGCTGGTCCGCCGAGTTTGACTCGCCCCCCAGCGGCGCGCCCGCGCAAGCGCGCGCGGGCGCGCTGGAGTTCGCGCAGGTGCCGTTCGCCCACCCCCTGTGGGTGCTGTACAGCTCGGGGACCACCGGCCTGCCCAAGGCGATCGTCCACAGCCAGGGCGGGATCCTGCTCGAGCAGCTCAAGCTCGTCAACCTGCACCTCGACGCAACGCCTGATGACCGCTGCTTCTGGTTCACGACGACCGGCTGGATGATGTGGAACTTCCTGGTGGGCGTGCTGCTGTCGAGGGCGTCGATCGTGCTCTACGACGGAAACCCCGGTCATCCGGACATGAACGTGCTCTGGGAGCTTGCGGAGCAGACTGGGATGAGCTGCTTCGGAACCAGCGCCGCCTATCTCTCGGCCTGCATCAAGGCGCGGCTCCGTCCCCGCGCCAACCACGACCTGCGTCGGCTGCGCGCGCTGGGCTCGACCGGCTCGCCGCTCTCTCCAGAAGTCTTCCGCTGGGTTTACGAGGCTGTCGGCGACGACATCTGGCTGTTCTCGACATCAGGTGGTACCGATGTCTGCAGTGCCTTCGTCGGGGGTGTACCGACACTTCCGGTGCGGGCCGGTGAGTTGCAGGCGCCGGCCCTCGGCGCCGCGGTCGAGGCCTACGATGAGCAGGGCAGGCCACTGGTCGATGCGGTCGGTGAGCTGGTGCTGACCGAACCACTGCCGTCGATGCCGGTGGGCCTCTGGGGTGACACCGACGGTGCACGCTACCGCGAGAGCTACTTTGACACCTATCCCGGTGTGTGGCGTCACGGTGACTGGATCGAGTTGCACTCAGACGGCGGGGCTGTGATCCATGGTCGCTCTGACGCGACGATCAACCGCGGTGGCGTGCGACTCGGCACAGCCGAGATCTACGGAGCGGTGCTGACGCTCGACGGCGTGGCGGACGCGCTCGTGGTGGACCTGCCAAAGCCTGGCACCGACGGCTGGATGGAGCTGTTCGTCGCGCTGGCGCCGGGGGTCGCTCTGGATGACGAGCTGCGCGGGGCGATCCGCCGTCGCCTGCGCGAGCGCTGCTCGCCCCGCCACCTGCCGGACGCGATCACAGAGATCCCAGAGGTGCCGCGGACACTGTCGGGAAAGATTCTCGAGGTGCCGGTAAAGCGCATCCTCACCGGTACGCCCGTTGAGCGTGCCGTCAGCCCTGGGTCGCTGGCCAACCCGGAGGCGCTCGCGCCGTTCGTCGCCCGCGCGACTCTTACAAAGCTCTAGCAGTCTCGGGCCAGTATGGGGTTAGCGCCGGTTGGCGGAACGGAAAGCATCCAGAGAGCAAGCGAGATAGTCATGAACAGCCTCACAAAGATTCTGCTCGTGGTCAGCGGTGCGCTCGCGGGCGCTGTCATCGCACTGGCGATCTCGAGCGGTGGTGGGGGGACCAAGACCGTTGTCGAGCAGGTGTCGTCGCCGGGCGCGAACTCCGTGCCGACCGCGGCGAGCAAGACCACCAGCAGCGGCCTGAGCGTGAACGCGATCTACAAGATGGACAGCCCCGGCGTCGTCGAGATAGTCGCGACCGACGTGCAGAAGGGCACGAGCAACGGCTTCTTCAGCACGCCGTCCACCACCACCCAGGACCTGGGCGCGGGCGTGGTCTACAACAAGCAGGGCGACATCCTCACCGACGAGCACGTCGTCGCGGGCGCGACCAGCGTGCGGGTCGACTTCCAGAACGGCGTCAGCGTGCCCGCCAAGATCCTCGGCGAAGACGCGTCCGCCGACGTGGCCGTGGTCAAGGTGAACGTGCGCGCAGCGGAGCTGCATCCGATCGCCTTCGCGAACTCGAACGCCGCGCAGGTGGGTGACCCGGTCGTGGCGATCGGGAGCCCGTTCGGCTTGCCGGAGACCACCACGGCCGGCATCGTCAGCGCAGTCGGGCGTAGCATCACGGCACCGAACAACTTCACGATCCCTGGCGCGATTCAGACCGACGCGGCGATCAACCCCGGGAACTCGGGCGGACCGCTGCTTGACGGTGCCGGCCAGGTCCTGGGCCTGAACGACCAGATCGAGACCAGCAGCGGCAACAGCGCCGGCGTCGGCTTTGCGACTCCGGCCAACACCGACGCGCAGGTCGCCAACACGATCATCGCCGGCAAGAAGGTGAGGACCGCCTACGTCGGCGTGTGCCTCGACCAGTCGCTCACGCCTACCTACTCCGGCGCGCAGATCGCAACCTCGGCGGGCAACGGCTGCAGCACCCCGGTGGTACCCGGCTCTCCCGCCGCCAAGGCGGGGCTGGTGCCGGGCGACGTGATCACGGCGGTGAACGGACAGTCGACACCGAACGCGGACGCGTTCATCGGTGCGGTCAGCGCATACAAGCCCGGGCAGACCGTCACGATGACCGTCCACACCCCGCACAAGGGCGTACGCAAGATAAAGGTGACCCTTGGCGTGAGGCCCCAAACGGCGCCGACCGTCGGCTGATCGGCCTCAGGGCTCACACGGCGTCGGCGCCGGATTGCGCGCGGCCGATCACCGGCGAGCCTGCCAGGGACGCCTGCGTGCGTTCCATGAGCTCCCGATGCACCGATCGCGTGCGCCCCTCCCGACGCTGCCACCGTCCATCGGCGTCGAGCGTCCAGGCGTAGGTGTCGTCGGCGAAGCAGCGGTCCAGCGTGTCGTCCAGCTCAGCTCGCAGCTCCGCCAGTTCCACCGGCACGAGGAGTTCGACCCTGGCGTCGAGGTTACGGGGCATCAGGTCGGCCGAGCCGATGTAGATCGCTCGCTCCTCACCGAAGTCGAAGGCGTAGATGCGCGAGTGCTCCAGAAAGCGCCCGACGATCGAGACGACGCTGATCGTCTCGCTGACGTGAGCGATGCCGGGCCGCAGGCAGCAGATGCCGCGGACGTTGAGCTCGATCGGCACGCCGGCCTGCGAGGCGCGATAGAGCGCCTGGATGCAGCGCTCGTCGACGAGCGAGTTCATCTTCATCCGGATCCGCGCGGCCAGGCCGGCGCGCTTTGCCTGCACTGCGCGCTCGATCAGCTCGATCAGCGGCTCGCGCATCGCATCGGGCGCCACGAGCACCTTGCGGCCGCGTCCCGGATGGGCGTAGCCCGTCAGCGTGTTGAAGAGGTTGGCGACCTCCTGGCCCAGCGCGCGATCGGTGCTGAACAGCCCGAAGTCCTCGTACAGCCTGGCGTTCTTGGCGTGGAAGTTGCCGGTGCCGATCATCACGTAGTGGCGCACCTGGTTGTGCTCCCGCCGGATCACGAGGATCGTCTTGGCGTGTGTCTTGAGCCCGGGTATCCCGTGCACGACGTGTGCCCCGACCTCCTCCAGCTCGCGCGACCAGCGGATGTTCTGACGTTCGTCGAAGCGGGCCTTGAGCTCGACCATGCAGACTGCCTGCTTGCCGTTCTCGGCGGCCGTGATCAGCGCCGGAACGAGCGCGGAGTCGTCCGAGGTACGGTAGACGGTCATCTTTATGGCAAGCACCGCCGGGTCTGTCGATGCTTGCAGGACGAGGCGCTCGATGCTGGCGGAGAACGAGTGATACGGGTAGTGCACGAGAAAGTCGCCCGCACGCATCTGCGCGAAGATGTCGGGCTGCTCGCCGCCATCATCGGCCTGCGCCCGCAGGGCCGGCGGCGTCAGCGGCAGCCACGGTCGCTGGCGCAGCTCGGGGTGGCCCTCAACGTCCGTGATCTGCCACAGGTCACCGAGGTCCAGCAAGCCGAAGTCGTCGTACACCTGGTTATCGGCGACGTCGAGCCACTCGCTGAGGCGTGCGCGCATATCCGGCTCGATGTCACCGGAGACCTCCAGCCGCACGACTTCGCCGAAGCGCCGGCGGCGGAGCTCGTCCTCCACTGCGGCGAGCAGGTCGTCAGCCTCGTCCGAGATGTCGAAATCGGCGTCGCGGGTGACTCTGAAGAGCCCGTGTGAGATAACCTCCATCCCGGGGAACAGGGCTTGCAGGTGGTGGGCGATCACGTCCTCCAGAGGCACGTATACGCCGCTCGAAACCTCGACGAACCGTGGCAGCACCTCCTTCGGGACCTTCACCCGCGCGTAGAGCTCGGTCTCAAGCGCCGGGTCGCGCAGGTGCACGAGCAGGCTCAGCGACAGGTTCGAGATGTAGGGGAACGGCCGGCCGGGGCCGATCGCCAGCGGCGTGAGCACGGGGAAGATGTGCTCGAGAAAGTGACGCGCCAGCGCTTCGGGCGGCGCGCCGGACTGGGCGCAGGACACGATCCGGATCTGGGCAGCCGCCAGTTCCGGCAGCAGCACGTCACGGAAGACGTTGGCGCGCCGGTCGCAGTGCGACCGCACAGTCGCGGCGATCGCCTCCATCAGCTGCGTCGGAGCGAGCCCGTCCGGAGCGCGGCTCGCGATGCGCGACTCGATCTGCTCGTGGACGCCCGCGACCCTGACCATGAAGAACTCATCCAGGTTCGAGGTATGAATCGCGAGGAACTTCAGGCGCTCGATCAGCGGCTCGCTCGCATCTTCCGCAAGCTCCAGCACGCGGTCGTTGAAGTCCAGCCAGGACAGCTCGCGGTTGAGGTAGAGCGACTGATCGCCGAGCTCCGGCGGGCCGGCGTGCGCCGACCGCTGCCGAGCGGTGCCGCTCACCGGCTGCCCTCAACCGCCGGTCCCGCATCGCGCAAACCATCAGCCCGTGCCCGCCCGGCGATTGCCGCCAGTTCGCGGGGGCCGAGCAGCAACAGGAGCTCGCGGCCCGAGACAGCCGCGACGCCCCCCTTGCGCAGGTTCACGCGGGCGCCGGTCAGGTCGTGCAGCGCTCGTGAGAGCGACGGGTTGTGACCGACCAGGAGCACGTCGCCCAGCCCGGCGGCGAGCCGCTCGGCGTCGTAGGCGGAGTCCGCCAGGACGCGCGCAACCTGCACGCCGGCGCCAAGCTGCTCGCAGGCGAGCCCGGCCGTCTCCAGCGCGCGGCGCTTGGGGCTTGACAGGCATGCGTCGATCTTCACGCCCAGCCTCCTCAAGCCGGCTCCGGCGTCGGACGCCTGCAGGCGTCCGAGCGCGGTCAGGGCACGAGCCTCGTCACGCTGGCCATCCTCGGCGTCGCCGTGGCGTAAGAACCACAACATGGAGTGAAAGACTACGACGCCCGCTGGCGTTGGCCGTGAGCGGGGTGGCCCGTCATCGCCGGCAGCGCTGGTCAACCGATCACCAGCGGGCGGCGGAAGGTACGGGCGAAGGCCTCATCGTCGCCGTAACGCTCGACGCTCCAGCGCGGCAGCGTCAGGTCGCCGTGTGCACGGAGGTGCAGCGCGACGCCGTCACCGTTGGTCTCCAGCCTCACCGCGTCAACCGCCTGATCGCGGCCGCGCTCCAGGTGCTCCGCCAGCCGCAGCAAGAGCGCGCAGCGCTCCAGCATCGCCTCGTCTCCCGGCTGTGCGAGTCGTGTCCACTCGCCGAGCTTGGGCACGCCCTTGCGGTGGTAGCGCGTCATCTGCGCGATCAGCGCCCGCTCACGCGGGTCAAAGCCGGGTAGCTCGGCGCTCACGATCAGATAGCGGGAGTGCTTGTGGTGGTCACCGTAGGAGATCGTCATGCCGACGTCGTGGAGCATCGCGGCAGCCCACAGCAGCTCTGCCTCTACCGGCCTGGCCGCGATCAGGCCGGCCCGGACGAGTGAGTCGTGCATCTGCAGGGCCAGGCGCGCGACATGCTCGCTGTGGGGCAGGTCCGCCTCGTACTGAACCGCGAGGTTGCGAACGGCGGCCCGGCGCACGTCCGGCAGGCGTGGGCAGTCTTCGCCGAGGATCGTACGGGCGAGGAACAGCCCGTCTCGGAGCCCGGACGTGGTCGCCTCGATGCCTTCAAACGCACCGGCTCGCACGACCGTCTGCAGCGTTACCGCAGCCGCCAGGATGATGTCGGCACGGCCCGGCTTGATGCCTGGCACGGTTCGCCGCGCACCGGGAGGGGTCTCCGCCAGGGTCAGGACCAACTCGTCCAGCGTGTCGGCGTCGATGAAGACCCCCTGGATGCCGATGTCGGTGCCGCCGACCGAGCCGAACTGTGCCCTCTGGGCGGCCGCCGCCAGGTTCCGCACGGCCCCGCCGGTGCCGACCAGGCGGCCACCGTGCGCGCTTAGCCAGGCGGCGCGCTCGAGCGCGCCGCCGACGTGCCGGCGCAGACGCTCCAGGTCCTTCTTGCGCGCCGGGCGATCCGGTTCGTCGCCGCTCAAGAACGACTCGGTCATGCGTACCGCACCCACAGGGAAGGAGGCGGTTCTCTGCTCCTGCCGCTCGTGCACGGCTACCAGCTGCATGCTGCCGCCACCGATGTCGAGCACCACACCGTCGGTGAGGGTCGTGCTGTTGACCGCTGCCACATAGCCGTAATGCGCCTCAGCCCGTGTCGAGAGCACCTCGACCTCGTAGCCGGTACGCGCGCGCACGCGCTCGATGAACTGGTCGCGGTTGCGCGCATCGCGGATCGCGCTGGTCGCAAAGACGTGAATGTCCGCGGGGGAGAGCCGGTTGGCGCGACAGAACCGCTCAAAGATCGTGAGCGTCTCCAAACCCCGGTCCATCGCCGGCTCGCTGAGCTCGCCGGTGGCGGCAAGCCCGCTCCCGATCCGGACTGCTTCGTAGAGCTCGTCGGTCTGGCGCCACCAGGTGCGCTCGGGCTCGCAGCCGTAGCTGTAGATCGCCAGCCGCCAGGAGTTCGAGCCCAGGTCGATCACGGCCACCTGGCGACGCTGCCCATCGGCGCCGGCGGCCGCCCGCGTGCTCCTCCAGCTCATGCTCCCATGATCGCGGCGCCCCCGGACGTTCAGACGGAGGCGCTCGGACGGTCAGCCAGCCGCTTCAGGCGACGGTCGCTCGCCGCGCAGGAAGCGGACGGCGGTCAGGACCGCGAGCACCGTCATGCAGACGGCGCTGCCGACGCACCACTCGCAGATCGCATGAATCGAGAAGAGCTCGCGGTAGGTGAGGTACATGCTGAAGCCGAAGCCGATCAGCGCGATGCAGAAGCCCATGCCGCGGCCGAGCTCGCCGTCGATCCGCTCGCTGACCAGGTAAGAGGCGAACAGGCCGATGTAGCCGAGCAGGCCGAGTAGGGCCACCGGCACGCCGTCGATCTCAGCCCAGACCGACGATTGAACGGTTTCACAGCTCGAGTGGCCGTCGTGCGCGCCGAGGCACAGCAAAGCGCCGAAGCCCTGGTAGTGCACGAACGTGAGGTAGCCGGCGTCGAGCAGGCCGATCGTCGTGAACACGAGGATCGCGAGCATCAGGCCGTCCCGTGCCCTGCCAGCGTTGCTGGTCGTCGCACGCCGGTCCGTCGCGATGCCACTGGTGCTCATCGATGCTCCCTGGGTTCGTTCTCTGCTGCCACGCGCGACTCAAGCTACAGGCTGCTCGTAAGAGCCGGCGCAGAGCGTCTGGCTTCTCGCGGGTGGCGCCTGCGCTCCTCCACCGAGATTGCCACAGGCCGTCGAATCCATGCAGTTTGCATGTGAAGATCCTGTAACCAAGCGTGCGCGAGCCGTCAAAACCTCAGCCTGAGGATTTATCCTCTGCGCATGCCGCCTGAAGCAACCGAGGCGCCGTTACGATCCACGGCATCCGGTACGCAGCGTGCCGGTGGTCGCGTGAGACTGCTGGTGATCGATCGCGACCCCGGGTTCACACAGGTGCTGACCAACCGCCTGGATGCTGTCGGCTGGGAGCTGCGGACGATCGCAAACCCGGCGACGGTCGACGCGCTCGTGACCATGCGGCTCAACGCACTGGTCGTGGACCTAGCCGTGATCGGGCCTGGCAGCTGGGAGTACCTGGAGCGTGTCTGCGCGCGGATGCCGGGCCTTGCGGTGATCGTCTGCACGGGACCGTCGTCGGTTGCGCAACGGGTGCGAGGGCTGCGGTTGGGTGCGGATGCCTGGATGACGAAGCCGTGCCACGCGGAGGAGCTGATCTGCGTCGTTGAGGCTGCGCTGCGCCGGCACCGCAGGGCGGAGATGCCCGACCTCGTGCAGACCACGAGCGTTGGCGAGCTCACCATTCGGCCCGACCTATATCAGGCCTATGTGAGCGGCCAGAGCCTGGAGCTCACGGCGCGTGAGTTTGAGATACTGCAGCTCCTATCGCAATCCGATCGGGTGCTGCGGCGCGAGGAGATCTACGAGCGCGTGTGGGGCTACGCGATGGCACACGGCGACCGCTCCGTCGACGTGTTCGTGCGCAAGCTGCGCCAGAAGCTGCGCGCCGGCTCACCCGACTGGAACTACATCCACACGCACTTCGGCGTCGGGTACCGGTTCGCCGCTGAGCCGGACCTGGAAGCGAGCGCCGGCGCGACCGAGCACTCGCCCTCGTTGGCGGATACAGCCCTGCTCGGCGTCTGAGCGGCGCTGGGTCACGCTGCGGCGCCGCCGCGCTCCAGCGGGAGCGGCGGCGGTGGTGGTCCGGCCCGACCACGAAGCCGACACGGTCACAGGCTCTTCACCGCGCGTTCACCGCAGCGCAACCACCTGGAAGCGGTGGCCCGTCACCATCGGCGGATGTCGACCACAGCTGCGGAGCCACTCATCCTGACGGCGGGTCCGCTCGTGGTCGAGCCGTCCGAGCACCTGGCGCGCGCCGGGGGCCTGACCCTCAACCTCTCGGCCAGGGAGCTGCGGCTGCTGGTCGAGCTGGCCAGCCGCGCCGATCGCATCGTCGCCCGCGAGCAGCTCTACCAGCTCGTTTGGGAGCGGCCGCTGAGGCCGGGTGATCGCTCCGTCGATGTCTATGTGCGCAAGCTGCGCGTGAAGCTGTCGCTGGCGCTGCCCGAATGGTCGTTCATTCACACGCACTTCGGGTTCGGCTACAGGTTCGCAGCCCAGCGTCGCCGGTCGGTGCCATGATGGCCGGAGGGAGCGTACTGCCATGGCTGAGACCGAAAGACCTCAAGGGACGCGGGGCGTCCCGCCGCCCGCCTGGTTTCGCGAGGAGCTGAACCGGCTGGAAGAGCAGGTCATGGGCGGGCTCGACCTGGTCACCTCACAGCTCGACAGGGCGCTCGAAGCGTTGGGCTACCAGGATGTGGAGCTCGCCGCGATGGTCGCCGCAGACGACCATCGCATCGACGGGCGCTTCGTGGAGGTCCATCAGGGGGTCCTGTCGCTGCTCGGCCGCCAGCCGCTGTTCCTCGACGATCTCAGGCTGGCCGCGGCGCTGCTGCACAGCATCCGCTGCATCGAGCGGATGGGTGACCAGTGCGCGAACATGGCCAAGCTGGTGCCGCTCTCGGGTTATGAGGCGCCGAAGGACCAGACGATCCTCGGGTGGATCGAGCGCATGGGGATCGTCGTGCGCCAGGAGATCCTGCAGGCGCGCGACGCCTTTCACACCCGCCACGTGTCGCTCGCACGTGACCTGGTGCGTCAGGACAAGGAGGTCAACCGGCTCAACCGTGACATCTTCCAGCGGGCGGTGGACGTCGGGGATGACCCGGAGGTGCGCGAGTGGGCGATGTTCATGGTGCTCGTGGCGCGCTGCCTGGAGCGGATCGGCGACAACACCGTTGACATCGCGGAGCAGACCGTGTTCGTCGTGACAGGGCTTTACAGGCAGTTCGCCGAAGGGGATTAGCTCAGCAGACAGGCGAGCACGGCGCGGCAGCTCTGGGACGAGTTTCAAGCTCTCGCCGTCGCTGCCGATCATACCGGTGAGCCCTCGATGAGCACCGGCACGATCACTGACGTCCTATCGCGGATCGACACGATCCAACAGCAGATCCAGGCTGTGGAGAGCGGCTCGCTGCCGCAGGTCGTGGGCACGGGGCAGTTCGCCAGTCAGCTGGCGGCCGCTCAGGGTGCCGGAGTGCCGGCCGCATCGGGAGCTGCCGCCGGCGGCATCGCTCTGGGCGCGTTGAGCGGGCTCGCTACGACCGCCGGCGCGAGTTACGGTGGGAGCCTCAGCTCCGCGTCGGGCAGCTCCGTCGTGGGTACGGCCCTGCCTGCCTCAGCCAGCTCGCAGCTGACAAGCGCCCAGCAGCAGTTCGCGTCGACACTCGCCGCTCAGACCGGGCTCAACCCGGGTGTGGTCAGCGCCTGGCTGCTCGCTGAAGAGTCTGGCGGTGCCGCGCAGGCCAGGCAGGCACAGGGCAACAACGACTGGCTGAACATCGGTTACACGGGTGCCGGTACCTATGGGGCCGGGGATGCGATCTGGTCAAACCCGGTCGCGGCGGCCACCGCCACAGCACAATGGCTTGATGGTCAGAACTCGATCCCAGGTTACGGTCCCGCGAGTGCCGGAGTGCGCTCGATCATGGCGAGTGTGGGCCAGAATCCGGCTGCGCAGGTACAGGCGATCCAACAGTCCGGCTGGTCGGCCAGCGGGTATCCGAGCCTGCCTGAGATCTACCAGCAACTCGCCGGCTGAGCTTCGCTTGCACGACGCTGGCCCAAGCGCTGGGACGCCGCGTCGCCTGAGAGCTGCCGGCGACCGGCAGGGGGCGTGGACGCAGCCGGTATGCGCGCACGAGCGGCCGACTTCAGGCGGGCAGCTGGTTGGTGGCAGGGGCGCGGTCCCGCGCCCGGCTTCTGGTCATCAGGCGACGCGAGCGGGCCCGTCGAGGTGAGCTCGATATAGCTCTGAGAGCAGGAGCGGGCCGTCCGTCTGCCAACGATCTCTGTAGGCGATCATGCGTTGCTGGCCGCGAAGGCCCAGTCGTTCGCACAGACGAGCATCCCGGGAGAGGCGGTGGATGTGCCTTGCGGCGTCGAGGATGTCTGGCTCCGCCCAGAGCTGACGCTGAGTCAGATGCGGTGCCGTGTAGGCGGGGTGAACGTCGACCACCGGCGTGAGGGTGAAGCTCACAATGAGTGCGCATGACTCGTCCATGAAGTCCATGTTTCCCGACCAACCGGTGGCGATCACGGGTCGCCCCAACAGCATCGCCTCTTGGAGTCCCAGACCGAGGCCCTCGGCTCGGTGGAGAGAGATGAACGCGTCGCAGGCCGCGTACATGCCCAGCAGGTCGCGGTAGGGGAGCAAGTCAGAGATCACGATCACGCGGTCAGGGGGTAGATCCCGGATGGCTCGGTTGAAGCGCGGGTCCGGCGTCTCCCCGTTGGTCTTCAGGACCAAGACGGAATCAGAGCCCAGCTCCAGCGCGGCGGAGAACGCGCGCAACACGCCGAGCGAGTTCTTGCGTCCCAAACCGCTGTTGGTGTCCCAGGTGGCGGCGAGCGCGAACCTGTCCCCGGGAATGCCGAAGTCGCTTCGGCGTAAGTCGGCCACGTCCGTGACATTCGCACAGAGCGGAAACCTGCGCACGGCGGTGCTGACGACGTTCTTGACCGCTCCGGCTATGTGCTCGGTGGCGGCGAGCACCGCGTCGTATCCGGCGAGGTGCGGGACCCACTGATCTGGGATCACCGGGAGTTCCCAGAACGGCATGATGCAGTTGTAGGTTTGGGCGAACCAGCGCGCGTACTGGCGCCACACGGCCGCCGCCTCATCAGGGTTGACAGCCACGAGCGTCAGCGGATGCGGGAGCCGTTCCCTGTTGGCGTCCGTGATCTGCAGGTACGCATAGGTGTTGTCGGCGCCCGACCGCCCGTCCGGAAGGCTCACCTCGGCAATCGCGACCGGCACGCGAGCGGCGAGCAGGTTCGCAATCGTCGCCCGGGCGGCCACGCCGAGTCCCAGGCTCGCTGTCGTGAAGCCGATGACGTTGACGCCGAACTCGGCGGGTGTCGTATTCGTGGCGGTCAGGTCCGTCAAGCTCAGCGACGAGTCTATTGGACGCACCGGCGCGTGCCCGGAGCGCCGTCGTCAGGCCGGCGGCGTTATGTTGTCGCGCGGACCGCGCTGGAATCAACGGCAGGCCATGGCGGATCACAGCCCAGCTGGTCTCTACAAGGAGCCCGCGTCGACAACAGTGACCACCACAAGGTGGTCACTGTTGTCGACGCGGCATAGCGATCAGTGCGACCGCCGGGAGTCAGATTGGCCGCTGACCGCCCGGCCGCCGAGGTTCGCGCTCAGGCACAGTCGTCACTCGGTATGGGCGCGCCAGCCCTCCATCGGCACGTCGATGATCCATGAGACCCAGGGCTGGTCGAGCGTGGCGTGAACCGTTCTGTCGTACGCCGCAAAGAACGTGTCCACTGCCTGCTTGACCTCAAACCTGCCCTCAGGCAAGAGGCCGTCGCGGTAATCGTGGCCGGCGATGATGCCGCCCGGCCTGACCTTCGGCACCCAGGCGACGAGGTCTTCCAGAACTCCCTCGAGGTCGTGACGGGCGTCTATGTACACGAAGTCCAAGCCGCCGTCCACGACCTGCTTCGCCGCATCGACGGAGCGCAACCGCCAGACCTCGCTGCGAGTCCCGAACACAGCCAGCCGCTGACGTGTGGTCGCCCACCGCCTGTCCTGCTCCTCTTGCGTGACGTTGGCGATGTCCTCATAGGTCTCGGCTGGGAAATGCTCCCACGCGTCAACGGACAGGAGCTTCTGGCCTGGCCAGTAGGTCAACAAGTGGTGCGAGAACAGACCCACCTGGACGCCAATCTCGGCCCCGGTGCCGTACAGGCCACGGGCTCGAAGCAGCCACGGCAACTCGTCACGGCTGATCAGTCTCGAGAGGTCCTCGCGGTAACGGGCTCTGCGCATCCGGATATTCCAGTCGGGCACGCCGGCGGGGAACGGGGGCGTCGCCGGAAGGTTCAGCGGCGGTTCGGCAACCGCGCAGGCGACGGGCACTACGCGGCCGTGGCGGGCGAGCGCGAGCACCAGATCGGCGAGTGCGTCGGCGTCAGCAGCGGAGCGGGGGACGGTCACCTTGCTCAGGGTTGGACCCGCTGCTGCCAGGCATATGGCCCGATGAGGTGACAGCAGGGCATCATCAACGGAGGTCGTGGTCGCGGCTACCGCTCCGGACTCCAAGGCGGCGATCATGGCGTCGATTGCACCGGGCGCGAGCCTCGCGGGCGCCGCCAGAAGGACGACGATCTGGCTGGTCGCCAGCTCGATCCCCGAGGCCCAGCTGGTCGCCAAGCCGAACGGTCTAGGATGCTTAACGACGCTGACTCCCGGGCCGAGCGCCGCGGCCACGCCGTCCAGCTCTGAGGCGTCGTCCACGAGGATCAGCCGAAAGTCAGTGCCGGCAGCCAACAGGCTCGCCAGACTCGCCACGGCGGTTTCGACGCTTCCGCTTTGAAGCGGATAAATGACGGAGACCGACGGCGTACCGGTCTCAGCATCCCGATCAGGTCCGAGGGTTCTCCGCGCTTGGGACATCCGTGCCAGCCGCTCGCCGTTTGACAGGCCGGCGTAGTGCCTTATGTATGGAGCGGGATGGGGGTCAAGTGAAATCGAGTTCCACCGCTTGTCGAGCCAGCCGACCTGCGCGTACCAGTGGGTCGGGTTGACCATCCGCGCGACGCCGATCTCCGAAGTCACGTCGTAACCCATCAGCTCGAGCATCGCCGCCTGCTCCCACCAGGGGTGGTCTATGAGGTGCTCGGTCTCCCAGACGGCGTCCAGAAAGTCACGTGCGGCTTGACCGCTGTGCATCACCATGATGCCTGTGTTGGGCTGATCGGCGCCGTCGTAGTGGTGGCTGACGATCCAGAGCATGCGGTCGGGCGTCGCGAGCGCGGTCAGGTCTGGCTCGGGATCGACCACCAGAGCGTCCGCGTCGATCCAGACAACCGTGTCGAAGCTCGTCAGGAGGTCGCGGATGGCGATGACCTTGTCCCAGGCTGGGGGCCGGTCCAGTTGGAGTGGGCCGGTCTGCAGGGACAATCGCCACCCGTGCCGTGCTGCGAGACGCTCAAACGACGGCCTCGCGAGCTCGAGCAATCGCACGTGCGATCCGGTGCCGATGGAGCAGAGCACCGTCCGTCGTGAGGTTGGTGGCTGGTCGCTCGGTGTTGGCTGGACAGCTGCTTTCATCGCTCTGCTTGCGGTCGTTGTCCGTCCGCACGACCTTGGCGTGGGCCACATGCTAACGGGGGCTCTCCCTGATCCACACGGCCAGCGTCGGCGTGACGGTGGCAGTTGGCCCGGGCCACCCCCTTCAGGTCGCGAGCAGCGATTGCCGGCCGGTGTGACGCGTCTCTGACGGATCGGAGTCGGATGACCCGCCCGGACCGATTCGATCGCTGTGGCGCCGAGCGTCGCAGCGGGCCAGTGCACCGACCGTGGTCGGCGACGCCGATCTGTGTCGGACGGCCCTGATGCGGGCGCGCTGGCACGCTCACGACTGCGCTCGGCCGTAACTGCGCATGCCTCAAGCCAGGAACTATCACCGGTGTCAGCTGCCGTGGCCCGGACGCGAACTTCCGGCCGGCGGGTCGAGGTGATCAGCGATGAGGCTCAGCGCGCACGTGCGGCGGATGGTCGCTTGCAGCTCGGCGCGGTCGGTTGGCGTCTTCAGCGCACGGGTGACTTCGGCGATGAGTGGTGCGCGACCGGCCAGGTGGCCTGCACCCAGGACGTCTCCAACCGGCCCCGCCGCGTTGGTCGTGAGCACGTTTGTGCCGACGGCAGCGGCTACCAGCGCCCGCCGGTCGTAGGGATCGAGCAGGTCGGCGCTAAGGACCAGGTCGGCCGTGGAGACGGTCTCGGCATACCGCGACTCGGCCGAACAGGGTGCCAGCAACGACGCCTGAGGCGCGATGCTTCCAGCTGCCGCGGTGAGTCTGCTGCTGAAGACCGCCGGCAGCATGCTGACCTGCCAGCGCGCGGATAGCTCGGCGGCCACCGATAGCAGCGAGACGGTGCGCGACCAGTCGTCGGCTGGGAGCAGCAGGACGACGCCGCCGCCTCCGGCCCCCAGAGGGAGCTCCCGGATCAGTGGTGGCATCCAGGTCACCTGGGCTGCATCTATGCCAGCCTGGACCAGTTGGGCGACGGTCGCTCGAGACGGAGCCAGTACGGTGGCGACCTGCTCGAGCGCGAGTGCCGTCCTCGGCCAGCCCAGTCGGACCACGGAGCCCTGCTCGGGAACGAGCATCCCGGCCGGATGGTATAGCTCGTCCGCCGGGCCGGCCGGTACATAGAAGATCCGGGGGTCATCTCGCGGCCCGCGCCGAAGCGCGGCCGCGAGCGCCGAACGGTCCGGCTCGTCCAGCCGCGCAACCAAATTCGGATTGGGCAGGTCTATCGCGCATGGATCGGCACCCACGTGCGTGAGGGCCATGACCATCGCCCGGGCTTCGTCGGCGCCCGCGCCGACGCCACTCGGCTGTCCGATCACCACGCTCGCGCCTGCCCGCGGGTCCGTTGTGGCGACTCGCCCATCACGCAGTTCGCCATCCCAGACTCGGTTGGCGAGCTCGGTGTCACCCTCTAGTTTCGCTGCCCAGCGGCGCACGAACGTCAGGTCGTTGTGCGCCATGGCGGCACCCTTCTCGGGAGTAGCCCACAGCGCAGCGCCTGCCCCGCGCGACCCACCCTCGTGGTGGACCACGGTGAGGTCGCCGCGGTAGACGATGCGCTGGCCCGCGCTGCGCAGTTTTAGGCACAGGTCGACATCCTCGAGGCCGTTGCGGTACTCCTCGTCAAAACCTCCGACCGCGAGGAACTGCTCACGACGCACGGCGACACAGGCGGCGGTCACGCAGTCCACGTCGTAGACGCCGAACGAGGCGCTGAGAGCCCCGTCCTGGTGATGCAAGATGTGCTGCGGCATCGGCACTCCGCCCAAGGCGAAGCCGGCTATGAACGCAACGCCGGCATGCTGAATCGTGCCGTTGGGAAACAGCAACCGGCAGCCGGCGGCGCCGACCCCTGGCTCGCTGAGCTGTTCCGCCAAGGTTTGCAGAGCTCCTGGCGGCACCTCTGTGTCGTTGTTGAGGAAGACCAGCGAGTCGCCACTTGACAGCGCGACTCCTCGGTTGCAGCCACCTGCGAAGTTGAGGTTCGCTGGCTGCAGGTCGACGCGGATACGGTCAGACCACTCAGCCAACCGCGCCGGAGTCTCATCCGGTGAGTTGTTGTCAACGACGACTACCTCCCAGCCCTTGCCAAGCTCTTCACCGATCGCGGCGTCGAGCGAGCGCAGGCAACGCTCGGTGGCGCTCCACTGGCCGTAGGTGACGATGATGATCGAAGTCTCCGTCACGCCAGCCCCGAATCCGCCAATGCGCTCGCTAGCTGATCCCTGACCGGCTCCACGACCCTACTGCCAGCAGCCGTTGCCTGGCGTGTCTGGCCGGCGCAGCCGGGGTGCAGTGGCACGAACACGTCCGTCGCCGCGTGCAGCCGCGCGTCTCGGTCGGGGCGAAAGGGCTCGAACAGGATCTCGATGTCGGCGCAGGCGTCCAGATCCACGCCCGAGCGGCGGGCCGCGTCGAGGATGTGGGCCTCGGTGTCCTCGGCAGCTCCGGCTGTGTCGGGGTCGGCCAGAAGGTAGAGGCGGGCGCTCGTCTCGCTGTGGGTGCAATGGGCCCAAGCATCCAGCAGTTCGCCGATCCGGTCGCTGCCACGCCAGGCCGGTGTCGCAAGCACCCGAAGCCTCACCTCCTGGTCCAGCGGAAACGGCGCCGCGGCGCGGGCTGTGCGACGGATCGGGTTGTGCGCCAGCGCGGCGATGCGTTCGTCATAGCGTCGCGCGACGGCGGTCCACGGGTAGGACTCCGCCGCAGCGCGAGCGAGGTGACCCCGTACGGCCAGCTGCTCGCGGCCGGTGCCGGCAACCTCTATCAGCACCTGCACGAGCTCACGGTGGTCGGGTTCTAGCATCCAGGCGCCTCTGCTCGGTGTCAATTCACCCAGGGCGGCTCGGGGCATCGCCTTGCGCGTCGAGCTGATACGCCAGCCGGCCCCAGCCGGACAGAACTCGTCGGTCGGCCCGCCAGCAGTGACGATCACCGGCAATCCGCATGCCATCGCCTCGAGCACGGGCATTGCGAACCCCTCGCCCCTGTAGGGAAGCACGAAGACGTCGCAGCTCCTGTAGAGGTCGGCGAGCGTCTGGGAGTCGAGGTCGTCCTCGATCAGCTCGACGCGCGGCAGTCTGCCCGACGACGCACGTTCGCGGAGCTCGGTACTGGGGCCACCGTAGGCGCCGGCGGCCATCGCTGCCTTGACCACCAAGGTGACGTCTGAACGTCCGGCGAGCGCCGCGTCCCAGGCCTCCAGCAAGAGATCGATGCCCTTGCGCGGTGTGATGCCACCGACAAACAGAAATCGCAAGGGATCGTCGGCGTCAACACTCGGTGGCACGCTGTCAGCCGGGTGGAAGCACCTCAGGTCAACGCCGTTCGGGATCACATGGACGCGCCCCGGGTCCACGCCGCACTCGACGTACATGTTGCGCACGTAGGCGCTCGGCACCCAGAGCTCGTCGACGTTGGCCTCTATCGCCTCGACCCATCTGTCGGGCACAGCGCCGAACTCCCAAGGTACGATCGTCGCCAGACGCCCTGAGGGCGGGACGCTGAAGTCTGGGGGCCACTGGTGGCGCACCTCGACGTCGGCCGCGTGCAGGAGCGGCGGGTCGACGGCGTGGCCGTCTCGGTCCACGCGCTGTACCGCCGCCGTGAGACAGGCGGTGACCTCGTCATTGATGATCGAGAGGCTCGTGGGCAGCCCGTGATCACCCTTCCAGCGCACGCTGGGCTCGGTGGCTCGCTCGGCGGTGGCCGGCTCGGCCTCGCGACCTGAACCGTCGTAATACGCCTCGAGCTGGTCGACGTAATCACTGAAGCGGCGAGGTGCGCCTATGTTTGCCTGCAACCGTTCGAGCAGGCCTGGCTCGTCTGCCAGGCGGTCCAGTTGGCGAGCGAGGTCGGTCGCATCAAGCGCCGCGAACGTGAGGCCCGTGTGCTCGTCCCGGATGCTCTCGGGTAGGCCGCCCAGCCTCGGCACGACCAGTGGTACGCGGGCTGCTGAACACTCCGCTGCGGCGAGAGGCGCGCAGTCCCACCAAGCCGACGGTAGTACTGCGACATCAACCGCGGATAGCAGCCCGCCCAGCTCCGAGGGTGCGAACGACCCGCTCAGCTCGACGATGCCGTGCGTGTCCAATGCCCGCAGACGCTCGGCGAAGGCGGGCTGGATCTCACCGATGATGCGTACGCGCGCCCGCGCGCGCATGAGCTGCGCCGCCTGCACGAGCAGCTGCGGCCCCTTGTGAGGGTAGGCGGAACCCAGAAACGCGACCGTCAACGCGTCAGTCAGCCGACCTGGCCTGCGGTCGCGCCCGACAGCGTCCCAGATCTCCAGTTCGTGCGGCATGGCCTGACGAACCGTGTCGATCAGACTCGGTGGGTAGCCGGCTCCGATCAGGGTCGCGCGGACAGCGTCGGAGACGGCCAGCACCCTGGTCAGCCCGCTCTGCGCCCGGCTGCGAAGCGCGGCAAGCCGGTGCTGGTGGCCACTCACGTCGCTGCTCTGTACGCAGGTCGCGCACCGGCTGCCGTCGCCCGGGCCTGGGCAGATCTCGCCTGTGCCGTTCATCAGGTATGCGCGCGGACAGATCAGCCAGTAGTTGTGGGTGGTGAAGAAGGCCGGTATCCCTCGCACCGCCGCGGTGGCGATCAGCTCGGCTCCGAGGTTGTGCAGGTTGTGGAAATGCACGACGTCTGGTTTGAGACGGTCGAGCGCCTGCGCGAAGGCGGCCGTGATCGGCGGATCGCTCAGCTCACGCCACGGGTTGCCGAGGTCGAACAGCGCGTGCGGTCGGTTATGGATCCCGATCAGACGGACGCCGTCCTCCTCCCATTCGACCTGCTCGTACGGGACCCTGCTTGCGCTGGGCTTGACGGCGGCGTGAAAGACGGTGACCTCCCAGCCGCGCCTGGCAAGCTCCTTGGCGGTTAGCCTCGGGACGGTCGTGCCGCCGCCTGGGTCATTCCAGCCAAACGCAGTGATCATGAGCTTCGCCGGTCGCCTGCCGCGAGCCTGGCGTGAAACCGGGCGGGTGGGTGCGGGCAGTGTGTCGGCACGGGCCCGCAGCTCCGCGGCCAGGTGCGGGAGTGCGAGCGCGCGCCGCTCGAGCCCGTCGGCGATCCGCATGAGCGCCGTGCGCTCGGCCGCGTGCGGGTCCAGCGTCGCCCAGTCGAGCTCAGGCACCAACTGGCGCAACGGCAGGCGCTCGAGCGCGGCGCGCAGGATCGCCTCGACGTCGGCGGTCTCGGCCTCGCGTCCGGCCAGCTCGTCGGAGGCGTTTGCGCCATGCCTGCGGATCGCGCAGAGTGGGCCGCCTGGGCAGTGACGGAAGCGAAACAGCGGCGCCGCGCGTAGCCAGAAGTCCATATCGTTCGCCACTGGGTAGCGCGCGTCGTAGCCGCCGACGCGCTCATATACGCGCCTGTGAACCATGCGCGTGGGGTCGACCAGGTGGTTGTGGCTGAAGAAGAAGGCGCGGATCAGCTCCGTGGGGGAGAAGTCTCTGCTGTTCCAGAGACCGACCTGCCGCCCGGATGCGTCGATGATCGCGCCGTCACCGTGAACGACGCCGGTGTCCGGATGGCGGTCGAAGATCTCCACCTGTCGGCGGATACGGCTCGGAAGCGCCAGGTCATCGTCGCCGAGCATGGCGATCAGCTCGCCCCTGCCGCTGCTGACGAACGTGTTGTAGGCGGCGGCTATCCCCAGGTTGCGCGCATGGCGAACCACCCGCAGTGCGGGGGCGTCTGCGAAGCTGGCGAGCACGTCATCAATCTCCGCGTTGGTGGAGCCGTCCGCCACCACCAGTACCTCGAACGACTCGTAGTCCTGGCTCAGGCAGCTCTCGATCGCCTCTGCCAGGTAGGCGTCGCGGTTGTAGGTGGCGATTCCGATGGTGACGCGCGGTGAATCGATGTCTGCCACTTCTAGGGATTGTCGGCGGGCGGGCGCCCAGCTTAAACCACAGGGGCGAGGCCGAAGCCTCGCCCCATGCGTTCCGGTTCCCTCGATGGATCGGAGATGGATATGGGCTCGCCTGGATGAGTGGGCGAGGTATGGGCCCAGCTGACGCCGAATTGCCGTACGCGTCAGCCGAGAGGTGGACGTCCGACCGGGACGGCGCTGGAGCGCCGCCCCGGTCAGGCGAAGTGCTTCACTAAGCGCCGAGGAGCTTCAGAACGGCCTGCGGGTTCTGCTGCGCCTGCGACAGCATCGAGATGCCCGACTGCTGCAGGATCTGATCCTGAGTGAAGAGCGTCATCTCGGATGCCATGTTCACGTCCTGGATGGTCGACTGTGCCGCAGTCAGGTTCTCCGAGTACGTGGACAGGTTGGACATGGTGTAGCTCAGACGGTTCTGGACCGCACCGAACTCCGACGCCAGCGTCGAGACCGCATCGATCATGTTGCTCAGCGTTGCCAGCACGCCGTTCGCGCCGAGGCTCAGGAGGCTCGCGCTACCGGCCGTGCCGATGCCCGCCGTCACGGTGTCGATCAGGCTGATCACGCCGTTTGACCCGACCAGTGCCTGCAGCGTGATCGCGATCACCTCGCCGTCGTTGGCGCCGACCTGGAAGGTCAGGTTGCCGGTGCCGTTGGCTCCGGTCGGGGCGAACAGCGAGATGCCGTTGAACTGTGCCTGCTGACCGATCTGCTCGATCTGGCTGGCGAGCTGCTGGACCTCAGAGACGATCGCGTTCTGGTCGGTCGCGTCGAGTGTGCCGCCCTGGTACTGCACGGCAAGCTCGCGGACGCGCTGCAGCATCTGACCGACGTCGTTCAGCGCGCCGGCAGCGGTCTGAACGAGCGAGGTTGCGTCCTGCGCGTTGGAGTTGGCCTGGTTCAGGCCGTTGACCTGAGCGGTCAGGTCCTGGGTGATCGCGTAACCCGCCGCGTTGTCTGCCGCGGTGTTGATGCTCAGACCGGAGGACAGGTCCGTCATCGCGGTGTTCA
Source organism: Solirubrobacterales bacterium (assembly GCA_027449125.1). GTDB lineage: Bacteria > Actinomycetota > Thermoleophilia > Solirubrobacterales > Solirubrobacteraceae > Palsa-465. The sequence continues at coordinate 54,264 of DAIDME010000045.1, read as the reverse complement.
GGGAGTTCTCAGTGTTAGTGAGACTGTTCTGCGCGATCAGCGCTTCGATATTGGTGTTGATGATGAGGGACATGCCGATCTCCTTGATGGCTTGTTGGTTGGTCGTCCCGACCGACTCCATGTCGGCCTTACCGCTCTTATCGGCGTCTCGCGGAGATACTTGAGCGCCCGGTCGCGACGCATCGTCGCCACGCGAACGCGCGTCTGCCCGCCGCCGGAGCGATGCTGGCTCAGGCTCGGATGTCTATGTGCTTACCGGCTTCGCCGTCGTCCGAGCCGCGGTCCCCTGAACCACCCTGACGGTGACGGCGCTCGCCGTCTCGAGCCGGATCCCACTCTGGGTCCGGCGGTCGGGTAGTGGGGGGCTGGACGACGTGCCCATCCGCCTGGTAACCAGCAGCCGCGCTGGTCGGGTCCGTCCAACCTTCTTCGTACGCGTCGTCGAAGCCCTCGCTCGCGGCCTCGCCGTCCTCGGCGTCAGCGTCAGATTGTCCCCAGTCGGGCGCGGCCTCCCGCTGTTGCTCACGCGCGACCCGTTCCACACGCGCGTAATCGGGTGGCCCGAGTGGTGCTGGCTCGATCGGCAGCAGCGGGTGGAATGGGTCCATGGCGGTCTCTGCCCAAGGTCATTCGCCGTTGGGGTCTGCGCTCCTGCGTTCAGCCAGCGGAGGGTTGGGTGTCGACTGGCTGCTGCTCGACGGGTTCGGCCCGCCGTGCCTCCGCAGCGCTGCCACGCCGCTCGTCGAGCCTCGCGAGCGCAGCGTTCGCCTCGGCGATGACGATGTGGCGCCAGACCACGATGCCGATCCACCATGCGACGAGGTAGCCGGCAATTCCCGCGACGAGCGCACGCTCGCCCGCCTGCAGCGGCGGCACCGAGGCTTCGAGGGAGAGCAACGCTCCGACGATGAAGCAGCCCAGGCCGCCCCAGCCTTTGGCGCGACGAATCGAGCTGCGTGCACGCGGATGTCCAGCGATGCTCGCCCCGGCCGCCTCGGCGTCGGGCGCTGCACCCTTCTTGCCCTTCTTGGCCTTCTTGGCTTCGCGCTCGCCGTCCGCCGCGGATGTCTTGACTTTCTTGGCCATTTCAATGTCGGTCAGATGCCGTCGCCGCGCGTCACTCTCAGCGCGACCCGCTGACGTTCGAAGACATACCTGATCAAGCGCTCCTGATCATTGTGGGAAATGTGGTCGAACGCAAGCGCCACCCGGTTGTCCTCGCGCCTGCGCACCACATGCGCCGACCCGCGGATCTCGCCACCGGCGCCACCGGCGCCACCGGTACCGAGGTACAGCGAGAAGTAGACGGTATCCGCCGCCGGCAACACAGCTTTGCGAGGTAGCTGCACCAACATCCCGCCACCGCTCAGATCGACCGTCAGCGCATCGGCTATGAGCTCTCCCTCGCCATCCTCGAGGACGACCCGTTTGGCCGCCGTCACGCGGACGAACTCGCGGCGTTGAACCACCTTCAGGTCGTCGTCGACGACGAAGCGCAGCAGGTTTCCGGCGACGCGCTCCGCATGCCCTTGGGTGCGCACAACGCCGCGGCTCCCCGTGGACTCGAGGAAGCACGGCGCTGGCATCTCGGCGGGTGGGGTGTCGGCGCTGTCCAGGACGACGAGCAGCAGGTCGTCTCCGTGAGTGCTGATGCCAACCGGCACCGGCGCCGTCTCGGACGTGAACAGGGTCCCGGTTGGGCCGTGCTTGCTGCGTGTGTGGCTCTGGTGTGCCGGTCGCATCACGCAAGTAGTCTTGCCGCCAGCGAGCTCGCTTGCACCGCGTGTAGCGCGCTGCGGTGGTCGCGGCCAGCGTGCAGGTAGGCGAGCGGTGTCCGCCGTGTCACCGACAGCTCGACCGCGACCGCGAGCTGGTCGGTCTCGTCCGCGTGCGTGATGGCGATCGCCGCAGGCCCGACCTGCTGGAACCCGTCGAGCGCGCGCGCGGCCGCTGGCGGGCTCAGCGTCGCCGGCAGTGCGATCAGGACAGCATCCGGCGCGAGCTCCCCGAGCCTTCCTGACGTGGCCGCCAGCGCGGCTGCGTCGGTCGGCGTCGTGGTGGGTGTGTCAACGATCACGAACCCGCTCTGGCGAGCCGTATGGATGACGCTTGGCGCCCGCTGATGGCTGAGTGACAGCACAGGCACTCCATCTGCGCCGAGGACACGGCGGAGCTCTCTGGCGCCGTCTGGCTGGTCGATGGTCACCACCGTCACGCCAAGGCTGCTGCCGCGACTGTAGACGCTCGCCAAAGCTGCGGTGCAGCTTGTCTTGCCGGCTCCACCCGAGCCGACGAAGGCCACCACTGCTCCCTGCGCCGGTGGCGAGGAGGCGGTGAGCACGCGACCGGCCAGCTCAGCCTGCACCGCGGCTCTCAGGTCGTCGCTGAACGGCATGCAATGGGCGCCGGCCGCACTCACCAGCTCCTGTGCCCAACGCAGGCTGGCGCCACGGGCGGTCAGTGCCGTGATCAAAGCCGCCACAGCGGCTTGGTCGAGCGCGTGTGGGGGGGAGGGTCTGGGCAGCGTGCGGCGTCCCAGCCTGCCGCCCATCAGCCGGGTGATGAGACCACGGAGTCCGGCTAGCCCATACTCCTCGCCGCGCAGAGCGAGTGTCGCGGGCGTCGCATCACCGGATGGCGCCCGGGCGATGCCGCCAGCATCGGACGGGATCGGCGAGCGCCGCTTGTATGTTGCGGGTGCGACGCTGGGGTCACCGGTCGCGAGTCCGTCTCGCAGCGAGGGAGGGCGCCGGCGGGCGGGTGTTCCGCCCTGCGGCGCGGCCGCAGCGGCTATCGCCGGGCGTGTCCGCCCGCTGGTCGCACTCGCATCCGGTGTCGCGCCGCGCGGCACCCGCGGGCGCTGACGCTCAGGCTGGGCTTCGGGACCGACTTCAACCGCAGTGCTCTCTGCGGCTGCCGTCTCGCCGGACTGCCCTGCGCGCGCGGTTGCGTCCTCCGCCTGGCCAGCCTCGTCCGGTAGCGCCTCGTCCGGTAGCGCCTCGGACGCGGCTCGCAACCGCTCGAGGAAGACGCTGGTCTCGAGGCTGCGCCTGCTGGGCGTCTGGACCTCGGGTTGCTTGGGGATGATCCGTTCGCCGTCGCCGATCGGAGGCAGATGTGGTTGTGTCTCCGGTTCGCGCTCAGCATCCCAGGCGCCTTCGCGCCGGCTGGCTCTGAAGCCGCGCAGCGGGTGCTCCGGCCGCTGCTCCTCGGCCGTGATCGCGTCACCCGCGTTGCCTGTTGCGTCGCGGTGGTCGCGATCTGGGTCTCCGAGAAGCGCGTCGAATAGGTCCTCGACGGAGTCGTCGTAGATGTCGATGGCGTGTCCGTCCCCGAGGGTTCGCGCGGAGGAGTCGGGCACGTCTGCTCCACCGTGTGCGTCCACCTCTATGAAGCGCTGCGCAAAGAAGCCGCCGACGCCGCCCACCAGGCCCTCGCGCTCGCGCACGATGATCGCGTCCGCGCCCAGCTCTGCCCTGATTCGAGGCAGAATCTCCTCCAGCGTGCGACCTCGGTAGGTACGCACCTCTGGCTCGGAGCTGGCTTTGCTTTCAGTGGCCATCTCTCACGGACCCACTCATGTGCTGACTACTCCGACCGTCTCCACGCTGATGCCGGCGGTGATCTCGTTGTAGGAGCATACGGCCAGGTGCGGCAGCGTATGCTCAACCAGCCTGCGAAGGTGTCTGCGAACGCGGGCCGAGCAGAGCAGCACCGGACGCAGGCTGCCCTTTGCGGCGGCCTCGTCGGACTGCGTGCGCAGCGCCGTCAATACAGCCTGTGCGCGTGCCGGCTCCATCGCCAGGTACTCGCCCTCAGTTGTCTGGGTTATGGCTGCGACGACCTCGTGCTCGACCGTCGGGTCGAGCGTTATCGCAAACAGCGTGCGGGTTTCGTCCAGGTACGGCGCAGTGATCGTGCGACCCAGCGCCTGACGGGCATACTCCGCGAGCAGCACCGGATCGCGTGTCAGGCGCGCCTTGTCGCCGACCGCTTCGACTATCGCGCCGAGGTCTCTGATCGAAACGCCTTCCGCCAGCAGCGCCTGCAGTACGCGCTGGATCTCTCCGAGCGTGAGCACGTCCGGCACCACCTCGCTCACCACCGCCTCGTTCGTCGTCTTTAGCTGGTCCAGGAGCTGCCTCACATCCTGTCTGGTCAGTAGCTGGGCGGCGTTTGAGCGGATCGTCTCGGTGAGGTGCGTGACGATCACAGACTCACCGTCTACCACGGTGTAGCCAAGCGCCTCCGCCTCCGCGTGCATGCTCTGGTGGATCCAGACCGCCGGCAGACCAAAAGCGGGCTCGGTCGTTGGAATCCCCTGAAGCGTGCCGGTCGCGTCGCCGGGATCCATAGCCAGGAGATGGCCGGCCATCAGTTTGCCGCGTGCGACCTCCCCTCCGCGTACCTTGAACACGTACTCGTGGGAGTCCAAGTCAACCTCGTCATGGATGCGTACGCGCGGGATGACGATGCCGAGGTCACCTGCGATCTGGCGACGAATCATCGACACTCGCTGGGCGAGGTTGCCACCGGCACGACGGTCCACCAGCGGCACCAGCCCAAAGCCGACGCCCAGTTCCAGCGCGTCGATCGGCAGCTCTTTCAGCACGGTGTCGCGTGAGGCGCTGTCAGCGGGCGGTGGGGTGGGCAGCTCAGGTGTCGGGTCGGGCGTCATCAGTGAGGCTGGCAGCCCATTCCGAACGCGCCGGCCGACCAGCAGCAGCGCGCCGCCCACCACCAGAAATGGCAGCTTCGGCAGTCCCGGGATCAGCGCGAAGGCGCTGATCACCGATCCGGTGACGAGTGTCGCCTTCTGCTGAGAGAGGATCTGCTTCGCGATCTCGGAACCGAGGTCCCGCTCGGATGCGTTTCGCGTGACGATGATGCCGGTCGCAACGGAGATGAGCAACGCAGGTATCTGGGCCGCGAGGCCATCGCCGACCGTAAGCGTGGAGTACGTGTTGATCGTCTGGCTGAAGGTCAGGTGCCGGTCGAGCAGGCCAACGATGATGCCGCCGATGAGGTTGATCATCGTTATCAGCACAGCTGCCGTGGCGTCGCCTCGAACGAACTTCGATGCGCCGTCCATGGCTCCATAGAAGTCAGCCTCACGAGCGATCTCCGACCGGCGCTTGCGTGCCTCCGTGTCGGTGATCATGCCGGCATTGAGGTCGGCGTCGATCGCCATCTGCTTGCCTGGCATTGCGTCCAGCGTGAATCGGGCCGCTACCTCCGCGACTCGGCCAGCGCCGTTGGTAACGACGACGAACTGGATCACGACGAGAACGAGGAAGATGACGAGGCCGATGATCACGTCACCGCGGACCACGAACTGTCCAAATGCCTTGACCACCGAGCCCGCATTGCCGGTCGACAGGATCTGCCTGGTGACCGACACGTTGATGGCCAGGCGGAACATCGTCGTCATCAGGAGGAGGCTCGGGAACGCCGAAAACTCCAGCGGCGACTGCAGATACATGGCAGCCACAACGACCATCAGCCCGCCGGAGATGTTCAGCGTGATCATGAAGTCCAGCACCGTTGGCGGCAGCGGGATGATCAGCATCGTGACCACGGTCACGATCGCCACGGCCGCCATGAGGTCCGTGCGACCGAGGATGCGATCGATCAATGGGTTGCTACCGGATTCAGCCATCAGCGCCTCCCGGCCCGGGGCCGCGTAGGTGTGGTCATACGCCCGCTCGCTTGCGTGCGGCCATTCGATAGACGAACGCGAGTACCTGTGCCACTGCGGCATAGAGGTCGGCGGGGATCATCTGGTCAACGTCCACGACCCGATACAACTCGCGCGCGAGTGGCGGGTCGGGAACGACCGGCACGCCGTGCTCCTCGGCGATCCTGCGAATCTGGGCGGCCACGTGGTCACGGCCCTTGGCGACAACGAGCGGGGCCGGATGCTGACCGCTGTATTCCAGCGCCACCGCGTAGTGCGTGGGGTTGGTGACCACGACGTCGGCCCGCGGCACGGCGGCCATCATGCGGGCGCGCGCACGCTGAAACTGCCTACGCCGGATCGCACGCTTCACCTCAGGCGGCAGGTCGTGCTGCTTGTTCTCGTCTTTGACCTCCTGCTTGGTCATGCGCAGCCCCTTCTCGAAGCGTCGGCGCTGCCATACCAGGTCGACTATGCCGATGACGAGGTAGGCGACCGCCGCGCGCAGCGCGATGGACTTCGCTCCGGACTGCATCAGCATGCCGACTCCATAAGGGCTCGTGCCGACGCCAGCGGCCATCCTCGTCAGGTCCGGGACCAGGACCAGTGCCACAAGGCCTCCGATGATCGCGATCTTGACGAGGTCCTTGCCGAGTTTGAACGTCGACTTGAGGCTGAAGAGGTTCCGGAATCCGTTGATGGGATTCAGGCCGGCGAAGCTTGGTCGCAAGGCAGTGGGCGTGAAGCGCAAGCCCACCTGCAGGAGATTGACGAGCACCGCGGCAAGCACGCACAGACCACCTATCGGGGCGACCGTCCGCAGCAAGGTGTTCTCCGTGAGGCCCAGCAATCCATGCAGGCCAGCCCCTGAGTAGGCGTTCTGCGGCCTCGCGACCTGCCCGAAGATGTCGATCATCGCGCCGGCCGTCGCGTGCATGACGGTCGGCCCGACAAGGGCCACGCCCGCCAGGCCGGCCATCAGCACGGCCGCGCTCGTCATGTCGGTGCTGCGCGCGACCTGCCCCTTTGAGCGCGCATCGCCACGACGCTTTGCCGTGGCCTTCTCAGTCCTGTCGTCCTTCTGTGCCATCTCTCAGCCGATTTTGAGACTCTGCAGCGTGCCGTAGAGCGAGCCTTCGAGCGCGTTCGTCAGCCAGCCGCCGATGAATGGCAGGGACACGCCCACGATCAGCAGAGTGACGCCGACTTTGACAGTGAAGCCCACGGCGTACACGTTCAGCTGCGGTACGACCTTTGACATGACGCCCAGGGCAATGTCAGTGATGAGCAGGGCCAGCATCACCGGCGCAGAAATTTCGACAGCCCCAACGAGCAGCGAGGCCGATGCGGTTTCAACAGCGCCCACGAGGGGTCTGACGGCCACGTCCGCGGTCAGCGGGACGGCTCTGAAGGTGGCGCTGAGGCCGCGCACGGTCCAGGCATCCCCGCCTATCACGAGGAACGTTGCGAGCCCGATCATCGTGTAGAGGTTCGTGAGCGTCCCACCCGGGTTGCCGTCGAGCGGGTCCACGGTGGCGCCGAACGAGAAGCCGCCAAAGGCGTCGGCCAGCACACCAGCTGCCTGGATGGCTCCGAATATGCAGGCGATCGTGTAAGCCAGGCCGAGCCCCACCAGGAAGTTCTCGACCAGCAGACCTGCGACCGGCAGGACGCTCTCCGGGATCGACTGACCGTGCATCGCCAGCGGCGCCAGGCCGAACGTGAGGGCGAGTGCCAGTACTGTGCGCACCGTCGGGAGCAGCATCTGTGATGAGAATGCGGGCGCCACGATGAAGAGAGGCGTGATCCGGGCGAACACCAGGAAGAACGCAAACACATTTCTGGCGCCGATGCCCGACAGTAGCTGTGTCAGCTGCGCTGTGGTCATCGGCCCAAGAGAGAGGGAATCGCCACGTAGAGGTTTGTCACGTAGTTGATGAGCCTGTCCATCATCCACGGACCGAGAACTACGATGAGGACGGCCATGCCGACAATCTTCGGGATGAACGACAGTGACTGCTCTTGGATCTGGGTCACAGCCTGGAAGAGGCTCACGGCGAGACCGATGACGAGACCTACCAGCAGGATCGGCCCAGCCACCTCAAAGGCCAAGGTCATCGCCTGTGTGGCCAGATTGACAACGATATCCTGGCTCATCGGCTGTCTTCACCTCGTCCCGAGCATCAGTGGAAGCTCGAAACGAGCGCGCGAGCGACCAGGTCCCAGCCGTCGACGAGGACGAAGAGCAGGATCTTGAACGGCATGGAGATGAATGTCGGCGGCAACATCACCATGCCCATGCTCATCAGTGTCGAGCTCACGATCAAGTCGATGATCAGGAAGGGGAGGAAGATCAGGAAGCCGATCTCGAAGGCCGTCTTCATCTCACTCATGATGAAGGCAGGGATGAGAACGTAGGTCGGAACCTGGCCCTCGGTGTGCGGCGTCGCAATCTTCGAGAGGTTCACGAAGAGTGAGAGCTCGTTGGCGCCAGTCTGCTGGAACATGAATTGACGCAGTGGCTGCTCAGCTCGTGTGAGGGCCTGTGTGTCGCTGATCTGGTGGTGCTGTAGTGGGTCCCACGCGGTCTTCTTGATCGCGTTGATCGTGGGCATCATGACGAACAGGGTGAGGAACAGTGCGATCCCGACGAGGACCTGATTGGGGGGTGTGGTGGACGTCCCAATGGCGGTGCGGATGAAGCCCAGAACGATCAGGATCCGACTGAAGCCGGTGACCACGAAGAGCAGCGCGGGGACCAGCGAGAGGCCGCCGACGAGCAGCAGGATCTGAACGGCGTTGGAGGTGTCGATCTTCACTGGCTGGTCCTAACGGACGGTCAGGCGACGTAGCGCGTCGACGAGCCGGTACGCCGTCTGCGCGCCGGTGGCTGGTGCGTGCGATGGGACGTCTTCAGGGTCGAACGGGATGCCGAGCTCGTAGGCCTCCTCCTCGTTGAAGACTCTGATCGGGCTGATCGAGTGGTCGGCGACGCCCAGCAGGTGCAGCTCGGCGCCGACTCGGACCAGCGTCACCGAGCGGTTCGGCCCGAGTGGGAGCGATGCGATCTGCGCAAGCCCCTCACCCATGGTGGGGTTGCGTGTGGCGCGCGACTGCTTGAGGAGCCACGTCAGCCCGTAGATCACGGCGATCACAATCAACAGCGCCACCACGGTGCGGACGATCGTGCCACTGAGACCGCTGGTCACCGCGTGCGGCGCCGCCGCGCTTGACAGGTGCAGTGGGCGGTTAGCGCCGAAGCGAGCCGCGTCGGTCGCGGCCAGCGCTGGTGAGGCCTGCCAGATGACGGAAAGGCACGAGATGGTTGTGGCGGCGCACGTCAGGCGCACGCCACGTGAGCACGTGAAGCGTTTCATCGAGGGAGACCTACGGCAATGAGGTCACCCAGGTAATCGACCGATGGGCCGTCCAGCTTTAGGGCTGGCAGGGATTCCGGGCCCGGCAGGGCGGCCTGCGCGGCGATCCCACTCGAGCGCGAGCGCCGGGCGGTGCGCCGGCTGGGTTCAGGCGAGCGCCTTCTCGACGGCCTCCAGCACCCGCGGGGGCTGGAACGGCTTGACCACGAAGTCCTTTGCGCCGAGCTTGACAGCCTCCAGGACCTTGCCCTCCTGGCCGAGCGCTGAGCACATGATCACCTTCGCTGACGGGTCGATCGCCATGATCTCCGACAGCGCCGTCAGGCCGTCCTTGTCCGGCATGGTGATGTCGAGCGTCGTCAGCTCTGGATGGAGCTCCTGCCAGCGGGCCACCGCCTCGTTGCCGTTGGCGGCTTCGCCGACGACCTCGTGACCACCGTTTGTGAGCGCGTCGTTGAGCAGCTTGCGCATGAAGGCTGCGTCGTCGACGATGAGTACACGGGCCATTTCAGTTGCTTCCTTTCTGGGTTTCGATGCGGTCGTGAGCCGGGACCAGGCCGGCGCCGCCGACCAGTGCCGGCCTGCGGATCGTCGGGCGGGTCAGCGCCACGACCTCAATCGCCCACTCGCCGTCCGCGGTGACGAGCAGCTTGCCGTGGCCGAAGCAGAGGCCGTTCACGAACAGGTCGACCGGCGCGTCGGCGGTGCGATCGAGGTCGACTACAGCGCCACCGGGCAGCTCCAGCGCGACGCCGATCGGCAGCTCGGTGCGACCGAGCTCAGCCCAGAAGCGAAGCTTCATGTCGCTCAGCTTCTGAGTGATCGGTACGGCGCTGCTTGCCGCGCCCGCACCCGGGTCCTCGCCGGCGTCAGCGTCGTGGACGACCGGGGTGTGCTCCACGGCGAGTTCGTCGAGTGCCCGCGCCATGCGTACCACGAACGCGTTGGGCACCAGCTGCACGAGCCGACACGGTTCGCCGGCGATCGTAAACGAGGTTGAGCAGGCGTGCGGTGCCGTGCCCCACGCTTCGTCTGGGTCGGTGTCTGGAGTCAGCAGCCGCACGTCCGGCGGCGCGATGTCAATCTCCTGGCCGATCACCACACTGATCGCGGCTGCGGCAGTCGCGAGCATCTGGTTCGAGGCCTCGCCGACAGCGGACATCTCGAGCTCGCCGAGCTCGTCGTCGTCGGCGTCGGGCACCCCCATGGCCTGTGCAAGGGCACGCGCACAGCGCGGGGTCATCAGGAACACGTTTGCGCCGGTCACTCCGTTGACGTAGCGCACCGACGCTGCGACGCCGCCGGGCGGCAGGTTTGCAAACGGGCTCTGTCCGTCGGAGATGACGCTCGCCTCGCCGCGGATCACGCCGTCTGGCACGAAAGTGTCGAGGACACGGGCCACCGCCTCGGCGGTGGATGCTCCGAGGTGAACGAGGGCTTCGTGCTGGGTGGCGTCCGTGGGCACTAGTCGTCCACTTCCTGTGCGATCACCTGGATCGCGCGACGCAGGCCGTTGGCGCCGGGCTGTGCGCGCGCGATCCGCACGTTCTCGGCGAAGACGGAGATCCCGTCGCCGGCGGCGGCTCCAAGTCGCACGACGCTACCGGGGGCGAGCGCGAGGACGTCGGTCACCGGTAGCTCGAGCGCAGCCACCTCGGCACGGATGGTCAGCGGTGCGGCGGCAACCGCGCGACCGATGCCGGAGTCTGCGGCTGCGTTGTCGGGGTGTTCGTCGCGGCCCGCGACCTGGTCCGCTATGGGGTCGATCGCGGTCCACGGCAGTAGCAGCGCGATGGCGGACGAGTGGCCCGCCAGGCGGGCCTCGACCATGACCACGAACGTGGGCTCGCTGACCGATGCGATCGACGTGGCATCGGTCTGCTGGGCGATATCGTCGACCACCAGGCTGACGTTGCCGCCGAGGTCGTGAAATGCGGCTGAGAGCTGGTGTACGAGTGACTCGACCAGGCGCCTTGTCAGCGTCCAGTCGATCTCTGTGAACCGCCGCGGTTTGGGGGCGCGGTCGGTGTGCCCGCCGAGGAGACCTTCGATCGCGGTCAGCGCGAACTGCGACTCCACCGTCATCAGGGCACGCGTCGCCAGTGGCTCGAGCACGATCGTCACCGCCACGGAGTTGGCCGGCAGCAGCGCCTGGGCTCCCGCCCACGTCACCTGTGTGGTGTTCAGCGTCTCGAACTCGACAGCCGCGCGCAGTTCGGCGGTCAGGCGTGTGGCGGCGCCGAGACAGAACGTCTCGACGGCGCGCGTGATCCGGCGTTGATGGTCGCTCGTGAACTTCGTGGGCCGCGAGAAGTCAACTGCGCGCATGCGTTGCTGGCGCCTCGCCGGGGCCGGGCTGGAGTCTGGCAACTCGCCCGCCTTGGCCGCTTCGAACAGCGCCGCGATCCGGTCCTCGTTGAGGATGTCGCTCATCGGCCAGCCCCCGCCTTGGTGATCGAGCGCGCTGCGTGCGGAAGCGCGATCAGCGTCGTGCGGGATCCGCCGGCGAGCTGCGAGCTGACCTCGGCGCCGACGATCACCCGCGCCGTGCGTCCGCGGTTGCCGCCCGTCTCCTCGGCCCGGACTGGAACGCCTTCCCGCTCGAGTGCGACTCGGACAGCCTCGGCGTTGCGTGCGCCGATGTCCAGGCTGGCGCCGACGCTGAACATGCGCGCGCCACCGATCACGACGGCCTCCAGCCGGCGCTTGACGCCACCGGCGTTGAGCATCCGCCTGATCAGCTCGGGCACCGCCAGGTCCGCGAACTTTGCCTTTGGCTCGACCTTGCCCAGCGACTCGGGCAGGACGATATGCGCGAGGCCAGCGACCCCGACGCTGCGGTCCACGATCGCCAGGCCAATGCACGAACCAAGGCCGATGGCCACCAGCTCGTCACCGGCCGTCGCGGAAACGGCGAGTTCACCCATGCGCACATTCTCCATCGGCTGCCGGACCGGTCCTTAGGACTGCAACTCGGCCAGCCCCAGCGGCGCGAGCATCCGGTGGACGCCGCCTGACTCCGGCAGCAGCATGAAGGAGATCGCGCACGACTCGCCGGTGATGTCGAGCTCGGAGTCGAGCACGAGCGCGGTGTCACCGTGTCCGATGGCCCCAGCGATCACGCTAGCCACGATCGCGCCCAGCAGGTCGGTGAAGACCTCGGGCGATGTGGGCAGCAGCGTCAGTCCGGTCATCGACCCGAGCGCCATCAGGTACGCGGCGCCGAGGATGTTGCCGATCTCGCCGAGTGCGGAGTCACCGACCTCGCTGCCCGGCTCCACGCCGAGCAGCTCGCACAGCGTCGCGGCGTGGGCTGGTGGCACCAGCAGCAGCACGGCGCCGGCGAGGTCGCCCTCGACGCCGAGCGCGATGCCGGTGACCGTCTGCGTTGGGTCCCCGGCGGCGTCAACCGCATCGGCCAGCGACAGCGCACGGGCGCTCGGCACGTTGAGATCCACGGCGCGGCCAAGCATCTGAGACAGCGACGTGGCAGCCGTCCCGGAGGCGATGTTGGCCAGTTCACGCAGCGCATCCAGCTGCATGTCGTCGAGTGGCGTGGTCACTGGGGGCTCCTCGGTAGCGTGGGTGTCGGGCATCGGCTGTGACTCGTATCTCTGGTTGCGGGTTTGCCTATCGTGGCTCAGCGACCCGAGCTCACAATGGGCTCTCGGCGCTCGTGGGCGTCGGCCCTCGCGGCGCGCGCGATCAGACCGCCGGCCAGCGCGTCGCAGTCGACGATGAGCGCGATCTGCGCGTCAGCCAGGACGGCGCCACCGGATACCGGCTGGCCGGCGGAGACCACCTCGGGCAGCGGACGGGTAACCAATTCCCGCTGGCCGACGAGGTCATCCACCGTCAGCCCGATGCGCTTGTCCTGACCGCGCACGATCACCACCAGGTCGTGGGCGCCCGCGGCCGCGCGGCCAAAGGTCGCTGCGCCCTCGAGCAGCGGGATCACGCCATCGTCGAGCGACAGCACGCGTCGGCCCGCGACCCGGTGAACGGTGTGTTCGTCCAGGCGCAGCGTCCGCTCGACACGATCGATCGGGATCGCGAACGGTGCCCCCGCGACATCCACCTGAAGCGCGGACACGATCGCCAGCGTCAGCGGCAGCCGGATCTGGGCGCTGGTGCCGCGTCCCTGCTCCGACTCCATCAGCACCTCGCCGCCAAGCTCGCGGATCTTGGTGCGGACCGCGTCCATGCCGACGCCGCGGCCCGAGATGTCGCTGGTCACCTCCGCGGTCGAGAAGCCGGGGGTGAATAGCAGCTCGACGGCTGCCCTTGCGTCGACGTGCCGTGCCGCTTCCGCATCGATCAATCCGCGCTCGAGCGCCTTGAGCGCGATCGCTTCCGGGTCGACCCCACGCCCGTCGTCGCGCACCTCGATGACGACGCTGCCGCCGGCGTGCCGAGCGGCGATCGTGAGCTTGCCCGTAGGCGGTTTGCCGGCGGCAACCCGCACGTCTGGCGCCTCGATCCCGTGGTCCAGAGAGTTACGGACGAGGTGCACGAGCGGGTCTCCGAGCGAGTCCACGACCGTGCGATCCAGCTCCGTCTCACGACCGACGAGTTCCAGCTCGATCTCCTTTCCGAGCTTGGTCGACAGGTCACGTACGAGTCTCGGGAAGCGCATGAAGACGACGTCAACGGGGATCATCCGCACCTGCATGACCATCGACTGGAGCGCCTGGGAGCTGCGGGTGAGGTTCTGTACGGCGTGCTGCAGCTCCTGGGAGTCAATCGAAGCCGTGAGCGCCTCAACGGCTGTCCGGTGGATGACGAGCTCGCCCATCAGATGCATCAGCGTGTCCAGGCGCTCCGCGTCTACGCGGACGGTCCGGGCCGAATGCTGACCCGCCGTCGTCGTAGGGGCACCCGCGTGAGCTGGCGCGCTCGCCAGCTCACGCGCTGAGATCGTGTTGGGCTGCGCCTGCCCTTGGGCGAGGCTGCCAGCAAGCGGGGGCTCTCCGGATGAGCTTGGCGGCAGATCGCTCTCGCTGCCGTTCACCGCCAGCTCTCGCACCTCGACTGCACTGACGTCGGAGACGCCGCTCGCGGTCCTTGCCAGCTCCGCCTCCTCGTGCTCGGAGACGATCCAGGCTTGAAGCTCGTGACCGTCGAAGTTCTCGATCTCATCGGGTGTCGGGACGCTGCCGATCGTCTCGCCGTGGACGTTGAGCGCACTGAAGACCATGTGCGCGCGAACCGCAGGCATCAGCACGTCGGCGTGGAGCTGCACGCGGACGTGCAAGATGCGTCCGCCCGCATCTCTGACGGCCGCCAGCAGCGCTGCGTCGGGGATCTGCGCGCCGCCGGCGCGCGCGATCTCCTGCTCCGGTGAGCGTTCGCGGATCAGCTCTCGCAGCGCCGCGATCAATGGCTGGGGGTCGAGGTCCTCGACCCCCGTCTGCTCGATCGAGCCCACGGCGCTCTCCAGCGCATCCAGGCAGGCGAGCACGGTGGTGATCGCCTCCTTCTGCAGGCCACCGGAGCGCTGGCGCAGGAGCTCGAACACGTCCTCCATCACGTGCGTGAGTTCGGCGATCGCAGTGAACCCCATGGTTGCGCTCATCCCCTTCAGCGAGTGCGCGATGCGGAAGATCCCGTCCACCGTCTCCTGGTTTGCGGGGTCGTCCTCCAGCGCCACCACGGCGAGGTTCAACTCCTGCAGGTGCTCCTGCGCCTCGGCCAGAAACATGGGCATGTACTCGGAGGTGTCCATCACGCCTTTCGGTATATGAACGGGTGCTGGAGCGAGAGGCCCAGCCCGGCCGGGTTCGACACCCGCTCCGTCGAGCCGATCACCAGGAAGCCACCCGGGCGAACCGCCTCGGCCAGGCGGCGGTGCAGCTCGTCCCTGATCGGTTCGGCAAAGTAGATGACCGTGTTGCGGCAGAGGATCAGGTCGTAGGAGCGCGGGCGGGGCTGAGTCCGGAGCAGGTCGCCCTGGTCGAATCGTGTCATCGCGCGGAGCTCGAGCTTCGCGCGCCAGCCGTCCTGAACGCGCTCGAACCCGGCCGACAGCAAACGCGGTGGCGCCGAGCGCGCGTCCTCGTCGCTGAAGAATCCGAGCCGTGCACGCGCGACCATGCGCTTGTCGATGTCGGTGCCGAGGATCGTGGCTCGGGCTGCCGGGACCGCCTGACGGCAGATCGTCGCCAGCGTGTAGGCTTCGGCGCCGTAGGAGCAGCCAGCGCTCCAGGCGCGTATCTGCCCTTGCCGGGCCAGCGCGGGCAGCAGCTCCGCGGCGACCAGTTCCCACAGCTCCGGGTTGCGCCAGAGCTGTGAGACGTTGATCGTGATCCGGTCCAGCAGCTGCTCGAGCGACTGCGGCTGGATACGAAGGTGTTCCACGGCGCCGCTCAGGCTGTGCACGCCCTGGCTAGCGTAGAAGGTGCGCAGCCTGCGCTCCATCTGCGGTCGCTTGTACTGCAGCAGGTCAATGCCTGTCAACGAGCGCAGGTAGGCGCAGAACTCGACGTAGTCGTCGGCTGTCGTGACGGTCATGCGGCAGCCTCCGCGGCGATCGCCTCCGGGAGCTCGTTCAGCGGCACCGCCGCGTCCGCCAGGGCCGCTTCCTGCACCGCCCGGGGCATCCCGTAGACGGTGCAGGTTGACTGCGCTTCGACCAGGATCCTGCCGCCGCGGCGTTTGATCTCGGCCGCGCCGTCCAGCCCGTCGTTGCCCATTCCGGTCATGACCACCAGCAGCGTGCGCTCGCCATATACCTGGGCCGCGTCACGGATCATGAGGTCGGCCCGTGGGCGCAGCGCGCCGACCTCTGGCTCGTCGCTGAGAGTCACTCTGCCGCCAGCCGCCAGCCGCAGGTGCCGGCCACCGGGCGCGAGCAGGGCAACGCTTGGGTCGAGCATCTCGCCGCCGCTGGCCTCGCGAACCGTCAGCTGCGAAGACTGGTCCAGGCGTGCCGCCAGCGAGCGTGTGAAGCCCGGCGGCATGTGTTGCACGATCAGCGTTCCGAGTCCGAGACGGCTGGGCAGCTTGGGCAGCACTGCGGCCAGCGCCTTTGGCCCGCCGGTCGAGGTTGCGATCAACACGGCGCGGGTCACGCTCGAGCGGATCGCCCGGCTTGCCGGCGCGACGGGCGGCGTCGGCTTAGCAGTGTTCGGGCCTGCGTCGGTCGCTGCCCGCAGCTTGCGCACCAGTGTCTCGGCGAAGCCGTCGAGGCTCTCACCGATGCGCGGCTTGGCGACCAGGTCGAAGGCACCCTCGGCCAGGGCGTCAACCGCGCGCGCGCCCTGCGCGGGTGAGAAGGCGGAGACGACGATGACGGGGAGTGGCCGCCCACCGGCCCGGCGCAGTGCGCGCAGGACCCCGATCCCGTCCAGGCCCGGCATCGACAGGTCGAGCATCAGGGCGTCGGGCCGGTGGTGCTCGCAGGCGGCCAATGCCTCGTCACCGTCGGCTGCCTCCGCCACGACATCGACACCGGCGCGCGCGAGCGCAGAGCTGATTATGCGGCGCATCAGCGCGCTGTCATCCGCCACCACGACGCGCGTTGGGGGTTCGCTGACCATCGCCGCGTAGCCTGTCTTCGAGCCTAGGCGGGCTGGCCGACCGTGTCGTTGATGCCAGCGAAGATCGTGTTGGACTTGAGCAGGACGACCAGTCGCTCTCCGAGCTTGACGATCGCTTCGATCATCTCCGAGTCGGCGCCGGGTACGTCCTCGAAGTCGGTGTCGGCGACGGTCAGGACCTCCTCCACCTCATCAACGACTACGCCCACCGTCTCGCTGTCGGCTTCGACGATCACGATCTTGGTTGCCTCGCCGTGCTGGGCCTGCAGGCCGAGCCGGGCGGACAGGTCATAGATGGGCACGATCCGGCCGCGCAGGCTGATGACGCCACGGACCCAGGGGACCGGTGAAGCCACCGAGCGCGGCTCGTCGTAGCGGATGATCTCGTGGACGTGCTCGATCGGCAGCGCGTACTGCTCGGTGCCGAGCGTGAACACCACAAGCTGCCGCGCATGGCTCTCTTCAGACATCTTGGTTCTCCTGGTGGTCGTCGAACCGGGCAAGCGCTGCACGCGCCGGCCCGTATCTGGTTCTTCGGCCTGCGGCGGCGTAGCTTTAGCCGTCGCCGACTGACGGCCACGTGCGTTCAGCTAGACCTGATCGGGAGCGGCTGGTGCCTCGGTTGGCGGCGTTGGCGAGGTCGGCGCCTGGCCGACTATGTCGGTGATCCGCACGCCGAACTGTTCGTCGATCACGACTACCTCGCCCCTGGCGATCGGCGTGCCGTTGACGAGCAGGTCGACGGGCTCGCCGGCCATGCGGTTGAGGGTGAGGATCGAGCCCTGCCGCAGTTCGAGCGTCTCACCCACCGTCAGCCGGGTGCGTCCGATCTCGACAGTCAGGTCGATCGGGACGTCGCTGAGTCGCTTGAGGTCGGCCAGGCCGGGCGGATCCGGAATGCTGCCTGCATCGGTCAGTTGCGATAGCTGCGCCGGTTCGTCGGACATGCCGGGACCATAGCCGTTCTACTGGACGGCGAGATCCGTGAAGTAGATTGCGTTGACCTTGGTGTCGGTCTGTGAGCGGATGTTGGCGAGGATCTCCGACTCCAGGCGCTGACGGCCGCCGCGCGTGATCAGGGAGCTTGCGGGCTGGTCGGTCACGTCATTGGTGATGATCGCGCGGATCACCGCCTCTTCGGGGAGCGAGCCGAATCCGGTCGGTGGCGGGTTGCTGGGGCTGGTCACGCCGACGCTCTGGCCCGGGGCCAAGAGCAGGGCGACGGTCAGCGTCGCGTACTGGCCCCCGCTGAGGTTGAGCGTGAACTGCTTCTGGAGTATGTAGATCGTGCCGTTGATCTTCGGCTTGACGTGCTTCTTGGGCAGCGCGAAGCTGTAGCCGGCGAAGCCACCGAGCAGCACGACCACGGCGATGATGGGGATGAGGAGTTTCTTTTTCATTGCTATGCGCCCGGGTTAGGGGTTGGGTACTTACGTTCGAAGACGATCTCCACACGGCGGTTCTGCGAGCGCCCCGCCGCGGTGGCGTTGGATGCGACCGGGTGCTCCTGCCCGTAGCCCTGCGAGCTCATTCGCGAGGCCGGCACGCCGCGGTTCAACAGGTACTGCAGCACCATGTTCGCCCGCCCGCTCGACAGCCACCAGTTGCTCGGAAACTGGGGCGTGGAGATCGGCACGTCGTCGGTGTAGCCCTGCACCACCACGGGGTGCCTGGCGGTGTCGAGCTGGATCAGCGTCGCGATCTCGTTCAGCAGTGGGTAGCTCGCGGTCTCCAGCGTGTCGGAGCCCGAGGCGAACAGGAGGTTGTCGGTGAGCACAGTGACCACCAGTCCCTGCTGCTGGATCTGGGCCTTCACCTGGTTCGCCCATCCGTGGGCCTTGGCATAGGCATTCAGCCGTTGCTCGAGCGCGAGGAACTGGCTGTTCTCCTGAGAAGCGTTCTGAGCCTCCCTGAGCAGGGCGTTGACCTGTGCCTGCGACGCGTAAGCGCCTTGGTCGGTCGGTTTGGGAATCGTCGGCGTGAGCGGCACGATCGCGGGTATCGCCGTGTTGTCCGGCGAATTCTTCGCGGTCGAGTCGGCGCCGGCGTTCAGGATCGAGCTGCCGCCGTTCAGGATCGATCCCGAGAAGGCGGCCTTCAGAGACTGCTGCAGGCTCACGAACTTCGAGACGTTCACCGAGGAGATCGAGAAGAGCACGACGAACAGCGCCAGCAGCAGCGTGATCATGTCCGAGTAGGTCAGCAGCCAGCGCTCGTTGCTCTCGTGCCCGCCGGCATCGCCGTGGCCGCGGCGTCGGGATCCGTGAGCCATCAGGCCGCCTCCGCGCGCTCACGCTGCCCTCCCGCCTCGGCGGATTGTGGCTTTTCATCTGCGCCGAAGCGGTCGATCGGCGCGATGTAGGAGTTCAGCTTCTCCGCGACCACGCGCGGGTTGTCGCCGGCCTGGACGGCGAGGATGCCGTCGAGTGTCAGCGTGCGCAGCTCCACCTCAGCCTTGGACAGGCCCTCTAGTCGGCTTGCGACCGGTAGATAGATGACGTTCGCGGAGCCGATCCCGAGCAGCGTTGCCACGAAGGCGCTGGAGATCGACGGCCCGAGGGTGGATGGCGCGGAGAGGTTCTGCAGCACGTGGACCAGCCCCATCACCGTCCCGATGATGCCCATTGTCGGCGCAAAGCCGCCCGCCTTGGTGAACATCGCGGAGCCGAGGTGGTGGCGGGCGATCATGCCGTCGATCTCGGCCTCCAGCACGTCGCGCACCAGGTCCGGGTCGATACCGTCGACCACCAGTTGCAAGCCCTTGCGCGTGAACTGGTCGTCGATCTGGTTGACGCGCTCGTCCAGGGCCAGCAGGCCCTCCCGCCGGGCCTGCTCTGCGAGTGACACCAGCAGCGTGACGCGCTCACCCACGTCAGGGGTCTTGCTCTTCAGCGCGATTTTGTAGAGCGGCACGATCTTGCTCATCGTCTCCGGTCCGACGCTCGCGCCGGTCGCACCCGCGGTCCCGAGAAAGATGATCAGCAGGGCGGGAATGGCGATGAACGACGCAGGACTCGTGCCGCCCATCAGGGCGCCCATCAGGATCCCGCCGAAGGCCATGCCGATAGCGGCGCCGGTGGAGAGCTTCATGGGCTCTACATCGGCTGGTGCAGCGCCTAACTACAGTGCGACTGGACCGTGCCGGTCGCGGTGGCGTGCGCCACGAGCGCTCCCGGCTCAGACCACGTTCGGCGGGGTCGCGGGCGGCTCAGGTTCGAGCTCCTCGTCCGGATCGCCGCGCTCGAGCGAAATCAGCATTCCCTGAGCCGCGCGCCGGGCGTGGATTCCGTGTGGCTGCGCGTCTGCTTGGCGGCGGCGGTTGAGGGCACCGGAGAGGATGTCCACACGGTAGGCACGGATCTGCTGGACGACGCGTTCCGGCGGTTCGGCGACGACAACCTTGGTGCCCGTGGTGAGCGTGATCACGGTGTCCGGGTTGGCCTCTACGGTCAAGATCAGGTCCGGGTTGAGATGGAATTCCTCGGCCTGGTGGCCCAGACGGTGCAGCGCGATCATCTCGCGTCCACTCTCCTTTTGCGTTGGCGCGACTCAGTGGGGCGGCGCCGATGCGCGGCGCCACCCCACTGATGATGACCGGCGATGGGCGTCAGGTCTAGGCACCGGCCATCTGAATGAGCGTTTGCACCATGTTGTCGGCGGTGGTGATCACGCTCGAGTTGGCCTGATAGCCGCGCTCGGCCTCGATCATGTTGGTGAACTCCGTGGCCATGTCGACGTTTGACTGCTGGAGCTCGCCGGAGATCGTCTGCGTGCTCGTGAAGGCGCCCGAGTCCGGCGTTCCGTAGCTTGCGGGGCCTGAGTTCGAGGACGCGGACCATTGGGTCCCAGCGTCTCGGGAGAGGCCCGCCTGGTTGGGGAACGAGGCGAGTGCCAGGTAGCCGGCAATGCAGGTCTGGCCGTAGGTCTTGTCGTTGGGGTTTTCGTCCGTGTAGGTGATCGCGCCACTTGCACCGATCGAGATGTTCGTTGAGCCCGGTGGGATGTAGATGTAGGTCGCCTGGTTGTTGGCTGACGGCGCCGTGGTGCTGCTCGCGCTCTGGGGCGCGGTGAAGCCGACGACGTACTGACCGCTTGCGGTGGTCAGGAAGCCCTGAGCGTCGGTGGTCAGATTGCCCGCCTGCGTGTACTGCACTGAGGTGGGCAGTGACGTGCCGGTGCCGGCACCGGTTCCTGAGTTGCCGTTGCTCGTGGCGTTGATCGGAACTGCGCTTGCCACTCCCGTGGTGGGGTCGGCCACCGCCGGCTGGTAGGAGTTTGCGTAGTTGGCAGTGCTCGTCGCGGCCGTCGGCGGCGCAACCGTGGCGTTGCTGGTTCCGACGACCAGGAACCCGGAGCCCTGGATCGCCACGTCCAGGGCGTTGCCGGTGCTCTCCATCGAGCCCGCGGTCATGATGTTGTCGATCGACCCGACCGCCACGCCCAACCCGTACTGCTCGGGGTTTGTGCCGCCGTTGGAGGTGGTCTGGCCAGAGCCGCCGGACAGCAGCGTCGCAAGCTCTGAGACGAAGGTCGTACGTTGCGCGTCGTATCCGATCGTGTCGACGTTGGCCAGGTTGTTGGCCGTCACGTTCAACATCATCTGGTGAGCCTCGAGGCCGCTGATCGCGGCGTACATTGCCGGCATCATCTTTACATCACTTCCTTTCGCGGCTTCCTCGAGGAGGTCCGGCCGCAGTTGTTTGCGTGGATTGGCACTTGCGCGATCACGCTCACGCGATCACGGCGCTGTCGATGTTGGTGAAGACATGCGAGTTCATCGCCTCCGGCGTCACCGCGGTGATCACAGTGTTGTTCTGCACGGAGGCGACGAACGCTGTGCCGTTGACAAAGACGACGGAGTTGCGTGAACCCTTTCCGGCCGCGCGCTGGATCCCTTCGGTCAGCCGCCCCAGGGTCTGGCCGTCCATGGTGACCCCGCGTCGCGACAGCCGCTCCAGGGCGTGCTTGGAGAACGTCGGCCCGCTACCCGCGGCGGCCTTGTCTGCGAGCACGCTCGCAAACGATGGACCGGTGCCCACGGGTGCCTCGGCCGGCGACGCGGGCGCGCCCTTGGTCGCGCCGGCACTCAGCGGCCCCGGGCCACCGAGCGGCGGCAGCAGCGCGGCGTTGTTGAGCAGATCGCTCACGCGGCCACTCCGCTGCTCGCGGTCGTTGGCGAGCTCGCCACGGTGGTGCCGGTGGACGAGCTCGTGCCCGTGGTGCCCGCACCGCCGGAGGCTGAGCCGGAACCGGCGCCCGCGACGTTGGTGATGATGGAAAGCGGGATTGCGGATACACCTCCAACCGTCAGCGTTGGGCCCGAGCTCGTGATCTGCACGCTGTTGACGGTGCCGGTGACCTTCGCTCCTGTCGTCTGGTCGATGTAGGTCACGGAGTCGCCGATCAGGCTCACAGCTTGACTCACGGCCTGAGTCTGGGCTGCGGCCTGGGTGTTCTGGGCGGTGTTGGTCTGTTGCTCCACCGCGGTCATCTGCGCCAGCTCGGTCAGATACTGGGTGGGACTGCTCGATGAGGGGTTGAGCGGATTCTGATTCTGCAGCTCGTCCATCATCAGCTGCAGGAACTCGTTGGTCGAGAGGCTGGTCGCACTGCTGTTGGCGATCGACGAGCCTGCCGTGCCCTGTTGAGCTTGGCCGGCTGAGTTGGTGGCGAGCGGTGGGGTGGTGATGCTCATTGCTGTTCCTCTTCCGTTCAGGCAAGCACGCTGATCAGCGAGCCGCTCGGGAGCCGTACTGTCAGTTCGGTTGCGGGTTGTGACTGCTCTTCGTCTGGGCCGGGAGCGGAGACGTGGCTGTTGGGAGCCCCGGTGCCGTATCCCTGCTGGCGGTTAAAGCCGCTGGCGCTCTGCTGGCCCGAGCTGCTGATCTCCAGCGACAGCACGTGAAGGCCGCTCTGCGTGAGCGAGCTCCTGAGCTCGTCAACGCTCTGCGCCAGGGTCTGGACCGCCTCGGGATGGTCCGCGATGACGCGGGCGATCAGTCCGTCTGGCGTCTGTGACAGAGCGATCTTGATCCCACCGAGCGCGGCTGGCGAGAGTGTTATCCGGGCGGAGCTCACGCCGGCCTGGTTGGCCGCGATGAAGGTTGCTCGAACCGAGTCGACCGCCTCCTGCAGCGTCACCGAGCTCCGAGCGACTCCGAAGCCGGCCTTCGCAAGGCCCGCGGTCTGGGGGCCGTTGACATTGGCTGGGGCCTGCGCGAGCCCGGACCTGGCGGCGGTCGCGACTTGGCCGGTGCTGTCGCGTACGGACGCGCTGGGGCTGCCTGCGGGAGCTCGCCAGGGCGTGCCGAGGTGACGGTCTGAGCTGCTCTGCTGCCTGTTACCAGGATCGTGCGCTCCGGCTCCCTGGCTAGCGGCGCCGGCTCGGCTCGGCATCTCGCCAGGGCGGCTCGCGTTCGCCTCCGCAGGTGCACGCGAACCAGGCGTCGGCTCGTGGGGCGCCGCGGCGGCCTGCGGGCTCAGGGTCTCGGCGAGACCTGGGGCAGCCACGCCAGCCCGGGGTCGCTCTGCCGTCGCGGCGGGCGCCTTGGCTGATGCCTGACTGCTCGGCGGCGCTGCGACGGAGCTGGGCGAGCCGCCGGTCGCCAGTGGTTCGGCACCGAGGCTCCCGCGCGTCGTCCTGGCACGCACGGCCTCGGCGCCGACGGCGCCCACGGCCGGCTGTGAGGTTGAGGCTGTGGCGGGCTTGCTCCCACGCTCGCTGCTGGGGACCGAGGCCGTGGACGCGGCAGGTGCGGCTGCCGGCCGGCGGCCGGCCGCTTCGGATTGACCCGCGTCTGCTGGTACAGGACTGGGCTCTGCGCTGGCGGCATGCTCGGCGACGGCCACGGCAGTCGTCGCGCAGGCCGTGGTTCCGGTCTGGCCGGCGACGGTGCCGCGGGCGACGGGGGTCGGCTTGGATGAGCCGCTTGTGGTTGGAGACGCTGCCGCGCCAGGCGCCGGCTGGCCGGTCAAGAACGCAACAGCCGCGGTGAGCAGGTTAGAAGTGCCGGGCGTCTGCGGCTGGCGTCGCTGCGTCCGAACCGGCGCCGGCAGCGCTTTGCTGCGCCCTGGGGGAGTGGCTCCTGTTTGGTGGCCTTCCGCAGGTGCGGTCCGGGCCGAATCCAAGATCGTGCCGAACATTCCGGCGGTGCTGGCCGGACTGCTCGTGGATCCCGCGCCCGGTGGCGCTGCGCCTTGCGGCAAGCCGACCGGAGCGGGTGCTGTCACAGCTGTAGGTGGACTCATGCGGCTTGCCTCCAGTGGCTGTTGCCGGCAATCTCGTCGAGCATGCTCTGTTCGACTCTGGCCTGCTCGCGGTTGTGCTCGGCCAGGCCCCGCTCCTTCAGCCGCTCCAGCGATTCGCGGTCCTGCGAGGCGCGCGTGAGGGCGGCTCGGCGACGTGTGAGCTCGGCTTCGTGCCGCGCGAGCTCCTGCGTTGCGAGCTCCTGGGTGCGTTCCAGGCGCTCCACGTACGACTGGTGTTGGGCCAGCTCGCCGGCCGCGGCCGCCAGCTGCGCTTGATGGGCGGCGACGATCCGCTGTGTCAGCTTGTCCCGCTCTTCGCGAGCATGCTCACGCGCCACCAGGGCCGCCGCGAAGTCCTGCTTGGCCTGCTCTTCGCGCCGCTCGCGCAGCGCTCGCACACGCTCCAGTCGGAATCGGTACGAGGGACCGTTCATGCTCTCGGTGATCGGCAGCAGGCTCAGGAACTTGAGCGTGGCGAGCAGGTTCAGGCCAGCTGCAGCGACGGGATCGCGCTGGGCCCGCCAGCCGGCGAGACCGTCTGCACGGCGGGCGGCGCCGTTTCGCTGGACAGCGCGGAGACATCCGGCGCGATGGTCGCCCCGATCTCGAGCAGGCGCTCGTCCGCCGCGTCAGGCACGGTCGGGTCGTCCACCCGCTGGCGCAGGAAGTCGTTGATCGCCTGGCGCTGCTCGATCGCAACGTCAACCAGCGGATCGCTGCCTCGCTGGTAGGCGCCGATCGAGATCAGGTCCTCCTTCTCGCGGTAGGCGGCCAGGGCGGATCGCAGACGCTGCCCCGCCCCTTGCACATCGGCCGGGATGATCTCGGTCACGAGCCGCGAGACGCTCTGCAGAACGTCGATCGCCGGGTAGTGGCCGGCGTGGGCCAGGGAGCGCGTCAGCACGATGTGGCCGTCCAGAATCGAGCGCACGGCGTCGGCGATCGGTTCGTTCATGTCGTCCCCGTCGACCAGCACCGTGTAGAGCCCGGTGATGGAGCCCTCCGGGCTGGTGCCAGCACGTTCCAGGAGCCTGGGAAGCAACGCGAACACGCTTGGCGTGTAGCCCCGCGTGGCCGGTGGTTCGCCGATCGCCAGCCCAACCTCCCTCTGGGCCATGGCGAAGCGCGTCACGGAGTCCATCATCAGCATGACGTCGTTGCCCTGATCTCGAAAGTACTCGGCGATCGCGGTCGCCGTGAACGCAGCACGGATTCGCACCAGTGCCGGCTGGTCGGAGGTTGCCACGACCACGACCGATCGTGACAGAGCTTCTCCCAGGTCGCGTTCGATGAACTCCCGCACTTCACGTCCGCGCTCGCCGACCAGGCCGATGACGTTGACCTGTGCGGATGTGGAACGGGCGATCATGCCCATCAGCGAGGACTTACCGACTCCTGAGCCGGCGAAGATGCCAAGGCGCTGTCCCCGCCCGCAGGGTACGAGCGTGTCCAATGCGCGGACGCCGAGCCCGACGCGCTCTCGGATGCGTGGCCGCGTGAACGCGTCTGGGGGAGAGGCCGTGGTGGAGCGGAGCTCGCTTCCGGCGGGAGCGGGCGCGCCATCCAGCGGTCGTCCCAGCCCGTCTATCACGCGTCCCAGGAGCTCGGCGCCGACTGAGACTCGAAACGGTGAGCCGGTTGGCACCACCGGTGTGCCAGGACCGATGCCGCCCAGCTCGCCGAGCGGCATCAGCAACGTCCTGCCGCCGCGGAAGCCGACCACCTCGGTGGGCACCGGCTCGTCACGCCGGCCGTCACCGACCATGCACAGTTCGCCGATCTGGGCTTCGATTCCGGTCGCCTCGATGATCAGGCCGATGAGGTCGCCGACCCGCCCGCGCCGCCTGGCCAAGTCCGCTGCGCGGATGGCCGCCGTGGCGCGCAGCAGCCCCCCCGCCTCAGCCGCCATCTGCCGGTCTGGGTTCGTCAACCGTCCGCTTCGCGTCGGCGCCGGCGCCTTCTTGACGGAGCGCCGCGGCCACGATGTCGCGGGCGCTCTGCAGCTGCGCCGCAATGCTGGCGTCAACCTCTCCTTGGTCGGTGCGCGCGATCGCCCCGCCCGGCGCCACGCGGCGGTCCGCTTGCAGCTCGAGGTGGTCGATGCCGCCGAGCTCAGCTCGCAGGTCGGCGGTCGCACCGTGGAGGAGGTCAAGCAGCGACGGGTGCACCACCAGCGTCACGCGGGTGCGTTCGCTGAGGCGCCGCAGCGCTCCCCTCACCACATCGACCACTCGCTGCGGTTGCACTGTGATCGCGCCCGCGACGATCTGTTCCGCCGCGATCAGCGCCAGTTCACCTGCCTGGATGCTGAGACCGTCCGCCAGCTCACTCTGTGTGGCCCGTAAGGCGGTGTTGGCTTCAATCAGCGCGCTCAGCCCCGCCGCTGCCTCCTCACGGGCATGGGTGAGCCCGTCCTCGTATCCGGCCGCATAGCCTTCACTTCGTGCGCGCTCGCGGATGTCAGCCGCGTCTGCGTGCGCACTGGCAAGCAGCGTCGCGGGACTCGAGTCCTCGAGGAGGGAGCGCTCCAGCTGCTTGAAGCTGTAGTTCTGGGCGGTGTGGGAGGGCATGCCGGATCGCGTCGATGGCTCAGAACATCACGTCTGCGTCGCTGCGGGACAGCACCAGCGCGCCCGCCTCCTCGAGCCGCCGGACGATCGCGACGATCCGTCCCTGCGCCTCCTCAACCACACGCTTGCGTTGTGGGGGTTGGTACTCCATCTCCTCGAGCAGCATCTGCGCGCCGCGCTCCGACATGTTGTTGAGCACCCGGGTCTTCACCTCGTCGCTCACGCCTCGCAGAGCGAGCGCCAGATCCTTCTGGTCCGCCTCGCGCAGCACGAGCTGGATCGAGCGATCGTCGAGCTTGACGATGTCCTCGAAGACGAACAGCAGGCGCCTGACCTCGGCCGCGAGTTCCTCGTCGGTCTCAGTGAGGGAGTCGAGCACATTGCGTTCGGTCGGGCGGTCGGTGTGGTTGAGGATCTCGGCCAGAGATTTGACGCCCCCGGTCGCCGTGTACTCGTTCTGGACCAGGGTCGCGAGTTTCGTGCGCATCACCTCTTCCACCTGCTTGACGACCTCCGGGCTGGTCTCGCCCATCCGAGCGATGCGAAGCGCGATCTCAGCCTGCTCTTCCTCGGGCAGGCTGGCGAGCACCTGAGCCGCGAGCGTCGTGTGGAGGTTGGCGACAACCAGCGCGACCGTCTGGGGGGCCTCGTTGCGGAGAAACGCGACGATCTGTTCAGGCGCAGTCCGGCGCAGGAACTCGAACGGGCGCATCTCGATGACCGACGAGAGGCGCCCGATGATCTCCGCCGCGCGGTCGCTGCCGATGGCTCGCTCGAGGACCTCGCGCGCGTAGTCGACTCCGCCGGCGGCGATCGAGTCGTAGGCCTGAACGGTCGCCGCCAGCTCCTCCATCACCGTTGTGGTTATGGAGGGCTCCACGTGCTGCATCTTCGCCATCTCCAGCGAGAGTGACTCGATCTCGTCGTAGTGGAGATGCTTGAAGACCTCGGATGCTCGCTCGGGGCCCAGCGCGACGAGCAGCACCGCGGCCTTTTTGCGACCGTTCACTTTGGCTCCCGCCGACCGGCTGCCGGTGCCGGTTGGCGTGGGCGCCTGCGGCTGCTGGTACAGCTCGACCGCCATCAGTCCTCAGTCATCCACTGGCGGATCTGTGAGGCGACACGCTCGGGGTCGCGGTCGACGAGGTCCTCGACCTGCTGGCGGGGCACATTTACGGGCGGGCGCAGGCGCGCGACGACCGTCGGCGGCTCCAGGTCGGTGACCCTGCTCTGCGACTCCAGTTCGGCTAGCGACCTCGGCGTCTCCAGTTCACGGAGCCACGTGGGCTGTCCGGTGAACTGCTCGCCTTCGCGGCGACGCAGCAGCCGGGTCATGAAGAAGAGGAAGAGCAAACCGCCCAGCCCCACCACAACGTACTTGGCGTCGCCGAGCATGCTGGCAGGGGAGCTGGCGGCCGCCGCTGGAGCACTGAGCTTCGCAAATGGCAGTGCTCCGATGGAGATCGTGTCGCCCCGCTTCGCGTTGTAGCCAGCCGCGTTCTCCACGGCCGCGCGGATCGTTGGTAGCTCGCTCGCCGGGACGGAGCTGTTGACGAGCACCGATATGCTCTGGTGATTCACCGCGCCCGGTGCGATCACAGATTGCGAGACGGTCTTGTTCACGTACGAGTCAGTCTGGCCGGTTTTGCTCTTGTAGTTTGAGTTGCCACCGGTCGTGGCCGCGTAGCTCGCGATGTTCGTCGAGCTGGTCCCAGCGGCGCCCCCGGGAGTCGTTCCCGTCCCCTTGAGCGAGGTGGTCGTCAGGCTGGTCTGGTAGGGCGTGCCCTTCTTGGCGTAGGTGACTGACGCGATCTTCTGCTGGTTGGCATTCAGGTCGGCGTTGATGTGAACGACCGCCTTGCCCTGGCCGAGTGTGGCCGCCAGCATCGCGTCCACCTGGTCTGCCATCTGGCTGTCATAGGCGTTCTCAGCTGACTGCTTGGCGGTGAGTGAGCTGTTGAGGCTCTGGCTCGCGGAAGCCGGCCAGAGCAGGTCGCCGTTCTGGTCGGTGATCGTGACCTTGCTGGCGCTCAGACCGGTCACGTCGCCCGTCAACAGGCCCGCGATGGCCTTGACGGCGCTGCCGCTGAGCGCTCCGTTGGTATTCAGCAGAACTGACGCCGTCGGTTGCGTGTTGGTGCCGGTGAACAGGTTCGCGGCCTGGTTCGGTATCGCCAGCTGCACCTGCGCCTGGTTGATCCCGTTCATCCCCGTGATCGTCTGATCGAGCTGCTGCTCCAGAGCCGACGTCGACTGCTCCTGCTGTTGGAAGGTGCTCTCGCCGAGGCTGGTCGTGCCGAGGTAGGATTCCAGGCTGCCTGAGCCACCGCTCAACAGGCCTTGGCTGTCGAGCAGGTCTCGGGCCTCGCCGACGCTCGTCGGGTTGACCTCAACAGCGGTGCCGCTGTTGGAAAGCTTGTAGGCGATGCCTCCCGTCGACAATGCGGCTGTGATCTTCTCCGTCTGAGCTGGGCTCTGCCCGGCGACCAGCGTCGTGTAGCTCGGCGAGGACGCAAGGCTCAGGAGCGCGTAGACGAATACGACGCCGAGCAGCGCGGCGCCACCGAATGTGAGCCAGCCTCGGGTCGACAGCTTGCTCGTGATGTCGCGGACGTTCGGGTTCATCGTGCCTGGAGCTGGTGGCTCATACCTGGGTCTGGAACAGGGTGGTCGCGACGTTGTCGATCTGGCTGCGGATCTGCGCCGCGTAGGTCATCGCCAAGCTCGCGTTCTCGACAGCGGTGACCGCCGTCGTCGGGTTCGTAGCCTGGCCGGTCGCCAGCTGCTCGGCCGCCTGACTGCCGGCTGCCTGTGAGCTCTCCAGTGCACTGATCGCGTTGGAGAGGGCGGCGCCGAAGCTGTGGGCGCCACCTGGTGTTGAGCTGGCGCCGTTTGCCGTGGCGGTGACTGAGGGTACACTCGTGCCCAGGCCGCCGACGCTCCATTGGCCGGCGCCCAGCGGCCCGATGCCGATTGGGGGAATTGTCATGTCAGTAACTGGATCGTGTCTTGGTACATTTGCTTGGTTGTACTCATCGCTGTGACGTCGGCTTGGTAATCGTCTGACTCGGCGATCAGGTTCGTCATCTCCGTGACGGGTTGGATGTTCGGCTCTTTGACGTAGCCTTGAGCATTGGCCTGCGGGTTGCCCGGGTCATAGACGAGCTGCGCGGGTACGTTCTCATTGACGATGCCAGTGACCTGCACGCCGCCGGGCGCGGGTGCCTGGCCTCCGAGCGCAGAGCTGAGCTGGGCTTGGAAGCTGTTGCCCGACCCGACGGCTTGGAGCTCCACTGCCTGCGGCTTATAGGGGTTGCCGTTGTTCGTGGACTGCGCGTTGGCCAGGTTTTCCGCCGTGACGTCCATCTGCAGACGCTCCGCCGTGAGCCCCGATGCCGAGATGTTGATGGCGTCGAAGAAGCTCATGGCACCGCCGGCGGACTGCCGATCGCGGTCAGCAGGATGTTCTCACGGGTAGTGGCGATCTGCGTCAGCTCGGAGTACAGCAACCCGTTTTCTGCGATGTCGGAATTGATCACGGCAGGGTTCACGCCGTTGCCGTTCTGAGCGTTTGTGACGTTCTGGACGTAGGGGGTGAACGTCACGGATGTGGGAGACTGTCCAGAGGCCATGGCGCTGGCCAGGGTCTGCTGAAAGTTGACGTCCTCTGGCTTGAAGCCGGGCGTCGCCGCGTTTGCGAGGTCGTTGGCAAGGAGCGACTGCCTGAGCATGGCCCCGTTCATGGCGGACTCGAGCGCGAGCTGGGTGTTGTCAAGGAGGGACATGCTGGTACCTGACTGGTACGGGTGTGCAGCCCTCCTTGGGCTCTCATCCAAGACCGCGCTCCATGGCGGTCACACGTCTTTATCGGCGGGGAGGCGGGAAGCTTGAGGCGCACATGCCGGTGCCCACCTCCCCGCGGCCGGCGACCTCAGATTGCCACGGGTTGAGTCGCGGCCGGCTGATGCGTCCAACCGCGGATCGCCAGCGTCGGGTCATCGAGCAGCGAGACCTCCTCGGCCTCGCCGGGCCTGCCCAGGATGCGAACACGGGGCCGGTCCAGCGCCTCCTCGTTCACGCTGACCACCAGCGCTCTGCGCCCATCGCACAATTCGACCTCGGTCCCTGCTGGGAACGGGGCGACCACTTGGCGGAAGACATCCACGACATCAGGGTCGAAGAGTGTGCCGGAGCCCTCGACGATTGCAGTGACTCCCGAGTGCGCCGGGCGTGCCGGCGCGTACAGCCGGTCGGATGTGATCGCGTCGTACACGTCGGCGACCGCCGCAATGCGGGCCATCTGGTGGATGTCGTCGCCGGCGCGACCGTCGGGGTATCCGGAGCCGTTCCAGCGTTCATGGTGTCGCAGCACCACCGCCTTGACGAGGGGGCTCCAGCGGCTGCCGTCCAGCATGTCGACACCGGCCCGCGGGTGGGTCCTCATGATGGCCCACTCCTCGGGCGTCAGCCGTCCGGGCTTGTTGAGGATCCCCAGAGGTACAGCGAGCTTGCCGATGTCGTGTAGGAGCAGGCCGAGCCCGAGAATCGACATGCGCTCCTCGAGCCTGTCGAAGCGCCGCTCTCCGCGGAAGTCGGTCCAGCCGTGTCGGGCGTAGTAGCGCATGCCCAACAGGAGTCCCACCGCCGTCACGTCGATCGAGTGTTGGAAGGTGTAGCCGTCCGCTGACGAGAGGTCGGCGAGCGCGAGCGCCGCCCCGCCAGAGCACGTGATCTGGTCGAGTATCCGCGCGACGACATCCTCCAGCCCCTGTACCGCCTCCGGCGTCAGTCGGCGTCCGTGGCTCAGAGAATCCCTCACGCTGCCATAGGCGCCGGCAACCGCACGGGTCGCCACCGCACGCGTGTGGTCGTCGATCGCCGGCTCGACCACGATGCCCTCGCTGGCCTCGTCCTCCACGTACACGGCGGAGATGCCGGAACGATCCAGAAGTTCCCGGTACCGTGGTGTGAGTCTCACCCCCGCGCGCAGCAGCGGCACGCCATCCGCGCGGCCGACCAAGACGTCACGCCCAAGCTCGGATCCGTCTTGCGCGCGGGCTAGCGATATGAGGCGCATTACTTCAGTATCTCGGCCGGCCAGCGGGCGGACTTGAGCGGTAGCGGCTGCCGCGCCTGGTTACAGCCGCGCGGGAGCCGGTTCCGATCAGGCGCTGGTCGAGTACCTGCCAGGCGCCGGACCCTTCCGGTAGTGCTGAGTCATCTGGCGTGCACGGCGCATGGTTGCGCGCGACGTCGCCAGCTCGTCGCGCAGACGCCTGACCTCGATCGTCAGGCGGCCCCTGAGCGCCGATGCGCGTAGTACCAACGGCTGGGCGGCGTCGGGGGCGGGGTTCGGGAGTGTCGCCATGTAGGCGCCGGTTTGCCGCACCGCCTCGTTGAGCTCGCTGACCTTGCCCTGTGCCGCAAGCTCGAGTTCGTGCTCCACGAGCTTGACGAGGTGCTCGAAGGGCGCCCGTTCCATCGCGCTCACTCGCTCGTGATCTGCGCCCACGCGTCGCGCAGCTTGCCCATCAGCTCGCGCACCTGGTCGATCTTCTCGGGGTCTGCATGCAGGCGCGCCTGGTTCAGGTGGCGCAGGCAGAACGAGTAGATGGCGGCGAGGTGGCCGGAGAGCTCGCCGCCGCGCTCGTAGTCAAGTGACGCGCTGAGGTGGTTGATGATCATCTCGGCCCGCCGCAGCTTGTTGTGCGCATCTTCGATCTCACGCAGCGACATTGCGCTGCTCGCCTGCGCGAGAAACCGGCCGGCACCGTCGTAGAGCATCACGATCAACTGGCCCTGCGAAGCCGTCATGATGGCCGCCCTTTGGTAGGCGACGCGCGAAGCGGTGTAGTTGGTGGTCATCAGCGCTCTATACCGGTAATCGGCCGGGGCGTGGCCAGATTGAGTCGAACCCCATCTGCCTCTGCGCCGCTCGTTCAGTTGCCGGGTGCTCAACCGCCGGTCGAGGAGGACGAGGATGACGAGCTCGAGAAGGCGCTCAGCGAAGTCTTCTGGCTGTCCAGTGTCGCCAGCGTCGCCTCCACGTGCGCCCACTGCTCCTGCAGGTTCGCCTCTTCTTGGTTGTACATCTGCTGGGCCGTGGTCAGCTGACCGCTGAGCCCGGAGATCTCGGTGTTGTTGCCGGTGATCCGGGCGGCCAGTGACCCGCCAGGGCCGGCAGCTCCGTTGACCAGCGTCTGGAACTGACCGGCGAAGGACTGGAGGTCGGCCTCGACGGCGTTCGGGTTGGCCTGGATCGCGGCGGTCAGCGTGGCGGTGTTGACGGTCAGTAGCCCGTTGGTCGAGTTTGCCGTGGCTGACCCGGTGGATGCTCCTGTGGAGATGCCGATGTCCTGCAGGGACTGGTAACCGGACGTCAGCGTCGGATCAGACGTATAAATCGATGAGCGGATGCTGCTCAGGAGGTTTTCCAGCTGCGGGTCGCCAAAGAGCGAACCGGTGTAGGGGCTGGCGTAGGAGGAGTTGCTCTCACTGGGCGGCGCCGTGTTGATGGCGCTCTCGATGCCCGAAATGGCGCTGTTGTAGTCGCTGACGAACTGCTGTACGGCCTGCACGATGGAGCTCGTGTTTGCGGCAGGTGCGCTCGTGGTGATCGTCACCGGAGCGCTTGCCGGTGTGACGCCGTTCAGCGTCAACGTGAGCCCTGGCACTATGCCGCTGAGCGTGTCGGTCTGGGAGTAGGTGGGCGTCGTGCTGCCGTTGAGGTAGACCTCGGCATCTTGGCCGGCTTGCGTGCTCACGGGTGTGAGCGCTCCCGACACCGCGGATGACAGTGTGATCGGGTTGCCGTTACCGGTACCGGACGAGTTGCCATCGCCGGTCGTCGTCGACGACAGCGCGAGATCGCCGTTGCTCAGTACGGTGGCATATGCGACTCCGCTGCTGTCGCTGTTGATGGCGCTTGCGATCTGAGCGTTGGTCTCGCCGGCGGTAACGGTCACGGTTTGGGTGCCGCTGTCATTGCCGATCGTCAACGTGTCGCTGCCGCTGGTTGGAGCGGTGTAGCTGAAGGTCGCCTGCGAGGCGCTGGCCAAGGCGGATACGGCGACGGTCGTGGACCCGATCGGTGCCCCGACGTTCTGCGTGGTGGCGGCGCTGACTAGTGCGGAGTTGCTCGACGTCACGGTCTGTGACTGGAAGAAGAGCGATGGCTCACCCAAGGTCAGCGCGTCGAACGACACGTTCTGGAGCGAGCCCTGGATCGAGCTGAGTTGCGAGTTCTTCGCGTTCAGCGCGTTGATCGTGTCCTGGATGTTGGTCAGCGGCATCTCGTACATGGCGAGTTCCGCTTGGATGAGCTGGTTGGTGTTGATGCCAGAGGCGAGACCGGTGATCTGCAACTGCCCCCCGGCGCCACTGTTGGTGAGCGTCGAGCCGGACGTCAGGCCACCAGAGGTGTTGATCGTCGGCGACGTGATGATGCCGCTGCCAGAAGATGAGATTCCAGAAGTTGACAAAGCGCTACGCCCCCTCCGTCGCGGTCGCTCGAGCGGAGCCAACGCCGCAGCCCGAGGCGGCAGTTCCGCTGGCGCGGGGCAGCGTCCCGGACGCGTGCACGGCGAGGGTGGCGAACCGCTCGATCCGCGGAGATGGTTCACACAGT
This sequence comes from Solirubrobacterales bacterium, assembly GCA_027449125.1. Taxonomy (GTDB): domain Bacteria; phylum Actinomycetota; class Thermoleophilia; order Solirubrobacterales; family Solirubrobacteraceae; genus Palsa-465. The sequence continues at coordinate 20,227 of DAIDME010000045.1, read as the reverse complement.
GGCTGTTTGGCGTGCGGCATCTGGGGCGTTCCTCTTGCGATCGGGTGGAGCCCGCTGGCCGTCAGCCCGAGCGGTGCTCGTGAAGCTAGATCGGCAGGACCTGCGCTGACTTGAGGGCGTGTGCTCCCGGTGGACGTTCGTTGGCGGTGGATTCGTGCGTAAGGCTCATGGTTCAGGCGGCTGCGGCCGTTGTGAGGGCGGCTCCGGCGGTGCGCTCCAGGAGCTTGCGTGCTGTCGCGTTGTCTGGTTCAAGTTTCAGCGCGTGTGACGCGAACGTCGTCGCAGTCTCGGCTCGGCCGTCCGCGAGCGCCACCAGGGCCAGGCCGACGAGTCCCGCGGCGTCGGGCTCGCGCTCGCATACGACGAGCCACTCCCGGCCCGCTGAGCGCAGGAAGCCGCGGCGCAGGTACATCTGGGCCAGAAGCTCACGACGCTCGCGTTCCGCTATCGGCAGGTGCGCGAGCAGCCCGAGGAGAGACTCGAAGTTTGCGAAGTCGTGCACACGCAACGTGGCCTCCAGCATCAACGCGGTGAGACTGAGCGCTTGCGCCGGCAGCGGGTTCGGCGTGCGCCCGGACTTGAGGTCCAGCCAGGCGGCCAGGGCTGCGCAATCACCGTCGGATACGCCGACGCGCCGGGCCCGGTCGAGTGTCACCTGCGCCCCGTGCAGATCGTCTGCCAGGATGCAGGCGAAGGTACCGCTCCTTGCCACGACGGCGGCTGCCGGAGCGTCGTCGGCCACGAGCGCTGCTTCCTGTGCGGCATCGGTGTAGCGGCGCTGATAGAGCAGGGACTCCACGAGTGCTGCGCGAGCGGCCCAACTCTGTGCGTGTTTAGCGAGCACCTTGCGGAACTGCTGCTCGGCCGCCACGGCGTGGCCCTGCTCGTAGAGCGCGGTTGCGAGCATGAAGCGCGCCGCCGCCGTCGTCCCGACGTCCAGGCGCTCCAGCTGGGCGACCACCAGATCAGGGTCGCGGCCGGATTGCAGCAACGCGGTCGCGAGCGGGTAGACGTTCCCGACGTTCTCTGGGTGCTGCTCTGCACACCAAGTGAGCAGCTCTATGGCGCGTTCCCAGCGCCGGTGGTTCAGGTGCAGAGTGGCCAGGACGATGCGCGGCATGAACGTCCCAGCTCCCACCGTCGCCGTGTAGCGGCTGGGGGCGTCGCCCATTGCCATAGCCCGCTCCAGAAACGCGGTTGCGAGCTCCAGCTGATCCAGCGCGAGGTTCGCCATGCCCTGCTCGAAGACGAGGTCCGTGAAGTCCGGGAACCGTTGCAGGCCAGCTTCCGCGCGGGCCAGCGCCTCCTCGTTGCGCCCCGCGGCTCGCAGTGCCTTCACCGAGCGCAGCAGCAACGACGGCACGTACTCGTGCCAGAACGTGTCGGCGCGCTCCACCTTCTGCATCGCGGTCTCCAGCTCTGCCACGGCGCTTGCCACATCCCCGGCCGCGAAGTACTCGGAGCCGAGGTTGTAGTGGAAGAAGCCTCCGAGGTCTCGCTCGGGCGTCTCGCGCCGCTGCGCGAGGAGCAGCTCGAGGTTGCGTCGCGCTTTGTCCTTGGACTCGCGCACAACCCCCAGGTAGCCATAGTGGTTCACGCGCACGGTCGAGTGCGCGAGCCGCTCCGGGAGGTAGGCGGGCAGATGGAAGGCGATCTGCTCGTGAAGGCGGCCGCTGAAACGGTAGTGCGGGCGGTTGCGGATGAGCCGCAGGGCGCTGTGCACGATCGCGGCCCCGCTCTCCTCAGTGCCCGTGAAGTTGGTCTCCTGGAGGTAGAACGCCTCCCGCCAAACCTGGCCTGTGAGCGCCTTCAGCTGCTCGACGTCGGCTGCCACCAGGACCTCGTCGGCGTCGAGGTACAGGAACCAGTCGCCCGTGGCGGCTTCCAGCGAGGCGTTGCGGGCCTCGCTGAACGATCCGGTCCAGGCGCGCTGGATGACCGTCGCCCCGAACGAGCGCGCGATCGCGATCGTCTGGTCCGTGGAGCCTGTGTCGACGACGATGATCTCGTCTGCCGCCGGCGCGATCGCCGCCAGCGTCCGCGGCAGCATCTCCTCCTCGTCGCGGACGATCATGCACACGCTGAGCCGCATGCCGCTGGCGGGCTTTGCGCGGCTTGCGACCCGCCGCGATCGCCGGTTTAGGTCCGACACCAGAGGGTGAAGCGCCAGCTTGCCGGCACGGTCGCCAGCGGCGCGCCGTTCAACCTCCACCAGGTTGCGCCCGAGGTGGGGTAGCTCGGGGTCCAGTCGTTTGGCTGCCTGGAAGAGCGCGCGCGCGGCTTCGAGCGCCCAGAGCTCATACATGACTACGCCCGCATAGTTGAGCAGCACCGGCTCTGACGGCTGGGCATCGAGCGTCGCGAGCACGCCTCTGGCCATCGCCAGCAGAATCGCGGTTGCGCGGCGATCGTCGACGGATGGAAGCGAGCTGAGTCCCTGCTCCAGCAGCAGCTTGCAGGCCTGGTAGGCACGCTGCGGGTTTTCGATGGTCCTGGCTTCGGCAAACCGCTGCAGGTAGCCGTTGCTGTCGCCGTGCGAGAGATCCACCGCGGAGCGGCGCACCAGCTCCTGGACCAGGGCCGCTTCGCGTGCATGCACCGCGTTCGCATCGCCGGTGTCTGTGCCGGCGACTGTCGGGAGTGTCGTCTTGGTCAGGCGCAGCGCCATCTGCTCGGCCCTTCGGTTCGGGGACGCCCTAGTGATCGGCAGCTGACGAGGATCCCTTAGCGCCGTCCTGTACCTCTCGTTACCGGCAGTCCGGCAGGCACCGGGTTGCGGCGCTGTGTCCGCGTGGTGCAGGCAACAGTGCGGAAATCCCGCAGCCGCCCTGCGGGTTTGCCGAAGAGTTCCCGCAAATGGAGGAGTCAATGGGCCCTGCCGCGGGCTGCGCCGGCTGGCCACGATCCGGCCGGCGGGCGTGCGTAGGGCACCGGGACTCAACTGGTGGCGGGTGCCGGCCGATGTAGGTCGAGTCTTTCAGCCGGATCACCCTCGAGCAGGTACAGGAGCAAGCGTGTCAGCAGTAGCTACCCAGCGGATGAGCACCGAGTCTGTGCAGGAGCTGTGGGAGCGCTACAGCGCAACCGGCGATGCCGCACTTCGCGAACGCCTCGTTCTGACGCTTGCGCCGATGGTGAAGTACATCGTCTACAAGAAGGCTCGTGGGTTGCCGGCGCGCTGTGAGGTGGAGGATCTGACCTCGGCGGGCCTGGAGGCGCTGATGCGCTCGATCGACCGCTACGACTCGGCCCGCGGAGCGACGCTCGAGCAGTTCGCCTGGACCAGGATCCACGGCGCCGTGCTTGACGAGTTGAGGCGCAACGACTGGGCGCCACGATCCCTGCGACGATGGGAGCGGGAGATCAACGGCGCCCGTGATCAGTTCAGCGCGCTGCACGGGCGTACGCCTGCGCCCTCAGAGTTGGCTGATGCCGTGAATCTCAGCGTCACCGAGTTGGAGCGGTGGCTCGGCGACATCAGCCGTGCCGATGTCGGCTCCCTGAACATACCCGTTCTGGCTGACGAGGACATCACGATCGAACGGATCGACACGATCGCCAGTGAGGACGGCTGCGTGAATCCCGAGCTGCAGACAATGCGCGACCAGGCGAGGGTGCGTTTCCGCTCGGCCTTCGAGCAGCTGCCGCAGCGCGAGCGCCAGGTCGCGGTCGCGCTCTATCTACAGGACCTGACGCTGCGAGAGATCGGTGAGCAGCTGGGGGTGACTGAGAGTCGCGTCTGTCAGATCCACGGGCAGCTGCGCAAGCGCCTGCGAGAGTTGCTGACCGCAGACGAGCAGCTGTTCCGCGAGGTGGTGTAGCCGCCCGTCGGATCGGCGCCCCGCATGCACGGCTGCCGGCCTCCGCTCAAGGATTCAGTGACGCCGCCGATCTAACTGTTGCGATGGATCTTGGGCTCAACATTGCCGCGTCGGGCATGCTCGCCGAGCAGGTGCAAGAAGACCAGATCGCCAACGACCTGGCCAATGCGTCGACCCCCGGCTACAAGGCAGCTTCGTCGGTCCAGCAGAGCTTCGGGGCGCTGCTCCTGCAGAACACCGCGACGGGGCAGACGGTAGGCTCGGTTGCCGCAGGGGTGGAGGTCACCCAGGGCCCGCCGGTGATGGCTCAGGGCCCGATCCAGACCACCGGACGGCCGCTCGACTTCGCGATCACGGGCCAGGGTTTCTTCGCGGTGAAGACGGCGGGCGGCACCCAGTACACGCGCAACGGGCAGTTCACGGTGAACAGCCGGGGCCTGCTGGTCGACCAGGTCGGTGACGAGGTGCTCTCACAGACCGGTGCGCCGATCAAGGTCGGAGCGGCAGGCACGGTGCCGCCAACCGCGCTCGGGGTCTTCAACCTCAAGAACCCGGCTGAGCTCGGGAACAACAACTTCCTGGGGACGGTGCAGGCCGGCCGTGCGACCGGCCAGGTGGCCTCCGGTGAACTGGAGGGCTCCGGGGTGGACCCGATCCAGACGATGGTTCAGATGGAGGCCGCGTTGAACGCTTATACAGCTGGTCAGCAGACGATCAGCACGATCAGCCAGACGATGCAGGAGAGCGCCAGCAGCGTGGCGCAGGTGCCCTGATGCTCGAAGGCCTCTACTCGGCCGCGGCCGGCATGGAAACCGCGCAGACCCAGCTGGACACGGTCGCCAACAACATCGCCAACCAGAACACGCCCGGATATCAGGCGGAGATCCTCGGATTCCAGAACCTGCTCTACACCACCGACAACAATGCACCGTCGACGGCCCTGGTGGGTGCCGGTTCGGCCGCGGCCACGCTCGGTTACAGCCAGACTCAAGGGTCTCTCCAGCAGACCGGCAACCCCTTGGACATTGCGCTCAGCGGCCCCGGTTACATACAGGTGCGCCAGGCCAACGGCACGGTCGGACTCACTCGCAACGGCACGCTTCAGCTGAACGCGCGCGGGCAGATCACAACCTCACTCGGGATGGAGCTCGTGCCGCCGATCACCCTTCCCAAGGGCACGCAGCCCACGCAGGTCTCGATCGCCTCAGACGGCACAGTCAGCGTCGGCCAGGCGAAAGTCGGTCAGATCAGGATCGTACAGGTGACGGCACCCGACAAGCTGATGCCACAGGGCGGCAGCGTATTCAGCGCCAGTGCTGCCAGCGGGCCGGTGCGGGCAGCGAAGGGAGTCACGCTGCAGCAGGGCTATCTCGAGCAGTCAAACGTGGATCTCAACACCGAGATCACCGACATGATGAGCGCCCAGCAGGCATACCAGATGGGCAGCCGCGCCGTGCAGATGGAGGCGCAGCTGGGGCAGATCGCGGCCACGCTGAAGTGATGAGCAGCTCGCCCAACGTCTCGCTTGGCACGATTGGACCCGACGCCGGGATTCCGAATCTCAACGTCGCGTCGATCCCTGCCAACATCCGCAACGGCAACAGCCAGGCGATGCAGGCATACAGCGAGGGCTTGGCGTTCGAGGACCTGCTGGTGAGCGAGATGACGCAGCAGCTCGCCTCTACGATGTACGGCGGCAGCGCGTCGGGCACGGGTGCCGCCGGGGCGGGCTCGGCTGGCGGTGGCACCGCGGGCGGCGGCCTGCTGGGTGGCGCGAGCGCGTACGCCAGCCTGATCCCACAGGCGTTGACGTCAAGCATCATGTCCGCCGGCGGCCTGGGCATGGCTGAGCAGTTCGCTGCTCAGCTCGACCCCGCGCTGCTCGGTCAGTCTGCGCCGGCTGCTGGTACGTCCGACGCGAGCGGTGCCGCCGGTGGCGGCACGCACGCGGCACCGCCTGCGGGCGGTGTGAAACCGACGCCGCGGACCGGCGGTGCGCGGGTGGTCGGCTACTGATGTCAGCCGTCCCGGACGACCGACGCGCGGATGCCGTCTTGAGCGCAGACGTGCTGAGCCATCTCACCACTCAGCTCGAGTCGGCCAAGCGCATGCTCGCGGTCGTGCTCGACCAGGCCGCGGCGATCCGGCAACGTGCGGTGCCAGATGTGGTCCGGCTCGCCACGGACCTGCAGACCGAGATGCACCGCCGGGAGCTGATCGAGGCAGAGCGGTTCCGGCTGCTCGAACGGGCCGGGGCGATGCTCGGCGTCAGCCCGGCCGACGTCAGCATCGCGATGCTGGCTGAGCTGATGGATGAGGAGTCAGCGCTCATCGCTCGCGACCGCACGGCACACCTGCGTGGCATGTTGCTGGAGATCCAGCGCGAACACACCACCAACCGCGCGCTGATGCAGCAGGAGCTCGCCTTCTTGGATCACCTGTTGCGGCTCGCGGGAAACGCCGGGGGCTACGACGATGGCGGCGACCGTGCCGGGGTGCGGCGCCGGCGACCGCTGCTGCAACGACCGGCGTTCGAGTTGGAGGCATGAGCGCATCGTGTATGTATCCAGCTATCTGACGCTCGACACGGCCCTGAGTGGCGTCGAAGCCGCACAGGAGCAGCTCGACACTACCGGCCAGAACATCGCCAACGCCAACGCGCCGGGTTACGAGGAGCAGACCGTCAACCTGGTCCAGTCACCCGCGCTCTCGGTCCCAGGCGCCGGCGGCAACGGCGCCCTGCAGCTTGGCACCGGTGTTGACGCGACGAGCGTGACCAACAGCGGTGATCCCTACCTTGACGCGGCCTGGCGCCAGCAGAATGCAGCGACCAACGCGGCAAGCACAACGCAGACTTACACGCAGCAGATCCAGTCGGCGCTCAACGAGCCCAACGGTGGCGGCATCAGCTCGCAGCTGGCCACCTTCTGGAGCGACTGGAACGCACTAGCTGACAACCCCACGAGCTCCGCCGCGCAGCAGGTGGTCGTCAACCAGGGGCAGAGCTTGGCGCAGGCGCTCAACACGCTCACCAACCAGCTCAACGGACCTGATCCTGGCCAGCCGACCGACCCGGCCAACGCTGCATCGGTATTGGGTCAGGTCAACTCACAGTACATGGCGGCGATGCAGGGTCCGAGCGGCTCCGGGGCCTCCGGGGGCACGCTTTACAACGATGCCTACAACATCGCCTCGCTCAACTATTCGATCGTGCAGGCACAGGCCTCGGGCCAGACGGCCAACAACCTGATCGACCAGCGGAATGTCGCTCTGGATAACCTCTCGCAGCTCGGCAACGTGCAGGTCCAGAACAACAGCGACGGGTCTGTGACCGTGCACTTCGGTGGCGTCACCGGTCAGGCGCTGGTCAGCGACCCAGCTGGCATCCCTCCCGGAGGGCCGCTGCCGCCGGGTGACCAGTTCGGAAGCTACTCCACGGCGTCCGGCACGAGCGCGACCGGCTGGGTCGCGGCCTGGCAGCAGCAGTTCTCGGCTGCGGCCGCTGCGGGTACGTCTGCCGCGTCGCTGGCAAACACGGTTGGCGGCACGCTTGGCGCGCTGATCGGCTTGGCGGGATACTCGGCGTCCGGATTCGGCGGGCTCGGTACTCCCACGGGCGGCGCTGGGCCGGCGAGCTATCCGAGCCCGTCGCCGGCGACCCAGTCAGGCACCGTGGGAACGCTCACGGCATCGCTCAACCAGGTCACGGCCAAGCTCGCCAGCGAGGTGAACTCCCCGGTCCAGAGCGGCACTGGCACGACATACACGCTGAATCCTCCCTTCTTCGTCAACGGCTCAACGTCCAGCACCACGGGCATCACCGCGGCGAACATCGCGGTGTCGTCGGGGTTCACCGCCCCGACTGCGGCCGGCGCCACGTACAACGACGTAGCCCTGGCCGAGGCGGCCAACGCCGGCGGGGCGGCCGATACCGCCTACCAGAGCTTCGTGCAGCAGGTCGGGTCGTTGGCGCAGGGCGCAAACCAGCAGGAGACGACGCAGTCGGCGCTGCAGACCCAGATCACCAACCAGCGCACGAGCGTCGAGGGCGTGGATCTGTCGCAGGAGATGGCCAACCTGATCAACGAGCAGCAGGCCTACCAGGCCTCGGCGAAGGTGATGGGGGCGTTCAGCACGGTGATGACCTCGCTGATGAGCGTGGTCGGGCAGTAGGAGTCCTGACGATGACGCAGCGCATAACCTCGCAGATGGTCGGCAACACGACGATCGCGGCCATCACCTCTGACCTGAGCCAGCTCGACCAGACCCAGCAGCAGCTTTCGACCGGCTACCAGATCAACCAGCCGTCCGACAACCCGTACGGCGCGGCCCTGGCGATCTCGCTGAACGGCCAGATCAGCGCCTACAACGCCTATCAGTCCAACGTGACCCAGGGGATCGCGTGGGTCGAGAGCGCCTCCAGCAGCCTTCAATCGATCCAGCAGACGACCCAGACCCTGCAGGAACTCGTTACCGCGGCGGCCAACGGGACGATGAACGCGACGGATCTGAAGGACTCCGCGCAGGAGGTGCTCCAGTACATCAGCCAGATCAAGCAGTCGGCCAACGCTCAGTACGACGGCTCCTACATCTTCTCCGGCAACGCGGTGCAGACCCAGCCGTGGAACACGCAGGCGACGGCCGCCGATCCCACCGGCCAGGATCAGTACGCCGGGAACACTAACGGCATCAACTACGCGATCGGACCGTCCACGCAGATCCAGGTGAACGCGAACCTGTACAGCGTGCTCGGCAACGGCAACACCGGCGGCACGGCAGGCACCAGCAGCTACGGTGGCGGCGCGCTTCAGTCCGATGGCTCCGGCGGGCTGCTGGCGACGCTGCGCACGGTCTACAACGACATGACCGGGACCAACGGCGGCACTCAACAGGATCTGGGCAACCAGCTCACCAACCTGCAGACCAACATGAGTGCGCTCGAGTCTTTGCAGGCAAGCGTGGGTGCTACCCAGGACAGCCTGCAGATGGCCTCCAGCAGGCTCACATCGCTGAGCACCAGCGCTCAGACCGATCTAGCCAACGTCGAAGACACCAACATGGCGCAGGCCACGGTCCAGTTCTCCACCGAGCAGGCCGGCTACCAAGCCGCGCTGCAATCCTCCGCCGACATCATCCAGACCTCGCTGCTGAACTTCCTGGGAGCATGAAAGCTACACCGATATACCCAAGCGGCCTCGCCGCAACCGCCGAGCGGCCGCAGACGCAGCCTTATCTGACTTCCAGGTTCGGGCTCGTCCAGATCGTCCACGACAGCATCATCGCGTTTCCGGACGGCCTGATCGGGCTGGGCGGCAGCCGTTACGCGCTGCTCAGCACCGACGCACGCAGCCCATTCCTCTGGCTGCAGTCGCTGGATCACAGCACTGTCGCGCTGCCCATCGCAAACCCGCACAGGTTCTTCGCCGACTTTGTCGTCGAGCTGGCAGACGGCGAGGCGCTCCGGCTCGGCCTGAGTGACGGCCAGCCGGCCGACGTCTACGTCACGGTCACCGCGGCGAAGGACCCGAGCGAGATCACGGTCAACCTCAGGGCGCCGATCCTGATCCGCGGCGGACACGGCTATCAGGTCATCAACCAGGCGCCGGGGGCGGCCGTGAAGACGCCGCTTTTCCCGCCCGGTCCCGTTGGCAGCAGCGCCGCCGCCGCGGCCTGAGGCTCGCCGGGGCGCCCCGCTGCGCCAGACTCTAAGCTTGACTGCATGCTGCGGGTGACGCGCCGTGCCGGCGAGCGGGTGATCGTTGGCGGTGAGGTTGTGATCGAGGTGCTGGAGGTGCGAGGCGCGACCGTGCGCCTGGGGATCGAAGCGCCACGTTCGGTGCCCGTCTACCGGGAGGAGCTCTGGCTCGAGATCAAGCGCGAGAACGAGGCCGCCGCCAGCGCTGCGGCTGAGCTTCCGGTGCTCCCCGAGGGGCTCGCTGAAGGCGCCGGCTGACGCGGCTGGGAGCCGGCCGTGGGCTCAGTCGCTGAAGCCGACAGCGGCGGGCGGACGTGGACCGTGATGGTGCGATGCCTGCTCGGTCTCCGGCGCGGTTGGCTTCCTGCAGGGGAGCGCCAGCCTGAAGCTCGCTCCGCCGTCACGCGCGTTCTCAGCGCTCGCCCGGCCGCCGTGCTGTGCAGCCGTCTGGCTGACGATCGCGAGCCCGAGCCCGCTGCCCTGCCGCGCCCGCGAGTTGGCGCCGCGGTAGAAGCGGTCGAAGATGTGCGGCAGATCCTCGGCTGCGATCCCGTCGCCGTGGTCGCGCACGGTCAGGCCACCGACGTCGACGCTGACCTCGACCGGTCCGCCGTGTCCGGCGTGCAGGGCGGCGTTGTCCAGCAGGTTGTTGATCGCGCGCGCCAGCCGGTCGGGGTCCCCACGCACAAGCACCGGCTCCAGATCCTCGGTGTAGTCGACTTCAGGCGCGTTGCGGCGCGCACGGTCGAGTGCCTCCTCGGCGAGCTGGTCAAGGCGAACATCCACGAGCTCGGCCGGTGGCGTATCGCCACGCGCAACCTCGATCAGGTCCGAGACAAGGTTCGAGAGCTCCTCGCTCTGCTCCACGACGTCGCGCAGCAGCCGCTCACGATCCTCCCCAGCGAGCGCGGCGCCCGAGAGGAGCACCTCGATGTTGGTGCGCAGGCTGGTCACGGGGGTGCGGAGCTCGTGCGAGGCGTCGGCGACCAGCTGGCGCTGAGCGCGCGCTGAGGCGTCAAGCGCCGCGCGCGACGCCTCCAGGCGCTCCAGCATCTCGTTGAAGCGGGCCGCGAGCTGGCCGACCTCATCGTCCTTGTCCACCGCGAGGCGCCGGCTCAGGTCGTCGGTCTCGCCGATCAGCTGGGCTGTCGCGGTCACCTCGGCCAGCGGCCGCAGGACCCGCCGGGTGGCGATGCGGGCGAGCAACGCTGCCAGCGCTACGACCGTCAGGAACAGGAGCACGAGGATCAGCCTCAGGCTGGTGAGCACGCTCTGTACCGGCCCGAGCGGCCGTGCGAGGACTACGGCGACCGGCGTCGAGTAGCCGTTGGCTAACGTGGCTACGGCGTGAAACGCGTAGGTCCGCAGTGTGAAGCCGTTGCTGGTCGTCGCGGTCTCGAGCACCCCGTTGCTGGTGCCGTTGGCCACCGCGACGGTGGCCGGTGTGCTGGGCCACGAGAGCCCGCCGAGGTAGGACTGCGTATGGCCCGCGGGGTATACGAGCTGGACGTAGGGGGCGTTCGCGCCCCCATTGGCGGAGTTGGACGGCAGACGAGTGTGCGGGCCGATCGCGGCCACGCCCAGGGCTTCGTAGCGCTGCGCCTGCGCGACCAGCTCACTGTCGAGCTGCTCGATCAGCCTGCCCCTGACGATGAAGTAGCTGGCCACCATCGCCACGGCCACCGCGGCTGCCACGGTGACCGCCGCGACGATGCTTATGCGCCTGCGCAGGAGCACCGGTGAACCCTCAGTCCCGCAACACGTAGCCGATGCCGCGCACGGTGTGCAGGAGCCGCGGCTCGCCGCCCTCCTCGGTCTTGCGGCGCAGGTAGCCGATGTAAACACCGAGCGCGTTGGAGGTCGGGCCGAAGTCGTAGCCCCAGACGTTCTCGAAGATGGTCGACCGTGTCAGCACCTGGCGCGGGTGCTTCATGAACAGCTCGAGCAGCAGGAACTCGGTCTTTGAAAGCTCCACCAGGCGCGCGCCGCGGTGAACCTGGTGAGCTACGGGGTCCAGCACGAGGTCGCCGAAGCGCAGCGTCTCGGTGCTGCCGCCGTCCTCGCCGGTCCGGCGCAGCAGCGCTCGTAAACGCGCCTGCAGCTCTCGCAGGGCGAAGGGCTTGACGAGATAGTCGTCGGCACCGACGTCGAGGCCCAGCACGCGGTCGTCGATCGCATCGCGGGCGGTGAGCATCAGCACCGGCGTCTTGTCGCCGCCGGCGCGCATGCGCCGGCACACCTCGAGGCCGTCCACGCCGGGCATCATCACGTCCAGCACGACCGCGTCGACCGGCCGCTCGGCCAGCTGATCGAGCGCCTGCTCGCCGTTCTCGGCCAGCTCCACGTCGTGCTGCTCGAGCCGCAGCGCGCGCTCCAGTGCCCGCCGCACCGCGGGCTCGTCGTCTACGACCAGGATGTGAGCCATGTCCCTAAAGATGATCGGCTTGCCATGTGAGCGTTTGCGAAGAAGTCGTGGCAGCTCAGATCAGTGGCCGAAAGCTGCCACTGTGGAAGACCAGCGCGCCACCGTCGCTCATGCCGCTCAGCTCCAGCACCTCGCCCAGCACCAGCCAGTGGTCTCCGGCCTCGTAGCGCTTGTAGATGCGGCAGTCGATCCAGGCGGCGACCTGTGCCAGGAGCGGTGCTCCGCTGGCCGGCGCCGGTCGCCAGCTCACACCGTCAAACTTGTCACCGCCGCTGGCCGCAAACTGGCGTGCCAGCGCTTCCTGCCCCTCTGCCAGGACGTTCGCGCAGAAGTGACCGCCGGCCTCGATCGTGGGCCAGCTGGTTGACGTCTTGGCCACGCAGACCGCGACCAGGGGAGGGTCCAGTGAGACCGACATGAACGAACCGACGACGAGGCCTGATGGCCGGCGTCCCGTGCCGCCGGTGACGACCACGACGCCTGTGGGTAGCCGCCCGAGCACGGAGCGGAAGTTCTCCGAGTGTGGTTTGGTCAGCTCCGATGCGTCGGCCACTGGGCCAGCCTATCCGACGCCGAGCCACGTCAGCAGGGGCGCGTGGTCTGACGGCTTGAAACCCTTGCGGAAGTCGCGGTCGATGTCGCAGGCGATCAGCCCGCCCGCCAGTTCGCGTGCGACGAGCGTCAGGTCGATGCGCATGCCGATGCCCTTATGGAAGCTGCCCGCCCGGTAGTCCCACCAGGTGAATTGCTGCTGATCGGGGTGTAGGTGCCTGTAGGCGTCGATCAGCGAGCCGGATGCGAGGATTGTCGCGAGGGCGTCGCGCTCCGCCCCGCTCACGTGCGTGAGGCCGACGTGCGGGCGCGGGTCGTAGACATCGCAATCGGCCGGAGCCACGTTGAAGTCACCCGCGATCACCAGCCCCTGGTCTGCATGCGCGCCGCGGATCGCCGCGGCCCGCTTGGCCGCGGCGTCCATGAACGCCAGCTTGCGGTCGTACTCCGGGCTCTCGAGCGAACGGCCGTTGGGCACGTAGGCGCTGACGAAGCGGATCCCGCCGGCCGTCGCCTCGCACCAGCGTGCCTCTGCGGGCGCCGTATCCCCGTCGAGGCCCAGCACGGGCCGCTTGACCAGCAGCGGCCGGCGCACGAGCAGGGCGACCCCCGACCACTGCCCGCCGGAATTGTGCACCGACTCATACCCAAGCTCCGCCAGCTCGCTCGCTGGGAAGCTGGCATCCGTGCACTTGGTCTCCTGCAGCGCGACCACATCGGGACAGTGCCGCGCGAGCAGCTCCGCCACCCGTGGCAGCCGGGCCCGCAGGGAGTTCACGTTCCATGTGACGAACAGCACCGGTGGCAGAGCTTATGTGCTGAGCGCTGCGCGGCGCGCGGCGGATGGGTCGCCTCGGGACTGCACGCGCGGCAGATCGGCTCTAGGATCACGACGATGGATCAGATTCAGCTGCGCAACAGGCTTCTTGTCGCCAGCGGCATGTGGCGCGAGACCGTCGGTGAGCCCTTGCCGAAGATGCCGCCCGGCGACCCCGCCGCCCAGATCGAGCAGTTCGAACTTCGGCTGGTGGATCGCCTATGGGATCTGGCCACGCCGGTGACGGCCAGGGAGATCGCCGACCGCACCTGGGATCTGGTGCACGACCGGCCAGACGACGATCCGGTCAAGCAGCGTGTGGTCGAGTGTCACGAGGCACTCGCGCGGATGACCCACCTCGGCGACTGAGGGCGGCCGACACGGACCGGCTCGCAGCGCGCGCCCTAATCGCCGGCCAGCGCCGGCTGCTGCTCACGCTGCTGGCCGGGTACGTCGATCCTGGCTGCCCTGTACGCGTCGGCCATGTCGAGCGTCTCGTGGAGGAGCAGCTCGGCCACGAGGTCGTCCAGCTGCCCGCGATGCTCGCGCAGCAGCGTGAGCACGTCACGGTGGGCGTCCTGCACGATCCTGTGGACCTCTTCATCCACCAGCTGCTGGGTCTTCTCAGAGGTCTCTGAGACGCCGGGCAGCAGCATGCTCGTGCCCTCCTGGGGCAGCACTGCCACCGGGCCGATGGCGGTGCTCATGCCCCAGCGCCCGACCATGAAGCGCGCGATCCGTGTCAGGTGCTGGATGTCTGACTCGGCCCCGGTGGTCAGGTCGCCAAACACGATCTCCTCGGCGCAGCGGCCGCCGAGCGCGACCTTGATCTGCGCCAGCAGGTGGCGCTGGTCGAGGTTGAAGCGGTCGGCATCGGGCGCCGAGAAGGTCACGCCCAGAGCCTGGCCGCGAGGGATTATCGAAACCTTGCGGACGGGGTCCGCCCCAGCGGTGAGCATCCCGACGACGGCGTGTCCGGCCTCGTGATAGGCCGTTCGTCGCCGGTCCTCGTCGCTGATCACGACGCTGCGCGCGGCGCCCAGCACGATCCGCTCCAGCGCGTCCGTGAAGTCCTGCTGGGTGACCGACGGATGGCTGCGCTTGGCCGCCAGCAGCGCGCCTTCGTTCACCAGGTTGGCGAGGTCTGCGCCCACCATGCCGGGTGTGGTGGCTGCGATCTGGTCCAGTTCGATCTCCTCGCTCAGCGGGACCGATCGGGTGTGCACGCGCAGGATCGCCTCCCGGCCCACTCGGTCCGGCGGTTGCACCACGACGCGCCGGTCGAAGCGGCCCGGCCGCAGGAGCGCCTGGTCGAGTATCTCCGGACGGTTGGTGGCGCCGAGCACGATCACGCCGGTACGGGCGTCGAAGCCGTCCATCTCGGTCAGGATCTGGTTCAGGGTCTGCTCGCGCTCGTCGTGACCACCACCGATGTTGGGTCCCGCGGACGATCGCGAGCGGCCGATCGCATCCAGCTCGTCGACGAAGATGATCGCCGGCGCCGCCGCCTTGGCCTGGGCAAAGAGGTCGCGCACGCGCGACGCGCCGACGCCGACGATCATCTCGACGAACTCGGAGGCGGACATCTGGAAGAAAGGCACGCCGGCCTCGCCGGCCACGGCTCGCGCCAGGAGCGTCTTGCCGGTCCCCGGCGGCCCGCTGAGCAGCACCCCCCGCGGGATCTTGGCGCCCAACGCGAGGTACTTGTCGGGGCTGCGCAGGAAGTCGACGATCTCGGACAGCTCCGCTTTGGCCTCGTCGATCCCCGCCACGTCGGTGAAGGTCACCGGCTGGTCGGTGGCCTCGACCCGGCGAGCTCGTGATCGCCCGAACGACATCAGGCCGCCGGCGCCGCCGCCGGACGCCGCACGGCGCATGATGAAGATGAGCAGTGCCACCAGGAGCAGGGTCGGCCCGAAGCCGAACAGGACCTCTTCGATGAACGACGCGCCCTGATTGGGGTTCTGCGCGTCGATCGTGGCGGCGTCCTTGGCCAGCAGCTGCTGCAGGGTCGAGTTATTGGCAAATGCCGGAATCTGCGTCGAGAATGCCGTCGTCGGGGTCGAGGCGGCGTCGCCCGGCGGGTAACGCACCGCCTTGCGGAAGGTCCCGTCGATGGCGTACTGCGTGGAGTCGATCGACGCAACGTTGTGATCGCGCAGCTGGGCGATGAAGGTGGGCGAGTAGGGGATGCGCACGCGCGCGGGTGTCAGCGCCGCCGAGCTGACCGCCAGATTCACGGCCAGCAGCACGGCGAAGATCGCAAGCAGCACGACCCACTGATGGCGTGGCCCGGGTCTGGGCGGGCCGCCGGCGCGCATGCTGCTGCCCGTACCACCCGGACCCGGTGGCTGGCCGGGCCGCCGGCCGGGCGCCCGGGACGGTCCGCTCAGCCCGCCCGCTTGGCGGTCGCGCTGGTTGCCGGGCGGGCGGCCGCCAAGCTGCTTGCCGCTCGGTCGCAGGCGCCCGCCGAGCCTGCCGCCAGGTGGTTTTGGCCGCTGATCCTTGTCTGCCATCTGCAGACATTCTCGCAAGCCCGTGCAAGCCGCCGCGCGCAGCGATCGCGCCGCCGCCGCGTGCAGCGCGCGCCGCGCCGGTGCCACGTGTCGAGCGCGGCGGCGCGGCAGGTCAGCGCGCTTCGATCCGCAGCCGGAACGATTGCGCGGCCTCGACGGTCGCCCCGGCGGCGTGCGCCCGGTCGGCGAGCGCCCGGTCGGAGGTGACCACGCGGATCGCCTGCGGTTGTGCGTCCTCACGGAGCAGCCGCACGATCTCATCGTCCGCGGCGTCGGCCTTGGGCTTGGGCGCGTGTCTGACATCCACGACGGTCGAGCGGATCGGCGGCGAGGGCTTGCGTTCGAACACCACCGTCACCTCCTCGCCCTCGCTGGCGGCCCACCGCTCGAGCGCGTCCACGAGCTTCAGCATTGCGCCATCACGGTCACGCCACCACGCGTCGGGCGTCGTGCCGATCACGTTCATGCCATCGACGATCCACCGCACGAGGGCATTCTCCCGCGCAAAGGTGTTGTGAACAACCCGTTATCCGGGGGTATCTAGCTCGTCACGGCGCCGCCCGCCTGCTAGCTTCCGCAAATGTAAGGCCGCCTTAAGCGGCGGCGCGGAGTATGTGCAGGCACCGGTGGTCGGGAGAGACGTCCTCGCGGTAGAAGCACTAACAGTTGGAGGAATCTCCCAAATGCCAACAGGAACAGTCAAGTGGTTCAGCGACGAGAAGGGGTTTGGCTTCATCACTCCCGATGAGGGCAGCCGTGATCTCTTCGTCCACCACAGCTCGATCAGCGCGGACGGCTACCGCTCGCTCGCGGAGGGCGCGAAGGTCTCCTACGAGGAGGAGGCCGGGCCGAAGGGCCCGAAGGCCATCAACGTGATGAAGCTGTAGGCCGGTCCGTTGGGGCGGCCGCCGTCACGGCTGGCCGCCCCGCACGCGGGCCCCGCGCCCGCACCCGGACCGCACCATCTGCCCGCTTCTGACGGCGGATGTTAGGCGTGGTGGAAATTCGTGTTGGCACAGTGTTATGCTGCCGCGAGCACAAACAGCCGAATCCGTTTCACCGAGCGTGAGACGGGGCGGGGGAACCAGTTGTTGAGCCGCGGATGCGGCTCTCGGGGCGAATCGCCACGCGGACGGTGGCGTAGCGCAAACTCTTTCAGCGCGAGCCCGACAGCTAACCCCGTAGGCGCGAGAAAGAGAAGGGGTCTGTTTGCTGTACTCCAGAGCTGTTTCCGGGTTACACCGCCTCGCAGCAGCAACGGTCCTGTGCCTGGCGTGCGGCGCCACACCGGCACTGGCCGCGGGCGGCTCCGGCGGTAGCGGACTGGGCACAACGGCCACCACCGCGGCGCCAGCCGCCACCACGACCACGACCGCCACCACCGGTGCGGGTGGCAGCCCGAGCAGCGGTACAGCGGCCAAGCCGCCGGTCAAGCGAGGCGGGAAGCGCCGTCAGTGGGCGCTGCTCTCGCGCGTGCTGGGCAGCCGCATGCTCTCGCTCGGCATGTCCGGAACCGATGTGCTGGTGCTCCAGCACGACCTCACGGCGCTCGGCTTCCAGGTTCGGGCCAGCGGCCACTTCAACCGTCGCACGCTGCGGCGCCTGGAGCAGTTCCAGCGCCGCTACGGCCTGATCGTGGACGGCATCGCGGGACCGCAGTCGATCTCCACGCTCAAGCGCCTCTTGAGCCGCAAGCTTCACATCGCCGAGAGCGAGAAGGCAGCCAGCCAGCTGGCCAACGGCGTCGCCGTCACGGCTACCGATCCCGCTCAGCCCCTGCCGGCCGGCGACTCCGGCCTGACCGGCGGCGTCGGGCTGGGCACGACCGGCACCGGCACGACGGGCACCACGACCACCACCGGCACCGGCGTGCCCAAAGCGTCGCTCGTGGACGGACTCGCCGTTCCCGCCCCGGGAACCCCGCAGGCGATCGTCACGATGCTCGACGCCGCCAACAGCATCGCGTTCGACCCCTACATCTACGGGGGCGGGCATGCCTCGTTCAGCTCCCCGGGCTACGACTGCTCCGGGTCTGTGAGCTTCGTCCTTCACGCCGGCGGGCTGCTCGCGACGCCGCTTGACTCAGAGCAGTTCCTGCAGTACGGGCTCCCTGGGCGCGGTGACTGGGTCACGATCTACACCAACGGCCCGACCCACGCGTACATGGAGATCGACGGGCTGTGGTTCGACACTGCGGCCCAGACGGCGCTCAACGGCAACGACCGCTGGTCGCCGACGCGGATCGCGGAGCCCGGTTACGGGCGCTTCGTGGCGCGCCACCCGCAGGGTTTGTGAGCGCGCGCGCCGGCCGGGCGGGCGCGCACCTGGCGCGGTCTCGCGACGAAAGCCCCGTCGCGAGACCGGCTCGCCACGTCAAAACGGGTGAGCCTCGCGCGCGAGGGGTAGCATTGGTGGGGTGTCAGCCCTAGCGGATCTCTACACCGTTCCGCCCGAGCACGTCGAGCTGCGTGACACGATCCGGCAGATCGCGCGCGAACGCATCGCCCCGCGCGCGCCGGAGATCGACCGCGACGCGCAGTACCCGCACGACCTGCGGGCCCTTCTGGCCGAGCAGGACATCCTCGGACTGCCGTTCGAGGCTGAATACGGGGGCACCGGCACAGGCACGCTGATGCTCAACATCGCTGTGGAGGAGATCGCCAAGGCCGACGCCTCGACGGCGTTGATCCTGATGATCCAGGACCTCGGCACGCTGCCGATCCGCCTGTACGGGTCGGAGGAGCTGAAGCGACGACTGCTGCCGGGCTGCGCCACCGGCGAGATGTCGCCCGCCTTTGCGCTTTCAGAAGCCGAGGCCGGTTCCGATCCGGGTGCGATGCTGACCACCGCGACGCGGGACGGCGACGACTGGGTGATCAACGGCAGCAAAGCCTGGATCACCAACACCGGGATCGCCGACTTCTACTGTGTGTTTGCCGTAACAGACCGCAGCGCAGGCCACTCGCGCGGGATCACCGCGTTCGTCGTCGAGGCCGACCGGCCGGGCTTCGGAGTCGGCAAGCTCGAGCACAAGCTCGGCATCCGCGCCTCGCCGACCGGCTCGCCCGTGTTCGAGGACGTGCGGGTGCCGGCGGCGAACGTGATTGGCGAGGTTGGGCAGGGGTTCAAGGTGGCGATGGGCACGCTCGACCGCTCGCGCCTCGGTGTGGCGGCGCAGGCGCTGGGCATCGCCCAGGGCGCCACCGACTACGCCGCCGCCTACGCTCGCGAGCGCCGCGCCTTCGGCCAGCCGATCAACAGCTTCCAGGCGATCCAGTTCAAGCTGGCGGACATGGAAACCAAGTGTGCGGCGGGGCGCGAGCTCCTCTACCAGGCCTGCTGCCGTGCCGACCGCGGCGACCGTGAGCTCGGCAAGTACTCGGCGATGGCGAAGCTGTTCTGCTCCGACACGGCCATGGAGGTCACCGTCGAGGCGGTACAGATCCTCGGCGGATACGGCTATGTCAACGATTACCCGGTCGAGCGCATGATGCGAGACGCCAAGATCACCCAGATCTATGAGGGCACCAACGAGATCCAGCGCCTGGTGGTGGCGCGCAGTCTGCGCTGAAGCGATGCGACGGCTCCCGACCCGACAGACACCGGCGAGCGCCAAGGCGATCCTGCTCTCGGCGCTGGCTGCGCTGGTGTCGGGGTTCGGGATCTTCGCGCTGGCCACCGGTCTGCGCGCGACCGGATTGCTGAGGATCGTGGAGATGATCTCGGTCGTGGTGCTCGGAGCGGCTGTGGTGACCAGCGTGATCGTGCTCTCGCTCGTGCACTTCGCCAACTGGCAGTCGCCCGCCTCAGAGGACGACTTCGAGGCGCTGGTCCAACGTGCCGAACGGCTGGCTGCAGAGGACCCGTGGGGGTACGACGAGCCGCTCGAGTTCGGTGACACCGAAGAGCAGGACGCGCTCCTGACCGAGAGCGACGAGGACTTCCGGGCGCTGGTCCGAATGGCGGTCGACGAGCTACCGCTCGAGTTTCATCGCGCCCTGGAGCACGTCGCGATCGTCGTCTCGGACGGTGGAGCGACTGTGCGCACCGGACCGGGACGCCGCGGCGCCTACGGCCTCTACCAGGGTGACACCGTGGTGCAGAACTACTTCCACGACCGCATCGTGATCTTCCGTGACACGCTCATGCGCGACTTCGGTCACGACCCCGAGCTGCTGCGCGAGCAGGTGACGCGCACGCTGCGCCACGAGCTCGCCCACCATCTCGGCTGGAACGAGCGCGGCGTCGGCGGGCTCGGCCTCTAGTGTAGTGTCTCGGTTTTAGTTGGTGATTGTTCGAGGGTGAGGCGACCGCGTCGGACTTTCTCCAGGATCTGCTCGGCGGTTTGGGTCCACACGAACGGTTGGGGGTTGTCGTTGTTGGCCTGGAGGTAGCTCTCGA
>DAIDME010000044.1 GCA_027449125.1 Solirubrobacterales bacterium | reverse complement strand
CAACAGCAGGTCGAGGTCGGCGAGCATCGAGGCCCTCCTTGAAGGGTCGGCGGTGGTATTGAGCACCACCGACCTTCGACCTGCTGTGTTATGTCTCCTCCATAAACCCTGCCTGACCACAATCCGTATAACTACTCATCTGAGATGGACGCGCTTGTCAAGGGGAGTGTC
The DNA here is from genome assembly GCA_027449125.1 of Solirubrobacterales bacterium. Lineage (GTDB taxonomy): Bacteria > Actinomycetota > Thermoleophilia > Solirubrobacterales > Solirubrobacteraceae > Palsa-465. The sequence continues at coordinate 19,949 of DAIDME010000044.1, read as the reverse complement.
GAGATTTTTATTGTTCATGGTGGTGGTTGTGGTTGCTGGGGTCGGGCGACCGTCGCGGTGGCAACGACGACTGTCACTCTGAGATGCGCGGGTCGGAACCGCAGGACAGTGTCCGGTCGTGAGCTGCCTCGCACTAGGGTCGCGAGTCGGGATCGCATAGATCAGTCGAGGGTCCTCCGGGAGGTCGCGGCGGTCGCCGGACCCCAGCAGATCGAGGGTTGGTCAGGCAGCGGCTGTCTCCTGGAGCTGGTCGCCGGCGGTGTCTTGGACGAGTGGCTTCTCGGTGGCGGCGGCCCACAGGAAGCACGCGAGCTCGCGGGCGACCGCGACGGTCGCGACCGTGGAGCGCTTGCCGCGCTCGGTGGTGAGGTGCCGGTAGCGGCGGTGCAGCCGGATCTGCGCCTGCCAGGCACGCTCGTCGGTTCGCGGTCCGCGTTCGCGGATGCGGGGCGGGTGGTGGTAGGACCAGGCGGCTTCGACGAGCAGCCGGCGGGCGTGGTGGTTGCCGGTCTTGGTGATGTGCCCGCGGTGGCGTTGCTGGCCGGAGGAGTACTCGGAGGGGACGATCCCGAGCCAGGCGCACAGCTCCCGCGGATGGGAGAACCGCGCGAAGTCACCGATCTCAGCGATCAGCCCGAGCGCGGTGCGGGTCGAGATGCCCTTGAACCGCGTCAGGATCTCCACGGTGGGCGCCCACCGCTCAGCGCGGGCGATCTGCTCCAGATCACGGTCGATCGCGTCGAGCTGACGATCGAGCCCGTCGAGATGGGTCAGCATCTCGCGCAGCGCCCTGTGCGCGAGCTCGTCATCCAGGCGCTGACGTGCGATCCACGCGCGGTGCGTCTTGGTCCACTGGCTCTTGCCCTCGCGGTAGATCCGCCCGTGGCGCAAAAGCTGCTTGCTGACCCGATGCCGCGCCGCTGTGCGCGCGCACCGCAGATCGTCGCGGCAGCGCATCAGATCCCGCAGCCCCTCGGTCTCCGGGCACGGCGGCGCCACGAACGACAGCTGCCCGCCGCGATACAGGCGCACAAGCTTCTTCGCGTCCCGGCGATCGGTCTTGATCCTGTCGCCAGCGCGGACCGGGATCAACGACGGCGCGATCACATCGCACGCGACCCCAAGCTCACTCAACACGCGCAGCAGGTCAAACCCGCCCGGCCCGGCCTCGTAGCAGACCGCCAGTCCCTCCGGGCCGCCGAGCCGGTCGATGAACCGGCGGATCGCCGCTCTCGTGGTCTCGATCTGGCACACCTCCGGCTCGCCACCGGCAGGCGGCAACGTCGCCGACACGATCGAGAGCTTGTGCACATCAAGCGCCACGAACAGGCGCACATCAGCAGGCGCGTTAGAGATAACGTCAGGCATGGCTGGTCCTCCAGTTGTATGCGGCTCTGGCCAAGGTTGGCCCTATCACCACCAGACGCTAACCCGCGAACGTACAACACGCGAGGGCCAGCCTCCTCGCGTCCATACTGACTAGCCAGCCAGCCCGGCGACCCCACACCACACCCCTCCCGCCCCAAGCGGCACGACCGGCCAGAGCCACACGCTCACACCACGCCCGCTCAGGCCCGAGCCCGGCACGAGACGCTCGAACTGCGGCCCCACCGCGACCAGCCGCCACGGCTAGCGCTCCCGGGAACCCGGAGCGCCCTCGCCGACCCCGTCCCCGCCCCGTCATTTTGCGACAGCCTCCAAAGTACTAATAGCCACCGCCCGCAAAGCGCTTTCGCCTCTCGGACGCTCGCGACCACACGATCGCAACGGCGACTAGGTGCCATATCCCGGAGGGCGGTTTTAGTGTGAGGTCCAGAGTGTGTGGACGTGCCCTCGAGGAGTGATCTCTACGAGGGCGCTGCGACTGGACCAGTATCCGTGGTCGGTGTCGGTGTAGATCGTGCCGTCGGCGGTGACGGCCAGTCCGCTGGGCCCGAACCCGTTCTGGATGTTGCCCCTGGTACCGAGGACCCGGTTCAGCAGCTTCGGTGAGATGACGCGTTTGAGGCCGCGGGTGCTCATCACACGCCCGTTCGGGACGGTTGTCGGGTGGACGAGCATGTTGATGATCCCGTCGGCGTTGCCGTATCCCTCGAACACGGTGCCGTTGGGGCTCGACGCGAGGATCCCGCTGCCGCTGCCGCTGCTGCCGCCGCTGCGGAACCCGTCGCCGAGGAACACGATCCGGCCGGTCGCGGTCCTTTCCATCAGCCACGGGAAGCTCGCGGCGAACATGTCGCCCGCACGATCGAACGTGATCTCGACCGGGGTGCCGTCGATCAGCCTGCCCTGCTGACTGACGCCCGGGCGGGTCGGTCCGGCGAAGTAGGAGATGCTGCCATCGCGGGAGAGCGCGACGACATCCTGTGCGGCGATGTACAGCTTCCCGCCCGGCCCGAACGCAACGCTCGATGGGTCTTGGAGCTCGGCGCTAAGTGCCGGACGCGAGCCCGTCAGGTACGGGGCGTTGACATCCCGGGGAATCCGCTCCCCGTTCCCCGCGATGGTCTCGATCCGTCCGTCAGGGCGAACCGCGCGCACCACGTTGTTGCCAGTGTCTGTGAAGTACACCGTGCCGTCATGACCGACCACGATGCCCGAGGCACCGGTGAGTCGCAGCGCCGCGTGCGTCGCGGGCCCACCGTCTCCCGAGAAGCCCGCATGGCCGTTGCCGGCCACGACTGCGAAGCGCCCATCGGGCAGCCTCCTCAGGATCTGATCACGGGTCGGGTCGACGACGTAGAGCACACCACTGCGTGACACCGCCAGCGCCGCCGGCTGTTTCAGCGCAACACTCGGGACGCCGAGCACCGACGAAGGCTGCGGCGCTTCGGTGGCCGAACCGGAGTTCTGAAGCGTGTGCGTGATAGCTAGCCCAGCAACGGCGAGACCGAGCACCAACGCCAACGCCAGCACCGCGCGGGCGCGGCGCCGTCGTGCCCGTCGTCGTGCCTCACGGATCAGCGCCTCCACGTCGGTGTCGGGCTGCTCGATGGTCCCGGGACTCTGCGGCTCGGTGATCACGACAGCCCCTCTAGGGAAGCCCCTCGATAAGCCGCACGAGCTCCTCCCGCCGATACCCATGGGTGCGTGCGACATCCACAAGCTCGAGCGCCTTCGCGAGCACCACAGCCCGCTCGGGTGTCCCGGCGACCGTGACCCCACGGCCGCGACGGAACTCAAGCAGACCCTCATCACGCAACAGCCTGAGCGCCCGCAGCACCGTGTTGGGGTTCACCCCGAGCTCCGCTGCCAGGTCCCGGGCCGGCGGAAGTCGCTCCCCAGGCCTTGCCTCGCCGTCGAGGATCGCACGGCGGATCTCCGCAGCGACCTGCTCGAACACAGCCGTTGACTCTGTGCGGTCAACTCTCACAACCCACCATCCACAGCGCGCGGCCGGGCCGGTGTGATGCGATCGCTAAGGCAGCCTGACACGAGAACATAATGATAAGTGTGATAGCACCATAGGTCAAGCGCGAGGCCCCCCAACACACAACTCGCGGCTACTGCCTTCCCGGGCCACTAGCACCGAACCTCACTAGCGCCAAGGCGACCAAGCGTGCTTCTGGATCACCTTGAAACGAGCGTGGACGGCAGCTCGGCAGACCGGCACGGATCGATCACGAAGACCGGCTCGACGCTCGCCCGCCGCCTGCTGGTCGAGTCCGCCTGGCAATGCGCGCGCGAACCGCGGATCGGCGTCACGCTGCAGAGCCGCCAGGACGGGCAGCCCGACCGCATCCTTCAGATCTCAAACCGGGCCCAGCAGCGGCTGCATCACCTCTACACGAGCATGCGCACCCGCGGCAAGCCGCAGAACGTGACCATCATCACGGTCGCGCGCGAGCTGTCCTGCTGCCTATGGGCCGCAGCGACCGCACCCTGACGAGCTTCCTCTCGCCAAGCAGCAGCACCCGGCTCAGGAGGCCGGGACGCCCGGCCGACACAGCGGCCGGCACGCGCGATCGGCCTATGAGCAGCCCCTAACGGGCCACGCTCGTTCCTAGAACAGTGCACCGGCGGCAGCAGCAACGGGGCCATGGGGTAGCCAAAATCCCCGCATATCAGAGCGGCAACGCCGTCACCGAGCCCGACGTCCCGCCCGCCTGAGACAACCCGCCGTTTCGCCCGCGACAACCGCTCACGGCGAACCTTCGACCTGCCCCCTTGACAAGCGCAGCGCCATATCAGTCCGGGGCGTACGAGATCCCGCTCGTCGCAACTCGCGAGCGTCACTGCGAGCCTCCGGGCGGCGGCGACATCGCCCGCGTCGTAGGCGCTCGAGCCGTGCTCGGTGGCGAGCTGCGCAACCTCGGTGCCAAGCCGACGGTCTACCCGCACAAGCGTTCCGAACTCGGCGATCGCCCATATGCGTGCCGCCAGCCTGTCGGCCGCGTCCAGATCCTCCCACCGCACGATCGCGACGTTCACGGTCTCGTACAGCGCCAACTCCAGCGTCGCCAACTCGCCCGATCGCAACAGCGCGAGCGCGGCCGGCCGGCCGGAAGCCGACCGGCAGACCAGTCCCCTGGAACCAGAGCGACGGCGCTCAGGAGCACATAGATCATCGGCAGCGGGCCGGCGACAGAGGGGAGCCGCTCGACCCGGGCACGACAGACAGCTGACCTCGCGCTCCGGGTCACTGAGCGCTTCCAGCCACGCGGACGCGTGCCCCCACGCCGCAGGCCGTGGAGCGCCGGCCCGGCTACCCTTGGACCAGAGTGAAGCTTCGGTGGCGCACCTGTGGCACCAGCGAGTTCGCGCGTGTGGCATCGAACGTCCAGCGTTACCGCCCGCGGCTCGGTGGTCTGACGACCAGCACATCACGACGGCTCCAGGCGGGCCGCGATGGCTGAGCCTGTGCCGCGGCACGCCGAGCGATCAGCGGCGCCAGCCGAGCCCGACTCCCACGCTGCCAGCGGACCGCCGGCGCCCTCGCTGCCCGACAAGGCGCCCTGGAGCAAACCGATCGGAAGGCGCACTGTGCTGACGTTGCTCGGAGCCGGCACGCTCGGAGTGCTGTTCGGGTCCAGGGTGCAGTCCGGGATCACGGGTGCGCTCGACTCAGTGCACGCCCAGGGCGTCGCGAGCCTGCTTCCCGGAGGCGGCGGCTTCACGATCTACACGATCACCGGCGGCTATCCGGCCGCGCCGGTCGACTACCGGCTGAGGATCGGAGGTCTCGTGCGCGGGCCGCTGTCCCTGAGGGTCAGTGACCTTCAGGCAATGCCGGCGACACACCTGACCGACACCTTCCAGTGTGTCACCGGATGGTTCGTGCCAGACGTCCGCTGGGTCGGGGTCCGCCTCACAGACCTCGCGGCCCGCGCCGGCGTGCTCCCACAGGCTGAGGCGTTCGAGTTCACCTCGTTCGACGGTGCCTACACCGAGAGCCTCACACTCCAGCAGGCTCGTCAGAGCGGTGCGATCGTCGCCTATTCGATGCTGGGCGCCCCGGTCACACGCGATCACGGCGGTCCGCTGCGGCTGTTCGTGCCCGGCATGTTCGGTTACAAATCGATCAAGTGGCTCTCCCGGATCGACCTCGTGTCCCACCCGACCCCGGGCTATTGGGAGCAGAACGGCTACCCGATCAACGCCTGGATCAGTGGTCGTCCGCCGTCGTCGTCCGTGTGAATCTGACCCCGTGGAGACGCAAACCCCACTGATCGGTTCGAGTCGCAGTCGCGACCGGCCAGAGAGTGTCGGCGCCTGCGACCTGCTGCGCTTCGACCGCGTGGAGCGCGCTGTCCACTGGTCAAACGCAGCGCTCTTCATCGTCTTGATCGTGACCGGGGCGGCGCTCTACTTCACGCCGCTGATCGCGCTCGTCGGCCGCCGGCGGCTGATCGAGCAGATCCACCTCTACAGCGGGCTCGCCCTGCCCGTGCCGCTCTGCCTCGGCGCGCTCGGCAGGTGGGGCCGCGGGCTGCGCCGCGACGCCGGCCGCGTGAACCGCTGGAGCGAGGCGGACCGCGCCTGGCTGCGCGCGCTGGTCGACGGCTCACTCGATGAGGAACAGCAGCAACCACTGCGCCTTGGCAAGTTCAACCCCGGGCAGAAGCTGAATGCCGCATTCGTGGTCGGGGCGGGGCTCGTGATGCTCGGGACCGGTGCGCTCCTGCGCTGGTATCAGCCGTTCCCGCTGCAGTGGCGTGCCGGCGCCACGTTTGTGCACAACTGGCTTGCCGCCGCCGTATTCGTGGTCGTAGCAGGCCACATCGTCTTCGCGCTGTCCAACCCGGAGGCGCTGCGTGGGATGCTCACCGGCCGCGTCAGCCGCACCTGGGCCGCCCGACACACACCGGCGTGGCTCGACGACCAAGACGACTGATCCGCCCCCGGCCGCGATGCCAGGGCGTCTGTCGAGCCCGGGCTTCGTCGGTCGACGCGAGCGCCTGAAGAGGCTGGAGAGGGCACTCGCGCGCGGCGGACGGACAGCCCAACGCGGTCTTGTTGGCCGGCGATGTGGGTGTCGGCAAGAGCCGCCCGGTCAGGGAGTTTTGCTGCGCGACTCCGCGACCGATGGCCGCTTCCGCGTCGGCTGCTGCCTCGATGCGGAAGCTGGGGGCGCCGGTGCGACCGCTGATGGGGTTGGCTGGGGCGGCGTCGGGCGCGGGTTCGGGGTTGGCGGCGCTCCCCGCCGCCCGCGACCACGACGCATGCCCGCGAACTGACATCGCCAACGTGGCTGCCGTATACCTCTCTGGCGACCACCCTGAGCCGAACACGAGGCCCCGCGCCCGTCAAGACCAGAACCTATGAGCACCAGCACCACGCCCGGTCAGGGCCCGAAGCGCGCCGTCGCCCTGCTGGTCGCAGGCTGCTTCTTCATGGAGATGCTCGACGGCACCATCGTCACCACGTCCGCCCCGCGCATCGCCCATGCGCTGGCGGTCCCGGTCGGCAGCATCGCGCTGGTGATCACCGCCTACCTCGTGACGCTCGCGGTGCTGATCCCGCTCAGCAGCTGGATCGCCGCGCGCATCGGCGCGCGGGCCGCCTTCCTGGCGGCGATCGTGCTGTTCACGCTCGCCTCCGCCGGTTGCGCGCTCTCCTCGAGCTTTGCGGAGCTCGTGGCGATGCGCGTCCTGCAGGCCGCCGGCGCGGCCATGATGGTGCCCGTCGGCCGCCTCATGGTGCTGGCTCCAGCCAAGCCGGGCGACCTCTTGGCACTGACGGCGCTGCTCGTCTGGCCCGGGCTCATAGCACCGGTCCTGGCGCCGCTGGCCGGTGGCCTGATCACGACCTACGCGAGCTGGCACTGGCTGTTTGCGATCAACCTGCCGCTCGGCCTGGTCGCGTTCCTGGTCGGAGCGCGGATCGTGCACCCGGCCGCGCTGCCCGCACCTGGCGACCTCGACGTGATCGGCCTGCTGCTGGCCGGCGCGGGACTGGGTGGGGTCACCTTCACCGCCGACCTGCTCGCCCAGCAGCGGATCGCCTGGCCGCTCGTCACCACCGTCGGGCTGCCGTCCGCCTCGCTGCTGGCCGCGGCCATCATCCACCTGCGGCGCACACGCGAGCCGCTGGTCAACCTGCGCCTCACACGCATCCACACGTTCCGCGCGGCCCTGGCCGGCACCGCGTTTCACTTCACCGCGCTCAGCGCCACGCCGTTCCTCGCGCCACTGCTGTTCGAGGAGGTCTTCCGCTGGAGCCCAGTGCACGCGGGCTCGGTCGTGCTGCTGATCTTCGTCGGCAATGTCGGCGCCAAGGCCTTCGCGAACCGGCTGTATGCGCGCTACGGCTTCCGGCCGGTGCTGGCCGCTTCCACCGCGGCGCTGGCGGCGTCGCTCGTGCTGCTCGGTCTCACATCCACCACGACGCCGCTCGTCCTGCTCGCCACGATCCTGCTCTCGAGCGGCGCGGGGCGCTCGGTCGGCGCCACCGGCTACGCGGCGGTGATCTTCGCCGACGTGCCCCAGTCCGAGATGCGCCACGCCAACACGCTCTCACTCACCACCCAGCAGCTGGGCGGCAGCTGGGGGGTTGCGCTGGCGGCGATCGCGCTGCGCCTCGGCGACCCGCTCGGCCGGCTGTTCGGGGCGGCTGCGGATGCCCGTACCGCCTACGCCGTCGCCCTCACGCTGATCGCCTGCGTGGCACTCCTATCCACGGCGCAGGCGCTGCGCCTGCATCCGGCGGCGGGCCAGGCGCTGCGCGGCTAGCCTCAAGAACGCGATGATCACCGTCTGCCTGCCCGACAGCGAAGCGCTGGCGCTCACCGAGCCGCTACCGGCCGGCGTGCGCGTGATCCTCTGGGACGGCAGCGGCACACCGCCCGCGGGCATCGAGGGCACGGATGTCACGCTCGCCGGCCAGGGCCTGCCACTGGAGGCGATGCTCGCGCGCATGCCCAACGTACGCCTGATCCAGTCGCTCAGCGCCGGCGTTGACCACCTCGCAGGCAGGATCCCCGCCGGTGTGACGCTCTGCGACGCCCGTGGCGTCCACGGCGCCCCGGTGGCCGAATGGATCCTCGCGGTGATCCTCGCGAGCCTCCGGCAGCTGCCGCATTTCGTCCACGCCCAGGCGCGACACGAGTGGGCGGACCAGCAGAGCGCCGCCGAGCTGGCCGGCAAGCGCGTGCTGATCGTCGGTGCGGGCGATCTGGGCGAGCAGGCCGCCCGCCGCCTGCTCGCCTTCGACGCCGAGCCGACGCTGGTCGGACGCCACGCCCGGACCGACGCCGGCACGGTGGTGCACGGCACCACGGAGCTGCCGTCGCTGCTCCCCGACGCTGAGATAGTGCTCGTCGTGGTGCCGCTCACCGACGAGACCGAGCGCATGGTGGACGCCAGCTTTCTGGCGGCAATGCCGGACGGAGCGCTGCTCGTCAACGCCGCCCGCGGGCGTGTGCTCGACACCGATGCGCTGCTCACCGAGCTTCGGTCAGGCCGGCTGCACGCGGCGCTCGACGTCACCGAACCCGAGCCGCTGCCGCCTGACCACCCGCTGTGGGAGGCTCCGAACCTGCTGCTCACGCCGCACATAGCCGGCACCGTGAGCGGCTTCCCCGCCCGCGCCTACGCGCTGGTGCGCGAGCAGCTGGGGCGGGTCGCCCGCGGTGAGCCGCTCGCGAACGTCGTCAGCGACCAGTACTGACGCGGAAGGCGTCGATCGCGGCCAGCTCCTCTTCGCTGAGCGGCCGCGAACGCCGCTCCAGCACATCCCAGCCGACCAGCACCGAGATCCCGTCGGCCGCCAGCTCCCCGTCAGCCCGCGTGATCCGCTGCGCGGCGGTGATGCTCGAGCGGCCCACCTCCAGCACCTCCAGCGTGACCTCGACGTGCCGGTGGGTGAGCGGAATCTCCCGCCGGTAGTTGAGCTCCACCCTCGCCACCACGAACGCCCCGTTCGCGGGCGCGGGCAGCGCCCGCATCATCGCCGTGCGCGCCTCCTCCAGCAGCTCGTGGTAGACAGCCTGGTTGACGTGACCGAGCGCGTCCATGTCGCCCCAGCGCAGAGCCACCCGGTAGCGGCCCGGGTGGCCTGGCTGCGGCTCTGCTTGTGACACTTTGCGGCGTTCCCTTCTACATTGCGGTGATCAGTGGGATCTGTAAAGGAAGCACACCCGCTTGACCCGATGGCGGACGAGCCCCCGCAGGGGCGCGTCTACGCCATCCACCGCCGTGCGCATCTGGCTGACTGCGCCCCCTCAGGACGGATGCGGCTGGACGCGCTGGCGCGCTGGATGCAGGATGCCGCCTACGCCGACATGGAGGATGCCGGCCTCGAGCGCGTGGCCGTCTGGGTCCTGCGCCGCCACCGTGTCAAGGTGCTGCACTTCCCGAGCTTCGGCGAGCGCTGTGAGGTGCGCACCTTCTGCAGTGGCATCGGCCGCATGTGGGCTGAGCGCCGCACGACGGTGACGCTCGCCGCCGCCACCGGCCAGCCGCTCGTCGAGTCGGTCGCGCTGTGGGTGCACCTCGACCCCGAGCGCCGCCTCCCCAGCCTCGTCACAGAGGCCGAGCGCGCCGTCTACGCCGCCGCCGCGGGCAGTCGCAAGGTGCTGGCCCGCCTGCGCCACCCCAAGCCCGAGGGCTGTGACGTCGACAGCCAGTGGCGTTGGCGCTTCCGCCGCACCGACGCCGACATCGCCGACCACGTCAACAACGCCGCCTACTGGGAGCCGCTCGAGGACGAGCTCCTCGGTGCCGCCGGCGAGTTGACGCAGATCGACGCCGAGCTCGAGTTCCGCACGCCCGCCCAGCCCGGCCCCGCTCGCATCCTGAGCGCCGGCCAGCGACGCTGGATCGCCGCCACCGACAGCGACGAGCTGTACGCGTCGTTCGCGCTCGAGAGCGTCGCCACCGCGCCGCGCAGCGGCTGAGCGGGCCGGGAGATCTCTGGACATCGGGACAAAGCACCCGGCGGCGTAAACCGCGATCATCTGTGCAAACCTCACGACTGCGGGAGGCGAAGATGAACACCGAACGAGCCCAGGCATACCAGCGCGTCCTCCACACCCTCTCCGAGCTGGGTCCCGCCAAGCTGCAGCCGGACGAGCAGGAGCGGATTCGCTACACGGCGGACAACCTGATCCTCTGCGCCGACCTGTGTGACGACGACACGGCCCGCGACTCGCTGGAGGACACCGAGCTGCTCTGCGAGGTGCTGGTGCAGAGCGGCCGCTGGGAGCGCGTCACCGCCGAGCGCCTGATCGAGGACCTGCGCGCCTGCGGCCCCGAGCTGCCGCGCGATCTCACGCACGCGCACTGAGAGCGCCGGCGCGGGCCCGCTGGCCCGCGCCCACCGGATCCGCTACGCCAGCGCCTCCTGCAGCTCACGCAACGCGGCCGCGTCCGGCCGCCAGCGCGCCGCCGCGGCGTTGGCCTCGAGCTGCTCCGGGCTCGTCGCGCCGGTGATCACGCTCGCCACCGCCGGCTGGGCGAGCAGCGCGCCGATCGCCACCTCCGCCGGCTCCAGCCCGCGCGCCGCCGCGTAGGCGACGAGCGCCTCGACCACGCGCCACTGCGCCTCGGTTGCGACCTGCTCGCGCCCGGCCAGGCGGGCGCCAGCGGGCGCCGCCTGGCCGCGACGGTATTTGCCGGTCAAGAGCCCGGAGGCGAGCGGGTAGTAGGGGATGAATGCGAGCTCCAGCTGCTCGCACAGGCCCAGGACCTCTTCCTCGGGCTCGCGGTGCAGCAGGCTGTACTCATTCTGGATCGCGCTGAAGCGCGTGAGGCCGAGCTCCCGGGCGGTGCGGTCCGCCTCACGGATCTGGGCGGCGCTGAAGTTCGAGGCGCCGATCGCCCTCACCTTGCCCGCACGCACCAGCTCGTCGAGTGCCGCCAGCGTGTCGGCGATCGGGGTGACTCCATCTGGGCGGTGGTACCAGTAGAGGTCGACGCAGTCCGTCCGCAGCCGGCGCAGCGAGCCCTCAATGGCGTGGCGGATATAGGCTGGCGCGCCCCTCGGCCCCTCCCAGCCGTCGCCGAGGTCGAGCCCGAACTTGGTGGCGAGCACCACCTCGTTGCGGCGAGTCCGCAGCACCTCACCCATGAACTCCTCACTGCGGGTGGCGCCGTAGCGGTCGGCCGTGTCCAGGAAGGTGATCCCGAGTGAGATCGCGCGCTCGAGCACGGCACGCGTGCCGGCCAGGTCGAGGCGGTTGCCGAACTGGTTGCAACCGAGGCCGATCACCGAGGCGGACATTTCGCTGCGGCCCAGCGGGCGAGAGGGGAGGGTCGTCATGGTCCTGATGGTGGCAGGCGACCGGCGACACCGTGCGGGTGCGATGAAGCGTTTGCTTACACGGAACTGACGCGGCTCCGGCTAGCCTGGTTGCATAAAGGTAAACGCGGCTAGAATCGTCGGGTCAGGTCCGGCGGAGGGCCGTTAGACAGGCTCCTTCCACGCCGGGCGACCCGTACAGCTCTCGTGATCCCGACTCGCTACCAGCCATCAATGGAAAACCTCGCGGACTTCATCCGCGATCACCCTTGGTGGCAGTGGCTGACGCGCACGCCGTTCTCGGCGAAGATGACCAAGTATGCGCTGAGCTCGGTGCTCGCCTTCATGCTCTCGAACGTGGCGTTTGCGTTCAGCTACTGGCTCGGATTCGGGACCACCGCCTGCTCGGTGATCGCGTTCGTCTCGGCGGCGATCCCCAACTGGATCATGAACCGCCGCTGGGCCTGGCAGCAGACGGGCCGTGCGCCCGTGAAGCAGATCGTCGCCTACGCCGCGGTCTCGGCGATCGTGCTGGTCGTGACCTCGTTGGCGACGGGCTTTGCCAACCATCAGGTTCACGTCTACAACATCCCCAACCACACAGGGCTGCGGCTGCTGATCGTGACCGGCTCGTTCGTGCTGATCACGGTGGTGCTGTTCTTCGTGAAGTTCGCGATCTACGAGTTCCTGATCTTCCCGGGACGCCGCCAGGCGAGGCGGACACGGGCGGTCGCAGAGGCCACGCGCTCGCTCGTGACCGAGCCGCAGGTCGAGCGCGAGCCGGCGCTCTCCACGGGCGCGCCGGTCTAGCGTCAGGCGCCGCGCCGGCGGCGCTTCACTTCGCGCCAGTACGTCGTCAAGATCGCGCGCGCGAAGCGCATCCCGTACAGGAGGTTCGGGCCCTTCTTGGTGAGCGTCGCGCCGTCGGGACGGTCGCGCATCGTGGTGGGCACCTCCACCAGGCGAAAGTCGTTCATCGCCGTGGCGATCAGCAGCTCCGAAGTCTGGTACTGGGTCTGCTCGAGCTTGACGGTCAAGGGCACCACGGTGCGGAAAGCGCGGATCCCCGAGGCCGGGTCGGTGATCCGCTGGCGCAGCAGCAGCGTGATCAGCGCTCCGAAGAAGATCACGCCCGCGTGGCGCACCGGGTCGGTCGTCAGCTCGGTTCCCAGTCGCCGCGAGCCGTTGACGAAGTCCGCGCGTCCGGAGAGGATCGGCTCGAGCACGCGATCCAGCTCACTCTCGTTGTACTGACCGTCGGCGTCGGTCGTGGCGATGACGGTGGCGCCGCGCTTGTGGGCCAGCCAGTAGCCGAGCATGAAGATGAGCCCCTGGCCGCGGTTGACGGGCACTGCGCAGACGAGCGCGCCGGCGTCCGCGGCCTCCTGAGCGGTGCGATCGTTGGAGCCGTCGTCCACGACGATCACCTCCACCCCCTTGCCGCCGATCTCACGCGGTATGCCGCGCACCACATCGGCTACGGTCGGCTCCTCGTTGAAGGCCGGGATCACGACGGCGATCTGGGCACCCTCGCCGGCCGGATGGGCGCTGAAGAAGGCGCGCACAGCCTCGCGCTCCTCGGCTGGGCGCGCGAGGATCTCCTGCTCGAGCGTGGCCTCGCCCGCGTCCGCGGCTGTCACCGGCAGGCCTCGTCGCCAAGCGTTTGATGAGTGCGGTCCATCAGGTCTCCTTTTGCGTGATCGCCAGCCCCTCTCCCGCTCAGCGAGCCTTCGGGGCACGGCAAAGAGCGCGGCCAAGCGCCGCACCGACGCACGATGGTAGCGATCGGGCCCGGCGCGTGCTCGTGCCCGAACATAGGTGCATGCAACGAAGCTGTCTGCATGCAACAATGGCGCTTGGGCCGGGAAGCTGATATACGAGAACTGATATATCAGCAGAGCAACGACGCCGGGAGGAACGATGAGTGGTTTGCGTGAGCGCCTGGCTGCGGCTGACGCGTTTGTGGTCGCGGCCGAGCTGGTCACGAGCCGTGGCGTGCTCGAGCAGCGTGACGGCCAGCAGGTCTGGGACCTGGCGCATCGGCTCGCCGAGTGCCCCCAGGTGGACGTGGTCTCACTGACCGACAACCCCGGCGGCAACCCGATGATCGCCCCGGACATGCTCGCCAACCGGATGCGTGAGCTGGGTCAGGAGGTGATCCTGCACTTCGCCTGCAAGGACATGAACCGCAACGGGATAGAGTCTCGCGCGTGGAAGGCCGCCTCGGCCGGCCTGCACAACATCCTGGCGCTGAGCGGCGACTACCCCGTCGCGGGCCAATCCGGGACGGCTGCCCCCGTGTTCGACATCGACTCGGTCGGCCTGCTGAAGCTGCTGAGCGACATGAACGCAGGCGTCGAGGAGGCGCGGGCTCCGGACGGCCGCCTGGCGGGGACGGACTTCTTCCTGGGCTGCGTGGTCACCAACCACAAGCTGCACGAGCGCGAGGTGCTGCCGCAGTACCTCAAGCTGGAGAAGAAGGCGCGGGCGGGCGCGGCGTTCGCGATCAACCAGGTCGGGTTCAACGCCCGCAAGGACAGCGAGCTCCTGTTGTGGACGCGGGCGCGGGGGCTGCCCCTGAAGCTGCTCGCGAACGTCTATCTGCTGACGCGCGGGGTCGCGCGCGTCTTCCACGCGGGCCGGATCCCGGGTGTCGTCGTCTCCGACGAGTTGCTGGCGGTCGCCGAGCGCCACGGCGCGGGCGAGGATCGCGGCCGGGAGTTCTTCGTGGACCTCGCCGCCAAGCAGGTCGCCGTTGCGCGCGGCCTCGGCTTCGCAGGCGCCTACCTGGGTGGGCACATGCCGGTCGAGACATACGTGGAGATCCTCGAGCGGGCGGCGGCGATCTCAGGCGAGCAGTGGCGCGAAGCGGCGAAGGAGATCCGCTTCGACCGTCCCGGCGAGTTCTACCTGTATGGCAGCGACCCTGAGACGGGCCTGTCTGACGGCGTCGAGCGCGAGGAGTACCTGCGCAGCCGGCGCGAGCGGCGCACCGACCTGAAGGTTCCGGCGCGGTATCGCCTCAGCCGCGCTGTGCACGGCACCGTCTTTGCGCGCGACGCGCCGCTGTTCGGAGCAGGCGCGCGCGTGTACGAGCGCATCGAGCGGTCCTCCCCGGGGCTCAAGCGTGCCGCGCACGTGCTGGAGCAGGCCGCGAAGGTGCCGTTGTTTGACTGCCAGGACTGCGGTGACTGCTCGCTTCCGGACATCGCCTATGTCTGTCCCGAGGGCCCGTGCGCGAAGAACCAGCGCAACGGTCCCTGTGGCGGCACCCGCGATGGCCTCTGTGAGGTCTATGACAGCGAGTGCATCTGGGCTCAGGCCTACGAACGGCTGAAGGCCTACGGCGAGGAGGACGGCCTGGTGGAAGGGCCGGTGGTGATCAAGAACAACGCGCTGCGAGGCACGAGCGCCTGGGCCAATACGTTCCTGGGCCGTGACCACAACGCCAAGAACATCGGCGCCGCTGACGTGCGGACAGCCAGGGGGACGCACTGAAGATGAGCCGATCGAACGTCGCCAGACTGCTCGTGTCCTGCCGCGACCGCGAGGGGATAGTCGCATCGCTCTCGGGCGCGCTGCGGGACGTCGGGGCCAACATCATCACCTCCGATCAGTTCTCCTCAGACCCCTACGGCGGCAGCTTCTCGCTGCGCATGGAGTTCTACGTTCCCAACCCGGACGAGCGCCTGGCGACGCTTGACGCGCGGCTGGCGGAGCTCGGCGCCGAGCTCGAGCTCGACTACCGGCTGGTCGACGCACGGCGGCGCAAGCGCGTGGCGCTGTTCGTCTCGCGCTACGACCACTGCCTGCTCGACCTGCTCTGGCGCTGGCGTCGCGGCGAGCTCGAGATGGACGTGATCGCCGTGGTCTCAAACCACCCGGACCTGCGCGACGAGGTGGCCCGGTTCGGGGTCCCCTACCACCACATACCGGTCACCAAGGAGGGCAAGTCAGACGCCGAGCGGGCACAGCTCGACCTGCTCTGCGGCGAGGCCGAGCTGATCGTCATGGCCCGTTACATGCAGGTCCTCTCCGACGACTTCCTGCGCCGGATCGGCTGCCCGGTGATCAACATCCACCACTCCTTCCTGCCGGCCTTCGCCGGCGCCGGGCCGTACCTGCGCGCCCACCATCGCGGCGTCAAGCTGATCGGCGCCACGGCCCACTACGCCACGGAGGACCTCGACGAGGGCCCGATCATCGAACAGGACGTGATTCGCGTGACGCACCGCGAGGGGCCCGGAGAGCTCGAACGGATCGGCGCGGACGTCGAGCGGACCGTGCTCGCCCGAGCGGTCTCCTGGCACCTGCAGGACCGGGTGCTGCTGCAGGGTCACCGCACGATCGTCTTCTGAGCTACCACGCAACGCACGAGCGTTGCATACAATGCCCCTATCTGCATGCAATAACTAGTAGGAGGAGAGGAACTTGGCACCTGCCAACCTGCAGGAAGTGCTCGACGCGGCCGGTAACACCGTGAAGCTCTTGCGCGACTCGAAGCTCGGTACCTACATCTACCCGGTGGTTCCGGCGGAATTCAGCAACTGGCGCCGCGAGCAGAGGGCCTGGCGCGAGACGGCCGTGCTCTACGACCAGTCGCACCACATGGTCAACGTGTTCCTGAAGGGCCCGGACGCGATCAAGGTGATCGAGCGCACCGCGATCAACTCGGTCGCCAACTTCCCCGTGGGGCGCGCCAAGCAGTACATCCCCACTGCCTCCAACGGCGGCGTCATCGGCGACGGGATCCTCTTCCACGACGCGGAGGACAGCTACATCTTCGTCGGCCGCGCCCCGGCGTCCAACTGGCTGCAGTACCACGCCGAGACCGGCGGCTACAACGACCTGGAGATCGTCTACGACGACCGCTCGCCGTCGCGTCCCTACGGCAGGGCCGTCAGCCGCAGGCTGTGGCGCTTCGAGATCCAGGGCCCCAACGCCTGGCCTGTGATCGAAAAGCTGAACGGCGGCCCCGTGGACCAGCTCAAGTTCTTCCACATGGCCACCATGAAGATCGCCGGGGAGACCTACCCGACCCTGCGCCACGGCATGGCGGGTGCTCCGGGCCTCGAGATCTGGGGACCGTATGAGAGCTACGAGCGCGTCCGCGAGGCGATTCTCGAGGCCGGCGAGGAGTTCGGTCTGCTGCCGGTCGGCTCGCGCGCCTACTCCTCCAACACGCTCGAGTCGGGCTGGATCCCGTCGCCGCTGCCGGCCATCTACTCGAGCGAGGCGGAGCGCGGCTACCGCGAGTGGCTGCCGGCCAACAGCTACGAGGCCACGCAGGTGCTGTCGGGCAGCTTCGTCTCCGACGACATCGAGGACTACTACACCAACCCCTACGACCTCGGCTACGGCCACATCGTCAAGTTCGACCACGACTTCATCGGCCGCGAGGCCCTGGAGGCCCTGGAGGCCGAGGCGCAGCGCAAGAAGGTGACGCTCGCCTGGAACGCGGAGGACCTGGCCGACATCTTCGCCTCGCTGCTGGACGTCGAGGGCCCCGGCTACCAGGTCTTTGACCTGCCCAACGCC
The DNA here is from genome assembly GCA_027449125.1 of Solirubrobacterales bacterium. Taxonomy (GTDB): domain Bacteria; phylum Actinomycetota; class Thermoleophilia; order Solirubrobacterales; family Solirubrobacteraceae; genus Palsa-465. Next base: position 2,732 of record DAIDME010000044.1, on the reverse strand, counting down.
AACTACGGCTCGTCGAACTTCGACTCCGTCGTGGACGCCGACGGCACCGTGGTGGGCTTCTCCATGTTCACCGGCTACAGCGCCAACGAGCGGCGCGGGCTGTCGCTGGCGACGGTCGCCCCGGAGATCCCGATCGGCACCGAGTTGCACGTGGTCTGGGGCGAGCCCGCGCAAACCGGCAAGACCAACGTAGAGCCGCACGTCCAGAAGCAGGTGCGCGTGGTCGTCTCGCCCGTTCCCTACGCCGTCACCGCCCGCACCGAGTACGCCGAGGGTTGGCGGACCGCGGCCACGCGTTAGGCGCAGGTCACCCTGAAACGCCTGAGAGCCGGCGCCCTATGGGCGCCGGCTCTCAGGCGGAGGGTGAGAGAGATGAAGCTCTGGGTCGGACGCCGCCGGGCCGCGGCCCGCTTCGACGTCTGAGAGATCATGAGCAGATCATCGGGCACCGAGATTGATCTGTCCAATATCAATCTCGTGACTAATCTATAAGCTGAGCCTATCAGGCTAGCTCGCGCTCCTCAGCCACGATCCAGGCCGCCAGCGCTCGCTCGAGCCCCGCGTTGCCGACCACCAGCACCTCCAGCGGCAGCCCGATCCGCGCCGCGGCCCGCTCTGCCGCCGCCCGGTTTGCGGCGGTGGGGCGCTGCGCGAGCCACAGCACGCGGGTGTAGTTGCCGAAGTAGTCGCCGAGCAGCTCCGGGTGGCTATCGAGGCCCAGCTCGCGCACGACGGTGTGCTCGAAGGTGCGCGCCAGGAAGTCGGTCAGCAGGTAGGTACCGGGCTGGTCGGCGAGTGCCGCCCTCACCTCCTCACGGGCCAGGACGTCATAGCAGCTCTCGCCCTGAAGCCGCTCGACCCCGTCGTGGCCCGCGAGCAGCTGGTCGAGCGCCCCGTAGGTACCGCAGTCACCGTAGGCGATCAGCACGCGGTCATACTCGCCCTCCAGCCGTGTCAGCTCGGCCTGAACGGCGTCCGGGATCTGCGCGGGGCGGTTGTGCAGCAGCGCCGGCACCGGGTACAGGTCGACCGCCCAGCCGCGTGCCCGCGCCAGCGCCCGCACGTCGAGTGCGAGCGCCCCGCAGGCGATCACCGCGACCCGCACGCTCACCCCGGGAACGCCAGCTGGTCTATGAAGAGGTCGTTGAAGTCCGTGCGCCCCGAGAGCTCGACGTACTGCACCTCGCGCAGGATCGCGTCCGCCTCGGCGCGCTCGCGCGCCGACAGCGCCGCGATCTTCGCGCCCTCACCGGCGACGTTGCCGGCCGAGACGATGCGCGGCAGCGCGAGCTTCGGCACGAGGCCGATCCGCACCGCGGAGAGCGGCGTCAGGTAGGCGCCGAAGCTGCCCGCCAGGAGCACCTGCTGGATCTCTGAAGGCTCCACGCCCAGGTCGCGCAGCAGGATCTGCCAGCCGGTCGCGATCGACGCCTTGGCAAACTGCAGCTCGCGCACGTCACGCTGGGAGATGAAGACCGACTCCTCGACCGAGGAGCCGCGCTCCGCGAGCACGAACACCCGCTCCTTGCCGATCATCGCAAAGCGCCCAGCCAGCTCCGGCCGCCCGGCCGCGGCAACCGCCTCGGCCTCGGCGAAGCGGCCCGAGTGGTCGAGCAGCCCGTTGTGCACCAGCTCCGCCACCACGTCCACGACGCCCGAGCCGCACAGCCCGACCGGCTCGGCGTCGCCGATCACCTGCAGGCTCAGCGCGTCGCCGGTGATCTTCACCCCCTCGATCGCGCCGTCCGCGGCGCGCATGCCGCAACGGATCTGCGCCGCCTCAAAGGCCGGGCCGGCCGGTGCCGCGGTGGCCAGGACGCGCTCGGCCGAGCCCAGCGCGATCTCCGAGTTGGTGCCGACGTCGATGAACAGCCGCAGGCGCTGGTCGCGCGTCATGCCGGTCGCAAGCAGCCCGGCGACGATGTCGCCGCCAACGTAGGCGCCGAGCGACGGGAATACGTAGGCGTGTGCCAGCGGGTGCACCGTCACCCCAAAATCCGTGGCGCGCACACCCGGGAAGCTGTTGGTGGCGACCACGAACGGGGCCATCGAAAGCGGTTCCGGGTCGATCCCGAGCGCCAGCTGGGTCATCGTCTGGTTGCCGCAGACCGTGATCTCGTAGACCTCGTGCGGCTCCACGTCAGCTTCGGCCAAGACCTCGGCGGTGAGCTCGGCAAAGGAGGCGTGGGCCAGCTCCTGCAACCGGCCCAGGGCCTCCGGCTCCATCATCGTCGCCGACACGCGCGTGATCACGTCGGCGCCAAACGGCTGCTGGCGGTTTAGCATCGAGCGCACCGCCAGCGGCTGGCCGGAGTCGAGGTCAAGCAGCGTCGCCACCACCGTCGTGGTGCCGAGGTCAAAGGCGATCGCGAAGCGGCGTGCGGTGGTGTCGCCGGGCTCGACGGCGATCAGCTCCTCATCCACGACCACGGCCGTCACGTCGTAGCCCGAGGAGCGCAGCGTGCCCCCCAGGGAGCGCAGCAGCGCCACTGACGCGGTCGGCTCCAGATCCTCGATCGCGTCCAGCACGCGCTGTAGGTCCGAGCGCTGATCCTCGAGCGTCGGCTCGGCCATCACCAGGTGGCGCTTCTGCACCGACGGGCGCAGGATGACATGGCGACCGACCCCGGCCAGGGCGGCCTTGGGGCGGGTCTGCAGCGGCGGCACCTCCACAACCAGGTCCTCCCGGGCGATCGCCCGGCAGGCCAGGCGCCAGCCGTCGGCCAGCTCCG
>DAIDME010000043.1 GCA_027449125.1 Solirubrobacterales bacterium | reverse complement strand
GGTTGCGGCTGGTGTGGAGGCGGCGCGTAAGCTCGAGCGCGCGCCGACGCTTGTGGCTGTCAGTCAGGTTCGTGCCGAGGATCCGGTGCAGGACGAGGAGGATCTGTGCGCGGTCGCCTGCGCGGCCTATGTGCTGTTGCTCGCGGCGCATGGTCGTGGGCTTGCGGGTTACTGGCGTACTCCCGGGGTGCTGCGCACCGATGCTGGGCGTGAGGCGTGCGGCGTGGGTGCTGATGAGCGGTTCGTGGGTCTGCTGCATCTGGGTGCGCTGCGCCAGCCGGCGAAGGTCAAGGACCGCTCGCCGGTGGAGAGCTTCGCCAGCTACCTCGACTGAAAGCGGCGCGCCGCGAGCGGCAGTGGCTAGAGTCCCGGTATGCAAAACCGCGCGACGCCTCCCGCCGTGCCGGTCCTGACGGCGCTGGTCCCGCCCGGCGCCGTGCCCGCGCACCTGCGCCAGGCGGTCAGCGGCGTGCTGGGGCGCTGGGGCTATGGCTGGGATGAGCTCGAGCTCGTCGGCACCGCCACGCTCCGGGGCGCGCGGCTGGATGTGGCGGCCGAGGTCTGGGTGTTCGCGGTCGCCGCCGGCCCGCTGGCCGTCGGCGACGAGCTGGCCGTGTCAGCGGGGCGGGTCGCCGGGCTCGGCGTGTCGGCCTTTCGCGGCGGCGTGATCCCGGTGACGCCCTACCGCGCCCAGGTGTACGAGTCGCTGGGCGGGCGCGGCGGCGGTGACCGGCGGCCACCCGAGGACCCTCGCGGCCCCGCCGCGCTGGCGCGTGGTGGAGCCGCTCAGCCGGATGGTTGCGCGGCGACTGCCGCGCCTGCCCGCGGGGTCCAGGTCAGGTAGCGCGAGGCCAGGATCAGGAAGGATATGCCGAGCATGTAGGCGCCCACCACGTCGCTCAGCAGGTGCTGGCCGCCGATCACGCGCGCCGGGCCGGCGCCGATGATCGCCAGCACCAGCAGGCGCGGCACCGTGCGGTGCCCCTGGCGCCATCCGACCAGCGCGACGTAGCCGACCGATGCGACCATGAAGGTCACGACCCCGCTCGGGAAGTTGGCTCCGACGTGGTGTGGCAGCGTGCGCCACAGCGGCGTGGCACCCCAGACGATCTTGATCGCCTTGTTGATGGCGGAGGCGACGAGCGCCACCACCAGCCCGCCCACGGCGCGCCGGCCGGCGCTGCCGCCGCCGGTTGAGCGCCACAGCCAGGCGGTCATGACGAGCACCTCGCCGATCGCCACCAGCGGCCTTCCGACCTGCTGGTAGAGGCGCGTGATGTCCCAGATCGGCCAGACCTTGTGCGACATGCCGACCTGAGCCGACCAGACATCGAAGGAGAAGGAGTGCACCGAGAGCACCCAGCGCTCCACGAAGACCAGCGCAAGCAGCGTCGCGCTGACCGTCAGGTAGAGCGCCTGGTGACGTCTGGTGTCCCCGGCGCCCGTTGCCTGCGTGGTGTGGGAGGCTGGTGAGGTCGCGACCACGGCGCGACACCTTACGTGATCGCCGCCGCGGGTGTCGCAGTAGCGGCAGTTGCCTTGTGAGGCCCGAGTGCCTACACTTCTCGCGTCGGCCAATAGACGTAGCCGCCTCATGCGAACGCCACCGCGCCACATACGCGGTGCCGGAGGCGGGGTCCGTGAGCGCCGAGCGTCCCTCTCCAGGGCATCGCTCGTCTGTGCTATCTTTGTCAGTCCGCGTGCGTACGGCCCCATTGGCCCGAAAGCCGCGTCTCTCCTGTCTCCCCATCTGCCCGAGGAGTCGCCGTCTTGGCAACCGCTGAAGCCCCCCGGACGCGCCGGAGTTTTGCGCGCCTGAACCAGGTCCTTGAAGTCCCCAACCTGATCGACATCCAGCGCCGCTCCTTCGAGTGGCTGACAGACCCCGTGAGCGGCGGCCTGCGCGAGACGATCGACGACGTCTCTCCGATCGAGGACTACACCGGCAACCTCGCCGTGCAGTTCGGCGAGTTCAGCTTTGACGCGCCGATCGCCTCGATCGACCAGTGCCGTGAGAAAGATCTCACCTATGCGCGACCGCTGACGGTGACCGTCGCCTTCATCAACCGCGAGACCGGCGAGATCCGCGAGCAGTCGGTGTTCATGGGCGACTTCCCGTGGATGACCGACCGGGGGACCTTCATCATCAACGGCACCGAGCGGGTCGTCGTGACGCAGCTGGTGCGCTCGCCGGGCGCCTACGTGATGGAGCCCAAGGATCGCGAGAAGCAGGTCTTCGTCGCCAACCTGATGCCGGCCCGCGGCTCCTGGCTCGAGCTCGAGATCGACAAGAAGGGCCGCGTCTACGTCCGCATCGATCGCAAGCGCAAGCTGCCCGTGACGGTGCTGCTGCGGGCGATGGGCTACGCCACCGACGAGGAGATCTCAAAGCTCTTCGAGGACTCGCTCTACATCCGCCTGACGCTCGAGGCCGACACCGAGGCCACGCGCACCGAAGAGGGCGCGCTGATCGAGCTCTTCAAGAAGCAGCGCCCAGGGGAGCCGCCGTCGGTCGACGCCGCCCGTTCGCTGCTCAACCAGCTGTTCTTCGACCCCAAGCGCTACGACCTCACGCGGGTGGGGCGCTACAAGCTCAACAGCCGCCTGGGCCTGGACATCGATCTGGATACCCGGACACTGACCCACGACGACATCATCGCGCTGGTCAAGGAGCTCGTCAGCCTGCCGCGCCTGCTCGGCATGGCCGAGCATCCTGACAACGAGGCCAAGGACTACGCGGCCGAGGCCTCCGACATCCCGCGCGACCCGATCCTCGAGCATCTGGACGAGTACGAGCACTTCGGCAACCGCCGTCTGCGCACCGTCGGTGAGCTGATCCAGGAGGCTTTCCGGATCGGGCTCTACCGCATGGAGCGCGTCGTGCGCGAGCGCCTGACGACCGAGGACACGGACACGATCACGCCGCAGACGATCGTCAACATCCGGCCCGTGGTGGCGGCGCTCAAGGAGTTCTACGGCAGCTCGCAGCTCAGCCAGTTCATGGATCAGACCAACATGCTGACCGGGCTCACCCACCGCCGCCGGCTGAGCGCGCTGGGCGCCGGTGGTCTCACGCGCGAGCGTGCTCCGATCGAGGTGCGTGACGTGCACCCCACCCACTACGGCCGCATGTGCCCGATCGAGACGCCCGAGGGTCCGAACATCGGCCTGATCGGCTCACTGTCGGCCTACGCCGAGATCTCCGAGCACGGCTTCGTGACGACGCCCTACCGGGTCGTCAAGGACGGCGTGGTCACCGACGAGGTGATCCACATCGACGCCAACCAGGAGGAGGACCTCAGGATCGCCCAGGCCAACGCCGGGGTGGACGCCAAGGGCAGGCTCCAGGGTGATGAGATCCTCTGCCGCACGCAGGCCGGTCAGTACGTGACCGTCACGCCCGGTGAGGTCGATCTGATCGACGTCTCGCCGCAGCAGGTCTGGTCGGTGGCGACGGCGATGATCCCGTTCCTGGAGCACGACGACGCCAACCGCGCGCTGATGGGCTCCAACATGCAGCGCCAGGCGGTGCCGCTGCTGGTCGCCGACGCGCCCGTCGTCGGCACCGGCATGGAGTACCGGGCCGCCGTCGACACCGGTGACGTCGTGCTCGCCAAGAGCGCCGGGGTGGTCTCCTACGTCGACGCCGAGAAGATCGTCGTCGACAAGAAGGAGGGCGGCCAGGAGGAGTACGAGCTGCACAAGTTCATGCGCTCCAACCAGGCCACGCTGATCCACCAGAAGCCGATCATCGA
>DAIDME010000042.1 GCA_027449125.1 Solirubrobacterales bacterium | reverse complement strand
AACGCGCGTGCGCGAGCGTTCTACGAGTCACTTGGGTGGTCAGACATGGAGCAGACCAACGAGATCCAACTCGGCGACGAGCTTCATATCGCACACCGCTACGAACGAGCGCTCAACTGACCGCTCCTGCGTTTCTTCCGGCGCGCGAATCTGAATCGCTTGGATGAGCGCGCGCGGAAGGTGCTCACGGCCGGGCCCCGGTCGTGTTGGTCAGGCTGAGCGTGCGGCGGCGAGTTCGAGCGGTACGACGTAGTCGCCGCCGCGTCCGTGCAGCCCGCGCCGTAGGCGTCTGTTCACAGCATCGAGGTCGGCATGTTGAAGTCCACCGTCGTAGGCGACCAGGTGCTGCGCCTCGAAGGTCATCTCGTTCATGTGCCCGAGCATGCTGCGACTTGCGGTCCTCGCGACTCTCACCGCAGACGGGTCCGTCGGACCGAGTGCCGTGCCGGCGAGTCCCTCGCTGGCAAGCGCGTCGACTACAAGTCTGGCCGCGTAGAAACCGAGGTCGTTGAGTTGCGCGACGCGAACGTCGGCATCGAGTATCGGGAAGAGCGTGTCGGCGTGAACCAGCAGCAAGCACTTGCGGCGCTCGATGCTGAACACATTGGCGTACCAGTCATCGCCTCTTGGGTCGGCGTCAACGATGACTCCGGACCGGTCACCCAGCAGCTTCAGCAGTCGCGCGGTGCATCGCAGCAGCACAGCCAGGACGGTACGCCGCCCACCGGCCAACGCCAGAACACCGCGACGGCTGTAGTGGCAAAGTAGCGGCGGGTGGACTGCCGCCATTGCGTTGGTCGTCTGCGTATGCGACAGTGACCCCCGTGGGGGCGACCGTTGAGTTCAGGCCTCGCCAGCAGCGAAACCAGCTCGCCGCGGGTTTCATCTGCGTGCTGCTCGGCGCCGCGACGACGCTCGTCGTCTCACTGGCGGTCCACGCCTCGCGGACGCCGCCCGCCTTCCCGGGCTGGCAGGCTGTCCCCGGATTCTTCGACCAGCCGGGTTTGCGGACGGCGCTCTCGACCTGCGGGGTCAGCCTTGGTTCGGGCCCGAGCCGCATGGGTCGACGAGTTGCCACAGAGGTGCGAGGGCCGTATGCCATGGCGGTCTACACCGGCAGTTTCGGCCAGTCGGCCAACACCACCTGGTGTCTGGCCAGCACCCCGCAGCTCTTCGGCGAGAACGGGTGGCAGAACGGCGCCTGGTCGGGCAGCGCTTGGTGCACGTCAAGCAACCTCGCGCTCGCGGGGACGATCTCGTCCGGCGACATCGAGCGGCGCTACGCGCTGCAGACCTGCAAGCTGGCAGGCCCCGGCGGATCTGGGCTCGCCACCGTTGCGCGGGGACGCGTTGGCCCTGGTGTCACCGGCGTTGTGATCGAGGTCGGCCGGCACCGGTTGGTCCAGGCCACGCTCGACCGTGGCTGGTTTCTCGCGTGGTGGCCCGGAGATGCCAGCTCCACGGTCGCTGAGGTGACGCGGGCGGACGGTCGGAAGTCGTTCACACGGCTCACCGACGCTTGAGCGCCTCGTGCACCGCGCGATGGAACAAGAGCGGTCGACCCCGCGTCCCCGGCGACGCGAGCGCTATGCCACGCAGACGCAACCGAGCCGGCACCCGCTTCGGTGTTTCGACAGGCAACTTCGCGACCGAGGCGCCGGCCCTGCTTCGCGCGGATTGTGCGCATCCGGGCTAGCGGTCGTGGGCGCCGGGCGGCAGCGGCTTACCGCGGCAGCGAGCTGCGGATATCGCTGATTTTGCGAAACAGGCGGTGCGGGTTCTCGGGGACGTCGATGAAGCCCCACCGTCTGTAGAAGGCGGCGGCCTGCTGATCGATGCCGTCAACAACGACGAGCCTGGCGGCAGCCGTGTCGCTGGCCGCGACGGCGAGGCGTAGCGCTTCCGCAAGCAGACGACTGCCGAGTCCTTGGCGTTGGTAGCGCCGGTCGACGGCGAGTCGTGCGATCAGGATCGTCGGAATCGGATAGCGCGGCATGCCTCTCGCATAGCGCTTGGGTGCGGCCTCGGGCCGGATCGATCCGGTTGTGAGACTCACGTAGCCAGCGACAGCGTCGGCCGTCGTGACGAGGTAGGTGCGCGCCAGGTCGGCCTTCTGGCTGGCCAGCGCATGATCGATCAGCCAGCGGTCAAGCTCGGAGTTGCCGCAGTCAAACCCGCTGAGATCCTGGTCGGCTCTCAGCGGGACCAGCGACAGCCCCCTCACGTGCTGCTGATTGGTGGCAGGCCCAGCAGCTCATCCAACGCAGGCACACGCTCACCAGGTTCATCCAGCAGCGCCGCGAACGCAGCAAACGCGCGGTCGCTTATTACCAGGTGGCGGCGTTCAGCAAGTACTGACCGCGCCCGCCCCTCGGCGGCGCTGAGCAGAAACGCAGAAACGGTTTGGCCAGACGCCGCGGCGGCCTCGCGAATGACCGCGTCCTGTTGATCGGTCACGCGAACATCGATTCGTCGAGAACGTGTACCTGTCGCCATGTCCGGACATTGTACCTACACTGTGTAGCAAGACGCAACTGCTGGCGCAAGTCGCCCCGGTAGCGCTTTCGCTTAGCCTGAGGTGTCTTGCACAGCCTGCCGAGATGCGCGCTCCGCGCGGAACCGAAGGGACTGGCCTTTCGGTATCACGAGCGATACCATCGCTCTGTGGCGATGACATTGCGTCTTACCGACGAAGAGACTGAGGCCTTGCGCCTCCGCGCCGAGCACGAAGGAACGTCCATGCAGGAGGTTGCACGAGCAGCGGTGCGCGAATACATCGAGCGTGCCAGCAGCCGTGAGCTTCTTGATCGCGTGCTTGACGAGCAGCTACCGCGCTACGCCGAAGCGCTGCGGCGGCTCGGCGAGTGATCTTCCTCGACCTCGAGGACCTGGTCCACGTCGCTCGTCGAACGCTGGGGGCTGAGCCGGTCGTTCGTGACTGGGGCTTACTTGAATCAGCGCTGGCCCGACCGCAGGCATCTGCGTTCGGTGCCGACGCGTACAGCGACATCGAGGAGAAGGCAGCGGCGCTGCTGCATTCCCTCGCACGCAACCACGCGCTGGTCGACGGCAACAAGCGCCTCGCGCTCGCGGCGACGATCGCGTTTCTTGGGATCAACGGTCACAGTCTGACCTTCACCAATGACGAGGTGTATGACTTCGTGATCGCCGTGGCAACCGGCGAACTCGATGACGTCTCCGAGATCGCCGCCGTGATCAGGGCACACACGACCTCAACAGGGACCCAGCCCTGATGAAGGCAAGCGCGGCCAGCCCCCGCACTCGTCACCCCTGATGTATCGCGAGATCTGTGCCGAGAGACGTGCTTCGCGCGGCCAGCGGGGCCGTCGTTGATAGATGCGCCATGGGCCCAAGCTCGCTGCGAGGGTAAGCTGTTTCGGGTGACCACGCGCGAGCGGCTTCACTCTCTGGTTGACGACCTCAGCGAGGCTGAGGCTGAGGCCGCGCTGGCGCGTCTGACGCGGGAGCGCGACTCGCTCAGCGCCTGGGCTGTATCGGAGGACCGGGACGCGACCGAGGATGCGTGGGCGCTTTCCAATGCGCGAGAGGCGATCCGCGAGGAGCCTTGGTAGCGCGAGGTGAGGTCTGCTGGCTCGAGCTGGCAGAGGAAGGACGCAGACCGGCCGTCGTCCTGACCCGCGAGGAGGCCATTCCGGGTCTTCGTAACGTGACCGTTGCCTTGGTTACCCGCACCGTCCGGGGGATTCCATCCGAGGTGCAGCTCGGGCCAGCCGACGGCATGCCGGTCGAGTGTGCCGTCACGCTCGACAACCTCCGCACCGTTCCGCGCGCGCTGCTCGTTGAATCCATCACGCGTCTCGACGAGGCAAAGATGAGCCAGGTCTGCAGCGCACTGATCCGCGCGACCGGCTGCTGACTCGCCCGCAGCTGCCGATCCCCGTCCCGACAGCGCAACACCCGCTCCCGTGCGTGCCCCCACGGCCCCAGCACCCCGCCACACGACGGACAGCCCAAAAGCCCGCCGGCCAGCTCAGCCTCGACCACCGCCACCTCGGCGCCTACGATCCTCATCGGGTGCCACCTCCGGCATCAAAGAGAGCCCTTCCGACGACCGATAAGCAGACGGGAGGGCTCTCGCGCGTTCACGAACACACGAAGCGTCCCATCCCCACCATCAACGGCGCGCACAGCCCCGCGCGCGCTCAATCTCAGCGGCGCTCAACACCAGTCCGATGTCGCTGACATGCTCGGCGAGGTGTCCACCTGCGGCTAGGAACCGTGCCAGCGCCGGTGGCAGCTGCTGGTCGACCAGGAAGCGCACGCGCTAGCGTGCCCCCACGACGGGGTGGTCGACCTGCGCCGCAGCGTATTCGAGGCATTCCTTGATGTCGTCGCCCTCCAGATACGGATCGTCCTAGAGGATCTCGGCCTCTGTCGCGCCGCCCGCGGGCATCGAGAGCACATCGCTGACGCGAATGCGCATGCCCCGGATAGCGGGACGCCCGTGAACGACATCGGGGTCTATGGTGATGCGCTCGAGCACGAACCCAGCAAAATCGTACGCAGCACCGACAACGCTGTCCACCGGGGCCCGGCCCGCTGGAAGATCGCGGCCCCCGCGCCAACGAGCACAACGTGCCTTCGGCCCAACAGTCCAAACTCGCCCCGGACGTCAAGGGTCGCCTGGCCACCGTCAGGCTGACCGACTCGAGACCTCCCTCGGCGTCACGACTCAACTGTCCTCGGGCACGACAAACGACGCGCAACGCGCGGTGCGGAGGGGCACGACGTGCGCTCTTGTTGCTCCATGAGCGCTGTTGATCTAACGTGCCGTGCGTGACCAACGGAGTTCGAGACGTCGCATTAGCGCGGCGGATATACGAGTCGGCGTACTTGGCGGGCGAGTACGTCCTGCGCTCTGGGCGATCGAGTTTTGAGTACTTCGACAAGTACCTGTTTGAGGGCGACCCGGCACTGCTACGCGCTATCGGGGAGGCGCTTGTGTCGTTGGTGCCAGCAGACGCTGACGCGCTGGCCGGGCTCGAGCTTGGCGGGATCCCGCTGGTCACGATCCTGTCGCAGCTGACCGGCGTGCCCGCCCTGTTCGTCCGCAAGCAGGCGAAAGAGTACGGAACGCGTCGCCTGGCGGAGGGCGGTGAGGTCGCTGCCCGAAAACTCGTGATCGTCGAAGACGTCGTCAGTACGGGAGGGGCGATCATCGATGCGACACGACAGCTACGGGCGCTCGGTGCGGAGGTGGCCTCAGTCGTGTGCGTCATCGACCGCGAGACCGGTGGCATGGAGAATCTCGCCAGCGAACACCTTGGGCTTCGGGCCGCGTTTACGATGACCGATCTGCTGGACGCAGTGTCAGCCCCCGAGCCAACTGCGGTCGGCGACCTGATCGGTGTTGACCACGTGCAACTAGCAGCCCCCGCCGGTTGCGAGGAAGAAGCCCGCCGCTTCTTCGGCCAACTGCTCGGGTTGCCGGAGATCACAAAGCCGCCGCTGCTCCAGGGCCGCGGCGGAGTGTGGTTCACCGTCGGTGACCAGCAGCTTCACATCGGCATCCAAGCGCCGTTCTCCCCGGCCCGCAAGGCACACCCGGCGCTGCGGGTCGCGCCGGGACGCCTCGACCAGATGGCGGAGCGCCTGTTGGCCGCCGGCGCCACGGTGAGCTGGGACGCCGCGTTGCCTCAATACCGGCGCTTCTACACCGACGATCCCTGGGACAACCGGATCGAGCTGGTCAGCACCGAGTAAGCCCCGACGCCACTTCGCAACGAGAGCATCCCCCCGTACTCCCGCACCGCTCGCAGCACCGGTATCTCGGGGCCAGCCGCCCACAGCCTGTTGTTGCGCGGCGGCACAACCGCGAGGAGCCATTTGCGATCGTGCACTCCCTGCGCCTGCTTCCGGAGCAGCGGGCGGGTAAAGGCTGCGGGGCCTTGCTCCGAGGTCAGATGGGCCAACTTGCGTTGGCGCGATCTCAGTCGCTGCCGTCGGCGGCGCTACGGTGGTGACCGTGAGCGTCAAGCGCCGACGCAAAGCTGAGCGCCGGAAGGCGCGCACCCGGAAGTCGGCGAGTCGGTCCAATGGGAGGCAGCACACTGGCGTTCGAGAGTCGGCTCGCCCGTTGGCCGATCCCAGTTCGCTCCAGCTGAGTGACATCATCACGATGCTGCGGGTGAACATGCGCGGCCCCGGAGAGGAGTCCGCCTACGACTACGGTGCCGATGACCACGGATGGTTCGTGGTGCCGCGTGTCGGCGAGCCGTTCGAGCTCCCGCTCACGGCCGAGCTGCAGTCGAACTGGGAGCTGCTGGCCGAACAGGACCCGCGGTGCGCTCCGATGGCTGAACGGATCAGCGAGCTCCGTGGCGCTCGCGTAGCGCGGGCACGAGGGCGTCGAACGCGGCGGCCTGGCCGGCCTCGACGGCTGCGCCGCAAGCCCGTTTGAAGAGACGCACAGCGCTGGCGTAGGCGCGACGGTCGCCCGTCTCGAGAACGGCTTCGATCGTCCGCCAGTAGATCGGGAGTGCGTCGGCGGGGTGGGTCCTCTGTCGGGCCTCGGCGAGCTCGGGCCAGGCGTGATCGCCTAATTCGAGGCCATCGGTTGCAGTGGCCGTCTGCCAGGCGAGCTCATCGTCGCCGTCATCGAGCAGCGCGTCGATCAGACCGGCGGGGCTGTGCTCGCGCAGCGCACGGCGGGGCCCGATAGGTCGCCGCCCAGCAGCGCGACGATCGCGCCGCTGTCACCGTCCAGAACCGCGAGCCGCTCGCTGGCATACCGGCTGGCGACCGTGTCGCGGTCGCCCTGTGCCTCCAGCAGCGAGCGTTACGCCGCCAGTCCAACGTCGCCAAGAGCGCTCCGATACCGGAGCGGGTCAGGCTCGAAGAAGTACTGCTCGACGAAGCGGAAGCTGATCATCCAGCGCGCGAGCTTGACCGGGTCCGCAACGCCCGCATCGCACGCGCGGACGTGACTCACGTCGACCCCGGGTTCAGAGCCCGCCTTACGCGCCATCATCACTCCAGCGCAGACACGCGGCCTGGGCAAGCAGCGGTGCCAGGATCGCGATCGCGTGCTGCTCGAGCTCCTGCTCAGAGCAAGCTCGGCCACGGTCGCCGAGATGCGCCTGCAGCCGCCCCGTGATCGCGTCGGTGGCCTGAAGCAGCCCGTCGTCCTCAGCCTCAATCTCCTGAAGCTAGGCGTCCGCCTCCGCGAGTACCGCCGCGCGATCCACCGGCAGACCGAGATCGACAACCGCCCAAGCGGCAAGCCGATCGACCTCGCGAGCTGCGTGCCCCATGAGCACTCGCAGGTCGTCGTCACGGAGGCCGGAGCCAGTCCGCCAGCTCTGCGAGAACCGGGCGACCGCCTCAGCGGCCTCTCGCAGAACGGTGGGCATCCGAACCCAGGCAGCCGCCGACTCGACCGAGGGCCGGGACACCGCCGGCAGTGCCAGCGCCACCTCGTCGACCTCAAGCCAGCCCTCGAGCACGAGCGGCAGACCGCGCGTGCTCGCTCCACCCGCTCCGCCGAACCAGGCAACCACCACGCCATCATCGGTTGGAAGCTAACGCGACCCGGCTCGTGACCCGCTCGCCCCAAGGCTGACCCCTCCGGCATCAGAAGAAGTCGAGCCCAACGTGGTACGACGAAGTGGCACAGTGTCGCGCCCAGTTGGGCTAGCGACCAGGCCTGAAACGAAAAGCCCCGCAAAAGCGGGGCTTTCTGAAAAGGTGAGCGACCGGATTCGAACCGGCGACCGCCTGGACCACAACCAGGAGCTCTACCAGCTGAGCTACGCCCACCGCGGGCTAAAGAATCTATCAGCGGCAGGCCCTGGACGGCCTGCATGGCGCGGTCAGGTGCGGCGAGGCGGCGTCAGGTGCGCCTGGCACCGGCCAGCGCTGCGTCGATCGCCCGCTGAAGACGCGCCGGCGCGAGCAGCTGCGGCGGCACCAAGCTGATCAGGATGCCCGTCACGACCGCGAGCGCGCCGAGAACCTGGGCCGTCCCGACCGGGTCCGAGAAGGCCAGCCAACCGACGATCGCACCCACGAGCGGCTCCAGATTCACGAACGCACCCGCGAACTCCGGCGTGACGCGGGCCTGCCCATAGGCGAAGAGCCAGAACGGAAGGACGGTGCCGAGGAATGCGAGCGCCAGAAACGCGAGGACCGGGCCGGGCGTCGGCGGGCCTGCGGGCAGTCCGTGCACGAGCGCCAGCGGAGCCGAGACGGCAGCACCGCCAAGGAACTGCACGGCAGTGACGGCCGCGGCGTCCCGGCCGCGGAGCATCGACGGCTGCACAGCCATGAAGGCTCCCGAGAGCACGACCGAGATCAGCACCAGGGTGTCGCCCCAGGTACTCGCACCGCCACCCCCGCCCTTGGCGACCAGCACGACGCCGAGCAGGGCAACACCGTAGCCAACCCAGAGCGCGGGCCTGGAGGAGCCCCTCCCGAGCGCCGCGGTCACAAGCGCCACCACCACTGGCAGGGCGCCGACGATGATCGCCCCGTGGCTCACACTGGTGTGCTCGATCCCGATGTTCTGGATCAACATCTGTGCGCCATAGCCGATCGTGCCCGAGAGGAAGATCCGCAGGGTGAAGGCGTCGCGCAGACCGCGACGGCCGATGACGGCCAGCACCGGCATCGCCACCAGGAATCGCATCGCCGTGAGCGCGCTGGGATCGAGCCAGCCGAGCGCGAGCTTGGACAGCGCGACCGTGATCCCCCAGAGCGATCCGGCGGCGAGCAGGGCGAGCAGGGCAGTGCGGTTCTTCATCACCGATGATGATGAGACATCCGTGCTCAAAACCAGCTAAGCACGGCCATATATTGGACTTCTATCTGTTATTGCGATGTAATCTGCGGCATGGCATCAATCTCACTGGATTTAATTGATCTGAACCTCCTGAAACTGCTGCAGCAGGACGCAGACCGTTCCAATGTCGAGCTGGCAAGACTCGTCGGCCTCTCAGCGACAGCCACGCTGCACCGGGTCCGGAGGCTCAAGACGGCCGGGGCCATCCGTGCAGTGGTGGCCCAGCTCGATGCGGAGCTTGTTGGCTTCCCGCTGCTCGTGCACCTCCTGGTGTCCCTTCAGCGTCACGACGAGGCGAGCCACGAACGTTTCCGCGCGGCCGTCCTGGCAACAGACGAAGTGATCTCCGCCGACTGGGTGACCGGTGAGATCGACGCGATTCTGGTCGTCGTCGCGCGCGAAGTCGCGGAGCTTCAGCGCGTGATCCTGCGGCTCTCAGCCCGCGGCGGCGCGGTTCGCGTCACGACGCTGCTGCGACTGCAGCAGCTGAAGGCCGCCTCGCCGCTGCCCCTTGGCCAGCCAGGTGGATAAGCTTGACTGCACAACGGATCCGAGGAGAGGTAACGATGACTGTCAGCGAGCTGGTCAGGACGCCGCTCTACATCGGCGGCGAGGAGCGAGAAGCCGGCGAATCGCTGCCCGTACACGCGCCGCACGACCGGAGCCTCATCGGCCACGCCGCCGCAGCTCGCGTGCAGGACGCGGAGGAGGCGGTCGCCGCCGCGCAACGTGCGTGGCCCGCCTGGGCGGCACTGAGCGCCGCGGAGCGCGTGGAGCGCTGCCTGACCGCGCTCGAGTCGCTCGCGGAGGACCTGGACGCACGGGCCGAAGTGCTGTCGCGTGAGAACGGCAAGACGCGCTTCGAGGCGACGATCGACCTGCACGTGTTCGTCGGACGCTTTCACGAGGCCGCCCGCCATGCGCGCGAGCTGGACACCGACGAGACCCTCGCTGGACCGCCCTACCGGACGACCATCCGTCACGTGCCACAGGGCGTGGTGACGATCATCTACCCGTTCAACTGGCCACTCGCGATCCTTGCGGCGAGCCTGCCGCATGCACTGATGGCCGGCAACACGGTGATAGCCAAGCCGCCGCCGACCGCGCCGCTCTCCTCGGTGCTGACGCTGCGCAAGGTCGCGGCGCTGCTGCCGCCCGGGGTACTGAACGTCGTGACCGGCCAGGACGCGGTGATCGGGCCGGTGCTGGTCGGCGACCCCCGCGTCAAGCACGTCTGCTTCACCGGCTCCACGGCGGGCGGCAAGCGAATCATGCAGATGGCCTCGGGCAGCGTCACGAACGTCACGCTCGAGCTGGGCGGCAACGACGCCGCGGTACTGCTGGACGACGTGGAGCTCGACGAGGCGACGATCGCCCGCATCGGGATGGCCGCCTTCATGACCACGGGCCAGGTTTGCATGGCGATCAAGCGTCTGTACGTGCCACGCGGGCTCTACGACCGGGCGGTTGAGGGCTTGCGTGGCTTCATCGAAGCGCAGCGGATCGGCTCCGGCCTGAACCCCGAGGTCACGATGGGGCCGCTGAACATGAGCCGTCAGCGCGACTACGTCGCGGAGCTCCTGTCGCGAGCACGCGCGAGTGGCTGCGAAGTGATCGAGGGCGGTGCTTACGTGGACGCCGACCCCAGCGTGGGCAACTACATGCGGCTGGCCCTGGTGCTCGACCCGGCGGCAGATCAGCCGATCGTGACCGAGGAGCAGTTCGGACCGGCGCTGCCGATCATCCCCTACGACAGCGAGGACCAAGCGATCGCGGCGGCCAACGACACGTGGGCAGGCTTGTGCGCATCGGTCTGGTCGGCCAACGAGGAGCGGGCGCTGCGAGTTGGCCGGCTGTTGCGCGCCGGCCACATCTTCTTCAACAATCACAACGCCACAGCCGTCGACGAGCGAGCGATGTTCGGAGGCTTCAACCAGAGCGGCATCGGCCGCGAGCTGGGACGCGAGGGCGTGCTCGGTTTCACCGAGACACAGGTGCTGGCGATGCCCGACGGCGAGCAACAGCACTAGCGGCCGAGGCTACCTGTAACCAACCAGCGAGACGAGCGCCATTGTCCGCTTCGAGCCGTCGGTGATGGTCACGCGGGCGCCGAGCTGATTGCCGCGAGCCGCGTTCAGCAGCTGGTGCCCGTGGTTTGTCAGCCGGTAGGTCAGGTAGCCCATCTCACCCGCCCCGATCGTGTCCGTCCTCGGAAATGCGAGCCGCACGCCGCCCAGCGTCACGCTGGCCCTGGCCACGCACGGCGTCTGCTGTCGGCAGGAGACCAGCACGCCACCGGTCCAGCCGTTGCCGACGTAGCTGGTCTGGCCGACCACCTGGACCGCTGTGCTGGGCCAGAGGCGCCGCTTGGGCAGCGGCCCCGATGTCTCGTACGGGATCAGCTCGAGCGGCCTGGTCGCCTTGGCGCCGGCGCCGGTCTCGACCGTGACGGTGACTGGCAGCTCGTGCTGGCGCGCAGAGAGGATCAGCTCGCGGGTGTGTGGGCTGAGTGGCACAAGCAGCTGCCCCCCCTGCGCTGGAATCGTGTCGAGGCCGCTGTGGGCGATTCTGCGCTTGCCCCTGAAGATCTGCGCCTCCAGTTGACACGGCGAGGTGGCGTTCAGACAGGCGGCCGGTATCCCGACCGGTCCTTTGGCGCCCACGTAAGCGCTGTGGCCGAAGAGCGCGACGCTGCTCGCAGTCTGAACGGGCGAGGATGTACCCATCACCTGCCCGAGCGAATCGAGACCCTGCACCGCGTAGTAGGCGTAGGCATCGAGCAGCTTGAGCTTGACGCTGGCGCCATCCGCGGGAACGGTCGCCACCTCGCTGAGCGCCGTCGGCGAAGGCCCGGCGAGGACCGCGTACTGGGTGAGACCGACCTCACCGGGCCAGCTGAGCGACAGGTCCGTGGAACCGTCGTAGCGCGGTGTGACCGAGATGGTCGGCGTCGTCACCACCTGGCCGATGAAGCTGCCGCTGCCGTACGCGGCGGTTGGCGCGTCGACGAAGTCACGGTCGATTGAGATCGTCACGCCACCGTAGGTTTCGGGTGCATTGCCACAACCGGGACCGTCGCTGTAGTACTGCAGAAGCTGGTGCGCCCCCGGCCAGTCGGTGGCCGGAACGTATGGGTTGGCCGGGCTGGTCGGCGCCGGAGCCGACGGTGAGCAGTTCCAGTCGCCCGTCCAGATCTCGTCGGGCTCAACGTATGTGGTGCCGTAGTTATCAACCAGGTCTGTGATTCCGGACGTGCCACTGCTGTAGACGCCGGAGTAGTAGTCGCTCAGGTGCAACTGCTGCGTCCACGCCTGGAGGAACGCCAGCACCGCGCCCGACGTGGTGGTTGACGGGGTGTAGCCCTCCATGTCGTAGTAGATCGGGTTCCCGGCCCCGATCCCCAGCGCCTGAGCCTGCGTCACCGCATCCTGCGCCGCCGCCGTACCCTGGGCAGCGGCAGTGGCGTATTGGCCGTTGGTCTGCGTCGTTGAGAGCGCCTGACAGCCACAGCTGTTGCCGGGCGCCTGAAGCCCGACGTAGATCGGAATCATGTGCCAGCCTGCGGCCGACTCGCTGCTGACCCAGGAGGATGTGAGGTTCCCGCCGAGACAGGCGGCGTTCACGCCGCCGATGTAGATGCCGATGGCGGCGTAGGGCGAACTGGCGCTCCAAGCAGCCATGTCCGTCGCAGACGGGGTCGTACACACGTCAAAGCCGAGCCCGGCATAGGGTGCGCCCGGCAACGCGGGGCTGGCGGAGGAGGTCGTGTGGGGCCGGCGGATCAGCACCGGCGCCGGCACCGGCTTGGGAGCGTGGGCGTCGGTGGCGAGCGCCGCCCGTCGCAGCGAGCGCAGGTGCAGCGCGGCGCGGATGACACCCGGATCCCTACCCCATGTCGCCGTGATGATCAGGTGGTGATCCCGGTTGCGCAGGCGCAGCATGGAACCGACACCGGCTTGCGCGGCCGGTCGGCTCACGGGTGCCAGCAGGGCACCCTTGTAGCTCGCCGGCGTTACCAGGATCGCCTCTGTGCGCCCGGCCGCCTGCATCGGGCAACTCTGGCTGAGGCCGGGGGTGCCGAGGTAGACAGCGTGGCGGTTGAAACGCACGCACACGTGGGAGCCGCGACCGAGCCGCAGCACCGGCCAGCCGGCGGGAACCGTGAGCCTCAGTCCGCGGTAGCTGACGGTTCGTGTTGAGATCCGCGACCGGGTCACCGTCCGCGAGCGCGGGCGCGGCGCTGCCGCCGCCCCCGCGGGTGCGACGCACACGCCGACGAGCACGGCCAGGGCGCTGATCAGGGCCGTGCGTGCGATCTGAGGCTGGCGGAAACGACTCCTGATCACGACATCACACAGAACATCACGTACAGCTAAAGGTTTCGGTAGCCGCCTTGCAACCGCACAGCTCTGCAAGCGGCGTTGCGGCCCTGCGGCGAGGCCACCCAGAACCGGTGCGGGATCGGTGACGCAGCGCTCGAGGCAGACCGATCAGCTATCAACGGGGGATGGACGGACAGGCACAGCCGGCGGACCGGCAGAGCCAGGGACGGGGCCGGGAGACACCTGCGAGTGGCGGCCGGCGGCGTGAGCTGCCCGGTGGCCGCGACGCCGGTCTGTTGCTGTGCGCGCGGGTGTTGATGAGCGGGCAGCGCGCCTTCGTCGGGGTCGTGGTGCCGATCTACCTGGCGCGCCGCGGCTACTCGGCAACCGAGCTTGGCGTCCTGTTCAGCGTCGTCGCGCTGGCCGCCGCCGCGATCAGCACGCTGATCGGCGTCGCCGCCGATCGCGTCGGGCGCAAACCGTTTCTGATCTACATTCCGCTGCTCACGGCGGCCAGCTGCCTGGTATTCGGACTCACCGCGCAGACCGTGCCGCTGTTCATCGCCGCCGCCGTCGGCTCGATCGGCCGCGGCGCCGGCGCCGGCGCCGCCCAGGTGGGCCCGTATCAACCCGCCGAGCAGGCGTTGCTCGCGGGGCTGGTGGACGACCTTCGCCGGCCGGCGCTGTTCGGCCTGATCGCCTCCGCCAGCGCCGCCGGTGGCCTGCTCGGATCGCTGCTGGCAGCCACACCGCTCAGCTCCCCGCTCGCCGGGAGCCACCCGGGTCCCGCCGCCTACTGGCCGGCGTTCGCCGCGGCCGCCACACTCGCAGCGTTGGCGGCCGCTTTGGCCGTGCCGGTGCGTCAGCCCGCGCGGGCGGCGGCCCGCGAGCCGCGTTCCGGACCCGGGCCCGGCCCCGACTCCGGACGCACGTCGCCCGCGGAGACACCCGTGCAGACACCACCGTCTTCGCGTACCGAGCCGGAGCGAAGCTCGGGACGGCTGTCGCCGGAGAGCTGGCTGCTGGTTCGGCGCCTGTGGGCGACCAACACCGTCAACGGGCTCGCGGTCGGGCTCTTCGGGCCGTTTGTCACCTACTGGCTCTACCGGCGCTACGGGGTCAGCGCCGCTGAGATCGGCGTGCTCTACACGGTGGGGAACCTCATCACGATCGCCAGCAGTCAGCTGGCGGCGCCGCTGGCCAGACGCGCGGGCACGGTGCGCACCGTCGTGATCGCGCGGACGCTGCAGGCTTTGCTCCTGCCCGTTCTGGCCCTGATGCCGAGCTTCGCGCTGGCCGGCGCCGTCTACACGCTGCGACTGGTCGTGCAACGGCTCGGCATCGCCCTGCGGCAGTCGTTTGTGATGAGCTCCGCCCCCGCCGACGAGCGGGCACGCGTGGGCGCCTTCGCACAGCTGCCGACGCAGGGCGCCGCCGCACTCGCGCCGATGCTGACGGGCTACCTCTTCACCGAGGTCAGCCTGGCGCTGCCGTTTGAGCTGGCGGGCGTGCTCCAGCTGATCAACGCGGCCCTGTTCCAGCACTACTTCGGCGCGCGCGAGGAACCGGGCGGCGGTCAGTAGCGGCGAGCCTCCCGTGGCCGAGGCGCACCATCAGCCCGGCTTCGCTCGGGGCCGCTCAAGCTGAGCCTGGAACGCGCCGAAATCAGCTGCTGTGGTGAGTTCCCTCGAACCGCGGGCACGGTCCGGACCGACCGGGGCGCGCCAGGTCGCAGCCGCCGCGCCGCCGCGCGCCGGCGGGCTGGCGCCCTTTGCGCTCACGGCGCTGGCGGCCTGGGTGAGCATGCTGTTCGGCACTCGTGTCAGCGGGTCCGAGTATGCGGCGTCACTCGCCCTGCTTGCGCTCTCCTGGACGGGCGTTGCCACGGTCAACGACGAGCGACATGGGCAGTGCCGGACCGTGGCCGGCGCACTCGCGTTCCTGGCGGCGCTCGGGCTCGCGCGCAACGCGACCGGCGGTACCGCCGCGGCGGTCAGCGTCGTCGCGCTGCTGCCGGTCCTGTACATCGCCCTGCACGTCCGCGACCGGCGCGGGCTCTGGCTCGTGCTGGCCGGCCTTGCCGCCTTCTACCTGGTGCCGCTCTTGCTGATCGGTGGACGCGGCTATCCAGCCAGTGACTACCGCACAGCGCTGCTGATGGCGGCGATCAGCGCCATCGCCGGGCTGGTGACGCACGGGCTGGTCGGCGATGTGCGCGCACGAGCGGAGCAGGCACAGCGGCGCGAGCTGATGCTGGCTCGCGTCAGCGAGACGATCCCGGAGCTGTACCTGAGCGCCGACCCCCGCCACGAAGCCTGCCTCGCGGTCAGAGACATAACCCAGGCGCAGGGCGTGGGGCTGTACGAGCCGGACGCCACGGGCAGCCGGCTGATCATGACCAGGACGACGGGCACGCCCGATACGGTCGCCGCAGGGCTGCCCGCCAGAGTCGGGAGCGCTGCTGACACTGCCATGCGCACGCGGCACCCCCAGCTGATCCGTGACAACCTCGCCGAGCACGTCGGCAACGTCGAGCTCTGGCGCGCTGACGGGTGCCCTGCCTCGGTGCTCTACCAGCCGTTGCTGAAAGGCGACGAGGCGGTCGGCGTACTGGTTGTCAGCTGGTCCGACAGAGCCACTATGACCGGACCACGCGTGGCGGTCGCAGCACTGCTGGCACACGAGATCGCCGCCGTCATCGACCGCGTCGACGTGATCGATCGACTGACAGACGAGGCACTCACCGACCCACTCACCGGCCTGGCCAACCGCCGCGCCTGGGATGTCGCGCTCGACGACGCTCTCGCCGAAGGCCACCGGCCGGTCACGGTGGCGATCATGGATCTGGACCACTTCAAGGCCTTCAACGATCGTCGTGGCCACCCTGCGGGCGACGACCTGCTGCGCGCGACCGCGGCAGCGTGGCGCGCACAGCTGCGCGCCGGCGATCTGCTGGCGCGGATCGGCGGTGAGGAGTTCGGCCTGCTGCTCAGCTCACGCGACGCAAGCGGCGCCCGGGGCCTGGTGGCGCGGCTCATGGCCGCCGTGCCCTCCGGACAGACGTGCTCGGTGGGCTTGGCCACGAGCGTCCCTGGCGACGCGCCGCAGCAACTCCTGGAGCGAGCCGACGCCGCGCTCTACGACGCCAAGGCGAGCGGGCGCAACCGCGTGGTGCTGGCACAGCTGGAGGTCGCGGCTGATGGACCGAACGCCCGGCGGCGCGCGTAGATCACCCGGCTGGCACCGGCGCGCGCCGGATCGCCCAGCCCGTTATCGGCCGCGCGGCACGGTGCTGACGCCACTCGGAGGCTAAAACCCCGATAATCAATCAGTCTTGCCACAAACTCCTTCCAGAGAGCTCTCCTCCAGATGACAACCGTTGCCACCCCCCCGCGCCGGCTCGGCGCGACCATGCGGCGCGACCGCTGGTGGGTGCAGCCGGTGCTGGTCGTCACCTCGCTGACGCTGTTCGGGGTCTACACGATCATCCACGCGATCGTCAGCAACTACTACGCGATCACCGCCGGCGGTGCACACCTGCAATCGCCGATGTTCTCGCCGGACCTGCCCGGCATCATCCAGTTCCACACCAGCCTGCCCTGGGCCTTCCTGGTGCTGTGGGCGCCACTGGGCCTGCGCAGCACCTGCTACTACTACCGCAAGTCCTACTACCGCTCGTTCTTCCTGGCGCCGCCGTCCTGCGCCGTAGCGGGTGCCGCCCGGCGCAAGTACACGGGCGAGACGAAGTTCCCGCTGGTGCTCAACAACATGCACCGCGTGTTCTTCTACTTCGCCGTCATCGTGATCGGCTTCCTCTGGTACGACGCGATCCGCGGCCTCTTCTACCACGGCAGCTTCGGGATCGGCGTCGGCAACGCGATCATGTTCGTGAACGTGTTCTGCCTGTCGGCGTTCACGTTCGGCTGCAACTCGTGGCGGCACCTGATCGGCGGCAAGCTCAACTGCTTCTCCTGCACGCCCGCGGCGCAGACCCGTCACAACGCCTGGAAGAGGGTCTCGATCCTCAACGGCCGCCACATGCAGTGGGCTTGGATCAGCATGTTCACGGTATGGGGAACTGATCTGTACATCTGGCTGGTCTCCTCCGGCGCATTCTCTGACCCGCACCACGTGTTCTGATGAGCGAGCAAGGCATCGAGCACCACGACTACGACGTCCTCATCCTCGGCTCCGGCGGCTCGGGCCTGCGCGCGGCGATCGCCGCCGCAGAGGCCGGCGCCCGCACCGGGCTGGTCTGCAAGTCGCTGCTCGGCAAGGCCCACACCGTGATGGCCGAGGGTGGCCTGGCCGCATCGCTGGGCAACGTGGCACCCGAGGACGGCTGGTCCACCCACTTCCAGGACACGATGTTCGGCGGCAAATATCTGAACAACTGGCGCATGGCCGAGCTGCACGCCAAGGAGGCTCCCGACCGCGCCCGCGAGCTTGAGCACTGGGGCGCGGTCTTTGACCGCACGCCGGAGCGCACGATGTCCCAGCGCGCCTTTGGCGGACACACCTACAAGCGCCTCGTGCACATCGGCGACCGCACCGGCCTGGAGATGATCCGCACCCTCCACGACAGGACCGTGCACTCGAACGTCGAGGTCTTCATGGAGACCACGGTCACGCGCCTGATCAAGGACGGAGACCGCGTGGTCGGCTGCTTCGGCTACCGCCGCCAGACCGGCGAGCTGATCAGCTTCAGCGCCAAGGCGCTGGTGCTGGCAACGGGCGGCAGCGGCCGTATCTACAAGATCACCTCCAACTCTCAGGACTGCACCGGCGATGGCTACGCACTCGCCTACGAGGCCGGCGCCCAGTTGGTCGACATGGAGTTCGTCCAGTTCCACCCGACGGGCATGGTCTACCCCCCGGGGGTCGCGGGGCTGCTCGTCACCGAGGCCGTCCGCGGAGAGGGCGGCATCCTGCGCAACGCAAACGGCGAGCGCTTCATGGAACGCTACGACCCCAAGCGCATGGAGCTCTCAACCCGCGACGTGGTCGCGCGCTCGATCTACACCGAGGTCAAGGAGGGGCGCGGCACGCCGCACGGCGGCGCCTACCTCGATGTCTCCCACCTCGACTCTGATTACGTCAAGCGCAAGCTGCCGAGCATGTACGACCAGTTCCTGGAACTCGCCGGCGTCGACATCACCAAGGAGCCGATGCAGGTCGGCCCGACCTGCCACTACTTCATGGGCGGCGTCAAGGTCGACCCCGACACCGGTGTCTCGCGTGTACCCGGGCTATTTGCCACAGGCGAGGCAAGCGGCGGGATGAACGGCGCGAACCGCCTGGGCGGCAACTCGCTCGGCGACCTGCTGGTCTTCGGCCGGCGCGCCGGCGAGGGCGCCGCCGCCACCGCCAACGCCTCGGGTCCGGTGACGCTGCCACCCGAGGCGGTCGCCGACGCGCAGGCGGAGATCGAGGGCTTCCTGCACGGCTCGGGCAACGAGAATCCGTTTCACATGCACCGCGAGCTGCAGAAGATCATGGGTGACGGCGTCGGCATCTTCCGCGACGAGGAGGGGCTGAGCGAGGCGATCGGCAAGCTCGAGGAGCTGGACGCCCGCGTCGCGAACCTCCGCGCGCCGTCGGACCGCCTGGACTACAACCCCGGCCTGCAGCTCTGCCGCGAGGTCAAGAACATGCTCACCGTCTCACACATGATCGCCCGGGGGGCGCTGCTGCGTGAGGAGAGTCGCGGCGCCCACAGCCGCCTGGATCACACCGGCTACAGCGACTACTGGGGCGAGCACAACATCATCGTCGAGGGCACCAGCACCCAGGAGATGTCGCTGACACCGACACCGGTCGTCAAACGCGACGAGCTGGAAGCGCTGGTCGAGGCCCGTAAGGAGGCTGAGAAGGCATCATGAGCGAGACGATCGACTTGGCGCATGCGCCCGGCCCGAGGAAGCTCCAGATCTGGCGCGGCGATCTGACCAGCGGCGAGCTGGTCGAGTACGAGCTCGAGACCGAGCCGGGCATGGTCGTACTGGACGCGGTGCTGGAGATCCAGCGCTCGCAGGCGCCGGACCTGGCCGTGCGCTGGAACTGCAAGGCGGCCAAGTGTGGCTCCTGCAGCGCCGAGGTCAACGGCCGCCCGCGGCTGATGTGCAAGACCCGCCTCGACCACCTGCCGGCCGATGAGCCGATCACGGTCGAGCCGATGCGCGCCTTCCCGCTGATCCGTGACCTGGTCACCGACGTCTCGTGGAACTACCGCGTCAACAAGCAGATCACCCCGTTCACCCCGCGCGAGAGCCTGAAGCCGGGCGTCGAGGTCAACGAGAAGGGGGAGTTCCTGATCGACCAGGCCGACACCGACCGCATGAGCGAGTTCCGCAAGTGCATCGAGTGCTTCATGTGCCAGGACGTCTGCCACATCCTGCGCGACCACCGCCTGCACGACCGCTACTACGGCCCGCGCTTCATGATGCGCATGGCAAGCCTCGACATGCACCCGCTGGACGGCGTCGACCGCCTGGACCAGATCGCCGACGAGGGTGGCATAGGCCTTTGCAACATCACCAAGTGCTGCACCGAGGTCTGCCCCGAGGGGATCCACATCACCGACAACGCCATCATTCCGATGAAGGAGCGCGTCGTTGACCAGCGTCACGACCCGCTGCTCAAGCTGCTTCACCGCACACCCAACAAGGGCCGGCGCAAGCCGCCACCGCGCACCGAGACACCCACACTGTGACCGAGGGGCGGTCCCGCTGGACCGCCCCTCCCCTGCCCCGCAAGGCCCCACCGCGTGAACCCAACCGGACGCTTCGCGCCCAGCCCGACCGGGCCGCTTCACCTCGGCAACCTGCGCACGGCGCTCGTCGCATGGCTCACCGCCCGCTCCCAGCGCGGGCGCTTCCTGTTGCGCTTCGAGGACCTTGACCCACGGCGCTCCCGACGCGGCTACGAGGCCGACCAGATCGCCGACCTGAGTGCGCTCGGGATCGACTGGGACGGCGAGCCGGTGCACCAGTCGCAGCGCGCCACCCTATACGACGACGCGTTGAGCCGCCTGCGTGCCGACGGCCGTGTGTACCCATGTTTCTGCACGCGCGCGGAGGTACGCGAAGCTGCGTCGGCCCCCCACGGCAAGCTGCCGGAGGGCGCCTACCCGGGGACCTGCGCCCAGCTCTCAGAGAGAGAGTCCTGGCGGCGTGTGCGGACCGGTGAGCGCCACGCGCTGCGGCTGCGCGCGGAAGGCGAGCGCATCGCCTGGGCTGACAGGCTGCTCGGTGAACGCCAGGGTCTCGTCGACGATTTCGTGCTGATGCGCTCAGATGGCGTCTACTCCTACCAGCTCGCGGTCGTGGTCGACGACGCCGCCCAGGGCATCGGCGACGTGGTTCGCGGCGCTGACCTGGCCGACTCGACCCCGCGCCAGGTCCTGCTGCAGCGGCTGCTCGACCTGCCCACGCCGAGCTACGCGCACGTGCCCTTGGTGCTCGGTCCGACCGGAAGGCGCTTGGCCAAGCGCGACGACGGCGCGTTGCTCACGGGCGGTCACGGCCGGCCCGCAGAGACGCTGTCCTGGCTCGCCCACAGCATCGGTCTCGCGCACAACTGCGAAGCGGTCGACACCGCAACGGCACTCCTGACGGAGTTCGCGCTCGACCTCGTTCCGCGTCACAGTGTAAAATTGTGCTAAGAGCTGTTGAGCCGCGGCTGCTGCCGGGCCAGTCCGTGCTACCGTGCCGCTCACTCGGGCGACCGCCCGACCAAACCCATGCTCCGCGTGCTCTCGCAGGTGCCTGACCCATGGCCGCTGCGTGCGCCGCCGGCACATCACCGGAGGTTCACCCACGATGCCATCGAGGAGTGCAGCGTCATACAAGGACGCCCTCGCGCCGTTTGAGCGAGCGCAGACGCGCCGCGCCGTGGTACAGCTGGCCAACTCGCTGCTGCCATATCTGGCGCTGACGGCCACCAGCTACCTGACGCTCGGCCTCTCGCCGCTGCTCACTGCGCTGCTCGCGCTCGTCGCGGCCGGGTTCCTCGTGCGAACGTTCGTCATCTTCCATGATTGCGCCCACGGCTCACTTTTCCCCTCGCGCAGGGCCAACGCGCGCGTCGGTGCCGTGCTGGGGCTGTTCGTGCTGACGCCGTTCGCGCAGTGGCGCCACGGACACGCGATCCATCACGCCACCTCGGGCGACCTGGACCGTCGCGGCGTCGGCGACGTGCTCACGCTCACGGTCGCCGAATACCGGGCGCAGGCCTGGTATGGCCGGCTCGGCTACCGGCTGTTCCGCAACCCGCTGGTGATGTTCGGCTTCGGGCCGATCTTCGCGATGATCATCGCGCCGCGCGTCATGGGCATCGGGCCCGGGGCACGCCGGCGCCTGCGCCACAGCGTGCTGCTCAACGACGCCGTGCTGGCCGGGATCTTCTTCGCGCTCGGCTCGCTGCTCGGCTGGCTGCGCCTGGTCGAGGTCTGGGCGCCGGCGGCGATGCTCGCCGGGGCCGGTGGCATCTGGCTGTTCTACGTCCAGCACCAGTTCGAGGACGCCTATTGGGCCAGTGGCGAGGAGTGGAGCTACGCCGAGGCGGCGCTTGCCGGCAGCACCCATCTGCGACTGCCCCGGGTGCTCGAGTTCTTCACCGCCGACATCGGCTGCCATCACGTTCACCACCTGAACGCCAAGATCCCCAACTACCACCTGCGCGGAGCGCACGCCTCGCACCCGGTGTTCGAGACGGTGCCAACGATCGGTATCGCCGACGGCATGCGCGCGATCCGCTTCAAGCTGTGGGACGCCGACGCCGGCAAGCTCGTGAGCTTCGCGCAGGCGCGGCGCAGCAGCGCCCGCGCCCGTGTCGCAGCGGCCGCACTCGCCGCCGAGAGCTGACCGCGGAGCTACTCGACACCCCAGCGCGCGAGCGCGGCGCGCGGGTCGTCCTCCGCGGGCCGTGCACGCGCCGGGGTCAGGCTCAGCCGCGGCGCCGGCGCTGGCTGGCGCACGCCCGCGAGCGTCGTGAACGTACCGCGCGCCCGCAGGTGCAGATCATCGGGCGCGTCGAAGGGTCCGCGGACCACGGTCACACACACCTCCTCCGGCTCGAGCAGCGCGGCCCAGGCGGCCGCGCTGCGCTGGGCGAAGACGGCCGCGAACCGGGCCTTCAGGTCTGGCCAGCGGTCGGTCTGCCATTGGGGGAACGCGTCCGCCGGCAGCTCGAGCAGCTCCAGCAGGCGCGCATAGAATCGCGGCTCGATCGCGCCGACCGCCAGATGACCGCCATCGGCGGTCTCGTAGACCTCGTAGAAGTGCGCCCCGCTGTCCAGCACGTTGGCGCCAGGTGCACCATTCCACATGCCAGCGGCACGCAGCGAGTGGACCATCGTCGTGAGCAGCGCCACGCCGTCGACCATCGCTGCATCAACGACCTGACCGCGGCCATATGAACGCGCCTCGAGCAGCGCGCAGAGCACGCCGAACAGCAGGAACATCGCCCCTCCGCCGTAATCGGCGGCGGCATTTACGGGAAACATCGGCCGCTCACCGGCTCGTTGCGAGGCACCGAGCAGCCCCGCCAGCGCGAGGAAGTTGATGTCGTGCCCGGGCAGGCCGGCCAGCGGGCCGGCCTGCCCGTAGCCGGTGACGCGCCCGTACACGAGCCGCGGGTTGAGCTCCAGCAGTTCATCGGGGCCCAGCCCCAGACGCTCCATCACCCCCGGCCGGAAGCCCTCGATCAGCGCATCGGCACGCGCGGCGAGCTTCAGCGCAAGCGCCCGACCGGGCTCTGAAGACAGATCGACGGCGAGCGTCTGACGCCCGCGTAGCGAAGGGTCACCTGGCCCCGCCTGGCCGAAGCCGGCGCCGGGGGCGCGGTCTAGGCGGATCACGTCGGCACCCATGTCGGCGAGCATCATGCCGGCAAACGGTGTGGGCCCGATGCCGCCGACCTCAACCACGCGCACGCCCGACAGCGGCCCTTTCAAGCCTGAGACTGAGGTGCTCTCCCCAACGTTTGCGCGCATGCTCACCGGGTAAATATGATGGTGGTTGCGGCATTCCCGGTACGTAACTGGTCCAGTGTCGCCGTTGGGTGTCATCGTGAGAGCCGGTCGGGTCGATAGCTATGCACGAAGGAGTGGACGAGATCCCACACAACCTCACCACACGACAGCAGCGGATCTTGGTCGACCGCGTCGCCCAGGGAGAGCGCGTCCGCGACCTGGCAGGCTTTCTGGGCCTTGAGCCCGAGGTGATCGCAGCCGGCCTGGTCGAGGCCGTTCAGCGCGATGCGACGCTGCGCGAGAGCGTGCGGCTCGACAGCGCCGCCTGAGCAACGAGCCGCTTAGCCTCCTGCACGCGCCCGCGCTGGCTCGCCTCGAAACCCTGCACCTTTATGCTGCTCTTCGGAGCTGCTGCCACTTTATGCTCTAGATTTCTCACCGGAAGTTTTCCCAAAGACACTTCGAGGAGCAACGAAAGAGATGCCCACTTACGAACAACTCGGTTTCGGCCAGGGGGCCGCGCTCACGGGGGACCGGGCACGGACGGTGTTCGGGCACGTGATGGGGCTCGTGGCCTTCGCGCTCGGCTTTGCCGCGCTGGGCGCCTACATCGCCCGCAACGACGCGACCGGCGGCTTCATCTTCTTCATCGGCGCGTTCGCGTGCATCTTCGGCCTGCAGGCCGCCGCCGCCCGCGGCCACGAGCAGCTTGCCACCGGACTGCTGTTCGGGATGGCGCTGCTGCTCGGTATGGCGATCTCACCGATCATCGTCTACTACGCCAAGACGAACCCGAACGTCGTCTACCAGGCGGCCGGCTCCACGGCGCTGTTCGTCGGCGCACTCGGCGCCTTCGGCTACAGCACCAGGCGTGACCTCTCGCGCTATGTCAAGCCGCTCATGATCGCGTTCGGGATCGTCTTCGTCTTCGGTCTCGTCGCACTGTTCGTCGCGATCCCCGGATCCAACACGATCTACTGCGTCCTGATGCTGCTGGTGTTCGGTGGCTTCACGATGTTCGACTTCAACCGGCTGGCCCAGAGTGGTCGCTACCAGAGCGCGGTACCGATCGCGGCCGGCATATTCCTGGACATCTTCAATGTCTTCCTGCTGCTGCTCAGCCTCTTCGGAGGTGGCGGCCGGCGCCGCTGAGCCGGCGCCGGCGGAGACGTGCGCGCCCATGTCGAGGCGCTGACCAGGTGCATGGTTGGCATGTGGCCGCGCTCGCAACGAGCGCGGCCGTAGTACTGGCCGGATGCGGCGCCGCGAAGAGCGGGGCGCCGCCGGCGCCCGTGAACAAGCCGCTGACGTTCTCGGTCACCACCACCACACCGACCACGACGGTGGCAACGCCGACGGCGCGCGCCTACATCGGGCCCAACGGCCTGCCGATCGAGACGGGTCCATTCCTCGCGCCCTCCGCGACCACGGCGCTGGGACGCATCGTGGACGGGATTCAGTGCGAGCGGTTCGCGCAGCTGGCATACACGACCTACGTGCACCTGCAGGTCTACGCCGACGGTCGCTCGCGGGCGCTTCCCGGAGGGATCGGGCTCGTCGACCAAACCCCGGAAGCGACCCCCCACGGGCTGTTCTACGGCGCGAGCGCCTGCATGTACTGGCTGCACACGCGCGCCGCCGACGGCCTGGTCGAAGCGCAGTCACCGGTGCGCAGACGCTTCACGCTCGGTGAGCTGTTCGCCATCTGGAACCAGCCGCTGACGCGTCGACGCGTCGCGAGCCTGCGCGGTCCCGTGACGGCGAACGTCAACGGTCGGCGCTGGCGCGGGGCTCCGGCGCGCATCCCGCTGAGCGCCAACGCCAGTATCGAGCTCGCCGTGGGCCGACCGGTCCCGAGGGCCCCGCGGGTCGACTGGGTCGGCACCGGCTTCTGAGCTGCCATCGGCGCACCCGGCTCGGGACGAGCGGACCGCCGGTAGACTGGCCGGCCATGGTATACGCGCCCGGGCACTTCCGGCAGCTCGCGGAGCGCCGCGAGCGCAGCGGCCGCGAGCGTCTGGCGGTCGGCGCCGCGGTGCTGCTCGCCACGGGCCTTGCGGCGGTGGTGCTCTTCTCGCTGACCTCCGGTCGCGGCGTCGTCGCCCGGGGCTGTGTGAGCTTCGGCTACACCACGATGATCGGCGGTGGACAGATGCACCGCTGCGGCGCCCAGGCACGCGCGCTCTGCGCAAGCCGGCCCAGCACCGGCGGGATCGACGCAAGCTTCACGGCCGCACTGGAAGCCGCCTGTCGCAGTGCGCACCTCTCAGGCAGGCGCTGAAGCACCGCACACGGCGCCGAGGCGGCCGGCGAGCCCGGCTTGTCCAGATGTCTAGGGGCCGTCCGGCAACCCTGTACGGCTGGCCATAGTTCGCCCTGCCCGGGTCCAAGACCCTTTCTCCGGTCAGCTTGATCAAGGGGTATCAAGCCGTCGCCCGCCTGCGGGCGATGCCCTCACTGGAAGAAGGAGATGCATGACATCTGAGGCACTGCCCTGGCTGAACCAGGGCGACACCGCTTGGCAGGTGACGGCGGCGACGCTTGTCGGCCTGATGAGCGTACCCGGCCTGGTCGTGCTGTACGGCGGCGTGATGCAGAAGCGGTGGAGCATCAACTCGATGATGCTCACGTTCCTCACGTTCTCCGTCGTGCTGGTGATCTGGGTTCTGTACGCGTTCAAGATGGGCTTCGGCTCGCCGATGTTCCCAAGCCACCACCCGGGTTTCCTGAACGCGTTCGTCGGCAGCCCCGGCCCCTCGCTCAGCCCCGCGCAGCTGCAGGGTCACGCGACGTTGCCGGGCGCCTACGGGACGCCGTCGCAGGAGAACTTCCCGCAGTCGGCGCTCGTGTACTTCCAGTTCGTGTTCGCGGCGATCACACCGATCCTGTCGCTGGGCTCGGTGCTCGGACGCGTCAACTGGAAGGCGTGGTGCGTGTACTCGGTGCTGTGGATCTCGATCGTCTACGTCGTTGACGCTTTCCTGCTATGGGGAGGCGGGTATTTCGCGCACCACGGCGCGCTCGACTTCTCCGGCGGCTACGTGATCCACCTCTCGGCAGGCGTCTCCGGGTTCGTGGCGGCGGCGGTGATCGGGCCGAGACTCCAGCGAGACCGCGAGATAGACGCGCCCAACAACGTCGCGATGGTCGCAGTCGGCGCCGGCCTGCTCTGGCTCGGCTGGAACGGATTCAACGGCGGCGACCCCTACTCGGCCGCCAACTCGGCGGCGGCGGCGGTATTGAACACCAACCTCGCCACCGCGGTCGCGTTCCTCATCTGGGTGCTCTGCGACATGGTCACGGGCCGCAAGCCGAGCCTGCTCGGCGGCGTCAACGGCATGATCGTAGGGCTCGTGGCGATCACTCCCGCGGCTGGCTTCGTCAACGGCTGGGGTGCGATCGCCGACGGGGGCATCGCCTCGATCATCGTCTACTACGCGATGAACTACGCCAGCTCGTGGCGCTTCTTCCGCAGCGTCGACGACACGCTCGGCGTGATCTACACGCACGGCATCGCCGGCTTCGCCGGCGGCCTGCTGACCGGTGTGTTCGCCGATCCGGGCATGGCCGTCTTCTACGACGTGTCAGGCAAGAAGTACATCCCGGCGGGGAGCGCCACCGGGCTCGTGTTCGGCTCCGCGACGCTGCTGAAGTGGCAGCTGTTCGCGGGCCTCTTCGTGATCGTCTGGTCGGCCGCTGCGACCTACGTGATCCTCAAGGTGATCAGTCTCTTCATGCCGTTGCGGATGAGCAACGAGAACATGGAGATCGGCGACGTCGCCGAACACGGACACGAGGTCTACCCGTCCGACATCCCGTCGCTCGGCGCCTACCAGGAGGCGCCGGCAGCGGTCGCCACGACGGTCTGACGCGCACCACTCACAGGGACGGGTCCTCGGGGGGCGGCTGCTGCCGCCCCCCGAGGAGCTCGCTCATCCCGGCGGCCGTCAGTCGGCCGTTAGTAGCGGTAGTGGTCGGGCTTGTAGGGGCCGTCGGCGGGGATGCCGAGGTAGGCTGCCTGTGCTTCGGTGAGCGTGGTGAGCTTTACGCCGAGCGCATCCAGGTGCAGCCTTGCGACCTTTTCGTCCAGGTGCTTGGGGAGCGTGTAGACGGTGCGCTCGTAGCGCTCCGGCTGGGTGTAGAGCTCGATCTGGGCTATGACCTGGTTGGTGAAGCTGTTTGACATCACGAAGCTCGGGTGGCCGGTCGCGTTGCCGAGGTTCAGCAGGCGCCCCTCTGAGAGCACGATGATCGCGTGACCGTCGGGAAACTCCCATTCGTCGACCTGTGGCTTGATGTTGGTGCGCTCGATGCCGGGCACGGCGGCAAGGCCGGCCATGTCGATCTCGTTGTCGAAGTGGCCGATGTTGCCGACGATCGCCTGGTGCTTCATCCGCGCCATGTGCTCGGCCGTGATCACGTCACGGTTGCCGGTGGCTGTGATGAACATGTCGGCGGTGGCGAGCACGTCTTCCAGCGTGGTGACCTGGTAGCCGTCCATCGCCGCCTGCAGCGCGCAGATCGGATCGATCTCGGTCACGATCACGCGTGCGCCCTGCCCCGCCAGCGACTCCGCGCAGCCCTTGCCGACATCACCGTAGCCGCAGACGACACAGACCTTGCCACCGATCAGAACGTCGGTGGCGCGGTTGATCCCGTCGATCAGCGAGTGGCGGCAGCCGTACTTGTTGTCGAACTTGCTCTTGGTGACCGCATCGTTGACGTTGATCGCCGGAAACAGCAGCTCGCTCTGCTCGGCCAGCTGGTAGAGACGGTGAACACCGGTGGTGGTCTCCTCGGTCACGCCCCTGATCCCGGCCGCGATCCGCGTGTAGCGTTCGGGGTCTTCGGCCAGCGAGCGCGTGAGCAACTCGAGGATGATCGCGAGCTCCTCGGAATCGGCTCCACTCGGATCCGGGACGGTTCCGGCCTGCTCGTACTCACGCCCCCTGTGAACCAGCAGCGTCGCGTCGCCACCGTCGTCGAGAATCATGTTCGGGCCGCCGTCAAAGCCGGTGATCGCCTGCTCCGTGCACCACCAGTACTCCTCGAGGCTCTCACCCTTCCAGGCGTAGACCGGCACGCCACGCGGGTCATCCGGCGTGCCGTCAGGGCCGACGACCACGGCGGCGGCGGCGTGATCCTGGGTCGAGAAGATGTTGCAGGACACCCAGCGAACCTCCGCGCCCAGGGCCACCAGGGTCTCGATCAGCACCGCCGTCTGGACGGTCATGTGCAGAGACCCCATGATCCGGGCGCCCGCGAGTGGCCGCGAATCGGCGTACTCGCGCCGGGTGGCCATCAGACCCGGCATCTCGTGCTCCGCGAGCCGGATCTCCTTGCGTCCGAACTCCGCCAGGGACAGATCGGCGACCTTGAAGTCGAGCCTCGTTTGCGTGCTGCTCATCAGACTGTCTCCTTCACGAATGGGATTTCGAACTGTGTGAAGCGGTGAAGCGCAGCCACCCGCGCCTGAACCTCGTCGAATGAGAGGCGCGCCAAGCGCTCGGTGCCGAACTCCTCCACGTTGAACGACGCGAGCGCCGTGCCGTAGGCCATCGCGCCGGCCAGGAGTTCGTGGTCGACAGGACGCGCGCGCTGTGCGGCGATGTATCCGACCACACCCCCTGCGAACGTGTCACCGGCACCGGTCGGATCCACCACCGCAGCGAGCGGGTAGGCGGGCAGCGAGAAGAACCCCTCGCGCGTGAACAGCGCCGCCCCGTACTCGCCCCGCTTGGCGATCACCGCAGACGGCCCCAGCTCGAGCAGCTCACGCGCAGCCGCCGACAGCGTGCCCCTGCCGGTGAGCTGCCTGACCTCGCTGTCGTTGAGAATGACGCAATCAACCCGCCCGATCACCTCGACCAGCGCATCGCGTGCGGTCTCGATCCACAGGTCCATGGAGTCGAGCGCCGTGAACCTGGGCCCGTCGCACTGATCCAACACCAGCGCCTGCAACGCCGGCTGGATGTTGGCCAGGAACAACACGTCACACGCACGCGCCGCCGTGCTCAAGCGCGGCACGAACTCCGCAAACACACCGAGCCGGGTATCGAGCGTCTCCCGCGAGTTCAGATCCTCGCCGTAGACCCCCGACCAGAAGAAGGTCTCGCCGCCCGGGATCGTGACCACATCGTCGGCCAGCGTGCCACGGATGCAGAGCGTACGCAGATCGTCGGGCGCGAAGTCAGCACCGACCGGTCCGACCGGACGCACGGTGTCGAAGAACGACGCGGCCAGCGAGAAGTGCGTCGCCGCGCCGCCGAGCATCCGCTCGCGGTGGCCCTGCGGGGTCTTGACCGCGTCGTAAGCGATCGATCCGACGACCGTTATGCTCACGCGGAGACGGCCTCGGCAGAGCCGACATCGTCGGCATCTCGGAGCCCGGCGGCCTCGCGCAACATCGCCGCCCGGTCGGTCCGCTCCCACGTGAAATCGTCGCCCTCGCGCCCGAAATGCCCGTAGGCGGCGGTCTGCTGATAGATCGGGCGATGCAGATCGAGCTCACGCCGGAACGCGCCGGGACGCAGGTCGA
Organism: Solirubrobacterales bacterium; assembly: GCA_027449125.1. Taxonomy (GTDB): domain Bacteria; phylum Actinomycetota; class Thermoleophilia; order Solirubrobacterales; family Solirubrobacteraceae; genus Palsa-465. The sequence continues at coordinate 1,388 of DAIDME010000042.1, read as the reverse complement.
AGTGCTCGGAGACCAGCGCCGCGATCCTGGCCGGATCGATCCGCTCGGTCCCGAACGTCTCCACCATCAGCGAAACCGGGTGCGCGACACCGATCGCATAGGCCACCTGCACCTCGCAGCGCGCCGCAAGCCCGGCAGCCACCACGTTCTTGGCCACCCACCGGGCCGCGTACGCGGCGCTGCGATCGACCTTCGACGGGTCCTTGCCGGAGAACGCGCCACCACCGTGACGCGCCATCCCGCCATAGGTGTCGACGATGATCTTGCGGCCCGTCAAACCACAATCGCCGACCGGCCCGCCGATCACGAACCGGCCCGTCGGGTTCACCAGAAAGCCCGCCCGCAGCTCACGCTCGTCATAGAGCTCCGCAGGCAGCACCGGCCGCACCACATGCTCCCACAGATCATCCGGGATCAACCGCTCAGAGCCCTCCGCATGCTGGGTGGAGATCAACAGCTTCTCAACCCGCACCGGCCGGCCATCCACGTACCGCACCGACACCTGTGTCTTGCCGTCCGGACGCAGATACGGGACCGAGCCATCCTTACGCACGGCCGCCAACCGCGCCGCCAGGCGGTGCGCCAGTGAGATCGGCAACGGCATCAGCTCCGGCGTCTCATCCGTCGCGTAACCGAACATCATCCCCTGATCGCCGGCACCCGCCGCAAGCAACGCATCAGTGGTCAGCTCACCACCCTCACCAGAGCGGACCTCCAGCGCGAGATCGACCCCACGAGCGATGTCCGGCGACTGCTGATCGATCGTGTTCAGCACCGCGCACGAATCAGCGCTGAAACCAAGCGCAGCGTCCACGTAGCCGATCCGCCGGATCGTCTCCCGCGCCACCGACTGCACATCAACCCACGCCTCCGTCGAGATCTCACCCGAGACCACCACCAGACCGGTGTTCACCAGCGTCTCACACGCCACCCGTGCCAGCGGATCCTGCGCCAGCACCGAATCCAGAACCCCATCCGAGATCTGATCCGCAACCTTGTCAGGATGACCCTCCGTCACCGACTCAGACGTGAACAGGAATCCGCTTGCTCGCATCGCCTCTAGCTCTCGATCGTGTGGGCCGCGGGCAGTGACTGGGGACGTCCCGTCTGCGGCAGTGAAAACGTCCGGCCAAGCTTAGCCGCATCGAGCGAGCCGCCTGCGCCGCGCCTGAGGCTCGGCGAGGTCTTTGACGCCCACGCCCTGGTGGCCCAGTCGCCGGCCGAGCGACTCCTCGGGTCGGTGGAACCGCCTAGATGAGTAGTCACACGGCTGCTTGGTCTGTTATGCGGTGTATTGGGCGAGGCTGCGGCTGGGTAGCCCGAGCTTGTGGTTGAGCGCGACTGCGGCTGCGAGCGTGAGGATCCGCGCGGCGATCCGGGCGCGGAGG
>DAIDME010000041.1 GCA_027449125.1 Solirubrobacterales bacterium | reverse complement strand
CGCGCCGGCGTCTTCGTCAGCATCGACCGTGACGGCGCGCTGCGTGTCGAGCGCGGCTACGTGCGGCCCGAGGATGAGCCGCCGGTGGCTGCGCCCGACGATCCCGATCATCCGGCAGCGCCGGCCAGCACCATGCCCGATACCGATCGCGATCCGTCGCCCACGCAGGCACGCTCGACCACGACCACCACGGCCGCGGAGCCGTCCGCCGAGGTGCCCGAGGAGGACGAGGGGCTGAAGCCACTGCCCGAGCGGCTGATGACGGAGCTCACCGCACACCGGACGCTCGCGTTGCGGGAAGCCTTGGGGAACGACTGGGACAAGGCGTTCCTGGCCGTGCTCCACGCGCTCTGCCTCCGCCTGTTCTATCGCTCCGCCGCCGACACGTGCCTGGAAATCGAGGCCAAGAGCGCCGGGTTCGGGACCCAGGCTCCGGGGCTGAACGACACCGCGTCCGCCAAGGCCATCGACGTGCGGCACGAGGCGTGGGTGAAGCAATTGCCGGCGACGTCCGGAGAGCTCTGGGACGCGCTCGTCGGGTTCGACACCGACACGCGCGCGGCCCTGTTCGCGCATTGCGCGGCACTGACGATCAACGCGCTGCACGAACCCTGGAACCGCCGTCCGGGCGCGCTGGCCCACGCCGACCGGCTGGCCCAGGCGGTCGGTCTCGACATGGCGGCGGCCGGCTGGGTCCCGACGGTCGAGACCTATCTCGGTCGGGTGCCGAAGGCCCGCATCCGGGAGGCGGTGCGCGAGGCAAAGGGCGAGCACGCCGCGCAGCTGATCGACCACCTGAAGAAACCCGAGATGGCGCAGGAGGCCGAACGGCTGCTCGCCGGCACTGGGTGGTTGCCCGAGCCGCTCCGCACGCCCGGGTTGCCTGAGGCTGCGGCTTTCCCTCCCGCGGCCAGTGACGATGAAGCCGAGGGCACGGCCGAGGGTGACGCCGACGCGATCACCGCACTGCCGGCGTTCCTGATCGACGCCGAAGATCCCGCCGTGCCGCAGGTCATCGCCGCTGAGTGACGGATGAAGGCCCGGTGGCATCCTGCCTCGGGCCTTCCGAGCTTCGGCTTTCTCGAATCCCGAAGGAGCACCCCCATGATCGATAACCCGAACGATGCCTTCGCGCAGTACGAGGCCCAGGCCCGGCTACGCGCCCAGTTGGCCCGCGAGGTGACACCGCTCAACAAGGCCGCGCTGTTCACCGTGCTTCAGGCCGCTGGCATCCGGCGTGTCGCCGTTCACTTCGACGGCGCCGGTGACTCCGGACAGATCGAGAGCATCGACGCGACGGCCCCAGACGAAACCGCCGCCGAATTGCCCGACGGCACCATCGAGATCCGCACCTCGCTCTGGGACGGAAGCGGCGTGCAGACCGAGACCATGCCGGTGCGCGACGCCATCGAGAAGCTGGCCTACGACTTCCTCGAAGAGGTGCATGACGGCTGGGAGAACGAAGACGGCGCCTATGGCGAATTCGTCTTCGACGTCGGCGAGCGCACCATCCGTTTGGAATACAACGAGCGCGTGATGACGACCTCCTACTCCGAA
>DAIDME010000040.1 GCA_027449125.1 Solirubrobacterales bacterium | reverse complement strand
CCACCAGCTCGTGCCCGTCCCGGACAAGCCGACGCACCATGTTGGCGCCCATGCGCCCGAGTCCGACCATTCCCAGCTGCATGACTTGGCCTCCAGATTTCTTTGCGGTTCACCGGCCAGCTTATTGATCGCTACCCGGAGCGGCGTCGTTCGTCCCACCGGCCTTGGGATCTGCGGATCCTCGGCCCGGGGGGCTCAGCCGACCTTCAGCGGCACCACGGCGTAGGGGTCGAGCCTGTAGACGAGCGATACACGGTGAAAGCCGTCGGCGATGCCCGAACCTCGCTTGCCGTTCAGCACCAGGACGGGGCTCAGCTCCTCACCCTCTACTGCTTTGATCAGGTCCTTCGTCACACCGGGGTCATCGGGTGGCGCCGGGGCCAGCCTCGCAGCCCGCAGGGTGTCATTGGCATGTCGGCTTGTGAGCTTTGCATCGCGCAGGCGCCGCACCGCCTTCTGGTCGGCGTCGTCTCCCAACTTGAGCGATAGGTAGGCCGCGGCGGCCGCGTAGTCGTGCTCGGCGACCGTCTGCCTCCACTTGATGCGGACGGCCACGGCCGGCTCGTCCGGCGCAGTCATTCGCCGGTCACAGCCGGGCGCTCATCGAGGCTCGAACCGAGCCTGCCCGTTGCCGCCAGCTGCGCGACCCGGTCGCCGCCGCTGCCACGCAGGATCACGGCGGCGGCGACCGCCAGTGCCGCCCCGATCATTGGACCCACGATGTACACCCAGAAGGCCCTCCAGTCGCCCGAGACGAGCGCCGGGCCCAGCGAGCGTGCCGGGTTCATCGATGCCCCGCTCACCGGCGCAGCCCACATCCCCGCCAGCGCTATGTAGCCGCCCACGCCGAGCGCGCCGATCGCGCCGACGTTCTGCGCGGCCGACGCGGTGCCGAGGATCACGCTGACCAGGATGCCAGTGAGCACGACCTCGATCAGCAGCGCCTGCCAGGCCGAGTAACCGGGTCCCGGGAGCGTCGCGCCGAGGTGGCCCACGTTGCCGAACACGGCCAGCAGAAACAGGCCTGCAAGCACCGCCCCGGCCAGCTGCACCACGATGTAGGCGGGTACGCGCCGCCAGGGGAAGTCCCTGCGCAGGGCGAAGGCGACCGACACGACGGGGTTCAGGTGCGCGCCGGAGACGGCTCCCATGAACAGGATGATCGCCATCACCATCAGGCCGGGGGCGACCACGGCGGCGTTCAGGGTTACCTGACCCTCGGCGTGCAACAGGCCAGCGCCGGCGGCGACCAGGACGAGCATGAAGGTGCCAAGCAGTTCCGCGAACAGGCGCCTGTACTCGAGCCGCGGATCGTTGAACTCGGCCCGCGAGCCGAACGCGAGCCAGCGGCGCTCGCTCTCTCGCCGGAGCTCTGCCGCATGCAGCTCGGCTCGCGAAGCGTCGGTTTGTGACGCCGGTGCTGGTGGATCGCTGCCGCTGCCCACCGTGCCATTCTCACAGGTGCGGCGGGCTCGGGGCAAGATGATGACTCAGCGGGCTCGAAGGTCGTCCGTGTCAGCTCGGTGATCGTCGGCCTGCGCGCCCGCGCCTGTCCCAACCAGCTCCTGCAGGGTCTGCGCACCGGCGGCGAGCGCGCGGTGCTCGAGCTCCCGGTTCACGGTCCTTGGCCAGGCGGGACCGCCGTAGACAAACCCCGTGTAGGACTGCACCAGGCGCGCGCCGGCGAGCATGCGCGCCCAGACATCGGCGGCCGACTCGACCCCGCCGGCGGAGACCAGCACGAGGCGCTCGCCGACCCGCGCGTGAAGCCGTGAGAGCACGGACAGCGAGCGTTCCTTCAGTGGACGCCCCGAAACTCCACCGCCGTCGGGCCAGGCATCGCGTGCGATCTGTTCGGCTGGCGTTGCGAGCCCGTCGCGGTCAAGCGTCGTGTTGGTCGCGACGATCCCCGCCAGCCCGAGGCCCACTGCCATGTCGGCCAGCGCATCGATCGCCGTGTCCTCGAGGTCGGGGCTGATCTTCACCAGCAGCGGCGTCTTGCCTGCGGCCCCCCTGGTGGCGCGCACCAGTGGTTCAAGCCTTGACACCGACTCGAGCTCCCGCAGCCCCGGCGTGTTGGGCGAGCTGACGTTCAGCACCAGGTAGTCCGCCAACGGCGCGAGCGCCGCCGCCGCCCGTACGTAGTCATCCGCCGCCCGCTCCAGCGCCGTCTCACGGTTCTTGCCGATGTTGACGCCCACCAGCGTCTGCCGCGGCCGACGAGCGAGGCGCCTCGCCGCTGCTTCGGCGCCCTTGTTTGGAAAGCCCATCCTGTTCAGCAGCGCCCGGTCGGCCGGGAGTCGGGCGAGGATCGGAGGTGGGTTCGAAGCCTGCGCCACCGGCGTGAGCGTCCCGACCTCGACGAAGCCGAAGCCCAGCGAGCCGAGTGCCTCGTAGTGCTCTGCATCCTTGTCCAGGCCGGCCGCAACACCGAGCGGCGACGGGAAGCGCACCCCGAGTGCGTCGATCGCGATCACCCCGCTCTGCCGGTGGGTGGCCTGGCGCAGCCAGCGTCGCGGCCGTGGCCGGCTCGTTACGGCATCCAGCGCGCCGAGCGCGGCTGCGTGGGCGCGCTGCGGCGGGATGCGGCGCAGCGCGGTGTCAAAGAGCGCCTCGTACACGGCTCAAACGGTAGGACCCTGATCGCGCACTTAGCGCTTGAGCTCGATCTCCACGAAGCTGACCGTGGCATCGGTCGCGTTGAGGAGGTCATGCTCAGTGCCGGCGCTGCCGGCGTACGGGAGCCCTGCCCGCTGGCTTCTTTCTGTCTCGGTCCCGTCCGCGTTGGTCACACGAAACAGACCGCCGCTGATCGGCACGACGATGTAGTCGAACTCGTGGCGATGTGTGCCCGTGGTGGCCCCAGGGTCAAAGACCCACGTCGTCACCCGCACGCGATCGTCGTCGAGTGAGGTCGTTGCCTGTGCCTGAGCCATGCTGTCTCCATGCCGTTTTGATTGCCCGAGCTGGACCGCCGTGCGGGCGCAAATGCCCGCCGAGGTAGCGGGCGAGCCGCCTGCGCCGCTTCGTCCCCCTGAAAGCCTACGCGGGTATCGCTACCTGAGCCAGTGAGGCGAGGCCCCGGCGGTCGTCGGCGAGAGTTGCGGTCGCGCTGGTTCGCCGCGAGCAGCCTGGGCCCGGGCTCGGCCAGCCGTTCGTCGAGTCGCTCAGGGGCTCGCGTCAACACAACCTCGAGAAGCCGCGATCCATCGGTGGAGACCGCGCATGCTCTTCGCGTTCGATCCCGGGCGTCACGCGGTGGTGCTGGTCGCAGCAGACGCAGCCAAGCTTGGGATCGAGGATGGGCGCACGCGGGTCGCGTGTGAATCAGCTGTGACCAGCCGCGCCCGCCACGACGAGTTTTCTCGCAGGCACTTGCATTTCCGTGTCTGATTGCGTAATGTCACCTGCCAGGCAGTAGTACCACACGAGGTAAGTCATGGAAATCTTCACCAACCACACGCTCAACGTGACCGCAGCCGCCGCGCGTGGGCTCGGCGTGCTCACGTCCGCTGGTCTGCCGACGGCAGCCGCGGCGGATGGCGCCGGTGGGTTCCTCGCTGTGAGGTGGATGCGCTGATATCAGCGCATCAGATACCGAGCATGCGAGGGCGGACCCCATCGGGGCCGCCCTTTTTTGTTGCCCAAACGAGGCCAGACACCTCATGCGAGTGAGCGGTCGGTCACCGGCCCGACGAGCACGATGAGCCAGTAGACAGCAGTAACACAAGCAGGTAACAGACAGTGGCTTTTGACGCGCGCTGAGCGTGGCGGTGAGACACGCGCGCAGCCGTGTCACTCGACGCTGACCGCACATACATGCAAAGAGAGGAAGAACATGTTGACCCGCACGATGGCGGCGATGGCGCTGCCCGGCAGACGCTGGCTCAGCGCCCGCCGGGAGGTGCCACAGACAGCCTGGACGAAGCTCGAGCGGGCTCGCCTGCGCTCGCTGTGCATCCAGCACCGTGTCGAGCTTCAGCGCGAGCGCTTGATCCAGCGCCACGGCTGGGGAGGGCGGCGATGATCGAGCAGGCGCAGGGGCTTTCCCCAGCGGCGCTCGAGGCCATAGCGGGCCTCGAGCGCCGCTGCCTGGCAGCCGACGGGGGCCGTCTGAAGCTCGAGTGGGCCACACTGCGCAGCCGCGCATCCGATGAGGTGCGTGATCTCCTCTGGTGGGAGGACGGCGAGCTCTGTGGCTTTCTCGGCATCTACGGCTACCGGGCTCGCGTCTTCGAGGTCACCGGCATGGTCGACCCGCTCAGGCGGCGTCGCGGCATTGGCCGAGCGCTGCTCGAGCGGGCGCTTGTGCTGCTCGAGGCCCGTGGTGGTGGCCAGCTGTTGCTGGTGGTCCCACGTGTATCGGCTGGCGGACGTGCGCTGGCGCACGCCTACGGGATGGCCTATGAGCACTCCGAGCACGCACTTCGCCTCGACGCCCTCCCCGCCCCCGCGACGCCCGGTCCCCGGGTGCGCCTGCGCCCTGTCACCGAGGCGGACATCCCGCTGCTCTCGAGCCTCTACCTCGATGCGTTCGGCGACGGGGAGGTCAATCCCGACAGGCTCTCCGGGGAGCGCTCGCGCACGCTCGTCATCCTCCTCGAGACGGTGGCCGTCGGCACGATCGCACTTGCGCGTGACGACGCCCGCGGCGGCGTCTACGCCTTCGTCATCGACCCGTCACTGCGCGGCCAGGGGATCGGCGGGCGTGCCCTGCGTCAGGCCTGTGCTGAGCTGCTGGAAGCGGGCGCGGAGTATGTGGACCTGGAGGTCGAGGTCGACAACGACCGTGCGCTGGGTCTCTATACGGCTCTCGGCTTCAGGCCCCTGGCGACCGATGACTACTACGAGCTTGCGCTCGGTTGATCCGCCGCTGGCCCGCCCGGCCGCCACTCCTCGCCCGAGAGCCGGGCGAGTGCGCGGATCAGCGAGTGCGTGCCGTCGCGGCCGCCGCCCTGGGCCCGCAGCGCGAGGTAGAGCTCATGCGCGAGCGCGAGGCCCGGGAGCGCCAGGTTCATGCGTCTGGCCTCGTCCAGCGCAATCTCCATGTCCTTGATGAAGTGCTCGACCATGAAGCCGGGCGCGAAGTCGTCGCGCAGCATGCGCGGCCCGTAGTTGGACAGCGACCAGGAGCCCGCCGCGCCGCCCGCCACCGCTGCCAGCACGGCATCGGGGTCCAGGCCGGCGCGGTGGGCATAGAGCAGCGCCTCGCACACGCCGATCATGCCGGTCGCGATCAGCGTCTGGTTGACCATCTTGGCGTGCTGCCCGGCGCCGGCGGGTCCCTGATGGACGATCGTCCTGCCCATCAGCTCAAACAGCGGCGTGACCCGCTCGACCGTCGCCGGCTCGCCACCGACCATGATCGCGAGGCTGGCATTGCGCGCGCCGACATCACCGCCCGAGACCGGCGCATCGACACTCGCCACGCCGCGTTGGGTCGCCGTTCGGTAGATCTCCTGCGCGAGCGCGGGCTCGCTTGTGGTCATGTCGACGATCACACTGCCGGGCTGCGCGCCCGCGAGCACCCCATGCTCACCCAGGATCACCTCGCGCACGTCGACCGGGTAGCCGACCATCGTGAAGGTCACCTCGGCCTGGACGGCGGCCTCGGCCGGCGTCTGGGCCCAGCGCGCGCCGCGCGCGATCAGGCCCGCGGCGCGCTCGCGTGTACGCGTGTGAATGGTGAGCTCGTGGCCGGCACTCAGCAGATGCCCGCACATGGAGGCGCCCATCACGCCGGTCCCGATCCAGCCGACCCTGGCCACCTACACTCTCCCTCTGCCTACGTGGATCCGCGCGCGGTTGCGTCGGCCGTGGCTGTCGACTCGAATCAGGAAGCCTGCGCACATGAACTGGATCATCCCACGCGGGCGTCCGCGCGCGCTTGCGCGGACGCCCGGCCCGCGGTCAGCGCCGGTTGACCGCGCTGTCAAGCGCGGCCCGTACCCGGCCGGTTGGACGTGTAAGGCTCAAGCGTCCGGCTGGCTTGCCGATAGCTAGCGAGTGCCCGAACGCTCATTTCACAGGCTCGGCGTATCCGCCGCCGCATGCGTGGCCGCCATCTCCGTGATGGTCGCGCTGCTCAGAGTTCCGGTCGTGGCGCATGCGGCAGAGCCTCATGCGG
>DAIDME010000039.1 GCA_027449125.1 Solirubrobacterales bacterium | reverse complement strand
CGGGGCGCCACCAGCTCCCCCCGGGCAGCCGCGCGGGCCAACGCGGCCTTGTAGGCTGCGGGGTTGCGGATCTCCTGTCCTGCCTGGAGGACATTTTGAAAAACGGTCTCCACCAGGTCCTGGCCCTGCCGGCGCCCACGGGGCCGGGGCGCAGGCGTTCCCGGGCGCGCCCGTGACCCAAGCCGGCAGCCTCGGCTGGTCAGAGAGCTGGGCCTGCCAGCCAGCGCGCCCGGACCGCTACCTGCCCGCCCGCTCTGGGTGCGTGACGGTCACGCGCGGCGACCTCCTCGGCGGCGGGCGTGAGGACCTGGTCGTCATCTACTCGAGGCTCGCCGGCCGGCCGTTCGCGTTCCCGGCGGGCTCCGGCCAGACCGCCTACCAGGCCCGCCAGGCGATGCTCGAGGTCGTCCAGCCAGACGGCAGGGCGCAGACCGTGCCGATCACGGGCGCCAGAGCCGCGTCACTGCTCTCGCTCGCGCGCGTCAACGACAGCGCCGGCGAGGAGCTCTTCCTGCAGACGGGCGGGATCTCGAGCGGCTCCTACGGCGCGATCTACGACGCCTACCACGGGCGCGTGGTGCGCGCCGGCGCTTTCAGCTACGGCGGCGACTCCGGCCTGCAGGCGAGGCTGAGCTGCCTGCCCGGCAGCCCGCCCAAGGTTGTGCAGCTCGCCGTCGTGCCATCCGGTTCGCTCAACGGTCCCTGGCGCGGCACCAGGATCACCTACGTGTGGTCCCGAGGCCGGCTCGTGCAGGCGGCCAAGGCCGCGGTCGCGGTCAGTGACCCCATCAGATTCGGGTTCACGAGTGGGATCGGCGTCGGCTGCCTGGCCGGGATCGGTGCCTACCGCACCGCGACCGGCGGCACGGTGACCCCCGCCACCATGCCGGCACCCACGCCGCCGCCCGCCCTGCAAAGCACCAGCGGGCTGGAACGCGACGCCGTGCTGCTTGACAGCTTCACCAGCTGGAGAGGTGTGATGTACGCCAGTGGCTCGGCCCTGAACGCGACCGGCCCGTTCAGCGGCTGCCACACCGCCTGCTACCCGACGATCTGGGCCTACAGCGCCACGCTCAAACGCTGGCAGCTGCGGTTCGCGGGTCACCTCACGCCAGGCGGAAGTAACCAGCTCATCACCTTCGATGGGGCGCTGCTTGACTTCAACACATACCCCGGCACGGTGCTCCTCCGCGCCACCAACGGACGCACCTTCAACCTGGTGGCGCTGCCGGCCCGCTTGGCCGGCAGCCTGATCGCCGAGATCTACCGCGCCCGGGGCTCGCTGGTCGCCGTGGCGATCCCCGGCAACGGGCGCGGCGCCGGGAGCGCGGCGCCCGTCTGGACCTCCACCAACGGCACTCGCTGGAGCCCGGCGGCGCCCGTCCGCACGGCCCGGTAGCACGTCGCGCAAGCGCCTGCAGGCCACCCGCAGAAGCGGTCTCTGCGGCGCCGCGAGCAAATCTGGGCCGCTTCAGCATCTGACCTGCTTCAAAGACACGCGCGGGCGCGCGCGATGCGGCGTGCCGATCGGTGCCCGACCGGCTACCGATGTCCCCGCCAAGAGCTCTGCCCCACGGCACCCGTGAGCGCAAGCCGCGGCCGGCGATCAAAGTCGATACGAGCTGCGAGGTCTACCCACAGCTCAACCGCCGGGCCTCCGCGCACCTGACCGGCCCGTGCTCCCGCCCGGGTCCGTGTCTATTCTCGACACTGGTGGCCGGCGCGCTCGACGAACCCCTCCTGGAGCTGGGCGACGCCACCGCCTGGCGCCGCTGGCTCGAGGCCAATCACGCCCAGACGGCGGCTGCGTGGCTGAAGCTCGCAAAGCGGGACTCGCCGGTGGCGACGCTCACGCAGGCGGAGGCGATCGAGGAGGCGCTCTGCTTCGGCTGGATCGACGGGCAGCTCGCGCGCCACGACGAGCACTTCTACAGGCAGCGCTTCACGCCGCGCAAGCCGCGCAGCCGGTGGTCTGAGCTCAACCGGGAGCGCGCCCTGCGCCTGATCGCCGCGGGGCGCATGCGGCCCGCCGGCCTGGCGGAGCTCCAGGCCGCCCAGCACGACGGCCGGATCGAGGCCGCCTACGCGCCACAGAGCAGGGCGACGGTCCCGGAGGACCTCCAGGCGGCGCTTGACGAGCACCCGGCCGCCCGCGAGTTCTTCGAGAGCCTGGCGGCGGGTGAGCGCTACCGCTTCCTGTACCGGCTCGCCAACACCAGAGACGCCGCCCGCCGTGCCCGGCGCATCGCGGACTACGTCGAACTGCTGGGCCGTCACGAGACCCTCGGGCGCGGCTAGCCACAGAAGGCCACCCCAGCGATCCGCGCCCACGGCCGCAGGGGGGAGCCGCCGGAGCTGGAACACTGACAGGCGTGCAGCCGGAAACCGCAGAGCCCACGCCCCGCCGCGTCGTCTGGCGCGCGCTGTGGACATCGCGCCTGGTCGTGATCTTCGCGGGCATGGCGGGCGTCACGCAGATCGGCCTGGCGCCCGGCGCCGCGTCCGTGTATGACCCGAGCGGCCTGACGACGCCGTTCGGCTACCTGCCTAACGCGATCGTCGCGCCCATGGCCCGCTGGGACTCGGTCTGGTACCTGACGATCGCCCGCTACGGCTACCAGCACGTCTACGAGCGCACGGCCTTCTTCCCGCTCTACCCGTTGCTGATCCACCTGCTCGGCTTCATCGTGCGCTCGGACCTCATCGCCGGCATCCTCGTCTCACTGGCCTGCACGGCGGCGGCGCTCACGCTGCTACACCGGCTGGTCAGCCTCGATCAGAGCCGCGAGGTCGCAGACACCACGGTGCTCTTGGTCGCCTTCTTCCCGGTCTCGTTCTTCCTCACGGCCGTCTACACCGAGGGCCTGCTCTTGGCCCTCGCCCTGGCCTGTGTCTACGCCGCCCGCCGTGAGCGCTGGCTGCTCTGCGGCCTGGCGGGCGCGCTGGCGTCGGCGACGGCCGTGACCGGCCTCGCGCTCGTCATCCCCGCCGCGTGGATCTACCTCTACGGGCCGCGGGCGGCCAGCGGGCCGCCGAAACCAACCCGCTCAGGCCGCGCGCGCCTGATCCCCCGCCACCGGCTGCGCGTCGACGTGCTGGCGCTGGCGCTGATCCCGCTGGGGATGGTCGCCTACCTCGCCTACCTGGGGCTGCGCTACGGGGAGCCGTTTGCGCCGCTCAACGTGCAGTCGGTCTGGTACCGGCACACGACGCTGCCGTTCACGACCGTCTGGGACGCGGCCAGGCAGGCCTGGGAGGGCCTGCGCCAGCTGCTGCGCGGGCCGGTCCCGCCCTACCGGGTGCCAGCCTATGCGCAGGCGCCGATCAGCGCCGCCTTCCAGGACATCTACCTGTTCCTGTTCCTGATCGCCGGGCTGGCAGGCCTCGTGTACGTGGCCTTCACGCTGACACCCGCCTACTCGCTCTACACGCTGGTGCTGCTCGGCCTCGTGCTCGCCGCGCCCGTGAGCCTGCAGCCGCTGGCCTCGCTGCCGCGCTTCGAGCTGGTGATGTTCCCGCTGTTCATCGCCGCCGCGCGCTGGCTGACCCGCCGGCGCCTGGCGCCCTACGCGATCCCGGCGCTGGCGGTGGCGCTGGGCCTCTTCACCGTCGAGTTCGCGACGTGGCACTGGGTGGCATGACCACAGCGCCGCGGGCGGTGCTGCTGGACGCCTTCGGCACGCTGGTCTCGCTCGACGCGCCCGCGCCGCTGCTGCGGGCGCTGCTTGAACGCCGGCTCGGGGTCGCCGTGAGCGAGCGACAGGCCGCCACAGCGGTGGCCGCCGAGGTCGCCTTTTACCGCGCCCACATGCATGAGGGCGCCGACGGCGCCGGGGTGGCGGCGCTGCACGTGCGCTGCGCCGAGGCGCTGCGGGCGGCGCTGCCGGCCGATCCGGCGCTGCTCGCCGCGCCGCCCGCCGTGATGGTGGAGATCCTGCTCGGGATGTTGCGCTTTCGCGTCCACCCCGAGGTGCCGGTCGTGCTCTCGCGGCTGCGCCAGGCCGGCGTGAGGCTGGTGGTGGCCAGCAACTGGGACGCGTCGCTCGCCGGCGTGCTCGACACGGTGGGGTTGGGCGCGCTGCTCGACGGGGTCGTGACCTCGGCGGGCGCGGGCGTGGCCAAGCCGGACCCGCGGCTGCTGCAGGCCGCGCTCGCGCTGGCGGGCGTGGCGGCGGCGGAGGCCGTGCACGTCGGCGACAGTCTGGACGAGGACGTGGGTGCCGCGCGTGCGGCGGGCGTGGCGGCGGTGCTCTTGGCGCGCGGGCCCGACGGGTACGGGCCGGGTGACCGCCCCGGGGCGGGCCCGGCAGGGATCAGTGTCATCGGCTCCCTCGCGGAGCTGCCGGCGCTGCTGGGGCTCTGATCGGCGGTGGGCGGCTGCCGAGCAAGAGCCGGCGCGACCACGCCGAGGGCTGCCTCGTGCGAGCCGGCGACGAGCTGTTGGTGGCCACGATCACCATGTGACGGTCGGCCGATCGCGCGGATCGTGCCCGTGGATAGCCCGCCCGGCATCGTCCAGACCGGGACCTCGTCGCCGTCACAGGCGACGGCCAACTGCTGAGCGCTCGGCACGAGCCTCGGATCGCGACCTTCGACCCGAATGGCGTCGGCGGCGAGCTGTAGACGCGCGTGGCGGCGCGCTAAGCTTACGGCGTCAGATAGCGAAGGCAAACAGAGGGCGAGACCTTCTTCTGAATGTCCCCTTCCCGCGAAAGCAGCCCGATCTTCTGATGGCCGAAAGCTCACTCAAGGGTGGGCTTTCCGCGTTTGAAGAGTCGGTCTCAGGGGAGGATGTCGGCCAGCGTCGCCGTGAAGCGCTCGCCGGACTCCTCGAGCTCGCCTTCGATGTGCAACAGTGCCGGACCGGTCTCGGTCCAGAGGTCGAGGAAGAACGACCAGCCGGGCAGGTCGGCGTCGTCGGAGGTGGAGACCGCCTCGACACGGTAGATCTCGCGTGGCGGCAGGATCAGCGCCTGCGGGCAGTCCTCCTCGACGCGGCGCCGCAGATCCTCCGGATCGAGCCGCCCCTCCGAGGCCTCGCCGAGCTCGTCATATTCGCCGTCGACAACGAGGTTGACGAGCCTCTCGAGCGCGTCGGCCATCGGCTCGGGCATCGGCTCGAGCGTCTCGCCGGGCTCCTGCGGACCCTCCAGCGAAAGCTCGGGATCGAGCCCGATGCGTCCGTAGAAGTAGTCCTCGCAGGCCGCCCGCGCCTGGCGCTGGATGCTCCTGGGCAGATCGGCGGCGCCGAGCGCGAAGATGCCGGCGTCGATCGCCTGCGCGAGCGTCTGACGGCGGCGCGTGAGCTGTGCCGTGACCGCGCGGCCGTGCTCGGTCTCGCGCGCCGTGGAGCTCCCGTCGAGCAGGATCGACGGCGCCTCATGGCGGTCATAGCCCGGGCAGGCGCGGACCGCCGCGTGCATGACGATCAGATGGTCACCCATCAGCGCGCCCCCGCGGCGAGGGGCGCGCAGGCGCGCATGCCCGGCCCAGTCTCGTCCTCGCCGGCTCGGCTCTGAGGCTCTGTGACCACACCCGCATCGTAGGAGGGCGCGGAGCTTCCGCGCCATAGGGTCCCGACCACATCGCCAGAGGATCGGAAAACTCTCGAAACGGAGCGTTCATCGCTCAGCCATCCGCCAGCTGGTCTCTGATCCAGGGTCGGTAACGGCTGATGAAGTCCGCAGCGGCTCGATGGATTAGCACAGCCGCGCGGTGCACATCGCCTGCGTTGACGCGCACGTAGTTGTGCTCGATTCGCCGCCGGGCGCCCTGTGCCTGCACCAGCCGGGCGCAGAGCGTCGCGTCGATCACGCCGGCATCGCGAAGCCCTGCGAACGCTCTCTCGGTGGCCGAGCCTTCCTCTCCGCGTGCAGACACCTGGAGGCCGGCCAGCTTCGTGCCACTGATGGCGAGTTCGCCCAGGTAGTTCTGGACGCGTAGCGCCGCCCGCTCCAGGGCCTGGACGCGGTTGTAAGCCTCCATATCCGCCCGCGTGTCAAATGCGAGCTTGAACGACGGCAGATCGAAATTGCTCCCGAACGCGGCCATCGCGGTTTCGAGCGCCGCATACTGTCGCGGGAAGTCCTCGAGGTGGTCGAGGATCGTGTTACGCCAGCGAGCGCGATCTACCCTGCGTGGCTCGGGGCTCGTCACGTCAGCGTGTGGGTGACAAGTCGCGGTCAGGCAACACCGCCTGGAGTCGCTCCGCCTGTTGTTGACGTGCGCGCTGGTCGAGGCTGGCACGGCTGCGGCGGAGGGCCTCGCCCGTGCCGTCACGGTCGATCAAAACGCGACCGTCGGCAACCGCGTCAGCCAGGAACCAAGGCTCGGCCTGTGCGTCTTGCAGGCGCGTGATGTCCACCCGGCGGCCTGTGATGCCTGTCAGCTTTGCCTCCAGGTCGACGACGCGATCCAGGATCGGATCGACGAGCTTCACGATCAGGTCCACATCGCTGGCGGGCGTGTCGGTCCCGCGAGCAGCTGACCCGAACAGCAACGCGAACCGCACATTGCGTTCTGTGCGAAGCGCTCCACGCAAGCTCGAGATCAGCGGCCAAGAACGGCGCGCGTAGTGCAATTCGGCGAGCGTGACCTCGAGCGTGCGCGGACTGCGTCGAGTGGCGTGAATCGCTCCATCGCTCACGGCTCGCCGGAGCGTCCGCTCGTTCACGCCAAGTTGCTCAGCAAGGGTGTCGAGTGCGACCATGAGTCCAGTGTAAGCCCGCCATGCGTCCGTTGTGGGCGTCGTCAAGCGGCTGAGGCAGCGCCGGGGCTGCCGGCGCCGATGGGCGTCAGGGACACCGAGTAGACCTTGACTCGGTCAGCGCCGCCGGGGGACCAGACACGGACCTCGAGCTCGTCGCCGGGCGGCGGGTCGGGCCGGGTGCTCCATAGGCCCCAGCCGCTGAAGAGCTGCTGGGTGCTCACGTGGCCAAGCTGCGCGGTCAGCGTCACGGGCGCGGGGCCGCGCACCGCGGGCAGGTGTCTGCGGGCCAGCAGCCTGCCGGTGGTGGCGTTCCAGACCTCCACGTTGACGGGGCCGGAGCTGCGCATGCTCACGCTCGCGCGGTAGCGCCCGGCGCCGAAGCGCCAGTACGCCTGGTCGACGACGTAGCCGGCCTGGCCCGTGCCGGTCACGTGCCAGTGGCTGGTTGCGCCGCTCAGCACGGCTCTGCCGGCGGCGCCGGTGATCGCCCAGGCCGGCATCCGCCTGGCTTCAGGCGCGCCGATCGTGAGCCTGCCGGTGCCGGCGCGTGTCCACGCAAACGCCCAGACGCCGTTCTGATGGGCCACGAGGCGCACGCCGGCCAGGGCCGAGATCCGCTGGATGTCCTGGTTCGCCTCCGCCACGCTCTGCGGTTGGATGCCCTGGTAGGGCGCGAACACGAACCAGACCTGCCGGGTGTGCACGGGCACTGTGGCGCGCCCGCCACTCACCCAGTAGACGTAGCGTCGGGAGGTGAAGTCCTCGATGATGCCGTTCTGGGCCACCACCTCGTCGCCCGCCGGGATCCGGGCTGCCAGGCGCCGCAGCGTGACGGCGGCTGCCGGGCTGACCCGCAGCCAGCGCACCGGTACGGCCCACAGCCACACCGCCGACCAGGCGATCGCGTTGACCGCGATCGCCGCCACCGCCGCCGCCAGCAGGCGCGGGTGCCGGGACGCGACGGTGCGCGCCAGCCAGGCGAGCAGGCCGATCGTGCCCACGGCCACGAACACGTACAGCGCCACCTGCTGGAAGCCCGGCAGCGAGAAGTCCGGGGACGGCGCGAGCTGGCCCTCGGCCAGCACCATCAGCGCCGGCACGCTGACCGGCAGCCAGGCGATCCCGATCAGGCCACCGGGCGAGAGGTTGCTCCAGGCCGCCAGGCGGTTCTGCCAAAGCGTGCCAAGCGCCGTGCCGGGCCTGGTCAGCAGCCCTTCCACCACGGTCAGCATCGATGCGTGGCTCGGGTCGCCCAGCCCGGCGGTGAGGCCGGGGTAGAGCCCGGCGATGTGGGTGCCCTGGGCGGCGCCCGCCGCGTGCAGCAGCATCGTCCAGGCAAAGCCGCAGCCGGCGACGATGAGGCCGGTCCGCAGGAACGGGCGTCCGCTCAGCACGGCCCCGAGCCCCACGGCCAGCGCGTAGGTCCCGCCAACGTCGCCACACAGCAGGCACAGGGCCAGGTAGGCGTAGGCACGACGGTGGCCGGCGAGCAGGTTGCGGGCGGTCGCCACCGCGGCCGCCATGGCGAAGACCTCCACGTGGAAGTCAAAGGACTCGGCCCACACGAACCAGGGGTTGGCGGCCAAGAGCAGCGCTCCCAGCAGCACCAGCGCCGCCGGCCAGCGCGCTCGCGGCCGCTGCGCCGCGTGGGCGCCGGCGGCGATGTCGCACATCCAGCCGAAGGCGACCACTTCACCCGTAAGCAGGGCCGCGTTCTGAATCCACAGCAGGGTCACCGGATGCGGCCACATGGCCTCGAGCGGCGCCATCAGCCACAGCAGCGCGAAACCGTGGTCCTGCCAGAAGCGGTATCCGAAGATGGTTGACCAGGGGTTCAGATCCCCGTGCGTGATCAGCGTGAGCGCCTGCTGGAAGAGCCCGAAGTCGGTCGTGAGGCCGCCGCGGCTCGACTGCACGGCGCTCCAGGCGCAGAGCGCGACGAACTGCAGCAGGATCACGGCGATGCCTGCCCTGCGCGCGCGGCGCAGCTCCCGTGGCCACTGCGCCCGCGGCGGCGGGCTCTGCGGCCGGGCGCCTCTCCATGCGCGCCACAGCGTCCCCACCGGCCGGACCGGCGAGCCGGGGATGGGCAGGCGTGGGCGGCGGGGGGCGGTGGTGGTGCTCATCTGGCGTCGCCTTTGGTCTGTGCGGCCCGGCAACGCGCACAAGCGCCCGTGCGGCTCGTCCGCGTGAGGATGGCAGAGGCATCTGCAACGGCTGTTAAAGAGTCGCTTTCAGGCGACCCGGCTAAGCTCGGCGCCGATGAGCGACCAGCCTGACAGGCAGCGTGCGCCTTACTGGATCGCGGTCAGCGCGGTGCTCACGGGCTTCGCGGGCGGGGTCTTCGTCACGCTGCTGGCGGAGCTGGTCGGCTCCGCCTTCGGCTCCCCGGCGGCGAACCCGACGCCGGCGGTCAACATCACCGCCGACTTCCTGTTCGACGGGGCGTTCGTGGCTGCCGCGCTCTACTTCGCGCGGATCACGCGGTCCTTTAACCGGTCGGACTTCGGCTACCGGCGGATCTCCTGGAGGCTCGCCGTGGGCGCGCTGCTCGTGGCGGCCGTGGTCTATTACGGCGGCACGCTGATCTACTCGGACCTGGTGAGCCTGCACGGCACCGACACGCTGCCCGGTGACATGGGCGTCAAGCAGAGCGTCTGGGCGGCCGTGTTCGTCTCGCTGTTCGTCTGCGTGGCGGCGCCCGTGGCGGAGGAGTTCTTCTTCCGCGGCTTCCTGTTCGGGCTGCTCTCGCGCATGCGCGTGCGCGCCGGCGGCCGTGAACTCGGTCCCTGGATCGCGGCTGTCGTGGTGGGGCTGCTGTTCGGCCTGGCGCACTACGACTCAGCACAGCCCCAGTTTCTGGTCCCGCTCGGGATCCTCGGCTTCGTGCTGTGCATCCTGCGCTGGCGCACGCGCTCGCTGTACCCGTGCATGGCGCTTCACTCGATCAACAACTGCATCGCGCTGGGGGTCAACGAGCTGCACCTGGGCGCCGGTGAGATCGCCGCGGTCACGGTCGGCTCGCTGGCGCTGATCGCGCTCCTGACGGGTCCGTTGGCGCAGCGTGGGGCGGGCGCCGCGGCAGCGGCCGCGGCGCCCGCCGGCGGTCTGTAGCCCCGCCTGGTTAACTACGCCCCGTGGAGCTGTGGACTGGCGTGACTGCGGGCGGCTGCGGAGACCGTGGGCGCCGCCGAGACTGAGCCTCGTGCACGGCTCCTGCGGGAGCTGAGGGAGCACGCGCTCGTGATCGGCGAGGTGGTGCTCACGAGTGGCGCGGTGGCCCAGTACCTGGTCGACGCAAAGCGCGCGATCCTGCGGCGCGAGGGGTTCATGGCCCTGGCCGAGCTGGTTGCCGCTCAGGCCCTGCAGTGGGGAGCGACGGCGGTGGGTGGTATGACGATGGGGGCTGACCCGATCGCCTGTGCGGCGCTGGCAGGCGGCGCCGACGTGAAGGCCTTCTTCGTGCGCAAGGAGGTCAAGGCGCACGGGCTCGGACGGCGCCTGGAGGGCCCGCTGTTAGAGCCCGCGCGTGACCGCTGCATGCTCGTGGAGGACGTGGTGACCACCGGCGGCTCGACGATCCGCGCGCTCGAGGCCGTTCGCGCCGAAGGGCTCGAGGTGGTGGGGGTGCTCGCGATCTGCGATCGCCTCGCGGGCGGCGGCGAGGCGATCAGCGCGGCCGCTGGCGCGCCGTACGTGGCGCTCACCACGATCGACGAGGTCTACCCGCAGCGGCCGGACCGCTACTAAAGGCCCGTCGGCGGTTTGATGGTGTTTGCCGTGGCCGAACCGCCGCGTATCTATATTTCTCCGCCACGGCGACGCCGGTGATCTCTCTGATAGTTCAAACCACGCAAAAGTCGCCCCCTGAGCTCCAGCTGGAGCCGCTCAGGGCCCGGGTCCGTCCGCCGAAGCCGTGGGGCGAGCGCATCCTGTGGGCGCTCGTGGGGGTGGTGATCCTCAACTGGTCGACGACGCTCTACGGGCCGGCGTCGTACTTCTCGCCGATCGCGCTGGTGGACGTGCTGGTCGGCTTCTGGGGGCTTGCCGTGATCATCATCAGCCTGCTCGACCTGCGGGCGATACCGGGTCTGCGGCGCTTTGAGAACGGCTTTGCGTGGACAAACGCGGTGCTGATCGTGCTGCTGATCGGCATCTGGACCTACATCCAGTTCCACAACAACCCCGCGTACTCAACCGACGAGCTGTCCTTCGACCAATACGCGGCGCAGCTGGTCGTTCACGGCCTGAACCCGTACACGCACTCGATGGCGCCCGCGCCGCCGCTCTACAGGCTCTCTCCCGACGCCTACTCCTACACGATCACCGGCCAGCCGATCAAAGCGCTCTCCTACCCGTCGCTGTCGTTCCTGCTCTACGTGCCGTTCATGCTGCTCGGCTGGTACACGGAGGTCGGCTCCGCGCTTGACGTGGTCGGCTGGGTTGCGACCGTGCTGTTGCTGTTCGTGCTGCTGCCGCGCGAGCTGCGCGCCGTGGCGCTCCTGCTCTCGAGCATCGACGTCTACCTCGCGTTCGCGGTCGGGGATGTGACCGACATGCTCTACATCCCGCTGCTGATGATCGCCGCCTACAAGTGGGACCGGTTCGGCCGCGTGCGTGGCTGGCGCTCGTGGATCGCGCCGGTGGCGCTCGCCTGTGCCATGGACATCAAGCAGACGCCGTGGCCGGTGCTCGGGTTCGTGCTGCTCGCGCTCGGCATGGACGAGTACGACCGCACGGGTGATCTGCGGGGCGCGCTGAGGCGCGCCTGGCGCTACCTGCGGATCGTGCTGGTCGCGTTCCTTGTGCCGAACCTGCCGTGGCTGATCATGTCGCCCGGCGCCTGGTTCAAGGGCGTCTTCACGCCGCTTGTGAGCAATCTCGTGCCCTCCGGCCAGGGGCTGATCTCGCTGGCGCTCTTCGCGCACCTGGGCGGCGGGTCGCTCGGCGTCTACAGCGTCGCCCTGGTCACGGTGGCGGTGCTTCTGGTGGTGGTCTTCGTCGGAACCTACCCGCTGCTGCGTCCCGCCACGTTCCTGCTGGCGGCGCTCGCCTACTTCGTTGCCGCCCGCTCGCAGACCAACTACCTGGTCTCACTGGTGCCGCCGACGCTGCTCGCGGCGGTCAGCGCCGGGCCGGAGGCGCGGGCGCTGGCCACGATCCCCGGCCGCGTGCTGGGGGTCCTGCGGGGCATCCGCTGGGCCTGGATCACGGGCGCCTGCACGAGCGTGGTGGCGATCGTCTTCGCCTACGCGCTGCTGGTCGCCTCGCCGCTCTACGTGAAGATCGTCGGTATCCGCACGACCGGCTACCTCGCCGGTATCAGAGCGCTCGTCCTGAACGTGCGCAACCAGACCGGCCGGCGCATCACGCCCGCCTACACGATCCAGACAAACCACGGCGATACTACCTTCTGGGACCGCTGGAGCGGTCCCAAGACGCTCGCGCCCCACCAGCGCGCGACGGTGGAGATCCAGGCACCGAACGTCCAGGGTGAGCTCGGCCTCGGCGACGGCTTCTCGGTCCTTGCCTTCACCACCGGGCCTGCGGCGGTCAGCGTCAGCCACCGCTTCCTGCTGAACCTGTGGCGCACCGCGTTCATTCCGCAGGCCTTCAACGTCGCCGAGCCGGTCGGCAAGCGCCTCAAGCTGCAGATTGACATCCTTGACCACTTTGACAACGCCGTGAACAGGGCGGGCGTGCCCGTCTACTTGAGTCAGCTGCGTTACCTCAGCCGTGGCGTGCGCAAGGGCACAGCCGAGATCTTCGGCGCCCCGGGAACCAAGAACGACGGTGTCCCCGGCAAGTCGAACATCGTCTCCTACACCAACTCCCACGGCGTCGCGACGTTCTACATCGTCGGGGTGAAGACCGGCGGCGTGCCGGTCACCTTCGCCGGGCACCTGGTGGACAAGGCGGCGGACTACGTCTACGGGGCCACGGGGCAGCTGGACATACGGTTCAAGAAGGACGCAGCGTCTCCATAGCAGATGCCGCCAGCGGATCTGCTTCGACGCCTGTCAGCTCACCGCCAGCTGAGGCTCGGCCGCTTCGCCGCTCAAGCCTCAGCGATACGAGCAGCATTGCCACGAAGATCGACGCCGAAGCGATCAAGGCGTCCGTCGCGACTACCACGGTGCTGCCGTGTCGGATGAACACGAGCACGACCAGCACTACCGTTCCCAGCCAGGGCAACATGATCGCGGGCGTGCGATGTGCCAGGAGGTGGTTTACCAGAAACGAGAGTATTCCCAGCAGAGCATAGGATACGCTCAGTACGTCCAACGGTGCCCGGGCCTGTGCGTACTGGGAGCCGAAGACGAGCCTGATCGCGAGTCCAGAAAACACCACGAGCACCGCACAGGCCGCTACCGCGAGCCCTGAAACCTCTGCTAGGCTCTGCCAGAACGCTCTGCTGCTCCCGACCTCAGCGCCACGGGAGACATCGGGATAGCGCGCAGCGATCGCTGAAGATGCCGCGAAATAGACGCCACTACCAAGCGCCGAAGCAACCGCGTACATCCCAGAGCCCGCGCCACTGAGCCAATGTCGCGCAGCGATCGTGTCGATGCTCATGATGGCGAGGAGGCCAGTCGAACCTGCTACCGAGAGCCATACTTGGCCAAAGCTGATGTGTCGCTTCCCGCGACTTCGCATCAGTTGACCAAAGATCGGAGCGGTGAGCGCCAGCGCTGTGATGAGTTCGCCTAGTCCGGCTCCTGCGAGCGGTCCTGTCACGTTGGGATGCACAAAGCCCCAGACGACCGAGATGGCGACCTTCAGCGCAGCGCCGAGCAGCATGCAGATCGCGACGTATCTGAAGCGTCCCTCGCCGATCAGGACGCCGGTGGGAACCCCTTCGATCAGCACCGCCGCCAAAAAGATGGTCACAAACGTGCTCGGCCAGATGCCGTGTAGGTGCAGCGCCTGGTCAACCAGACCGGAAGCCGCAACACCAATCACCACGACGACCAGAGCGCCCGCGTAGACGGTCAGCGAGAGCCGTCGCAGTACGTAGTGGCCGCGTGGCGCGGTCGCCACCTGCCGCGTAACTGCCCACTGCACGGCGGAGAGCGGGGCCGCCAGAAGTGAGCCGATCGCAAGGCTGGCGCCGGCGGCGCCGTAGTCGGCCTTCCCGATCAGCCTGGCTACAAGCGCGTTGGTCAGCAGAGCCAGCACTCGTACCAGCAAGAAGCTGCCAGTTAGGATCTGGCGGGACCTCGCGTCCGGCTGTTCACGAGACTCACGCATGACTTGGCCACTAGCGTCGCTCGCGGGCACCGTGCAGAGCCCAGGCCTTGGCGTAGCGGGTGTAGGTGTACGCGGCACCCGAGCGAGCCAGAAACAGGCCTGTCCGGCCATCCATGAAACCCAGGCAGATCACGTAGTCGACAACAAAGCGCACGACGGGGCCGAGGTACCAAGTCAGGTACGATGGGCGGCTGTTCTTCAGGGGCCGCAGGCGCTCGCGAAGGCTGCGCCCGTCACGCCGTCGCGGCAGCGCCACCCCGATTACCGCGCGCAGGCTGAATGGCGCAACGTGCATGCCGCCGCTATCGATGGCTGCGGCTAGTTCAATCGCCTCAAGATCCGTGTAACGATCCGCCTTCAAACGGTATTCCTCACGGGAGGCGTACGTGCTGTGAATGACCTTGCCGCCGAGCTTGAGAACGCGTGCGCAGGGTGCCGCCAGGAGGTGCTCGTGAACGAGGTCGTCCGACATGCCGAGTAGCTGACTGCGGCGGACGCACCGAAGCTCGTTGTGCAGCCGAAAAATGCCGAACCTGAGCGGTTGGCCGAAGACGACGAAGTTGAACGAGACGCGGAATGCATCGTGTTGGTCGGCGGTTATCGCTTCTCGCAGCTCGGCCGCGAGCTCGGTTGTCACCACTTCATCGGCAGAGAGTGTCATTACCCAGTTTCCAGTTGATTGTGCGATCGCAAAGTTCCACTGCGGCGCGTAGCCCTCCCAAGGTCGCTGGATCAGGCGAACTTTTGGGTAAGCGGTTGCGACCTCGACCGTGCGGTCGGTGCTGCCGCCGTCGACCACGACGATCTCGTCCGCAAACAGTGCAGACTCGATGCAAGAGCCGATCTCCTGTTCCTCGTCTTGGGCGATGACGACGATGCTGAGCTGCGCTGCTGTTGCCATCTACGTGCTCGACACCGGCTGGATCGAGACCCAGTTCGCCCTGATCTCGGCGGCCGATGTCGAGTAAACCCGCACCTCTAATTCGTTGCCAAACGGGGCTTGCACGGGAGTGATTCGGAATGGTCCCGCACCGCTTTCGGCGACCATCGTTCGTTTCGGATCGGAACGTGTTACCGCGCCAGGGAGGGTGATCACCCGTGCACCATGCAGCGCCACCTTGCGTGCTGCCAAAAGCTGGTTGGTCGTGTCGTTCCAGAGCTGAACGGTCGCAGGACCATGTCCCGCAATGCTTACGCTTGCGACGTACCGCCCGATGGTCTCGACATAGTAGTCGCCCCACAAGGCCGGATGTGGTGCGTTATTGGGCGCCTCGGTGTACCAGGAGTCAGCAGGGCCCCTGATGGAGGTCGTGCCGCCAGTCGAGAAAAACGCCGCGGACAGGTGGCTAATGTCGCCACCAGCCATCAGAGAGCCTGCGTGTGAAACGCGGACGCGGAACGCCCAGATGCCGGCCCGCACAAATTCCAGCTTCGCGTGTCGATCGCGAGCCAGGACGGCGAGAAGTTGCGCTGACTGCGCGACAGTGGCGGTCTCGATTCCGGCGTAAGGAGCGACGATGAACCACGTGTAAGGTGGCCTCAGCGGAAGTCGCGCCGGAGTCTCGAAGAACATTGAGACGTGGGCGCGCTCAGCGAAGTCTCCTGAGATGCCTTGCGAGGCGACGACAGCCGCATTTGCCGGTACGAGAGCGTTGATGCGCCGTATCGATGCCGCGGCTGCGGGGCTAACGACCATCCAACTGGGAATCAGCAGGGGCAACCAGACAACAGCCCAGCCAACAGCGTTGACGGTCAGCACGGCCGCGATCACGTGAGCGATCCGTTGGCCGAGCCGCCGGTTCAGCCACATAAGCACCATGACCGTTCCGACGGGCAGGAGGACGTATAGCGGCAGCCACTGGAATGACGGAATGACTGAGTTGGGGTTACCTTGACTGTAGTTCTCGCCTGCCACGACAGCCGCGGTTCCGAAAATCGGCGTCGCGAAAATCCCGAGCAGGCCACCAGGTGCCGAGTTGGCGAAGAGATCGATGCCGTGATGCATCACCATCGTGAACAAGGTCGGTATGCGCGAAGAGAAGATCGAGGAGGTGGGTTTGCTCGCTGGACCGGTGCGAGCGCTGTGCCCGGGCGCGTAGCCGAGTGTCGTGCCACCACCAGCGCTGAGAAGCAGCACGAACCACACGCCGCTGACCGCGGCTGCGCACAGTCCGGACAGGCGTCGCCTATTGGCGAACATCAGTGAAAGGCCGATGCCGATCAGGTAAGTTGCTGGCACCATTCCGCAGAGCAGCGTTAGAAAGCACCAGAGCGCCCCACTTCGGCGGCGGCCACGAAACAGGTCGCGGGCGGCCAGGGCCAGGAAGAGCGTTCCGAGGGGCTCGGAGTGGTAGTCCCAAGATGCAGACCAGTAGATCCATGGATCCACGGCGAGTAGCGCCAGCCCAGTGAGGCTGTAGGCTCGCAGCGGCATCGACGGCCGCGCGGCCACCAGATCGCATATCCACAGGTACGCAACGGCCTCTGCGCCGACGATCGCTAAGTCCTGCACGGCAAGCAGCGTGATCCGATGCGGCCAGATCAGGCCAAGGATCGCCAGCGGCCACTGGATGAAGACCCCCTGATCTTGCCACCAGCCTGGGGGGTTGAACACGCCATGGGCGATCAGGTACCACGATTGGTAGAACCCCACGAAGTCCGATCCTTGTACTTCGCGCGCAGCTTCAAATCTGCTCCAGACGAGCAAGGCGATCAGCTGAATGCCCAGGACGGCCAGTCCTGTCCTCCTAATCTGGCGTAGTTTGGTCGGCCGGGCAGCTCCGCGTGCAGAGGCCGGTCGGGCCGAGCGTCCGCGTGCTTGGCGCGTTGGAATTATCGGTAGTGCGGACACGTGCGGTGCTTGCTCTGCGGCATCAGTCGGCAGTACGCCGGGCGAGCGAGTTGAACGCCAAGGTTAGCGCCCCCGTTCTGCGGCCTACACTGCCGTTGCGTGCATGTCGGGCTGAACCTCGTCTACCTCACCCCTGGCGAGACCGGCGGTACCGAAACATACGCGCGGGAGCTCATCCCCGAACTGCTGAGCGTCTCGCCCGACGCGAGGTTCACGGCGTTTATCAATCGCGAGACGGCGGCCGTTCGTGGCTCGCTTCGCTGGCTCGATGATGTCGCCACCGTCTCCGTGCCGGTTGCGGTAAGCCGCCGTGTCGAATGGGTCCGAGGCGAGCAGCAGCTGCTACCTGTGCTCGCCCGTCGAGCCAGGGTCGACCTCGTCCACAGCCTCGCTAACACCGGACCACTTTGGGGCCGCTTCAAGCGGGTGCTGACCATCCACGACATCCATTTCAAGCTGGTGCCCGAAGCGCATACATTGCCAATGAGGCTTGGCATGGGAGTGCTGGTGCCGCTCGCTGCTGGACGCTCAGACCTGATAATCACGGACGCCCGCAGCACGATGGAGGAGCTTCACGCGCACCTAGGAGTCGCGAAATCCAGGATCCGCGTGGTGCCCTTAGGGCTCGGCCACCGCAGCCAAGCCGTTGCGCTGTCGGAGGTCGCGGTACGCGAGCGCTACCAGCTCGGTGACCGGCCGATCGTCTTGTGCGTAGCATCCAAGCGCCCTCACAAGAACCTTGTTCGGCTGATCTCGGCGGTTGCGCTGATCCCGTCCGAGCGTCGTCCGATCTTAGTGATACCGGGGTACTCGACATCACACGACGAGGAACTCGCTGATCACGCCAAGCGTCTCGGGATTTCGGAGCTTGTGCGGTTGCTCTCATGGGTTGATGCGGAGGAGCTGGAGGGGCTGTACGCCGCGTCTTCTTGCCTGGTCTGCCCATCGCTACACGAGGGCTTCGGATTGCCAGTGCTTGAGGCTATGGCTCGCGGCGTGCCCGTCGCGTGTTCCGGACGTGGTGCGCTCGCCGAAGTCGCCGGAGACGCGGCGCTGCTGTTTGATCCGGTCTCCCCGGGTTCGATTTCAGCATCCATCGCGCAAGTCCTCGGTGACCGCGACCTGGCTGAACGGCTTCGCGTCGCCGGCCCGCCGCGAGCCTCAGCGTTTAGCTGGCGTCGCGCCGCGGAGGCTACGCTCGCCGCGTACGAGGACGCAGTTGCGGCCCTGGCGGTCGCGACTGATCCGCTAGTCTGACGCACGATGACCATGCGCCGCGCACTCGTTACAGGGATCACCGGCCAGGACGGCTCCTATCTGGCCGAGTTCCTGTTGGATCAGGGGTACGAAGTCCACGGCATGGTCCGCCGCGCCTCTACTGAGAAGTTCGAACGCATCGACCACCTGCGTGATCGGCTGAAACTTCACCAGGGAGATCTCCTCGACCACCGTTCATTGGTCGATGCGCTCCGCGCTAGCCGCCCGGATGAGATCTACAACCTCGCAGCCATGTCGTTCGTAGCAACCTCGTGGATTCAGCCGACACTAACCGCCGAGTTCACAGGCACAGGTGTCACGCGCCTTCTTGAGGCGATGCGTGAAGTGTGTCCTGAGGCCCGCTTCTATCAGGCTTCCTCAAGCGAGATGTTTGGCAAGGTGCTTGAGGTTCCGCAGGTTGAAAGTACGCCATTCTACCCTCGCTCACCCTATGGTGTGGCCAAGGTGTATGGGCACTTCATCACAGTTAACTACCGCGAGTCGTACGGCTTGCACGCGTCGAGCGGGATTCTCTTCAATCATGAGAGCCCCCGCCGCGGACTCGAATTCGTAACGCGAAAAATCACCTGGCACGCAGCTGCGATCAAGTTGAATCTAAGACGCGAGCTATCGCTCGGCAATCTCGATGCCATGCGAGACTGGGGTTTCGCTGGCGATTACGTCAAAGCAATGTGGTTGATGCTTCAGCAGGATCACGCTGAGGACTACGTCGTGGCCACCGGCGAGGCGCACTCCGTGCGCGAATGTCTTGAGATTGCGTTCGATCAGGCGGGCCTATCGATCGACGACCACGTACGCCTCGACCCCGCTCTGCGGCGCCCTGCCGAGGTGGAACATCTGATTGGAGACCCGGCAAAGGCAAGGGAACGCCTCGGCTGGGCACCCGCAGTTGGCTTCGAGCAACTGATTCGAATGATGGTCGACGCGGACCTCAAACTGCTGGGCGGAACGTGACTTCCGCTGGCGTGATCAGTTCGATCCTTGATCGAACTGATCACGCCAGTAGCTGAGCGTGTCGGACAGAGTCGCGGACAGTGGGATGGCGGGCGCCCATTGCGTATCAGCCCGAATCTTGCGGTTGCCTGCTCGTGTCTCGTGTGTCTCGGTGGGGCGGCGCAGGCTCCCGTCCTCGCGAACGTCGATAGAAACGTCCGTAAGTCGCAGCAAGGAGTTAACTATGTCACGGCCGCTTCTCGTGACGCCGCTACAGACGTTGTACGTCTCGCGGCGGCGTCCGCTCGTAACCAATTGCAGATAAGCTGACGCGACATCTCGGACATCCGTGAAGTCGCGCCTCGTGCTCAGGTCTCCGGCGATGATCGTCCCACCGCCGCTCCGCTCTAGCGACGCGATTTGGCAAGCTATGTCGGAGACCAAAAAACCACGCTGCTGGCCAGGTCCAATGTGGTTAAACGGTCTAGCGATGATCACGTCCAGCCCACGCTCGCTGTAGTAGTGAGCGAGTTGCTCCTGGGCGAGCTTGCTCACAACGTAGGGGTTTGCCGCTCGGATCGGCGACTCCTCCGTGATCAGGCCGTGGCCGCCGGCGTACACGGCGCCGGTACTTACCACGAGAACTCGAGCAGCGCTGCTGGCGCGAAGCAATCCCTCCATCAGGTTGATTTCCATGCTGGCATTGCGGCACACGTACTCAGCCGGGTGGTCGAACGAATTGGAGACCTGAGACAGGCCCGCGAGGTGTATAACTGCGTCGACTGTCGTCAGGTCGTGCGCCCCCACCTGCGCAGGGTTTGTGAGGTCGACATCGAGTACATCGGATGCGGTTGCCCCTAACGACCAGCCAGCTGCGTCATGGCCGCTGTCTCGCAAGATCTGCATCAGGTGGCGCCCCACAAAGCCTGAAGCGCCAGTTACCAATACACGCATCTGCGCCTCGTCGGGTGGGTTGAGGTCCGTAGGGTCGCTATCACGGCCGAGCGGGCGCGACTGGGTCACTAGCTTCCGACATAGAGAGCGTCAGGCCTCCGGGTTACCTTGCAAGTGTGTCGGCTCCATCTGGAGGTACATCATTTGCCGCACTTCGTCGCGCGTCCTCGCGACGCTCCGCAGGACGGCGCCTGCTAGTAGTGCAAGGAAAGCCACGAGCTGTACCGACACGGCCAAGACCGCTGTGGGAAGGCGACCGACGCGGTCCGTGCGCGCGTACTCCTCGAGAACCGGGATCCCCAGCACGAGCGACACGATCGTCAGCACGACAAAGATGAACGCGAAGAACTGCAGTGGTCGCGTTTCTTCCACGAGTCGAAGGATCGCCGACATGATGTGCAGGCCGTCTCGTACGGTTCTAAGCTTGCTCGCTGAATCCTCGTGGCGGGCTCTGTATGGTGTAGGGACTTCAGTGGTTGCGGCGCGCATGCGGTCCGCATGTGCGCATAGCTCCGTCTCGATCTCGAAGCCGGAGGAGAACATGGGCAGCGATTTGACGAAACGGCGGGACATCACTCGGTAACCGGAGAGAACATCGTTGAACTCGCCGCGGAACAGTGTGCGCACGGCCGTCGTGAAC
This sequence comes from Solirubrobacterales bacterium, assembly GCA_027449125.1. Lineage (GTDB taxonomy): Bacteria > Actinomycetota > Thermoleophilia > Solirubrobacterales > Solirubrobacteraceae > Palsa-465. Next base: position 4,299 of record DAIDME010000039.1, on the reverse strand, counting down.
AGCACGTTGCCAGCGGCGTGCCCGCGCCGGTAGGCTCCCGTTTCGCTGTCACCGACAACGCGCGCCCCGGTGACCATGTCGAGGTGGTCGGATATCAGCTTGTTGACCATTTCAGGAGCGCTGGCGGGATCGTATGTGCCGTCACCGTCGACGAGCACATAAATGTCTGCATAGATATCGGCGAACATCCTGCGCACGACGTTCCCCTTGCCTCGGCGTGACTCGGAGCGCACGCACGCTCCTGCAGATTGTGCCGCCTCGATAGTGCGGTCTGTCGAGCCATTGTCGTAGACAAAGATCTGCGCGGTGGGTAGTGAAGCCAGGAATCCGCTCACAACGCTGCCGATGGCGTGTTCCTCGTTCAGGCAGGGAATCAGGACCGCGATTGATAGCGGCTCACGATATATTGATGTCACGCCTCCACCGCGAGTCGCGCCGGACGTCTGCATCTCGTTGGAACCACGCTGGTAGCTACTCACGTCAATCTCCGACGCGAGCGGCTTCGTGTGGGGAGCGTCGCGGCCGAGTGGCAGTGCCCGAAGTGTCACGGCCGAGCAGTTCCGCGTATATGGTGACGACCTGCTGGATCGAATGGCGCATCCCGTTCTCGGCAGTCATGCGTGCGTACTCTGCGACCGTCGTCCGCCGCAGTTCGTTGCCCGCGTGCACGGCCTTGATGATGCCCTCGGCCACCGCAGCTGATGTGGGGGAGACGACGTAGCCGTTGCGTCCATCTACCATGTGCCCCACCGCCGCATTCTCGGGACCGTCGGTGACGATCGCCGGAGTCCCGTGCGCATTCGCCTCCACGGCGGCGAGGCCGTACCCCTCGCGGATTGACGGTACGGCCACGCACGTGGAGTCGGCGATTCGCTGAAACAGCTCTGCGTCGGTGAGCTTGCCTACGAAGTCGACGCAGTCGGTAAGCTCGAGCGCAGCGACCATCGATTTCACGAGTGCGGTCTGCACCCCTTCGCCGGCAATTACCATCCGCAGGTCTGGGATCTGCGTTCTTGCGATCCGCAACGCTTCGGGGAGCAGAGTTACGCCCTTGTCCCTGATGTGGCGTCCGGAGAAGAAAACGGTTGGCGGTCCCGCAGAGCGCTCCCAGTGCGCGCGGATCGGCTCCTGCGCGTCTCTGAGCAGTCCCGGCAGCACGATTGGTTGTGTGCGAAGCCCATGAGCTCTGAGGCGATCCGCGGTGTGGTCCCAGAACACCAGTGCCCGCGGTGTGAGACGGATGCATAGCTCTTGGATCAGGTAGCCGAACCGCCCAATGATTGGTCCACCGTACTCCGCCCAGTACGGTGGCGGCCAGACCTCGAACCAGTCGACGAGCATCGGGCGCTTGGTGCCGGCGAGCGCGGCGCGTGCCGCCAAGAGCGTGAAGTATGGAAAGTTCGCCAGCTGAAGAGCGTCGAACGAGTTGCGGTTGCGCAGCAGCCAGGTCAGCACCCCGCCGGCGTAACGGACCGGCTGGTCGGCCCGGCGTCGACCGTCCGGGTGATATATGTCGCGCGGTCCACGCACCGCAACCACGTCGATGCCGTCTAAGTCGGGCGGCTCATCCCACTGCAGACGTGTTACGTAGGTGACGCTTGCGCCCGCCTCAACGAGACCTTCGGCTAGCGCGCGATACCACCGTTCGATACCACCAATGCTCCAAGGGAACAAGCCGTCGTAGACTATGGCAATCCGCGCTCCGATTAGCGGCCGGGGATCTGTGAGTGGCTCTGTAGTCACGGAGTTCAGCGTTGCAGCTCAGTTGTTGCGGGCGTCTGAAAGTACTGATGGGTGACCCCTAGGAGGGTACTCGGCTTGAGATGGCGGTGGCTTGTGGAACTCAGATCTCGCACCTACGCGGCGCCTGGCGCAGTGGTCGCGCGACTGGGGCCAAGCATGGCTGGCGCTTCTCGGGCGTCGCCAGCCGGTAAGCTTTCGCCATCATGGCATACAGCACCAAGCAGCGGAACCTCGTCCCGGGAACTGCGGTTGTAGCCAAAGCCGCGCCTCGTGGGCGCCTCAAGAACGTCGCCCTTGACATCCTTGCTCTGCCGTTTGTATTCGCTGGGCCCCGTCGGAGCACTGAAACTGCGTGGGGAACCGTCGGCCTTGAGTATGGATTTGCCAACTGGTGGTGGCGTACCGAGCGTGCGCTTGAGATCGCGCTGGCGAAACATGTTCTGTCAGGCCGCCATGCCGAGGATCTGCTGGAGGTAGGGAACGTGCTCCGTGCTGCTGGGCTTACCGGGCACACGGTGGTTGATAAGTACGAGACCGCTCCGGGCGTGCTCAACGTCGACATCGTTGATTTCAACCCCGGGCGGCGCTACCGAATCCTGGTCTCCATATCCACGCTGGAGCACGTTGGGTTCGACGAGCATCCCCGGGATCCAGAGAAGGCTCGGCTTGCGCTCAGCAAGCTAGGCGATCTAGCTGATCAGCTGTTCGTGACCATTCCGGCGGGCTACAACTCGGACCTTGAGGCCTGCTTCGTTGACGGCCCCTTCGACCGTGTCGAGGTGTTCGTCAAGACCTCACGCTTGGCACGCTGGGAGCGCCTTCCGATTGAGTCGGCATCGAGTATCGAGTACGGCCATCCTTACGCGTACGGAAATGGCATTCTGGTCGGAAGCCGAGGCTTACCGGCGACCGACGCCGACTCACGCTGAGCCGCGATGTTTATGCGAGGTGCGGTACCGAAGGCGCGCAGCGATCATAGTCGGGAGGGCAACGAGGGCTCGTCAGCATCGGCATACGGTGCTAGGCCGCTGAGGTAGTCCCGGAGCATCTGGTGCAGGGCGGCGACCATCACTTGATCGCTGCCGGTCATCGAGGCCGCAGCGGCGGCCCTGTAAGGCTGTCCTGGGCGCGGCTTGATGGTGACAAACGGTGGCAGCCCGTAGCGCAGAGCCGCCCAGTTGGCCCAAAGGCGCGCGGTTCGGCCGTTGCCGTTAGCGAACGGGTGGATTCGGACCCAGGTTCCGTGAAGCGCGGCGGCGTAGCTCAGCACCACGTGCAGCTCTGCGGGCGCCATCGTCGACGGGTCTGCGCCGACCGCAATGACGGCGTCGAGTCGGCTCGCTGCGGCCTGCGCCGCCAGCTCAAAGCGCCGGAGCGCCTGCGGGACCTGGGCAGATGGCGTGCCAGGCGTGCCCCCGACCTGTACCTCGTAGCCGATCAGGTCGGGGAAATCGGGGTCCGAGTTCCGGACTTGGCCCGCGAAGTAGCCAAACGGGCGCGGGCTCTGGTCGTAGAGATCGCGGTGCCACTGTTGCGCCTGCGCCAGCGTGGGAGGCTCCCGCAGGTCTGCGGTGCGAGCGATGCCCCACAGCGCCTGCGCGGCGTTGGCGGCGATCCGGCTCCTCGTCAATTTGCGTGGGTAGCGTCCGGGCGGTCTGATTCGCTGCGCGGCTTGTGATCCTTGATGATGGGAGCCCGTGATGTATGCGCAAGATCTTCTTCTGTTCCAGGCGGCGCTCGGGCTCAGCGAGCCGTGGCGGGTGACGAGCGTGGAGTTCGACCGTGAGAGCGGGCGGCTGGATCTGCGGATCGACTTTCCGAGGGGCGCGACGTTCTGCTGCCCGGAGTGCGAGCGGGCCGGGTTGAGGGCCTACGACACCGTGGAGAAGATGTGGCGGCACCTGGACTTCTTCCAGCATCAGGCGCACGTGACTGCGAGGGTGCCGCGGGTTGAGTGCCCGGAGCACAAGGTGCGGCAGGTCGCGGTGCCGTGGGCGCGGGAGCGCTCTGGGTTCACGCTGCTGTTCGAGGCGCTCGTGATGGCGATGGTCTGCGAGATGCCGGTCAAGACGCTGGCGGGGCTGGTCGGCGAGCAGGACAAGCGGATCTGGCGGGTGGTGCATCACTACGTCGATCGGGCGGTCGAGGGGCAGGATCTCGAGGGCGTTGAGCGGGTCGGGATCGATGAGACCTCGAGCCGGCGCGGGCACGAGTACGTGACGGTGTTCGCCGACCTTGACCAGCGGCGCGGCGTGTTCGTGGTCGAGGGCAAGGATCACGAGACGGTGCAGGCGTTCTCGTGTTTTTTGGAGACGCACGGCGGCGATCCCGAGCAGGTCAAGGAGGTCAGCCAGGACATGAGCGAGGCGTTCCTGAAGGGCACGCGTGAGCACCTTGCTAAGGCGGAGGTCACGTTGTTTTGCGTCTCACTTCGTGATAGAGGTAGCGCTGTTTTTCAACCTAACGGTGGGTAGTGTTGGGGGCCTCGATCGAGGAGGTCGTGATGATGGAGAACGGGAAGTCTCGCAAGCGTCGGGTGCTCTCGCCGGAGGAGAA
>DAIDME010000038.1 GCA_027449125.1 Solirubrobacterales bacterium | reverse complement strand
AGCGTGATGAAGCCGACGCCCAGCTGATCAAGCTCGGCGAGATGCTGCTGGGTGGTGAGCTTCTGGTCGAAGACCAGCAGCTTGGGCAGCTCGCCATGGGTGTGCTCATAGAAGCGGCAGAACCGGGTCACCTCGCCGGATGTTGGGCGCCGCTTTCGTTCGTGATGCTTGTGCTGCTGTGCGCCGGGATGGGGTTGTCTGACGTTGGAACGTTGAAAGGGTGGTCGGGAACGGCTGGCTTTGAAGGCGGCGGGGTTCGCGACGGGCGTTGGCTTGGGTGTCGCGCGTCTGTGACCGCCTTCGGCTCTCGCTGTTGATCCGCTCGCCGTGCTGGTGGTCGTGGTGCGCGGGGCGCTCACACGGGCTGGATGTAGGCCGGCGAGCGGATAGCGACCCACTCGCGCGTAGTGGTCGTGGGTTCAGGGTGGTGGAGCTATACCCAAAAGTTGTGGATGCGCGTGTTCAGGAAGGCGGCGTACCTTCCCGGTTGACAAAGACCGACCGCCTTGAGGGCGGGGAAGGAAGGCACGCCATGGTGGATGTTCGCACGCTCCCGGTTGGGGAGGAGATCGAGGGCCGGCTCTGGTTGGATGAGCTTGCCAGGGAGGGCGCCCGGCGGATGATCGCGGCGGCGCTCAGGGCTGAGGCTGATGAGTATGTCGCCTGCTTTGAGGAGGAGCTGGACGGGGATGGTCGTCGGCTTGTGGTCCGTAACGGCTGGGCGCGGGAGCGCAAGGTGACGGTCGGCTCGGGGACGGTCCCGGTCCGGGCGCCCAGGGTCAACGACAAGCGCGTTGATGATGAAGGGAAGCGCAGGCGGTTCAGCTCAAGGATCCTGCCGGCCTATGCGCGCCGCTCACCGAAGGTCAGCGAGGTGCTGCCGGTCCTGTATCTGCACGGTCTGTCGACCGGCGACTTCAGACCCGCGCTGCGGGATCTGCTCGGCGAGGACGCCTCAGGGCTGTCTTCAAGCTCGATCCAGCGTCTGACGGAGTCCTGGCAGGACGAGCATGAGGCTTTCCGCAAACGGCAGCTGCGTTTTGCCCGCTACGCGTACCTGTTCGTTGATGGTGTCAACGTCGCTGTGCGGCTCGGTGAGGACCCGAAGGTGTGTCTGCTGGTCGTGATCGGTGTGCGCGAGGACGGGGTCAAGGAGCTCTTGGCGGTCGAGGACGGCTACCGCGAGTCAGAGGACTCCTGGGCGGCCGTGCTGCGTGATCTGCGTGACCGCGGCCTCAACGAGCCGTGTCTGGTGACCGGTGACGGCGCCTTGGGCGCGTGGGCTGCGCTACGGACCGTGTTCCCCGGCACCCGCGTGCAGCGCTGCTGGGTTCACAAGACAGCCAATGTTCTGGACGCGCTCCCGAAAAGGCTGCAGCCGCGGGCGAAGACGCTGCTTCACGAGATGGCCGAGGCGCCCTCACGGGCGGACGCGCGCAAGGCGCTCGAGCGGTTCCGCTCCGAGTTCGACGCGAAGCACCCCAAAGCGGTCGCAAAACTCGACAAAGACTGGGAGCAGCTGACCGCGTTCTACGACTTCCCCGCCGAGCACTGGCGGCACCTACGAACAACCAACCCGATCGAGTCAAGCTTCGCGACCGTGAAGCTCCGTACCAAGGTCACCAAAGGCTCAGGCTCAAAGAACGCCGCGCTCGCGATGGCCTACAAGCTCTTGGACGCCGCACAGCAACGCTGGCGGCGGATCAACGCCCGAGAGCTCGTCGCTGACGTGCTCGACGGCGTGATGTTCAAGGACGGGATCAAGGTCACAGACGACCAAACCACGCAGGACGAGAAGGTCGCCGCCTAACACTTGATCCAGCAAGCATCCACAAGACTTGACAATAACTCAAGGGTGGTGCTCTACGGGCCCTCAGCAGCCCGCCGGTCAGCCAGCTCGCACGCTCCCAGGCGCGGACTGGATCGGGCCCGAAGCGCAGCACCCACGCACGGACCGCGCACATGACCGCCTCGACCGCGTCCGCGAGCTCGCTGCCGGCCGGGGTGATCGCACGATGCTCACAGTCCAACGCAAGCGCCCACCTGGTCGCACAGCAACGCAGGCGCTCTGCGCCTGTTCTGGCGGCCCGCAGCCAGCCGCGGACGGTGCCGGGCGGACGGTCAAGGCGCGCGGCGATCCGGCGATGCCCCTGGCCACAGGCCGCCAAGCCAAGCGCCTCGCCGATCACATCCGCCCCGTCCTGCCGGTAGGGCAATCATCCAACATTTTCACGACGCCCGCATGGCCGGCCACGGCCCCGGAAACTCTTGGGCGAGGAGTTCGGCGGGTTTGTGGTCTCTGACCGTTACGTCGGCTATCACTGGCTCGACGTCCTCCAACAACAACTTTGCTGGTGCCATGTGATCAGACAATTGGTGGAGGTGTCCGAGCGTGAGGGCGCCCCGGGCAAGCTCGGCAAGAAGCTCCTGAAGGCCGCGCGCGAGGTGATCAAGGTCCACCACCGCTACCTGCAAGACGACCACGACCTGGACTGGCTGCGCGAGCAGCTTGCCCCGCTGCGCGAGCGGATCGGGGAGCTGTTGGGGCAGGGCGCCCGCGGCCAGCATCAGAAGACCGCGAACTTCTGCTCAGGGCTGCTTCAGGAGTCAGACGCGCTGTGGACCTTCTGCGATGTCGCCGACATCGACATACCCGTCACCAATAATGCGGCGGAGCGGGCGCTCAGACACGCCGTGCTGCTGCGTCGAATTCAGGGCGGCACCCAATCTGAGCAGGGCAACCGGTGGGTCGAGCGGATCCTCTCGATCCGCGAAACGCTGCGCCTCCAAGACCGGCCCGTGCTCGACTACCTGATCGACGCCGCGACCGCTGCCCGAGCAGGCCAGCCCGCACCATCACCCCTCGCCGCCGGCCCCTGACCAACGCCCGGACGGGGCCGCTCAACCAGTCGACCACCTGAACGCATACGGTCGTGGGCAGATCTGCTGATCCGCGGAGCCAGCACGCGTCATACGTTGATTCCCGAGGTATCATCAAGTGAGTGGACCGGCCGGAGAAGCGCGGGAACAGGGTGACGATCTCCCAGATCATTCCGGTGCCATGCTCGTCTGCGCCCGAGTTGGCCAACGCGTTTGGTTCAGTCGTGTTTGAACCTCAGTGGTGGCCGGACGACAGTCACGACATTCTCTACGAGCTGTACGAGCTGCAGTCGGGCTTGATGTACCAAATCGGGTCGGCTAGGACTGATGGAAGGCCAATCAGGCTCGTCGGACAGACAGAAGCTCCAGAGCGACGTCTGCCGAAGGTAAATTGGTATGCGCCGCCCGACCTGAAGCCGATTGGTGGCATGGTGGCCGAGACTCACAGCGGCTACCAGGCAGTGATCCACCAGAGACACCAAACCGTCCAGCTGATCGGCTATTTGACCGAAGCAGACGTCGTTTGTGCCGCGCTCAGCCTAAGTCCAGTGAGCCCTTGAATCCTGGCGGCGTGCCGTCCGCGAGGGGAGGCCTGCACGCCGCGAGATGACACCGCTGTTACGAGAAGCTAGTGGATCCGGCGTCCCTGCGGAGAGCTTGTTGACCGTGCATGGCGTCTCACCGCCCGTGTTGCATGGGTGGCGCTTTGCTCCACCCATGCAATCCCTCCGAGATTCAGAGTTGACCTGTTATTGAGTTAATATGCACGTTAGTTCCGCTGACATGAAACAAGACCGCCGCAACGTCGTAGGAGCTGGGAACACCATATGCGTTGTACGTGCAGGACTTGTAGGGAGCGACGCAGTTCTCTTTCTCTCCCGTTATATCCTCGCCGTCTGAGAAAAGAAAGCTGATCTGCGTCTCGCCTACGCCGACTGTCCAGACGACATGGCAGGTTTCTCCAGGGAGCGTGTCGCAGTTCTCTACTACATTGTCATCCGGAGAAATCGTGGTCGTGGCGGGCGAGGCCGTGGTGCTGCCCGACAGGAACGTCTCTGTTACAGAGGAGGCTCTGGCGGCTTGAGCCCCGGACTTCGAAGTCGTGGTGCTCGCTGCCACGGCGGTTCCCACTAACGCCAGACTGCATGCAAGTACCGAGCCGGCCAGGCGGACGGCCTGCTTGAACAGCTGCATTTGCCTGCGCATACCGCTACCTCCATCGGATAGTCGAACCGGGACAAGAATCGACCCGAGCGCCGGACGGGGCGCTACTCCTTTTAAACGACGAGACGCTGCCTCGGGTTCCAGCTTCAGGTTTCTTTAGTTTGGGGCCCCACCGGCATGACCTCTAACGCCGGTTAGTAGACGCTACTTTGCGGCTGATGACACCGACCCGAGCACTGGGCCCGGACCTGCCGATTCCATCTCCCCCTTGTCGCGGAGCTCTCGAACTCTCACGGGCTCCGCGGCTGAGGCCTATCACGACCGAGACACGGGCTTCGAGCTGTGCGCCCGCCTCGGCCGCCGCAAGGCGCGACCCGACGCTTACCCGACCCGGAGAGCCAGCCGCACGCCAGTGTAGATCTTGCCTGCGCACGACCGTGTGACGGCCGCGGCCCGGCAATGCGGATACCCGTGCGGGCAAACCCTAAGACGGGACCCGGCGGTCGTCGGTCGCGGCTCCCACGTAGACTTTCGCCCATCATGAGCTATGCGATCATCAACCTTCAGGAAGTTCCCGATGCCGCCGCCGGCTTCGGCATGAGCGAGATCCAAGAGGCGCGCTTTCCCCGCAAGGAGTTGGAGGCGCAGGACACCGGCCTCGCCTACCACCGCATCCATCCGGGTCGCCGGCAGGGCTTCGCGCACAGGCACAAGCAGGCTGAGGAGGTCTATGTCGTCGTAGGCGGCTCAGGCTCGGTGGTGCTCGACGGCGAGATCAGGCCGTTGGCGCGCCTGGACGCCCTGCGCGTTGCACCGCTCGTTCTAAGGGCCTTCGAGGCTGGCCCGGAAGGAATGGAACTGCTTGTGTTCGGCCCTCACCACGAGAACGACGGCGAGATGGTTCACGAGGGCTTCTGGCCGGAAGGGGACTGATCGCCGCCCGCAGGCGTGGCGCCCGACACGTCGCCACGCCTGCGGGGAAACCCTGCCTGACGGTCATAACGAGCGGTTGCGCGGCCGGTCCGTGTCCAGCAGTCCGTCAGTCACGAGCGACCGCGTCGATGATCTGCAGCAGCTGAGCGGTCTGCGCAGCTGTGCCGAGCACGACCACCGTCATCTGCCCCCGCCTCGCGTCGTAGAGCGGCTCGACCCGCAATGACGCGCCGTCGTCCTGCTTACTCCGATCCGCCGCGGCGGCCACGGCAGCGAGCGTGCGCTCCAAGCGCGCACTCGTTTCGGGCGCCAGATTCATCACCTGAACCACCGCGGAGACCTCAACCGCGCTGACTGGCGACTGTGTGACAGGGCGCGCTGGCTCAGCCCGCGCCGGCGTGGGCGGCTCAGACGTGACTGTGCCAAACGCGTCGAGGTCTGCACGCGCAATCCGGTACTGCTTGCCGATGCGCACGCCGGGCAGACGCCCCTCCCGCACGTACTGGCGCACCGTGCGCACCTGCAAGCCGAGTATCTCGGCAGCTTGCTGAGCGGAGAGCAGTTGTTGGGCCATGATCGTGGGCGGGCTTATGACAAGCTCGCGGTGCCGAAGAAGGGCTTTACGGCAGTTTACAGTCGTTTGCACCTCTTTACAGCAGTCATTCGCATCCGTATAGGTATGTCTGACGCGCTATAGCAACGCTGCGCTGGCGGTATAGCGGCCCGCGCCTCGGTGTTCTGTCGCGTATGACCGGCCTATAGCTGACGGTTATAGCCCATATGCCCGGGTCGGCGCGGCGCTCGCTGGCGCAAGCCGTCGACAGCCGCGAAGCGCAGCACTGCTTTGGCTCTGGCGCCGCCCGTCCGCCCGTCCGCCGGGTCTCCGGGCGCGTTCAGTCGCGCCGGTCGAGACCGGGTTCGGCTGCGAGCTCGGCGATGATCCGGGAGAGCTGGCTGCCCTGCCAGGCGACCGGCGAGCTGCCGCGCCGGTCGGTGATCAGGCGCGCACCGGGAATCGCGGCCGCGTAGGCGCGCCCCAGCGCCTCCGGGTGCTCCGGGTCGGCGTCGTCACTCGAGACGACCACCGCGGCCGGCAGACGCAGGCGCCCCAGATCTGAGAGTGCTCCGAAGGGGCGCGATCGAGGCACGGCCGACAGGGCATCAGCCAGGGCTTCCGGGTGGTCGTGCTGGCTGAGCCGCTGGCGGGCCACGGTGAGCACCGTGCGCGCGAACTCAGGGCTCCCGTGCGGTGTTCCAAGCGCGTCCAGGAAGCCCTCTACGCCGCCGTTGCGTAAGCCTTCGGCGAGTCTGTCCCAGCGCTCCAGGCGTGTCTCTTCCAAGGCTGCGTCGCCGCTGTAGGCGGGCGTCACGACTACGATTCCCGCTACTCGCCCTGGACTCGCGAGCGCGAGGTTCAAGAGGGTGTGGGCGCCCATCGACGCTCCCGCGAGAACCGCCCGGCGGATGCCGAGTGCGTCCATCACCGCCAGCGCGTCCTCGGCCAGCTGCTCGTAGCCGTAGGCGTCCGGTGTGGGCGCCGGCGAAGAGCGCCCGTGGGCGCGCGCGTCGTAGCTGATGACCCGGTGTCCGCTGCGCTCGAGCAGCCGCGAGCCCATGACCACGTAGCGGCGCGTCGCCGTCAGGCCGTGTAGCAGCAGCACCGGGATCCCCGCGCCGGACTGCTCGCCGCGAAGCGTAACGCCGTCGTGTTCTACGCTGAATTCGGAAGCCACAAACCGAGACTCTAGGAACAACACCCGATGGACGTGACAGAGCAGACATTCGCGAGCGCGGTTATCGAGCGCTCCAAGGAGATGCCGGTGGTCGTCGACTTCTGGGCGGCTTGGTGTGGGCCCTGCCGGCAGCTGGGGCCGGTGCTCGAGCGGGCCGTGGCCCAGCGGGCCGGCAAGGTTGAGCTCGTGAAGGTTGACACCGACGCCAACCAGCGCCTGGCTGCCCAGTACCGGATTCAGGGAATCCCCGCGGTCAAGGCCTTTCGAGACGGGGCGGTCGTCTCGGAGTTCACCGGTGCCCTCCCGGCGCCCGCCGTGGAGCGCTTTCTCGATGAGCTGGTCCCCTCTGAGGCCGACGGGCTCGTGGCCCAGGGTGACGAGCAGGCACTGCGCCGGGCGCTGGAGCTTGAGCCCGGACGCGCCGACGCGGCGCTGCCGCTCGCTCGCCTGCTGCTCGCTCGCGGGCAGCATGACGAAGCAGCGAAGCTGCTGGCCAACGTGACGGGAAGCTTCGCGGCGGATGGACTGAGCGCGCGGATCGCGCTCGAACGGGACGCCGACGCCGCCTTGCAGGATGCCTTCGAGGCGCTTGACCAGGGCGAGACGGAGCGCGGCATCAATCTGCTGATCGAGGCGCTCCCACGGGCCAACGGCAGCCGCGACGAGATCCGTAAGGTCGTTGTCGGGGTACTCGACGAGTTGGGAGCCGATAGCGACCTGGCCCGTGCAGCACGCCGGCGGCTAGCCTCGGCGCTGTACTGAAGCTCCCCCACCCGCAGCTGGCGCTCAGAGCGCGAGCGCCAGCTGCTCGGAGGAAGCCTGCTCTGTGTTGAGGCCGGCGACCCTGACTCCCAGGAGCCTGACTGGTCGCGTCGGCGCGAACGCACGCAGCAACTCGAGCGCCACGCGGCCCACGTCGTCGCGGGCATTGACCGGCACGGCCAGGGTCTGCGCCCGGGTGTGAGTCGTGAAATCCGCGAGCCGGATCTTGATGCCGATCGTGCGGCCGCTGCGCCGCTGGCGAGACAGAGCCAGACATAGATCCTCCACCAGCTTCGCCAGTGACGCCTCCAACTCGGCCCTGCTCGTGACGTCAGTTTCGAACGTGCACTCACGCGACTCCGAGATGACCTTGCGCTTCTGGTTGACAGGCCCGCCGTGCTCGAAGTTCGCCAGGGACCTCAGGTGTGCCGCCGTGCTGGCGCTGAAGGCGTGCCGCAGCCTCGCGGGATCGGCGACCGCGAGCTCACCGACGGTCCGTACGCCCAGCTCGGCGAGTCGTTGCGCGGTCCGCTCACCGATCCCGGGAATCAGCTGGCAGGGCGCCGGCGCAAACCGCGCGGCCGCCTGCTCGCGGGTCAGGACCACGAAGCCACGCGGCTTCTCAGCGTCCGATGCGACCTTTGCGACCAGCTTGTTGGGGCCTATGCCCACCGATGCTGTGAGGCCGGTCCGCTCGGCGATCTGAGCCACCACGAGGCGCATACAAGCCCTGGGGGCAGGGAGCTCCGTCAGCTCGAGGTAGGCCTCATCGAGTCCCACCACCTCGACCATCTCGACGTGTCCGCGGATGATGCCCATGACCTTCGCCGAGACGGCACGGTAGTGGACGAAGTCGGGTGCGAGGATGACCACCTGCGGGCAGAGTCGCTTTGCTCTCGCCACGGGCATCGCCGAGCCCACACCGTGACGGCGGGCCTCGTAGGAGGCCGTGGTCACCACCGCGCGCGCGCCGCGGCCAGCGACGATCACGGGCCTGCCGCGCAGCTCTGGATGGCGCAGCAGCTCGACCGAGACGTAGAAGGCGTCCATGTCGATGTGGGCCACGCAGCGTGCGCTCATGAGCACATGCAAGCGCAGGGGCCGGACAGAACACCTGTTCGGCTGCGCCACCTATCGGTTCGCGGTCGGCCTACTGGTTGGTCGCGGACTTGAGCAGGTCGAAGTGTGGCCCCGTGACCTGGGTGGTGGCGCGCTGCACGAGCCCGACCGCGTATGCCGGCCAGAATTGGGCCACCGCCGGATCGCCGGCGCCGCACGGGCCGTCGGAGTTGCCTGGGTTGTTGAACCAGAGGAGCCCGTCGACGTACTCATAGCCCGTATTCCAGCTCAGGGGCCCCATCCCGCGGCCCGGCGGGTTGCAGAGGTCCTCGTTGCCGTTCAGGGCGCGATCCTTGGGGACCAGCGGTCCGCGGCCGTTGTCGTCGGTCTGCACGATGAAGTGCTTGCCGCCGGTCAGACGGGCGATCTGCTGTCCGTAGCGGATGTCGCTCGTGGTCCAGTCATAGTGTGTGGCGTTTACGAAGAACCCCTGTGCCTGGGCGATGTCGGCCTGCCTGAGGTAGGAGGCCATACGGCGCGGGGAGCTCCAGCCGTCGGGTGCGCCCGCGTCCATGTAGACCAGCGCGTGCGGGTCACGAGAGAGTGCCCTGACCGCGAACGCCAACTCCTGCAGGCGCGTCTCGATCTGACCATGGGTCAGGCAGTGGGTCTCCATCAGCGAGTCCTCTTCAAGGTATAGGACGACCCGGAAGTTGCCGATCCCGGCGGCGAGCTGCGTTACCCAGTTCTCGAACCGCCGCTTGATCGCCTTGGGGTTCTCGCAGGCGCCATGGACGAGCGAGTAGGTGCTGAGTGGCACGGTCGTGTTGGGCTGCGCCTGCTCCGCGTCAGCCAGGTACTTCTCGACGGTGGCGGCAAGCGTCGACGCCGGCTGATTCCACATCCAGAAGCGGTATGTCCCTGAGCCCGGGGTGTAGGCGATCTTGTGCAGGGCGCTGCTCCAGGCGGCATCACTCGCGCCGAGCTTGCTGATCGCGATGCCGGCGGGCGACTGCTGGCCGAAGACGTACCACTGCACGTACTGCAGCGGATCGCCGTTGGTCGGAGCCTGCGGATAGCCGAGCGGATTAGCGGGGTTGCGGGTGGCGAGCGGATCATTTTGGAGCAGGTCGATGGTCGCCTGGCTGGGTGAGCCGAGCGGTTGCGGGCTCGCTCCGAACAGATAGGCGCGGGCGGTCCTCATCGGCCCGTTGATCCCCTGGTCGTTGATCGTGACGTAGAACGTGAAGCTGCTCTGGCCGGGTTTGAATTGGGCTCTGGTGTTGGGCACCTTGCCGAAGTTGTTGCCGGCCTCCGAGCTCATGTTGGTCACGCCGTAATAGAACGTCTCGGGGGCGCTGAGGTCGCCGCTGCGGTCCACGGTCACGGCGAACTGTCCGGCGTTCTCGTTGGCTTGGTAGACGGCCGTGGAGAAATGGACGCTGCCGGAGCCGGTGAGCGCCCGGGCGGTGCGCTTGGCTGCCACACCCTGGCCTGCCGCTGCCGCGGCCGGCGTGACCGCAAGGCTGATGAGCGCGAGTGTGACGAGGGTCAGGATTCTGCTACGCATCACGAGGGGTATCGGCCGGCAGCGCGCGGCCATGAGCCACAGCGGCCAGGCTCGACGCTCGTTTGGACGCGTCTGGCGCCGCGTCAAGCTCCGGCACAGGCGTACACGCGTGCCACCCCCCACATCCCGAGATATCCGGCTGTGTTCTGGTTCAGATCGAACGTGCGTCCGTAGATGTACGGGCCGCGGTCATCCACGGTCGCGACGACGGTCCGTCCACCATAGGAGAGCGTGACGTGTGTCCCGCACGGAAGCGTGCGGCTGGCGATGCCGTAGCGCGCGTGGAAGCCGCAAGCGGTGTTGCCGGCGTCGTCGTACCAGGAGGCTACGGCCGGGGTGAGCACGATGACCCTGCCCGCGATCGCCGAGGCGGGACGTGCGAAGCGGCTGCCCGCAAACGCGACCCTGAGCGCGCTCTCACCGGCGCCGCGCAGCTCGTAGCGGATGCCAAAGCGGCCACTGCGCAGTGTGCGCGCGTAACCCAGCGTCCGCCATGCGTGGCCGGCGCGCGCGATCAGGCGAACTCTTGCGCCCGGATGCGCGGGCTCCAGCACGCCGCGCACCACGAGCACCGTTCCGGAAGGGGCCGCCAAGTCTCGCCGCGCGACGCGCAGCGCCGACCGGCGTGAGCGCTCACCTCGGCGCGCGTGCGGCCGGTGCCCTCTGTCGGCGAAGCGCGCGCCCGCGTGTGTGGCAGCCGCGCGCGCCACCGCCGAGGTGATGGCGAGGCCGCCGGCGATGCTCGTCGCGATCAGCGCCACCACTACGTATATCAGCACGCGAGGCGTGCTCCTGTCAGCTTCGGCTCTCATGCTGAGGGCCCCCCTTCTGCGTTATCGACAGGCGCCTACGGGGTTAGCTGACGGGCTCGCGGTGAGCCGCACGTGCGCACACGTGCCTGCTCTGCGCTACGGATGCTGTGGGCCGAGTGCCTGCATCCGATTCGCCCCCGTCCGACCAGCCCAGGCAGGCTGGCGGACACTGGTTCCCCCGCTCGTCCTCGCACCGAGCGGGGACGATTCGGCAGGTCGATCTATGACGACCGGCAGGTTTGCATAAGCGAGCCGTTCCGTGTGTGACTCTGGTCACACAGCCGCATCGGCGAGCGCCCGAGCGTCACCCGGTCCGAGCGGGCGGATCGCGATGGTGACGCGCGAAATCGCGCAGAGCCTGCCGGCGTCGTCTGTCATCTCGATCTCCCAAACCCACGTTGTCCTGCCGGCGTGCTTGCAGCTCGCGAGCGCGTGAACCGTGCCGGCGGTCACCGGCCGCAGGAAGCTCGTGTGGTTTGAGAGGCCACTTGCGCCGAAGCCGCGATCAAGCACCACTGACGCGGTGGAGAACGATGCGAGCCCCTCGGCGATGGAGGCGTACAGGCCCCCGTGCAGGAGCCCGAACGGCTGCAGATGCTCGGGCCGCACGCGCAGCCTGCCACGCGCTCGCTGTGCCCCCAGCTCGAGCAGCTCAAGCCCGTAGAAGGCGTCAAAGCCACTGCTCGAGCTGAACCGGTCAGCAGTCATCCAAAGCACCATAACGCCTGCTCAGCTAGTGTAGTGTCTCGCAAATAGGTGGGGTTTATGGTAGGATGGTGTATGCGCTCTCCTACTGCTGCTATGCCGCTGGCCGAGGGCCAGCGAGAAGTGCTCGGCAAGCTCGCCCGGTCACAGACCGCCAAGCATCGTGAC
>DAIDME010000037.1 GCA_027449125.1 Solirubrobacterales bacterium | reverse complement strand
GCCGCTCACGTCGCGGCGGCCGTGGATCAGGGTGCCCGGGATCCCAGCCAGGCGCTCCATGCGCTCGACGAGCGGGGGTGACAGGAAGCCGTCAGCGGCCCAGTAGTGCGTGACGAGCGTCGCGAACACCAGCCGCCGCTCGTCATCCTGGAAGCGCCCGCCGCCGGCCCCACCGCCGGCGGCGATCGAGATGTGCTGCTCCTCCCACTGCACCCACGCCCGCGAAGCGGCGTCGCGAACCGCTGGGTCAGGGTCACGGAGCAGCTTCGCGTAGGCCTCAACGAGCCGGCCCTGCCCGCGCCGGTAACCGACCCCGGCCTGCTCGGCGTGGCTTGCCAGCCGGTCCCACGCCTCGGGGAAGATCGCGCCAACCGTCTCGGTGATCCAGTCCACATAGAACCGGTCCGTGGTGGTGACGGCCATCAGCACCACGCCAAGCACCCGCCCAGGATGAGCCTGCGCATAGGCGAGCGCGAGCGTGCAGCCCCAGGAGACGCCGCTCACCAGCCAGCGATCCACACCCAGATGCTCACGCAGCAGCTCGATGTCGCCGATCAACGCCGCGGTCGTGTTGCCGGCAAGCTCATACCCAGGCGCGGTCACATGCGGCAGCGAGCGGCCGCAGCCACGCTGGTCAAAGCCGATCAGCCGAAACCGCCCAGGATCGAACTTATCCCGGTAGCCACCCGGACCCAGCGCGGCGCCCGGACCGCCATGCAGATATACAGCCGGAATACCGTCAGCCCGCCCCGACTCCTCCCAGTAGACCGCGTGGCCGCCACCGACATCGAGCAGCCCGGAACAGCGAACCTCGCCGCGCGCCACCACGGGCCGATGCTAACACCCGCCGACACGCCACACGCAAAGCGCGAGTGAGCCGGCTGCCTCGCACGAGCACACACGCCGCGCTCGCGGCATGCTCCCATCAACCGCCCTCAGCCGACCAGCTCGCGCCCCCGCAACGCCAGCCAGAACTCGATCCGGTCGCGCGCTGAGCCGAGGTCGCGGCCGGTCAGCTCCTCCACCCGCCGGATCCGGTAGCGCAGCGTGTGGCGGTGGCAATAGAGGCGTTTGGCGGCCCGCTCCCACTGGCCGTTCTCCTCGATGAACGCCTCCAGCGAGCGCATCAACTCGCCTCCGTAGTACCCCTCGCTGCGCTCGATCGGGCCGAGGATCGAGTCACAGAAGAGCTTCAGCGCCTCATCGTCCTGCAACGAGAGCAGCAGCTGAAAGGAGCCCAGGTCACGGTAGGTCGCGACCCGCGCCTGCTTGCCGGCAATGCCCATCGCGGACGCCTCGAGCGTGCAGCGCGCCTCGTGAAAGCCGCGCCGCGCCTCAGCGCCTGAGACGGCGCGGCCGACCCCGACGGTCAGCGACTGGCCCGGCAGCTCGGTGGCGAGCCGCTCGGCGACCCGCTCGGCGAGCGCGAACAACGACTCGTCCTCCATACCGGGGATCAGCGCAACCACCTGGTCGCGGTGGGCGACCAGCGCCGGCACAGCCTCCGCCCGCAGCGCCGCGGAGAGCGCGGCCTCAGCGACGGCCAAACCCGGCCCGCGGACGCCCGGGCCGGCCACCACGCCGGGCTTGGGCAGCGCCAGCACGCTCACCGCCCCGCCCAGACCGAACGGCTCCAGGCGACGCTGCAGGTCCGAGCCCGCAAGCTCGCCGGCCAGCAGGCCGGCGAGCAGATCTCCGGCAAGCCGCCGTTCGGTGTCGCCCGCCACCCGCTCCCTCAGCAGCTCGAGCGCGACGATCGTGACAGCCTGGCGCAGCACCAGCCGGTCGAAGTCAGAGAGCGGCGCGTCGTCCTTGACCGCCACAAGCCACGCCTCGGGAGCCGGCACACCGCTACCGGAGCCGCCCTCGGACGCGACCGGGATCGCCAGGCCACGGCTCGGGTCCGGCAGCGCCGGCATGAACGGGACATGCTCCCGGCGCCCGACGCGCTCGCGCACACCGCTGCGCAGCGCACCCAGCTCCTCGTCCTCCAGCTGACGGCGGAACGCGTGCTGCGCGAGCGGCTCGCCGCGCGCGTCGAAGACGATCACGGTCGCGCCGATCAGCGTCGCCAGCGTCCCCGCCAGGGTCTCGAGGCCACGCTGCGCGAGCACCACGCGCTCGAGCCGCTCCTGGGCTGCAAGGGCACGGCGCAGCAGCGCATACTGCTCGTTTACGAGCTTTGAGAAGGCGGCCTCGGTGACGGCGATGAACGGCGTCTCGTACGGAACTTCGAAGACGGGGAACTCACGCGCCTGCGCCGCCTTCACCAGCGCCGGCGGCACCTGCTCGTGGCCGAAGCCGATCCCGAACCCGAGCCCGGCCAGCTGGTGGTCGGCCAGCAGCTCGGTGAAGGCGCGCTGACGCGCGGGGGTGTCGAGCTGCAGTCCGGTGGTGAGCACCACCTCACCACCGGACAGCCAGGGAGTCGGATCGGCCAGCTCGGTCATGTGGACCCAGCGGATCGGCAGCTCGGCGTTGGCTTCGCCGGCGAGCAGCCGCAGATCGAGCTCGGCGGTCAGCTCACGGACGGTCAGCAATCCGGTCTCTCATGGGCGTGGAGCGCCCGGGCGCTCAGGCGAGGCGCATGCGCCTGCCGGCCTCCTCGAGCACCGGCCGCAGCACCGCCTCGATCTCGGCGAACTGCTCGGGCCCCGCGATCAGCGGCGGCGAGAGCTGCACAACCGGGTCGCCGCGGTCGTCAGAGCGGCAGATCAGGCCGCGACTGAACATCTCGCCGGAGAGGTAGCCGCGCAGAAGCGTCTCCGCCTCCTCGTGGCTGAACGTCTCCTTGGTCTCCTTGTCCCTGACCAGCTCGATCGCGTAGAAGTAGCCCATGCCGCGCACGTCTCCGACGATCGGCAGGTCGCGCAGAGAGTCGAGCATGCCCCGGAAGGCGGCCGCGTTGGCGGCCACGTGGTCCAGCACGTGCTCGTTCTCGAACGCATCCAGGTTCGCTAGGGCGATCGCCGCGACCACCGGGTGACCGCCCCAGGTCGAGCCGTGCAGGAACGTGTTGCTCCCGTGCATGAAGGGTTCGGCGACGCGGTCGGATGCGATCATCGCCCCCATCGGCGCATACGCGCTGGTGATCCCCTTCGCCGTGGTGATGATGTCGGGCTGGTAGCCGATCGCCTGCGAGCCGAAGTAGGTCCCGAGCCGGCCCCAGGAGCAGATCACCTCGTCTGAGATCAGCAGCACGTCGTACTCGTCGCAGATCTCACGGATCCGCTCAAAGTAGCCCTCGGGCGGCAGCAGGCAGCCGCCGGCATTCTGCACCGGCTCCATGATCACCGCGGCGACCGTGTCTGGTCCCTCGAACTCAATGCGCTCGGCAACCGCCTCGGCGAGCTCCAGGGGGTCATGGTCGGCCGGGAAGCGGTACATGTTGGTGTTCGGCACGTGGCTCACGCCGGAGAGCAGCGGCTCGAACGGCGCGCGGTAGTCAGTCACGCCGGTGGCCGTCAGCGCGCCGAAGGTGGTGCCGTGGTAGGCGATCTGGCGCGCGATGATCTTGTGCTTGTGCGGGTGGCCCATCACGCGGTGGTACTGACGGGCCAGCTTGAGCGCGGCCTCGACCGCTTCCGAGCCGCTGTTGGTGAAGAACACGCGATTCAGGTCCCCGGGCGCGAGCTCCGCTACGCGCGTCGCGAGCTCGATCGCGCGCGGGTGCGTGTAGGACCAGCTCGAGAAGTAGCCGAGCTCCTTGGCCTGCTCGGCACCGGCCTGCACCAGGTCGGCGCGACCGTGCCCGAGCTGCGTGCAGAACAGCGACGCGAGCCCGTCCAGGTAGCGCTTGCCGTGTTCGTCGTAGACGTAGCAGCCCTCGCCGCGCACGATGATCGGGATCTCGTGCTCATCGCCGTATTCACCCATGCGGGTGAAGTGCATCCACAGATGCCGACGCGCCTGCTCTTGAAGCGTGGCGTCGGCGGTGGCTTTGCTACCAGGTTCGCTGGTTGTGGTTGACATCGGACCTCTCCGAGAATCGTTTGACGCGGCACGTCGCGTGCCGCTGCGTACAACGGTAGCCGCCCGAGACGCCGCCGTGAACGGTCATGTGGCAAAGCTCACGTGGCGGCGCTTGTACAGAACGGAGCAGGCGTCAGCCAGGCCGCCGGCAACGCCGCTTGTAAAGTTTCAGATGCCACGAACCGATTCACCTCGCGTGATCGACCTTGTGCAGTTGGGCAGGCCGGTGGCAGAGCCGTACGGGCCGCTGCCCGGCGCGCGCGAGCTGCGCCGCCGCGGAACCGAGCGCCTGCTGTTTGGCGCGAGCTATCTGCTCGCGTCGTTCGCATGCCTGGTCCTGCTTCCAGCGGGCCACAGGCTCTCAGCCATGGCGCTGGTCGCAGCGGTGCTGTTCGTCGCGGCTTCCTCGCACCGGCTGTGGCTCTCCGACGCATGGGTTGGCTTTCAGCAGGCGGCCTTCGTGCTGCTGGTCTTCACGCTGCCGCTGCCGCTCGTGCCGCTTGCCGCGCTTGCCCTGACCGCCGTGACCATGCGGGTCGAGGCGAGCCCCGCGGGACTGCTCGCCGCCGCCGGCAACTGCTGGCCGAGCCTGGCGGCCGTGGTCGCGCTGGCGCTGCTGGCACCCGGACCCGCGGGCTGGAACCACTGGCCCGCATACCTTGCGACCTTCTGCGCACAGCGCCTGGCCGATGACCTGCTGTTCTCGCTGCGCTGCCTGATCCGCCGCCGCCCACTGATTCCGACCGACCGCCTGACCTCAGTCGCCGTCGATCTGGCACTCACGCCGATCGGGCTGGCGGCAGCGGTGCAGATGCGCTCCTCGGTCGCGGGCACGCTGGCGCTGATGGTCGGCACCACAGCCCTGGTGGCGATCGCCGGGCGCGAGCACCACCACATGCGCACGGAGGCCGATCGTGCTCTGCGCGACCCGCTTACGGGGCTGGCCAACCGTGCGCTCTTTCACGAGGCGGGCGCCGCCTGCAGCGCACGGTGCCGCCGCAACAGCCAGAGCGGCGCCCTGGTGATGATCGACCTCGACGACTTCAAGCTGATCAACGACACCTGGGGTCACCACGCGGGGGACGACGTCCTGCGTGAGTTCGCCACCCGTCTGCGGGAGTCGACGCGCGAGGTGGACGTGGCGGCCCGCCTCGGCGGCGACGAGTTCGCGGTGATCATCGCCGAGCCGGTCGACGCCAGGGTGGCGGAGCGCCTGGCAGGAACGCTGCGGCAGAGCCTCACGCGTGCGGCGGTCATCGCCGACGGCCACAGCGTGCGCGTCAAATGTTCGCTCGGCCTCGCCCTGTTCGGCGACGAGGTCTCGCTCGAGCAGGCCATCACGCAGGCCGACCGCGAGCTCTACGCCGACAAGCGGGCACGGAAGGAGGCCGCTTCCGTGCTGCGACCTACGCGCGAGCGCCGCGCGCTGCGCGATGCCGGCGCTCCCTCGCTGCCCGCCGTTGCCGGCCGCTGAGCGGGCGCCGGTGGCGGCGGCGGTGGCGGCGCCCGGCCCGCTCACGCCGCTTGCGCGCGAGCGTGGCCAGCGTCGCGTGGTGACCGCTCGTGCGGAAGCTGAAGTCGTACCCGTACTCGGTGCCGGAGGCGTTCGTGGCAATGAGCCGGTAGTGGTAGCGCGTGCCGGGCGTGAGACCGAAGATGTGGCCGAGCGCGGTGACGGGGTCGGTGCCGGAGCCCGCGCTGACAGGCGCGGTCCGCTGCCCGTAGGCGGCGCTCGTGCCGTACTGCCAGTAATAGCTCGTCGCCTGGCCGTTCGGGTAGACGCCGCCCTGCAGGTGGGCGCCGGTGTCGGTCACGCGCGCCGTGTAGGTCTTGTTCGATGCAGGACCCAGCGGCGGCAGGCCGATGCCCGGCGCCCCGGGCACGATCTGGCCGGAGATCGACCCGGCGCCGGTGGGTCCCGCGTAGGCCGATCCGGCGCTCGCGGCGGGGATCGGAGCGTTGAGGTTGACAGCGTCGCTGTAGGCCCACTGCGGCGTGTTGCCGTCAACTCCGGTCACGGCCTCAAACGCGGCCACCAGCGGCGTCGCCAGGCTCGTCCCGCCACCATCGAACCAGCCTCCGGCTGCCGAGTCATAGAGCGTCAGACCGGTTGCCGGGTCGGCATCCGCAGACACGTCCGCGTACATGCGTCCCGCACAGCCGTCCGCCGGCTGGTAGGGCAGCGGCTGCTCCTGCAGATCGCATCCGGAGGCGGAGCTGCTCCAGGCCGTCTCGGTCACGCCGCGCGCTGTCGGGGCCGCGGCGCTGTCGGGTGAGAGCCGCGTCCCGCCCACCGCGGTCACGTAGGGCAGCGCCGCCGGGTAGGCAGCCAGCCCCGGCGCCACCGGTCCGGCGTCGCCGGTCGCGGCCAGGATCGAGACGCCCGGGGCGCTGAAGTTCGTGAACGGATCCTGCGAGTAGAGCCCGGCTCCGCTGATCGAGACCTGGTTGGCGCCGGCGCTGATCGCGGTGGTGATCGCCGCCTGCAGGTCCTGCGGCTCGGCGGTGCTGGCCTCGACCAGGTCGATCTTGCAGTTCGGGCACAGGGACGAGACCGCCTCGATATCCATCGACTGCTCCTGCGCCCAGTCACTTTGCGTGGCGGGCAGCGGTGAGGCCTGCCCCTGTTCGTTGAGCTGCGTGAAGCAGCCACTCGCGACGGTGCAGGCCGGCAGCCCGTAGGTCGCCCGGAACTTCGCCAGGTCGCCGGCGGCGGTCGGATCGCCGTAGGCCCCCACGATCGCCACGGTGTCACCGCCACCGCGCGTCGCCGACAGGTAGCTGAGATCGTATGCCTGCTGGAGGTAGGCGGGCGTCATCGGCGCGGGAGCGGGCTGCCCCGTGGCGCCGAGCGCATGCGGACGGCGATTGCGCGGCAGGCGCCGCACACGCGGCCGGATCGGCTCGTGAGTCCGGCGCGAGACGAGAATCTGCACGCTGCACGAGAACTGCCCGACCCGGGGCGCCGGGCAGGTGCTCTGAGCGACCGTGCCCTGCGCCGCGCCCGCAACCGATACCCCAACGGTGAGCGACACGCCCAGCGAGACCAGCCACACCCCGAGTACCCGCGAGAGCGTCCATGCCCGACTCATAAGCCCCAGATCGGGCAGCGCGCGCCGGTCGATCCGGACACGGCCAGGCCTCTGGACGCTTAGCCCAAGCCCACGCTGGACGAACGGTCGAGGCAGCGCCCGAAGCGAGGCCGAGCCGACTGTCGCCGCTTTCCTCCCGCTCCCCAGCGACTGAAGCCGGCCCGCGTTCGCCAGCAGGACTGGTATCAGATCTGATACGCGTCAGAGACGCCCGGCCGTCGCGACTTTCGCCATCTCTCGCCGGCTCTGGCGCGAGTGATGACCGCAGCCTGATGGGGTCCCTGGGGGGAATCGAAGCTGGCCTGCGCCAGCTGCGCCGCACGCGACCACTCGAGCTGACCGAGCTGGATGTGCCCGGCGCCGGTCGGCTACGCATCCCAACCGACGCCGAGATGCTGCGCATCAAGGCTTACCTCATCATCCAGCGCAACCAGGTGCGCGACTACCTCGACGTGGTCGCGCTGGCGGACCTGCCCGGCGCGGGCGCGGCGGGCGTGCTGGGCGCGATCGACTCCTATTACCAGGATTGCTCCGCCGGCGACGATTCTGTCCTGACCGCGCTGGTCCAGCGGCTCTCAGAGCCCAACCCCCGCGACCATGAGGTCACCGGCCAGCTGGCATCCTATAAGGGCCTTGACCCGCGCTGGCACAGCTGGTCCGTGGTGCGCGCGGCGTGCGAACGCCTCGCGGACGCGATCGTCGAGGAACTTGCGTGAGCGGCGCCTTTCGCAACGTCGAGGGCTCGCCGCAGGCGCCCGTCGAGGAGTGGCCGTATGAAGGGCTGGTGGCGACGATCGAGCGGGGCACGCTCGGCGACTGGCTGCCGATCATCCGTGCGATCAGAGACAGCCCCTGGGGGTCCGTCGCACGCCGCGTCGAGTCCTACCTCGGCTACGCGACGCCCTACGGTGTCGGGCCGCTGCTGCGGCGCACCGTCAAGCAGGCGCGGGCGGACGCGCAGGCACGCGAGCGCGAGGCGGTCGCGGCGGAGGTTCGCGAGCTCATGGCGCGCTCCGGACTATCGCAGCAGGGCTTCGCCCAGGCGATCGGGACCTCCCGCAGCCGACTGTCCACCTACGCCTCTGGCAAGGTGGCGCCGGCCGCGACGCTCCTGGTGCGGATGCGCGCGGCAGCCGACGAAGCGGACCGACGCGCCGGTGGCGTTTAGGCGCCACCGGCGCGAGACGACACCGGCGCGAGACGACACCGGGCGGCGCGCCGGCCGGGCGGCCCAACCGGCAAGTGGGCCGCCCGGAGACCACGCGTGTGAAGGGACCGTCAGTCCAAGCCGCCGTCGCTGCCGCGCGGGCCGTCGTCGGCCGGGAGCCCCAGGTCCTCGAACCCGTCCGCGAACCCGAACGACGCATCGACGCTGCCCAGCGCCTCCAGGTCAGACAGGTCCGCATGCAGCCCGCCGAAGTCACCCAGATCGTCGCCGTCGGCCAAGCCGAGCTCCGCCGCCAGGTCGTCGTTGTCCAGCAGGCCGATCTCGTCCATGCCACGGGGCAGCGGCTCGAGCGGCTCGATCTCGATCCGGCGGTAGCGCTTCAGGCCGGTCGCGGCCGGGATCAGCTTGCCGATGATCACGTTCTCCTTCAGGCCGTTCAAGCGGTCCACCTTGCCCTCCAGCGCCGCATCGGTCAGCACCTTGGTCGTCTCCTGGAAGGACGCCGCCGAGAGGAAGCTGTCGGTGTTCAGCGACGCCTTGGTGATCCCGAGGATGATCTCCTCGGCCTGCGCCGTCTCGCCACCATCCGCGGCGACCGCGGCGTTGATCCGCGCGTATTCGTGCCGGTCCACGTACTGACCCGGCAGCAGCTCCGTGTCGCCCTTCTGGTCGACCCGGACCTTCTTCATCATCTGCCGCACGATCAGCTCGATGTGCTTGTCGTTGATGTCCACACCCTGAGACTTGTAGACCTCCTGGACCTCGCGGACCAGGTAGAGCTCGGTCTCGGTGCGGCGCTCCTCAGGCGTGCTGCCGCCGTGCGCGAGGATCTCGTGCGGGTACAGCGAGCCCTCGTTCAGCGGCTTGCCGACCTCAACATGCTCACCGTCGCGCACGTACAGGAGCGTGCGCCGCGGGAACGTGTAGCGGTGCTCCTCGCCGGCCGAGTCGGTGATCACGACTGTGATCGACTTGTCGGCATCCTCCAGCGAGACGGTGCCTGACACCTCCGCCATCCGCGCGAGCCCCTTCGGCTTGCGTGCCTCGAACAGCTCCACGACGCGCGGCAGGCCGTGAGTGATGTCGGCGCCCGCCACGCCACCGGTGTGGAACGTGCGCATGGTCAGCTGCGTGCCCGGCTCGCCGATCGACTGCGCCGCGATGATCCCGACGGCGTCACCGATCTGCGCCAGCTTGCCGGTCGCCATCGACCGGCCGTAGCAGGCCTGGCAGACGCCGGTCGGAGCCTCGCACTTCAGCACGGAGCGCACCGGCACGCTGACGAGCTCACCCTTGGCCGAAGCCTCGCCGAAGGCCTCCACCAGCGCCGCCAGGTCGGCCCTATCGATCTCCTTGCCCTGCTCGACGATCACCGCTCCACCCGGCCCGCTGATCTCCAGTGCGGCGATCCGGCCGATCAGGTTGTCATTGGGCTCAGTCGTGGGCCGCAGCCGCCGCGTCGCAGGGTCGACGTCGGCCTTGAACACCGGCGAGGTGATGTGCTCGCCGGTTCCGCAGTCCTCCTGGCGGATGATCACGTCCTGGGAGACGTCGACCAGGCGCCTTGTCAGGTAGCCAGAGTCCGCGGTCCGCAGGGCGGTGTCGGCGAGCCCCTTGCGCGCGCCGTGCGTGGAGATGAAGTACTCCAGCACGTCCAGCCCCTCCATGAAGTTGGACTTGATCGGACGCTCGATGATCTCACCCTTCGGGTTGGCCATCAGCCCGCGCATGCCCGCCAGCTGGCGGATCTGCTGGAAGGAGCCACGCGCACCCGAGTTGGCCATCATGAAGATCGGGTTGAGCTCGTCGAGGTGGTCGACCATGGCCTTGGCGACCTCGTCCGTGGCCTCGTTCCAGAGGCTCGTGACGGCCTCGTGGCGCTCCTCCTGATCCATCTCGCCGTTGAAGTACTGCGCGTCGATCTCCGCCAGCCGGTCGTCGTAGCGGGAGAGGATCTCCTGCTTGTCCGGCGGCGTCTGGACATCGTTCTTGGACACGGTCACGCCCGCCTGCGTGGCGTAGTGGAAGCCGATCTCCTTGAAGGCGTCCAGCACCTGCCCGATCGACGCGGCCCCGTAGTTCTGCACCAGGTCGTCAACCAGGCGCGTGGTGTCCTTCTTCTTCATCGACCGGTTGACGAACTCGTACTTGGACGGGTCGAAGTCCTCCCCCATCGCGGCCTCGACCGCGCGCTCGATGCGATCGTTGTAGATGATCCGCCCGACCGTCGTCAGCACGTGCCCGCGGTCCGAGTCGCGCGGGCGGAACTCCGCCAGGTCGTGCAGCGCGACGACGCCGTGCTCGTAGGACCACTCCGCCTCCTGGGCGGTGCGGAACACGTGCGGGCGCGGCTGATGGGTGGCCGGGTCGATCTTTGCGAGCTCCTCGGCCTCGGGCCCGTAGGTCAGGTAGTAGGCGCCCAGCACCATGTCCTGCGCCGGGACGGCCAGCGGGGCGCCGTGGGCCGGCGAGAGGATGTTGTTGGCCGACAGCATCAGGATCCTGGCCTCGGCCTGGGCCTCCGCCGACAGCGGCAGGTGCACAGCCATCTGGTCGCCGTCGAAGTCGGCGTTGAAGGCGTGGCAGACCAGCGGGTGGACCTGAATCGCCTTGCCCTCGACCAGCACCGGCTCGAACGCCTGGATCCCCAGGCGGTGCAGCGTCGGCGCACGGTTGAGCAGCACGGGATGCTCGCGGATGACCTCCTCCAGCACGTCCCAGACCTCCGGGATCATCGAGTCGACCATCTTCTTGGCCGCCTTGATGTTCTGCGCGGACTTGCGCTCGACCAGCCGCGCCATGATGAACGGCTTGAACAGCTCGAGCGCCATCAGCTTCGGCAGCCCGCACTGGTGCAGCTTCAACCACGGGCCCGACACGATCACCGAGCGGCCGGAGTAATCGACGCGCTTGCCGAGCAGATTCTGACGGAAGCGGCCCTGCTTGCCCTTGAGCATGTCCGAGAGGGACTTCAGCGGGCGGTTGCCCGGGCCGGTAACCGGCCGGCCGCGGCGGCCGTTGTCGAACAGCGCGTCGACGGCCTCCTGCAGCATGCGCTTCTCGTTGTTGACGATGATCTCGGGCGCACCGAGGTCCAGCAGCCGCTTGAGGCGGTTGTTGCGGTTGATCACGCGCCGGTACAGGTCGTTGAGGTCTGAGGTCGCAAAGCGCCCGCCGTCCAGCTGCACCATCGGGCGCAGCTCCGGCGGGATCACGGGGACGGCCTCCAGGATCATCATCTCCGGCCTGTTGCCCGAGTTCAGGAAGGCCGTCACGACCTTCAGGCGTTTGACGGCGCGGGCCTGCTTCTGGCCCTTGGCGGTCTTGACCTGGTCCTGGAGGTCAGCCGCCTCGGCGTCGAGGTCGACCTGCTGGAGCAGATCGCGCACGGCCTCCGCGCCCATGCCGCCGCGGAAGTACTCGCCGAACCCGTAGGGCGAGCCGAAGCGGTCCTTCAGCTCCCGGAACAGCGTCTCGTCGTTGACGACGTCCTTGGGCTTGATCGACTTGAACAGGTCCCAGACCTGGCGGACGCGCTCAGCGGCATCCTCCATGTAGGCGTCGGTGTCGTCGATGTCGGCCGTCATGCTCTTGCGCACGTCCTTGATCAGCTTCTCGCGCTCATCGTCGGAGAGCTTGGCGACGTTGATGTCCAGGGCGTCGGCCCAGAGGTGGTCGTCGTCTGAGAAGTCACGCGTGATCTTGGCGCTCTGCAGGAACTCGAGCCGCCGCGCGAGCGACTCCTTGAGCTCGAGTACGCGCTCCTCCTTCTCGGCCGCGTAGCTGTCGAGGGTCTTGTTGACCTCCACCTCGAGCGTCTCGAGGTCGCGCGCGCGCGCCTCGTCGTCGACCCAGGTGACCATCGAGGCGGCGAAGTACAGGACCTTCTCGAGCTCCTTGGGCGCCATGTCGAGCAGGTAGCCGATGCGGCTGGGGACGCCCTTGAAGAACCAGATGTGACTCACGGGCGCCGCCAGGTCGATGTGACCCATGCGCTCGCGGCGCACCTTGGAGCGCGTCACCTCGACGCCGCAGCGCTCGCACACGATGCCCTTGTAGCGGACCCGCTTGTACTTGCCGCAGTAGCACTCCCAGTCCTTGGTCGGACCGAAGATGCGCTCGCAGAACAGGCCGTCCTTCTCCGGCTTGAGCGTGCGGTAGTTGATCGTCTCCGGCTTGGTGACCTCACCGGAGCTCCAGGAGCGAATCTGCTTGCTGGAAGCGAGGCCGATCTGGATTGCGTCGAAGTTGTTGATGTCGATCAAAGTGATTCCTCTCGTGATCTGCTTGCTGCTGCCGGCGGCCCGCTGGCCGCCGGCAGCGCTGCGGGGCGGTGGTCAGACGCCCTAGGCCTCGTCTTCTTCCAAAACTCCCTCGGCCTCGCCGGGGCCGAGGTCCGCGTCGAGCATGGGATCCAGCTCCGCCGCGAAGTCCTCGGCCTCCAGATCCTCGCCCGGCTCCAGACCGGAGTCCTCGTCCTCCAGCTCGTCGGCCGACGCCTCGAGCGTCTCGCCCTCGTGCTCGACGGTCTCGTCGGCAGCCTCCTCGCCGCTGGAGCGCACGCCGCTCAGATCGATGCCGAGCTCCTCCGCCGCGCGCAGCAGGTCGTCGTCCTCGTCGGCCATGTCGGCCCGCTCGCCCTCCTCGGAGACGACGTTGACGTCGAGCGCCAGCGACTGCATCTCCTTGAGCAGGACCTTGAACGACTCGGGGATCGACGGCTCGGCGATGTTCTCGCCCTTGACGATCGCCTCGTAGGCCTTGACGCGCCCGACGGTGTCATCGGACTTGATCGTGAGCATCTCCTGCAGCGTGTAGGCGGCCCCGTATGCCTCGAGCGCCCAGACCTCCATCTCGCCGAAGCGCTGGCCGCCGAACTGCGCCTTGCCACCCAGCGGCTGCTGCGTGACCAGGCTGTAGGGGCCGGTCGAACGGGCGTGGATCTTGTCGTCCACGAGGTGGTGGAGCTTCAGGATGTACATGCAGCCGACCGTCACCGGCTGCGCGAACGGCTGGCCGGTGCGGCCGTTGAACAGCCTCACCTTGCCCGACGCCTGCTCGCCCTCACGCCGGCTCGCATCCACGTCCATGCGGATCCGCCCACCGGCCTGGATGTGCTCCTGCTGCCACTGCACCAGCGCCCGATCCACGTCCTGCACCTTGGCGCCGTCGAAGACGGGCGTGGCGACGTAGACCTTCGGGCTCGCCCCGTCCACGCTGTTGGGCGCGACCGCACGGCGAGTGGCGTTCCTGCCGCGCTCGTTGTCACCGTCGTACCAGCCGTTGAGCGCGACCCAGCCCAGGTGCGTCTCGAGGATCTGGCCGAGGTTCATGCGGCTCGGCACGCCCAGTGGGTTGAGGATCACGTCGACCGGGGTGCCGTCCTCCAGGAACGGCATGTCCTCGATGTCGACGATCTTCGAGATCACGCCCTTGTTGCCGTGGCGCCCGGCGAGCTTGTCGCCCTCCGAGATCTTGCGCTTCTTGGCGACGAACACGCGCACCAGCTCGTTGACGCCGGGCGGCAGGTCGTCGCCGTCGTCACGGCTGAAGGTCTTGACGTCGATCACGACGCCGCCCTCTCCGTGCGGAACCTTGAGGCTGGTGTCGCGGACCTCGCGCGCCTTCTCCTTGAAGATCGCGCGGATCAGCTTCTCCTCGGCGGTCAGCTCGGTCTCGCCCTTGGGCGTGACCTTGCCCACCAGGAGGTCGCCGGACTGCACCTCGGCGCCGATGCGGACGATGCCACGGTCGTCGAGGTTGCGCAGGCTCTCCTCGGAGCGGTTGGGGATATCACGCGTGATCTCCTCGTCGCCGAGCTTGGTGGTGCGCGCGTCGATCTCGTACTCCTCGATGTGGATCGAGGTCAGCTCGTCGTCCTGCACGAGGCGCCGCGAGAGGATGATCGCGTCCTCGAAGTTGTAGCCCTCCCAGGACATGAAGGCGACCAGCAGGTTCTTGCCCAGGGCCATCTCGCCCTGGTCCGAGGAGCTGCCGTCGGCCAGCACGGTGCCGGCCACCACCTCGGCGCCGACGTCGATGATCGGCTTCTGGTGGATCAGCGTGGCCTGGTTGGAGCGCATGAACTTGTGCAGCTCGTACTCCTCCTGGCCGCCCTCCTTCTTGTCGACGACGATCTTCTCGGCGTCGACGTAGGAGACCACCCCGGCGCTCTTG
>DAIDME010000036.1 GCA_027449125.1 Solirubrobacterales bacterium | reverse complement strand
CGAGTTGCCGAACGTGTAGCCGAAGCCGCGGTCGAGCGGCTCGATCGTGAAAGAGCCGCGGTTCTCTTCGACTGACTCGCTGGTGATTCGGGGGACTTGGAAGTCAAGCATCGCGCGTTCCTAGCATCGTGGGTTCTGGTGCCGATCCTCAAGACCGGCGCTTCGAGGCCGCGCGCGCGGCGGCTTGAGCCACCCGCGCGCGGCAGGGGAAAGTCGGTTACTTCGAGTACAGCTCGACGATCAGCTGCTCCTGCACCGGAGCCGCGATCTCTCGCCGCTCCGGCCGCCGGAGCACCTTCGCGGTCAGCGAATCGTGATCCGCCTGCAGCCAGGCCGGCACCTGGCCGGTCAGCTCCGTGGCGTCGCGGATCAGCTGGGTGGCGGACGAGCTGGCAGCGATCGCGATCACGTCACCGTCGCGCATCTGGTAGCTGGGGATGTTCACCCGGCGACCGTTGACGGTCCAGTGTCCGTGCAGGATCAGCTGCCTGGCCTGACGCCGCGAGGCAGCAAAGCCGAGACGGACGAGCACATTGTCAAAGCGGCATTCGAGCGTGCGCAGGAGGTTCTCGCCGGTGATGCCGGGCTGACGTGAAGCCTTCTCGTAGTAGATGCGGAACTGACGCTCCAGCACGCCGTAGTAGCGCTTCGCCTTCTGCTTCTCGCGCAGCTGCAGGCGGTATTCGCTCTGCTTCTGACGGCCTCGGCCATGCTCGCCCGGCGGGTAGCCGCGACGCTCGACCCCACACTTGTCAGTCAGGCAACGCTCGCCTTTGAGAAACAGCTTCTGTCCCTCGCGTCGGCACTGCTTGCACTGTGGACCGGTGTCTCTAGCCATGCTGCTAAACCCTCCTGCGCTTACGGGGCCGGCAGCCGTTGTGCGCCTGCGGGGTGACGTCCTTGACGCCGGTGACCTCGAGGCCCGCGGCCTGGAGCGAGCGGATGGCCGTCTCGCGCCCGGACCCCGGTCCCTTGACGAAGACCTCGACCTTCTGAAGACCGTGCTCGATGCCCTTGCGCGCCGCGGCGTCAGCCGTCACCTGCGCGGCGAACGGAGTGGACTTGCGCGAGCCCTTGAAGCCGGCGCCGCCGGCCGACTCCCAGGCGATCACGTTGCCTTCGCGGTCGGTGAGCGACACGATGGTGTTGTTGAAAGAGGTCTTGATGTGCGCTTGGCCGATCGGGATGTTCTTGCGAACGCGGCGGCGGCCTCGCTGCGGCCTACGGGGAGCGGGGCTCATTGGCTACTTCTTACCTGCCTTCTTCTTGCCGGCCACCTGCATGCGCTTCGGGCCCTTGCGCGTACGCGCGTTGGTCTTGGTGTTCTGGCCGCGCACTGGCAGGCCGCGCCGGTGGCGCAGGCCGCGGTAGCAGCCGATCTCCTGCAGGCGCTTGATGTTCTGCGAGCGTTCGCGACGGAGGTCGCCCTCGACCACGGCGGAGCTGTCGATCAGGTCGCGCAGCTTCACGACCTCTTCTTCTGTGAGATCCCTGACCTTGCGGTCGGGCTCGATCCCCAGCTCGGCCAGCAGGCGATTGGAGGTCGGACGGCCGATCCCGTAGATGTAGGTCAGCCCGATCTCGACGCGCTTGTTGAGTGGGATGTTGACTCCAGCGATGCGCGCCATGCCCTCAGCCCTGACGCTGCTTGTGTCGCGGGTTGGAGCAGATCACCAGCACGCGTCCGTGGCGACGGATGATCTTGCATTTTTCGCACATCGGCTTGACCGACGGTCGTACTTTCACGTCGTTTCGCTCTCGTCGTGAGTTATTGGCTCTGGATCCGCGCCACAGGCTCTGGCGACCGCTTCAGGTCGCCGCTACCGAGGCGGGCTTCGCACGCAGCACAACCGACGCGCCGCGAGCGCAAAAACTCATAGTAGCAAGACCGCCGCCGCGACGGCTTGCCACACCGAGCCCTGTCGCGACTCGCTCAGGCCGCGACCCGCGTGCCGCCCTTCGCCTGATGCCACGGCGTCAGGACCCTGGGCCCGAGCTCGGTGATCGCGATCGTGAACTCGAAGTGCGCGGCCAGCGTACCGTCGTCCGAGAAGATCGACCAGTTGTCGTCACCCATGCGCACGTCGTAGTGCCCCACGGTGACCATCGGCTCGACCGCCAGCACCATTCCGGCTTCCAGCAGCGCGCCGCTGCCGGCCTTGCCGTAGTTGGGGACCTGCGGATCCTCGTGCATCTGACGGCCCACACCGTGGCCGACCAGCGTGCGGACCACCGAGAAGCCGTGCTCCTTCTCCACGTGGCGCTGAATCGCATGGCCAATGTCGCCCAGGTGCTTACCGGGCACACACTGATCCACCGCCAGATACAGCGACTCCTCCGTGACCGTCAGAAGCCGCTCGGCGACGGGAGAGACCGGGCCGACGGGGAATGTGCGTGCAGCGTCCGCAACCCAGCCGTCCTTCACCACGCCGACGTCGACGGAAAGGATGTCACCCCGCTCGAGGCGGTAGTCCCCGGGAATGCCGTGCACGACCATCGAGTTCGGCGAGGCGCAGATGGATCCGGGGAAGCCTCGGTAGCCCTTGAACGCGGGCGTGCACCCCTGGGAGCGGATGAAGCGCTCCGCCGCCTGATCCAGTTCGAGCGTGCTGACGCCCGGCCGGATCTTCGACGCGAGCAGGTCCAGCGTCCGAACCAGGACTTCGCCAGCTGCCGCCATGCACTCGATCTGCTCGGGTGTCTTCTTGATGATCGCCATCGGCTGCTCTCTAGCGTAGCCGCCGACGGCGCTCAGAGCGAGTCCTCGAGCAGCAGCGTGGCGATCAGCGCCCGGATGTGGTCGTGCACCTCGCCTGGTGCCCGCATGCCATCGACCCGGCGCAGAAGCCCGCGCTCGTCGTAGAAACTCACCAGCGGCGCCGTCTGCTCGTGATAGACCAGCAGGCGGTTCAGCACCACCTCCGGCCTGTCGTCGTCGCGCTGGATCAGGCGCGAGCCATCCTGGTCGCACACGTCGACCTGCTTGGGCGGGTCGTAGTGGACGTGATAGTTGTGTCCCTTCTTGATGCAGACGCGGCGCCCGGCGATCCGCTTGACGATCTCCGCATCCGGCACGTCGATCAGCAGCGCGGCGGTGATTCGGCGCCCCTCCTCCTGCAGCTGGTGCTCGAGCGCCTGCGCCTGCGCGAGGTTGCGCGGGAAGCCGTCCAGGATGAACCCGTCGCGGGTGTCGTCCTCCGCGAGGCGCGCAGCCGTCATGGCCAGGATCAGCTCGTCGGGCACCAGGCCGCCGGCATCCATGTGCGCCTTGGCGGCGATCCCCAGTTCGGTCTGCGCCTTGACGTTCGCGCGCAGCATCTCGCCGGTCGAGATGTAGGCCAGTCCGAAGTCGGCCTGGAGGCGCTCAGCCTGGGTCCCCTTGCCGGCGCCGGGGGGTCCTACCAGGATCAGATTGAGCTGGCGGGCCATGGGGTGGGGATCATATCGGGCGGGCACTCCGACGGCCCGCCAAGGCGCCGTCGCGCTTGCGCATCGCCATCCCGCATCGCGCATCGCCCTTCCCGCGTCGCCATCGCGCGGGCCGCTCATCAGGCCCGCGCCGGGGCCAGCGGGTGGCGTTGCTCCGGAACCCGCCTGCGTTGCGGGGCCGGAGCCGCGCGGCGCAGCAGCTTCGACTCGACCAGCCGCCAGCTGATCGTCGCAAGCGCGATGCTCAGCACGATGGTCAGCGCCGCGTTGACGTACACCGAACCGCCGGGCAGGTAGTGGTAGACGACGTTTCGCAGCAGCAGGTGGTAGAGGTAGAGCCCATAGCTGATCCGGCCGAGGAAGCGCAGCGGCGCGATCGAGAGCACGCGGGCCAGGATGCAAGTGGGCGCGCCGATCAGCAGCACGATCAGCCCGACGGACAGAGCGCAGGCGCTCAGGTAGACCCGCACGCTCGGCAGACCCCGGTCGAGCAGCAGGCCGATGAACAGGCAGGCCAGCACCAGCGCCAGCGGCGAACGCAGGCTCCGGGCCCGCCGCGCCAGGACCCGCAGACCCGCAGGCAAGCCGAGCGGCAGCGAGTGCGGGAGGCTTGCCAGCCGGTGGCGCCACGCGACTGCCGCCAGGCACCCGGCCAGGAGCTCAGCCGACCTGGCCGCCGGGGAGTAGTAGACGGCGTAGCCGCGCCCCGCGCCGATCGGGGCGAGCGCCAGCAGCGTCGCTATCGCGACCAGGAGCAGGACCGCCACCTGCCGCGGTCCGGCTCCGCGACGCAGGACCAGCAGCAGCAGCGGGGGCCACAGCAGGTAGAACTGCTCCTCTTGCGCCAACGACCAGGTCGGATTGAAACTCCCGAGGCTGCTCGCGTGTCCGGTGGCCGCCAGCCAGTTGTTGACGAACGATGCGGAGGCGAGCGCCTTGAGCGCGAACGGCCATCCGGTCAGGCGGTAGCTGGCAACGTTGATCACCAGCGCGAGCAGGATCAGGAGCCCGAGCGCCGGCAGCAGCCGCCTTGCTCGTCGCCCGTAGAAGCGCTCCAGGCTGATCACCCCGCGCCCGTCCCACTCCTCATACAGCAGGCACGTGATCAGAAACCCCGACAGCGCGAAGAACAGGTCGACGCCGACGTACCCGTTGTGCAGCACGTCGGTGTGCATCAGCATCACGAGCAGGATGGCCACGCCGCGGAGTCCGTCCAACACCTTCCTGCGCCCCAGACGGCGGGGGCTCGCGGCCTCGGCAACCATTGACCGAGTAGCTACCCAGCGCGCCCGCCCGCTACCGTCCGACCGTCGCTGCGCTTATGCTGGCGTTACGCCGAGCTGACGGCTACTTTAGGAAGCCCTCGTAGTTGCGCATCATCAGCTGTGCCTCAAGCTGCCGCATCGTGTCGAGCGCCACGCCGATCACGATCAGGATCGCGGTGCCGCCGAAGGCGAAGTTCGCGCCGGTCTGGTCGACCAGGATCGTCGGCAGCGCCGCGATGAAGGCCAGGAACAGCGCGCCAGGAAAGGTCAGGCGCGCCAGCACGCGGTCCAAGAACTCAGCCGTCGGGCGCCCCGGCCTGATTCCGGGGATGAAACCGCCGTACTTCTTGAGGTTCTCCGCCTGATCGATCGGGTTGAACACGATCGCCGTGTAGAAGTACGTGAAGAGGATGATCAAGATCGCCTCGCCGACGACGTAGTGCCAGCCGCTGGGCGAGAGGAAGTTCGACAGCTCGGTGCCGAAGTTGTGGATGTGGTTCTGGCCGATCAGCTGCCCGACCGTCGGTGGCACCGCCATCACGGTCGCGGCGAAGATCACCGGGATGACGTTGGCCATGTTGACCGTGAGCGGGATGTAGGTCTGACCCCCCTGGGTCATTCGTTGGCCGATCACGCGCTTGGCGTACTGGACCGGAATCCGGCGCTGACCGGTCTGGACGAACACCACGCCGGCGACGACGGCGAAGACGATGAACGGCATCATCACCTTGAACGACTGATCTGGCGAATTCCACCACGACTGCACGCCGCTCGGGATGCCGGACACGATCGAGGCGAAGATCATCAGCGAGATGCCGTTGCCGATGCCGTGCTGCGTGATCAGCTCCCCGAGCCACATCACGAGCACCGAGCCGGCCGTCAGCGTGATCGCAATCATGAAGACCTTGCCGACGTTGAAGTTCGGGATCAGGTTGACGCCCGCCTGAGTCTCCAAGCTCTTGAACAGGAAGACGTAGCCGATCGATTGCGCGAACGCCAGCCCCACGGTCAGGTAGCGGGTGTACTGCGTGATGCGCGCCTGCCCGACCTCCCCCTCCTTGGAGAGCTTCTCGAGCGACGGCACCACCGCGGTCAGCACCTGCAGGACGATGGACGACGTGATGTAGGGCGTGATGCCCAGCCCGAAGATCGCCACCCGCGCGAGCGCTCCTCCGGAGAAGGTGTTGAGCAGCCCGAGCACGCCGGTGCCACCCACCGACTGCTGGATCTGGCTGAGCGCGCTGGCGTTGACCGCCGGCGCCGGAATGTAGGAGCCGAGCCGGTAGAGACCCAGCATCGCGAAGGTGAACAGCACCTTGCGACGGATCTCGGGCACGCGAAACGCGCCGAGGATCGTCGACATCATCGTCGCTGCCCTCCGTTACGCGACGGTCTGCTCAAGACTCGGAGGTCGTGCTCTCGATGAGCGTTACCGTTCCCCCGCAGCGCTCGATCGCCGTGCGCGCGCCGGCACTGACCGCGTGCACGTTCACGCTGAGCGCCTTACTGAGCTCACCCTTGGCCAGCACCTTCACAGCGACGCCCCTACGCGTGGCCAGGCCGGCGGCGGCCAGTGCTGCGAGGTCGACAACGGCCCCTGCCTCGAAGCGCGCCTCGAGGTCCTGCAGATTGACCGCCTGAGTGTGGGTCCGGAACGGCTCAAACGGCATCGACTTCTTCATGTGCGGACCACGCAGCTTGCGCATCCGCATGTGAATCGGCATCTGCCCGCCCTCGAAGTTCGGTCGCGACTTGGCACCCGTGCGCGAGCCGGCTCCCTTCTGGCCGCGACCAGAGGTCTTGCCGGTGCCCGACCCCTCCCCACGCCCGACCCGCTTGCGCGGCCGCCGGGAACCGGGGGCCGGCCTCAGGTTGTGCAGGCCGATGTGCTCTGCCGCGAGCGTCTCTTCCGCGTTGCTCATCGCTCGCTCACCTCCACCAGGTGCCTGACCTTGTGCAGCATGCCGCGCATCTGCGCCGTGTCGCCGACCTCCACCGTGTGCCCGATGCGCCGCAGGCCGATCGACCGAAGGGTATCCAACTGTCGTTTGTCGGCACCGTTCCCGGACTTCAGTTGCGTGACCTTCAGAGCGCCGCTCACGCCGCCACCTCTTCGCCCGCGGTGCGCACGTCGCCGTCCAGCGTGGCGGTCTCGCGCTCGCCCTGGGCGAGCCCCAGCACTGTGTTGACCGACAGGCCGCGCAGCGCCGCGACCTCCTCCGGCGTGCGCAGCGATTCCAGGCCCGCCATGGTCGCCTTGACGAGGTTGATCGGGTTCTGCGACCCGAGCGACTTTGAGAGGATGTCGTGGATGCCGGCGAGCTCCAGCACGGCGCGCACGCCACCGCCGGCGATGACACCGGTGCCCGGCGCGGCCGGCTTCAGAAAGACCCTTCCGGAGCCGAACACGCCCGTGGTCTGGTGGGTGATCGTCGAGCCGTGCTTGGGCACCCGGTACAGGTTCTTCTTGGCCTTCTCGACACCCTTCTGGATGGCGACCGGTACCTCGTTTGCCTTGCCATAACCGACGCCGACCACCTCACGCTCGTCGCCCACCACGACCAGCGCGGTGAACGAGAAGCGACGGCCGCCCTTGACGACCTTGGCCACGCGGTTGATCTCGACGACCCGCTCCTGCAGGTCTAGTCCTGCTGCTGAAACTGTGCGATCTCTTGCCATGAATGTCAGTCCAGAGTAGCGTCCGGACGGCGCTTAGAAGGTGAGCCCGGCCTCGCGGGCGCCGTCGGCGAGCGCCTGCACGCGCCCGTGGTACTGATACCCGCCACGGTCAAAGACCGCGCTCGAGACGCCGAGCGCCTGCGCCCGCTGCCCCAGGAGCTCGCCGGCCCTGCGGGCCTGTTCAGCGCCG
Source organism: Solirubrobacterales bacterium (assembly GCA_027449125.1). Classification (GTDB taxonomy): domain Bacteria; phylum Actinomycetota; class Thermoleophilia; order Solirubrobacterales; family Solirubrobacteraceae; genus Palsa-465. The sequence continues at coordinate 21,911 of DAIDME010000036.1, read as the reverse complement.
CGCAGCCCGCGCAGCTCCGTCTCGGTCCAGTTGACGGCCGCCAGCGTCCTGCCGGCGTCGTCGTCGATCAGCTGCGCCGTGATACCGCGGTTGGAGCGAAACACCGAGATCCGCGGTCGCCCGGCGGTACCTCTGACCTTTGCGCGGACGCGGCGCCGGCGACGCAGCCGCGCGGCCTCCTTGGTCTTCACACTCATGCTCGCTTACCGACCTTCCTCGCGACGTATTCGCCCTCGTAACGGATGCCCTTGCCCTTGTAGGGCTCCGGCTTGCGCTGCTTGCGGATCTGCGCCGCGATCTCACCGACCTGCTGCTTGGAAGCCCCACGAACCGTGATCCGGGTCGGCTGGGGGACCTCGAAGCTGATGCCCTCGGGCGCCCTGATCTCAACCGGATGCGAGTACCCCAGGGCCAGTTCCAGATCGCGGCCCTTGAGCGCCGCCCGGTAACCCACGCCCTGGATCTCCAGGTTCTTGTGAAATCCGTCCGTCACGCCCGTGACCATGTTGGCCACGAGCGTCCGCGTGAGACCGTGCAGCGCGCGATGCTCGCCGCGGTCCGTGGGGCGCGACACGACCAGCTGCTCGCGACCATCGACGGTGATCTGCTCGACGCTGATGTCGCGCGCGATCCGCTCGGCGAGCTCGCCGCCGGGGCCCTTGACGGTGACCCGCTCCGGCTCGATCGTCACGCTCACGCCCGCTGGCAGGGGTATTGGTTGTCTACCGATTCTCGACATGACTTGATGCTCCTGGTGGCTACCAGACCTTCGCGACGACCTCGCCGCCGATCCCCAGCTGGCGCGCCTCGTGGCCGGTCATGACCCCGCGGGAGGTCGACATGATCGCCGTGCCGAGCCCGCCTTCGATCTTCGGGATGCTCCCGTGCGCCACATAGTGGCGCTGGCCCGGCCGCGAGACCCGCTGGATGCCGCTGATCACAGGTCGCCGCTCGCGAGTGTACTTGAGCGTCACCACCAGCTCCTCACCGGGCCTGTCGGCCCCGGCCGGCTGGACTCTGTAAGCCTCGATGTAGCCCTGCTCGTGCAGGATGCGCGCGACCTCAACCTTCAGCTTCGAGGAGGGACTGCTCACCTCGTGATGCTGGGCCTTGGCACCGTTACGCAAACGCGTCAGCAGGTCGGCGATCGGATCGGTCATCGCCATCAGATCACCAGCTCGACTTCGTCATGCCCGGGATGTAGCCGTTGTGCGCGAGCTCGCGCAAGCAGATCCGGCACAGCCCGAACTTGCGGTACACCGCGCGCGAGCGACCGCAGCGACGGCAGCGGGTGTAGCCCCGCGTCTTGAACTTGGGAGTCCGCGCCTGACGGACGCGTTGTGAGGTCTTGGCCACTTGTGTTCCTAACTTTGTGCGGCGGCCTGACGCCGGCCGCTCTTCGCGAATGGCATGCCGAGGGCCTCCAGCAGTGCGAAGGACTCCTCGTCGGTGCAACGGTTGGTCGTGATCGTCACGTCCAGGCCGCGGGTCTGGTCGATCTCGTCGTAGTCGATCTCCGGAAAGATGATCTGCTCGCGAAGCCCGAGTGTGTAGTTGCCGCGACCATCGAACGCCCGCGGGCTGACACCCTGGAAGTCACGGATCCGGGGCATCGCCACAGAGAACAGGCGGTCCAGGAACTCGTACTGGCGGTCACCGCGAAGCGTCACGGCCAGGCCCACGGGCATTCCCTCGCGCAGCTTGAACTGGGCGATTGACTTTCGCGCCCGGCGGACGTTGGGCTTCTGGCCGGTGATCAGCGCGAGCTGATCAGCGGCGGCGTCAAAGATCTTCGAGTCCTGCTTGCCGTCACCGACACCCATGTTGACGGTGACCTTCAGCACCTTCGGCGCCTGCATCGGCGTCGCGTAGCCGAACCGCTCGATCAGCGCCGGGCGGATCTCATCTTCGTACTTGCGCTTGAGGCGAGCGGCCATCAGTCGATCCTCGTTCCGCTGCGCCTCGCCACGCGCACCCGCTTACCGTCCACGAGCGCGATCCCGACACGCGTGGGCTTGCCGTCCTTGGGGTCGGCGAGCGCCACGTTGGAGAGGTGGATACCACCCTCCTTCTCGATCACGCCGCTGGTCTGGCTGGCAGTTGGCGACATCGGGTTGGCCTTCTGGTGCCGCTTGATCTTGTTGAGCCCCTCGACGTAGACCCGCTCGTGCTTCGGGTCCACGCGCAGGACCCGGCCGCGTTTGCCGCGGTCCTTGCCGCTGATCACAACGACCTGGTCGTCGGTCTTGATGCGGGCGGGCATGGTCAGAGCACCTCCGGTGCGAGCGAGACGATCTTCATGAAGTTGCGCTCGCGCAGCTCCCTGGCCACCGGGCCGAAGATGCGCGTGCCGCGAGGGTTGTTGTTGTTGTCGATGATGACCGCGGCGTTCTCATCGAAGGCGATGTATGTGCCGTCCTCACGACCGTAGGGCTTCTTGGTGCGCACGACGACCGCCTTGACGACGTCGCCCTTCTTCACCGAGCCCTGCGGCGTCGCCTGCTTGACGGTCGCGGTGATCACGTCACCGACCCGCGCGTAGCGCCGCCGATGGCCGCCCTGGACGCGGATCACGAGGATCTCACGCGCACCGGTGTTGTCGGCGACCCGCAGCCTGGTCTCGTTCTGAACCATTACCGAGCCCTCTCCACGACCTGCACCAGGCGCCAGCGCTTGGTGCGTGACAGCGGCCGAGACTCGCGCACGACCACGGTGTCACCGACGTGCGCATCGTTGCGCTCGTCGTGTGCGTGGAGTGTCGTGGAGGTGCGCACGACCTTCTGATACCGGCGGTGCCTGCGCGCGACATCAATCCGTACGGTGATCGTCTTGTCAGCCTTGTCGGAGACGACGATCCCCTGGCGTGTCTTCTGCGTGCCACTCTCGTGCTCGCGCGGGGGCGTGGCGGTGCGCTCGTGCGCGCCCGCCTTCCAGCTCTCACGGTCCGCGGCCCGGCCGCGGCTGCGTGCCGCGGCTTTCTTCGCACGCGCCGCGTCGCGCTGCGCTTGGCGCTCCTGTGGCGTCAACGCGACCACCGGCTTGGCCTTCGCCGCCCGCTTGCCCTTGGACGCCGCGCCGCGCGGCTTGGCAGCCTCGTCCGGCGCGCCCTGTGCCTGCTCGGCGGGCTCAGTCATCGCCTCTGCGGCTGTGACCGTCTCGCCGGCAGCGGCCGCGGTCGTCTCTTCGTTGTCGGTTTGCTCAGCCATTGATCTCGATTCCGCGTTCCTTGGCGATCGTCAGCGCGCGTGCTATCTCGCGCTTCGCGCGCCGCATGCCCGCCGTGTTCTCCAGTTCGCCGGTGGCGTGCTGGAAGCGCAGTCCGAGCAGGTCTCGGCGCGCCGTGTGGATGTGCGCAGCGAGCTCCCGCTCGCTGAGGTCGCGCAGTTCACCTGGTTGCATGCTCATCCCTCTTCCCGCGCCACGAACTTGGTACGGACCGGAAGCTTGTGGCCCGCCAGTCGCATCGCCTCGCGGGCGAGCGGCTCGGGCACACCGGCCAGCTCGAACATGACGCGACCGGGCTTGACCACCGCCACCCAGCCTTCGGGGGAACCTTTGCCGGAGCCCATGCGGGTCTCGGCCGGCTTCTTGGTGTAGGCCTTGTCGGGGTAGACGTTGATCCAGACCTTGCCACCGCGGCGGATCTTGCGGGTCATCGCGATACGCGCCGCTTCGATCTGGCGGTTCGTGATCCAACCGGCGTCGATCGCCTTGAGGCCGAACTCGCCGAACTGGACCTTGACCTGGCCACGCGACAGCCCGGCCCTGCGGCCGCGGTGCTGCTTGCGGTGCTTGACGCGCTTGGGGGCGAGCATCAGCTGTTACCTCCGTTCGGCTGCTGGGGGGCCGAGCTGCCGGCGCCGCCCTGGGCCGGCCTCGGCGGCCGGTTCTGCGGCCCACCGGCCGGTCGCGGTCCGCGTCCGCCCTGCCCGGGCCCGCGGCCGCCCTGGCCCGGTCCGCCCGGTCCACGGCCGCCCTGGCCCGGTCCGCCCGGTCCACGACCACCCTGCCCGTAGCCTCCGGGCCCACGCCCAGGTCCACCGGCGCCAGGGCCACGCCCAGGTCCACCGGCGCCAGGGCCACGCCCGCGCCCACGCCCGGGAGCACCGGGACCGGATCCACCAACTCCGGGACCACCGGGTCCTCCCTGACCAGGGCCGCGACCGCGACCGCGACCGCCGGGCCCGCCAGAGCCGCCGCGCCCACGGCCGTCACGGCCGTCACGGCCGCCACGCCGGTCACGGTCGTTCTGCTGCGGCGATGGCGCGTCCATGATCGTCAGGTCTGCGCCGGTGTAGCCCTCGGGCATGATCTCGCCCTTGTTGATCCAGCACTTGACGCCGATGCGACCGAAGGTGGTGCGCGCCTCGTGGAAGCCGTAGTCGATGTCCGCGCGCAGCGTGTGCAGCGGCACGCGACCGTCCGAGTAGCCCTCGGTTCGCGCCATCTCGGCGCCGCCCAGCCGCCCGGAAACCTGAACCTTGACGCCCTTGGCGCCAGAGCGCATGGCGCTCGTGAGCGCGCGCTTCATCGCGCGCCGGAAGGCGACGCGGTTCTGCAACTGCTCGGCGATCGACTGCGCGACCAACCTTGCGTCCAGTTCCGGCCGCTTGATCTCGAGAATGTTGACCTTGACCTGCTTGCCGGTGATCCGGTGCAGGTCTCGGCGCAGCTGGTCGACCTCCGAGCCGGACTTGCCGATCACGATGCCGGGGCGCGCGGTGTGGATGTTGACCTCAACCTCGTTGGCGCTCTTGCGGATCGTGATGTCGGAGAGTCCCGCGTGTGACAGCCGCCGGACGATGTGCTCGCGGATCCGCGTGTCCTCGTGCAGGTAGTCGGCGAAGTTCTTCTCGTTGAACCAGTTCGACTTCCAATCGTGGATGTAACCCACGCGGATCGACTCGGGATGGACTTTTTGACCCATGGATGTCTCTTCTAGTTCTTCGGCGTCAGGAGGATGGTCAGGTGCGCGGTGCGCTTGCGGATCTTGGTCGCGCGGCCCTGGGCGCGCGGCTGGAACCGCTTGATGGTCGGACCCTCATCGGCGTGCACCGCCTTGATGACCAGGTCCTCGCCGTCGAGATCGTGATTGTTCTCAGCGTTCGCGACCGCCGACTCGAGCAGCTTGCTCCAGTCGCGAGCGACCGCACGCGGCGTATGCGCGAGGATAGCGCGTGCGTCCGCGACGCTCTTGCCGCGGATGTTGTCGCAGACCAGCCGCGCCTTGCGCGCCGAGGAGCGGACGTACTTGGCCTGCGCCCGCACCACCGCGTCAGCCGCGGGAGCCTCACGACGCTTGGCGGCGCCGCGCTTCGGCGCCGCCTGCGGCTGGCCGGCGGCCGGGGCCTTGCGCGCCCTGGCCGGCCGCGCGCGCGCCGGCGTCTCGGCTGCGGGCGTCTCGGCCTCCGGCGCCTCGGCCTTGGCCGCACGTGGTTTGCGCGCCGGCTTCGCCGCTACCGGCTCGGAGTCCTCCGCAGAGGGAGTTGCGTTCATCTCTCCCGGCGCGGAGGACTCCGCAGCCGGTGTCTCTACGGGCGCGGCGGACTCCTCGCCCGCCGCCTCGACCTCAGGGATCTCGTCGCTCATCGCTTCTTACCCGTCCCCGCATGCCCGCGGTACAGCCGCGTGGGCGCAAACTCGCCGAGCTTGTGGCCGACCATCGACTCCGAGATGAACACGGGCACGTGCTTGCGCCCGTCGTGCACGGCGATCGTGTGGCCGACCATGTCCGGGAAGATCGTGGACGCGCGCGACCACGTCTTGAGCATTCGCTTCTCACCGGAGGAGTTCATCGCCTCGACACGCGCCATCAGCCGCTCCTGCACGAACGGGCCCTTCTTGCTTGAACGACTCAACGCTTCTTACCCCTCTTACGGCCGCGAACGATGTACTTGTCGGAGAGCTTGCCCTTCTTGCGCGTGCGGTAGCCGAGCGTCGGCACGCCCCAGGGAGTGACCGGATGCCGTCCCGGCGTGGTTGAGCCCTCGCCGCCGCCGTGCGGGTGGTCGACCGGGTTCATCGCCGTGCCGCGGGTCTGCGGACGCACGCCCATGTGGCGCTTGCGCCCGGCCTTGCCCACCTTCACGTTCTGGTGATCTGAGTTCCCGACGGTGCCCACGGTGGCCCGGCACTCCGCACGCACCATGCGCATCTCGCCCGACGGCAGCCGCAGGGTCACGTAGTCACCGTCCTTGGCGAGCAGCTGGATGCCGATCCCGGCGGAGCGCCCGATCTGGGCGCCTCGCCCCGGAGTCAGCTCGACGTTGTGGACGACCGTGCCGGCCGGCATGTTGGCCAGCGGCAGCGCGTTGCCGACGCGGATATCCGCGCTCGGCCCGGACTCGACGGTCATGCCGACGGTCAGGCGGGCGGGCGCGATGATGTAGCGCTTCTCGCCATCCGCGTAATGCAGCAGCGCGATGTAGGCGGAGCGGTTGGGGTCGTATTCGATCTGCGCGACCTTCGCGGGGATCCCGTCCTTGGTGCGCTTGAAGTCGATCCGGCGGTACAGGCGCTTGGCCCCGCCGCCGCGGTGGCGCGAGGTCTTGCGTCCGTATGCGTTGCGCCCACCGGACTTCTTGAGCCCCTCGGTCAGTGACTTCTCCGGGGTCGCCCTGGTGATCTCGGCAAAGTCGGGATAGCTAACGAAGCGCAGACCGGGAGAGGTCGGCTTCGGCTTACGGATCGCCATTACTCGGTCACCTCCAGGCCGCGGAAGATCGGGATCGTGTCACCCTGACGCACCTGCACCACCGCCTTCTTCCAGTGGCGCGTGCGGCCCGCGGTCTGGCCGCGGCGCTTGGGCTTGGACTTGACCGATGAGGTCCGCACAGCCACGACCTTCACGTCAAAGAGCTCCTCGATCGCCTGGCGGATCTGAGTCTTGTGCGCCGTGTCGGCGACACGGAACGTGTACTTGCCGGCCTCCGCCAGCACGTAGGTCTTCTCGGAGACCACGGGGCGGATGATGACCTGGGTTGCGTCCATCAGCTTCCGGCCTCCTCTGACTTCTCGTTGCGCCCGGCCGCGCGCGCCACCAGCTCCGGCAGCGCGGCCTCTGATACGAGCAGACGGCCCGCGCCGACGATGTTGGCCACCCCTGCGTCCGCGACCGGAAGCACGAGCACGCGCTCCAGGTTGCGGAAGGACAGGCCGGCGTTGCCCTCCTCCTCCGCGAGGACCACGAGCGTCGGCACCTGCGGCCCCCAGGCGGCCAGCATCGCCGCCGCCTGCTTGGTGGAGGGCGCCTTGAACACGGCCGCGTCAAAGACGGCGACGGAACCGCGCTCCGCGTGCACCGACAGCGCGCTGCGCAGCGCCACGCGCCGCGCCTTGCGGTTGACCTTGAAGGTGTAGTGGCGCGGGCTCGGGCCGAACGCGGTGCCACCACCTGTCCACAGCGGGTTGCGTGACGAGCCCGCGCGGGCGCGTCCGCTGCCCTTCTGCTTCCACGGCTTGGCACCGCCGCCGCGCACCATGCCGCGCGTCTTGGTGGCGTGCGTGCCCTGGCGCAGGGCCGCCTGCTCGGCGCGCACGGTCTCGTGCACCACCGCCATGTTGAACTCGTGGCCGAAGGCGGCCGCGTCCAGCGCGACGGTGCCCCCGCCGGTGAGCTTGCTTGCGGTCTCAGGCATCTGTGCGTACCTCCACGAGCCCGCCCTTGGCGCCGGGCACAGCCCCGCGCACGAGCAGCAGGTTCTGGCTCGAGATCACATCGACGACCGTCACACCGCGCTGGGTGACGCGCGCGGCGCCCATCTGACCGGGACCGCGGATGCCCTTCATGACGCGCGCCGGCCAGGCGGAGGCGCCGATCGAACCGGGGGCACGGTAGTTGTGCGAGCCGTGCGTCTTGGGCCCGCGCTTGAAGTTGTGGCGCTTGACCGTGCCCTGGAAGCCCTTCCCCTTGGAGGTGCCGGAGATCTTCACGCGATCGCCGGCCGTGAACGCTTCGACGGTCACCGTGTCGCCCATCTGCAGGCCCTCGCCCTCGTCACGGAACTCGACCAGGTGGCGGTGAGCGGAGGCGCCCGCCTTCTTGAGGTGGCCGAGCTCCGGCTTTGACAGGTGCTTCTCCTTGGTGGCGCCGAAGGCGAGCTGCACGGCGGTGTAGCCGTCGCGCTGCGCGTCGCGGATGGCCGTCACGGGGCAAGGTCCCGCCTCCAGCACGGTCACGTGCTCAACCCGGCCGTCTTCGAGGAAGCGCTGGGTCATCCCGACCTTCTTGGCGAGGATCGCGGTCATCAGGAGGCCAGGCGGATCTCGATGTCGACGCCCGCGGGCAGATGGTCGAGCCGCTGCAGCGAATCGACGGTCTTGGGGGTCGGCTGGTGGATATCGATCAGGCGCTTGTGCGTGCGGATCTCGAAGTGCTCACGCGAATCCTTGTCCTTGAACGGCGACCGGATCACGCAATACACGTTCTTCTCCGTCGGCAGCGGCACGGGTCCGGAGACGGTCGCACCGGTGCGCGTCGCCGTCTCGACGATCTCCTTGGCCGCCGTCTCGATCGCCGAGGTGTCATATGACTTCAGGCGTATGCGGATTTTGTTCTGGGCGATGGTCGCCATCTGTAGCTCTTGCTCTTCTCGTGTTCAGAGCGGGCCGGCCCTTGAAGGCCTTCAGCCCGCCCTAGTCGTATGTGCTGCGGTTTTACCTGCCGGCTTCGAGCGGGGGCTGGTCCAGCGGGACCAGCCCCCCACGCAAAGCCTTACTACTTGACGATCTCGGAGACGACGCCCGAGCCGACCGTCCGGCCGCCTTCGCGGATCGCGAAGCGCAGGCCCTGGTCCATGGCGATCGGCTGGATCAGCTCGATCTCCATCTGCACGTTGTCACCGGGCATGACCATCTCCGTGCCCTCGGGCAGGTTGGCGACGCCGGTCACATCCGTCGTGCGGAAGTAGAACTGCGGGCGGTAGCCCGTGAAGAACGGCGTGTGACGGCCGCCCTCCTCCTTCTTGAGGACGTAGACCTCGGCCTTGAACTTGGTGTGCGGCGTGATCGACCCCGGCTTGCAGAGCACCTGACCGCGCTCGATGTCCTCACGCTTGGTGCCACGCAGCAGGCAGCCGACGTTGTCGCCCGCCTGGCCCTGGTCGAGGATCTTCTTGAACATCTCGACGCCGGTCACGACGGTCGTGGTGGTCGTCTTGATGCCGACGATCTCAACCGTGTCGCCGGTCTTGATCACGCCCTGCTCGACGCGCCCGGTGGCGACCGTGCCACGACCGGTGATCGAGAAGACATCCTCGACCGGCATCAGGAACGGCTTGTCCAGGTCGCGGACGGGCTCGGGGATGTAGGTGTCGAGCTGCTCGGCCAGGTCGAGGATCTTCTGCTCGTACTCCTTGTCGCCCTCGAGCGCCTTGAGCGCCGAGCCGACGACGAACGGGATGTCGTCACCCGGGAAGTCGTACTCGGAGAGGAGGTCGCGGATCTCGACCTCGACGAGCTCGAGCAGCTCGGGATCGTCAACCATGTCGGCCTTGTTGAGGAAGACGACGATGTAGGGCACGCCGACCTGACGTGCGAGCAGGATGTGCTCGCGGGTCTGTGGCATCGCGCCGTCGGCGGCGGAGACCACCAGGATCGCGCCGTCCATCTGCGCGGCGCCGGTGATCATGTTCTTGACGTAGTCCGCGTGGCCGGGGCAGTCCACGTGGGCGTAGTGCCGGTTGGCGGTCTCGTACTCGACGTGCGAGGCGGCGATCGTTATGCCGCGCGCCTTCTCTTCAGGGGCGTTGTCGATGGTGTCAAAGGCGCGAACCTCGCCGGTGCCGAAGTGATCGTGCAGCACCTTGGTGATGGCGGCCGTCAGCGTCGTCTTGCCATGGTCGATGTGACCGATGGTCCCGACGTTCACGTGGGGCTTATCGCGCTCGAACTTGGCCTTGGCCACTTTTTGGTGCTCCTTCGTCTCAGATGAATTCCGTCCGCCGTATGGGCGAACCTCAAGAATTTATCGGACTTTCCGTCCGATCGGTGTGCTACTTGCCCTGCAGTTCGCCGATGACCTTCTCGGCGATGTTCGGCGGGACCTCTTCGTAACGCTCGAACTGCATCGTGTACGTTGCGCGGCCCTGCGTGTTTGAGCGTACATCAGTTGCGTACCCGAACATCTCCGCGAGCGGGACGAGCGCCGTCACGACCTGCGCGTTGCCGCGTGGCTCCATGCCCTGGACCTGCCCGCGGCGGCGGTTCAGATCGCCGATCACGTCACCCATGAACTCCTCCGGCGTCACCACCTCGACCGCGAACACCGGCTCGAGCAGCACCGGCTTTGCTCGCTGCGTGGCCTCCTTGAGCGCCAGCGAGCCGGCGACCTTGAAGGCGATCTCCGAGGAGTCGGTGTCGTGGTACTTGCCGTCCACCAGCGTCACCTTGACATCGACCATCGGGTAGCCGGCCCTGGGACCGTTCTCGAGTGCCTCCTCGATCCCCTTCTCGACGGCGGGGATGAACTCGGTCGGGATGGCGCCGCCCTTGATCTGGTTGACGAAGTCAAAGCCCTCGCCGGGGTTGGGCTCGACGTTGATGTAGACGATCCCGTACTGGCCCGAGCCGCCGGTCTGGCGCACGAAGCGCCCCTCCACCTTCTCGGCGGTGCCGCGGATGGTCTCGCGGTAGGAGACCTGCGGCCGGCCGACGTTGGCCTCCACCTTGAACTCGCGCATCATGCGGTCCACGAGGATCTCCAGGTGCAGCTCGCCCATGCCGGAGATCTCGGTCTGGCCGGTCTCCTCGTTGGTGGCGACCTGGAAGGTCGGGTCCTCCTCGGCCAGGCGCTGCAGGGCGACGCCCATCTTCTCCTGATCGGCCTTGGTCTTCGGCTCGATCGCGACCTTGATGACCGGCTCGGGGAAGTCGATCGACTCGAGCTTGATCGGCTGATCGGGAGCGCAGAGCGTGTCGCCGGTGACGACCTGCTTGATGCCGACGCCCGCGGCGATGTCGCCGGCGTAGACGGCGTCCAGCTCCTCACGCTCGTTGGCGTGCATCATCAGCAGCCGCCCGATGCGCTCGGTCTTGCCGGTGGAGACGTTGAGCACGCGGCCGCCCGCCTCGAGCCTGCCGCTGTAGACCCGGAAGTAGGTCAGCTTGCCGACGAACGGGTCGGCCATGATCTTGAACGCCAGGGCGCTGAACGGCTCCTCGTCAGAGGCGTGGCGCTCGGCCGGGATCTCGTTGCCATCCTCGTCGCGCTTGCCGGGCAGCACCCCGTCGATCGCCGGTATGTCGAGCGGGCTCGGCAGGTAGTCGATGATCGCGTCGAGCAGCGGCTGCACGCCCTTGTTCTTGAACGCCGACCCGCACAGCACCGGAGTCAGCTGACTGGAGAGCGTCGCCTTGCGGATGGCCGCCTTCAGCTTCTCCACGGGGATCGCCTGATCCTCGAGGATCAGCTCCACGAGCTCGTCGTCGTAGTGGGAGACCTCATCCAGCAGGTGCTCGCGAGCGGCCGCGGCCTGCGCCTCGAGCGCCGCTGGGATCGCCGTCACCTCCTGCTCCTTGCCGAGATCGTCCTTGTAGATGATCGCGCGGTTCTCGACCAGATCGACGATCCCCTGCAGTTCGGCTTCGGCACCGATCGGGAGCTGGATCGGCACGGGGTGGGCGCCGAGCCGGTCGACCATCGTCTGGACGGCCTTCTCGAAGTCGGCGCCGATCCGGTCCATCTTGTTGACGAAGGCGATGCGCGGCACGTGGTACTTGTCGGCCTGGCGCCACACGGTCTCCGACTGCGGCTGCACGCCGGCGACCGAGTCGAACAGCGCGATCGCGCCGTCCAGCACGCGCAGCGAGCGCTCGACCTCGGCGGTGAAGTCGACGTGGCCGGGCGTGTCGATGATGTTGATGCGCGCGCCGTGCCACTCGCAGGTGGTGGCGGCGGAGGTGATGGTGATCCCGCGCTCCTGCTCCTGCTCCATCCAGTCCATCACGGCGGCGCCCTCATGCACCTCGCCGATCTTGTAGGTGCGCCCGGTGTAGAAGAGGATCCGCTCGGTCGTGGTCGTCTTGCCGGCGTCGATGTGCGCCATGATCCCGATGTTGCGGGTGTTCTCCAGGCTGAACTTGCGGGGCATCTCGTGAGTCGCTTCTTCTTTCGGGTTCGCTTGCGTGGCGCGTCCGGCTCGGTCAGAGCCCCGGGCGCCGCGACCGAAACGTCGCCGGGCGCATCAAGGCGTGAAAAAGGGCCCCAGGGGCCCTGATCCGACACGTATGTCGCCAGGGGTTTCGTCTAGTTCTGCAAGGTCTCCATGAGCAGGTCTGTGAGCGGCGGCCGCGCGTGCGCGCAGGCCTGACCGCAACGGCGAAGCAATATAGCAGTCCCCGCGCCGCCGGGCCGCAGCCTCAACGCGCTCGCGTTGCGCTCTGTGAGCGCAAAGGGAAACGCGAGGGTGCCCACCACACGGGACCGGGGGCTGTGGCGGAGCGACCCTCGCGTAAGCTCATTCTACAGGCAACCTGCGTAAGTCCTAGGCGACGAGGGCTCCGTCGGGCCGCTCTGGGCCGAGCGTGTCAGCAGGCTGACAACCGACCGCCCGCCGGCGGGCGGCAAGACACCTACCAGCGGTAGTGCGCGAAGGCCTTGTTGGCCTGCGCCATGCGGTAGATGTCGTCCTTGCGCTTGTAGGCAGCGCCCTGCTGCTGCTGGGCGTCCAGCAGCTCGTTGGCAAGCCGCTGCGCCATCGTGCGCTCACGACGCTGGCGCGCGTAGGTCACCAGCCAGCGCACCGCCAGGGTGCGCGCCCGCCGCGGCTGTACCTCCACGGGCACCTGGTAGGTGGCGCCGCCGACGCGCCGAGAGCGCACCTCCAGCACGGGCGTGAGCGCCTTGAGCCCCGCCTCCAGCACCTCGAGCGCGGGCTTTCCGCTGCGCTCCTCCATGATCGCCAGGGCGTCGTAGACGATGGTCTCGGCGACAGACTTCTTGCCGTCCAGCATCACCTTGTTGATGACCTGCTGGACCAGGCGGTTGCGGTGGACGGCATCCGGCTCGATCGGCCGGATCTGGGCGGCTGCGCGGCGCGGCATCTGGCTACTTGGCCTTGGCGCCGTACTGCGAGCGCGCCTTCTTGCGGTCCGACACACCGGCGGCGTCCAGCGTCCCGCGGATCACCTTGTAACGGAAGCCGGGGAGATCCTTGACACGTCCGCCGCGAACCAGCACGACGGAGTGCTCCTGAAGATTGTGCCCCTCGCCGGGGATGTAGGCACCGACCTCCATACCGTTGGTGAGCCTCACGCGCGCGACCTTGCGCAGCGCCGAGTTCGGCTTCTTGGGCGTGGTCGTGTACACGCGCGTGCATACGCCGCGGCGCTGGGGCGCGGCGACCTTGGTCTTGCGGCCCTTACCGGACTTGAGACCCGGCGTGGCGAGCTTCTTGGCGGGCTTCTTGCGGCCCTTGTTGACTAGCTGGCTGGTTGTCGGCATTCGGGCTGGCAATGTAGCAGGGTCGCTGGCGGCGGGTCGCGCTCCCCGCCGGGTCAGCTTGGGCGGCGGCCCGCTGGCCGCCGCCCGCGAGTGAGCGCGTTACTTTGACGGCTGGAACGGGTTAGAGCGCGTGGAAGGATCTAAGATGAGGCCGCACAAATTCCCGAAGCTCAAGCGCGTGGTGGCGGCGCGAGCGCTCGCCGCCGGTGCCACGGCGCTGCTCTGTGCGGCGCCGGCCGCGGCGGCCAGCGACCTCTCCTGGCTCGGCGGCAGCCAGGGGGCCGACTGGAGCACCGGCGGGGACTGGAGCGGCGGCTCCGCACCCAGCGGCAGCGTCGCGACGCTGACGCTGCCGCCGCTTGCCGGGGCCTGCAACGGCTGGAGCTGCGCCTACGGTGTCGACGACATCCCGACGCTCACCGTCGGGGCGCTGCAGCTCGACGCGACCTCCGGCTACCGCGTGAGCCCGCTCGAGGCCGCCGACCAGATCGGCCTCACCGGCGGCCTGAGCTTCGGCGGCTCCGCCACGACCGCCACCGGCGGACCGTTGGACACCTTCTTCACGGTGCCGCTGACACTCGCGGCGGCGCAGAGCTGGAGCCTGACGGGCGTCCCCGGCCTGGCCACGACGCTGCAGCTGGGCGCGGTCACCGGCACCCGCTTTGCGCTGCGGGCCAACCTCGCGAACGGCGTCCGGCTCGTGTCGCCGGAGCTCGACACCGGCCCGCTCACCCTCGCCGGCCCGGGCACGGTCGCCTTGAGTGCGACCGGCGCGGCGCAGCCAGCGGACGGGATCGCGGTCGCGCCGCCGCCGCTCCTGCCCGGCGCGGGCGTGGCTCTGACCGGCGGCGCCTCGCTGGACGTGACCAGCGAGGGCACGGTCTCCGGTCCGATCACGGTCGCCCCCGGCTCTGCCTCGACGCTCACACTCGGTGCCGGCAGCGCGCCGGCGGCGACCATGGTGAGCTACGGAGACGTGACGCTCAGGCCCTCCGCCACGCTCGCGCTGTGGCTCGACGCACCGGCGGCATCGGCGCGCGCCAAGCCAGTGCCCGGCGGCGACTACTCGCAGCTGCGCGTGCTCGGGGACCTGAACCTGGGCGGCGCGACACTCACGCTGACGCACGGCTACACCGACACGCAGACACCGTGTGCCGCGCTCACGCCGGGCCAGACCTACACGCTGCTCCTCGCCACCAAGCTGACCGGCACCTTCGCCGGCATCGCAGACGGCCAGGCTGTCGAGCTCGGCGCCTGCGACCCGCTCTCACCCACCCCCACGGCTCTGCTGATCCACTACAACACGGCCTCCCATCCCCAGACGGTGACCGCTACCGTGATCGGCGTCCCGCAGATCCGCGCGCTCGTCACCGCCGCGCTCGCGCTGCCGCGTGCCGGCGTGACCGCGGCCGGCCTGCTTCGCGCCGGCGGCTACAGCGCCGTCTACGACGCGCCTGCGCCGGGCACCCTGGCGCTGACCTGGACCACCCGCCTGCACGGCCACCTGATAACCGTCGCGCAGGCGAGCAACGCGGCCGGCCAGGCCGGCCCGCGCCGGCTCCCGGTGCGCCTGACCGCTGCCGGGCGGCGGCTGCTGCGCACCCTCGCGCGGACCGCGCCGAGACGCAAGCCCACTCACGGCAGGCGCGCGCGCCGCAAGCGCGCCCCCGCGCGCTTCATCACGCTGACCGCCACCGCCACCCTGACGCCGAACACGCAGAGCCCACCGACGCTCACGCCGCTGACGGTGCGACGCCCGGTGAGGATCAGCTGAGCGTCGGCCGCTTGGGCGTTGGTGCCGCGCAGGCCAGACCGGCGCCGGCCGAGGCAGCGTTTGACCGGCAGCCCTATCCGTACTGCTCGCGCAGCTCGATCATGCGGCGACGGCGACGCGAGACGAGCAGCTCCGGGGTGCCGAGCGGGATGTCCCAGGTCGAACCGTAGTAATCGCGGTCCAGCACGCCCGCAGCCTTCATCAGCGTGAGCGCCCGCTGCGAGACGCCGCCCTGCCTGATCCCGAAGTGGGCGAGCAGGTCCCTGACCAGGATGCCGCCGTGGCGCGGGTCAAAGAGCTCGTTGGCACTGCCGATCGTCCAGCAGACGGCGGCCGCCGCCGTCGCGGCGCTGCCCCGGCGACGAAATACCTCGGGATCGCCACGGGCGACCATCGCCAGGTAACGCCTGCAGGCGGTCCTGTACTCACCGTCCAGTAGCTCATCGCAGCAGCGGTCGCAGAGCGCGAGCGTCTCCTCGACCCGCTCGTGGGTGTCGTCGGGGATCTCGGACCAGTCAAAACGCTCGTCCGGCAGCGGCTCGTCGCTCAGGGCAGCGAGCGCCTCCTCGCCACCGGCCTCTGCCACGAGGCTCCGCATCAGATACTCGCCCGGCGCGAGCGGTTCCTGGGCCGGCAGCTCCCACGGCCCGTCGGGATCGACCGCTCCCATGGCCGCGAGCAGTGCCATCGGCCCCTGCGGACGCGGCGAGCGGATCAGCTTCTGGTATTCGGGCTCGTGTGCGTCAATGGCAGCGATCGTCTCCTCGGTGCGCTCGGCTCGGATCCCGCGCTCAGCGTGCGCGTAGCGCACGAACGCGCGCAGCAAGTCCGGCGCCTTGGCCAGGTAGATGGACGGCGCCACGAGCTTGCGGGGAATCCAGTCCAGCAGCAGGATCTCGACCGCGACCGGGCTCCAGTGCAGCGGATCCCCGGGCCCGTAGTCGGTTCCGTACCAGAGGATCGACTCCAGCAGGCCGCGGTGGTCCGGATCGTCGAACCGACCCCCGTGGTCGGATGCGAGAAACGCCCTGGTCAGCTGCTTCTGTGCGCGCTCGCTCCACTCCGGCCGCTCGTAGCCACGACCACCCTCGGGCAGCAGACGCGTCATCCACTCGATCAGCGGGCGCGCGGTCGGCCAGGTGTCGCTCTCAAAGGGCGGGAACATGATCGCCCCGTGCTCGATCGCCTCCTCCATCCGCGCGCGCGCGTCCGCGGCGTCTATCTCGCACTGGCTCATCGCCGGCGCCGAACCCACCGACTGCGCCGCGACCATCTCGCACATCTCCGCGATCGGGGTCCCGACCACGAAGCCATCCTTGGCGACGGCGCTCAGATTGTGGTCCACATAGAGCAGCCCGGTGAGCTCCTGGCCGTCGCTCAGGCGCACACCAACGAGCAGGTCCTCGCCGTCGCCCAACTCGTCGGTCAGCACGACGCACGCGTACGCGCGCGCGCGGCCGAGCTCGCGCAACCACTGGGGCAACTGGTGGCGCCTGCCCGAGAGCGCACGCCGAGCCCGTGCGCGGACCTGCTCGTCGAGCCCGATCTGCGCCACCACGGCGAGCATCGCGGTCGTCTCCGGGACGTCGACGTCGGCGAGCGTGGCGAGCAGCTCAGCCTCGCTGGGGGTGGCGTCACGGCCTGCGCCGAGCGTGCGTTCCATGGGACTCTTGCGCCGCGGGTCCACGACCGCGAGCAGCCCGGAGACCTCGGCCAGCAGGTCGAGCGGCTCGCCGCTGGCGAGCCGCCGACGGACCTCGCGCAGCAGGGCCGGCTCACCCGAGGTCGCCGAGCGCGCCGCCCGCCGCGTGCTCGCCCGGCGCTTGGCGTCGCGCCGGCGACGGTCATCATGCGAGTTGCGCCTGGCCACAGCGGTAAAGCTACCCGCCGGCGCGGATCTACGCCGCCAACCGCCGCCCGTCAGCCAACCACTGCCGGACAGCCGCCGGCGGGGCGCGGAATAATCAACCCGTGGCCACCTCCTCCGGCACGCGTGACTCATGTCGCTGAACGTCCTTGGCGGCCCGCTCGAGCCCTGCGGCTTTGATCCGCTGACGGGCTTCTTCCGCGACGGCTGCTGCAACACCGGTCCAGAGGATCTGGGCAGCCACACGGTCTGCGCGGTGGTCACCGCAG
The DNA here is from genome assembly GCA_027449125.1 of Solirubrobacterales bacterium. GTDB lineage: Bacteria > Actinomycetota > Thermoleophilia > Solirubrobacterales > Solirubrobacteraceae > Palsa-465. The sequence goes on along the minus strand of DAIDME010000036.1, from coordinate 4,560 downwards.
AGTTCCTGGAACACCAGCAACGGATCGGCAACGACCTTGTCACACCGATGCCGCAGTACCGCTTCCCCGGCCTCGTGCCCGGCGACCGCTGGTGCGTGACCGCCGCCAACTGGCTGCGGGCCCATCTGGACGGGGCCGCCGCGTATGTGGTGCTCGCCTCCACCAACCAACGAGCGCTCGAGATCATCCCGCTCGCGGTGCTGCGCGAGCACGCGGTGGACGTACCGCCAGATCCCGGTGCGCTGCAGGCCGCCGGCTGAGGCAGCAAGCGCCGCAAACGCGCTCGCGTGCACGCGGGCCCGAGACACGCCGGCTGCGGCGCGCCCGTGGATGGGGGCGGTCCAGCGGGACCGCCCCCTGATCACAGCAATGCCGCCCTGCGCTCGGGCGGCTGGTCGCTCAGAGACCCAGGGCCTCTTCCGGGGTGACGTACGGGACGCCCGCGACCTGGGCGACGGCCTCGTAGGTGACGTGGCCGCCCGCGACGTTGAGGCCGAGGCGGTGGCCTGGGCTCTTGGCCAGGAAGGCGGCGGCGCCGTGGTTTGCGAGGTCGATCGTGTACGGCAGGGTCGCGTTGGTCAGCGCGTAGGTCGAGGTGATCGGCACCGCGCCCGGCATGTTGGCCACGCAGTAGTGGGTGATGCCGTCGACCTCGTAGGTCGGGTTGGTGTGGGTGGTCGCGCGCGAGGTCTCAAAGCACCCGCCCTGGTCGATCGAGACGTCGACCAGCACCGCCTGGCGCTTCATCAGCGAGAGCTGCTTGCGGGTCACCACGTGCGGCGCCTTGGCGCCTACCACCAGCACGGCACCGACGACGAGGTCGGCGTGGGGCAGCATCTCCTCGATCGCGAGCGTCGAGGCGTACAGCGTGTCGGCGCGGCCGTCAAAGGCGACATCCAGGTCGCGCAGGCGGTCGATGTTGCGGTCAAAGACGGTCACGGTCGCGCCCATCCCGATCGCCACCTGGGCGGCGTGGTAGCCGACGACGCCACCGCCGATCACGAGCACGTTGGCGGCCGCCACACCGGGCACGCCGCCCAGCAGGATGCCACGGCCGCCGAGCGGCTTCTCCAGCATGAAGGCGCCCGCCTGGGTCGCGATCTTGCCCGCCACCTCGGACATCGGGGCGAGCAGCGGCAGACGCCGGTTCAGGTCCTCGACCGTCTCATAGGCGATGCAGGTGGCGCCCGTCTTGGCCAGGCCGTGGGTGAGCTCGACGTCGGCCGCCAGGTGCAGGTAGGTGAAGAGCAGGTGGCGGGGCTCGAGCATCGCCACCTCGACCGGCTGGGGCTCCTTGACCTTGACGATCATCTCCGCCTGCGCGAAGACGGCGGCGGCGTCGGGCAGGATCTTCGCGCCCTGCTTGACGTAGGCCTCGTCTGAGATCGCCGAGCCATTGCCGGCGCCCTGCTGCACGTAGACCTCGTGGCCCGCGTCGACCAGCTCACGCACGCCGGCGGGCGTCATCGCCACGCGATACTCGTCGACCTTGATCTCGGTCGGAACTCCAACCTTCATGCTCCTGCCCTCCAGGTAGTAATTTCTGGGCAAATCATCGTGATCGGTCGAGGATCGAACAAGGAAGGCTGGATAACTTGGCGGATTCCACAGCCCTGGACGAGACCGACTTCCGGATCCTCAATGCGCTTGTCGCTAACGGAAGGATCTCATTCGCCGAGCTTGGCAAGGAGGTGGGGCTGAGCCCACACGGCGCCGCCGACCGCGTGCGCCGGCTGGAGCGCTCGGGCGTGATCAGCGGCTTCACGGCGCTCGTCAACCTCGCCAACGTGGGCCGCTCGCTGGACGCCTTCATCGACGTGGCGCTGCTGCCGACGACCACCTCCGAGAAGTTCGAGCAGGACATGCTGGCGATCCCCGCCGTGCAGGAGATCACGTTCGTGACCGGGCGCTTCGATTACCACGTGCGCGTCGCCTGCCGCGGCGCCGACGACCTGGATCAGACCGTGCGCACGATCCGTGGGCGCGGCGTCGCCCGCACCGAGACGCGCATCATCCTGCGCTCGGCGCGCGGGCTGGGGCGGATCGCCTGAGCGGGCGCTCGCGCCCCGCGCGGAGGGCCGCCAGCCCGCGCGGAGGGCCGCCAGCCGGCCGGTCCAGACGGATCTTTGTGAAAAACCATGCAAGATCTTGCATGGTTTTTCACAAAGATCCACACCCGCGCGAACCGGCGCTGGCCGGTACGTGGCGGCGGCCAGTTTGCGCGTGGCATGCACTAGGCTTGTGGCGCGATGAGCACGCGCCTTGCCAGCGTCGCTTCAGTGAGAGCCAGGGGGGCCCGTTGAGTCCTGCTGACAGCGGTCCGCGACCCGATCGTGCCGGCGATCACCGCCACACGGTCGAGCAGCAGTTGTCCGAGCTCTACGAGCAGATCGAGGACGCGGCCGCTCGCGCCTCCGAGCACCTGGTCGCAACCGAGGGCTTCTCCCGACTGCTCGGCCAGCTGGCCGAGAACGCGGCGGCCCTCACGAAGCTGACCGGCGACGGCATCGACCTGGTGCTGCGAAACCTGCGCATCGCCGGTCGCCGTGACGTGATCCGGCTCGCTCGCCAACTCGGACGCACCGAGGACAAGCTCGAACGACTGCTCCAGGAAGTGGAGGCGATCGGCGCCAAGCTCGATCGCCTTGAGGACCAGGGCGAGGCACGCAAGCCGCGGACGCCCGACAAGCCGTCCGCACCCGACAAGCCCCGCGCGTCCAAGGAGTAGGCACGTGGGCACGCTCGGCCGGCTGGTCTCCCTCCCACGCGCCACGGTCGATTTCGCCAACGTGATCCTCACGACGCCCGACGCCGCGATCGCCCAGACCCCGCGCGAGGTGGTCTGGACTCACCGTGAGACGACGCTGTATCGATACCGCTCGGCAAAGCGCGAGCACGCCGTCCCACTGCTGCTCGTCTTCGCGCTGATCAACCGTCCGGACATCTTCGACCTGCGGCCGGGAAGCTCGTTCGTGGAGTACCTGCTGGACGAGGGCTTCGATGTGTTCCTCGTGGATTGGGGAGTCCCCGGCGACGAGGACGCAGACCGCGGACTCGAGCACTACGTCTGCGACGAGCTTCACTGGGCGCTGCGCGAGACGCTGCGCGCCTCGGGCGCCGACGAGGTTTCGCTGCTCGGTTGGTGCATCGGCGGAACCCTGTGCGCGATGTACTGCGCGACACATCCGCACGAGCCGGTCCGCAACGCCGTGCTGCTGACGACGCCGATCGACACCACCGGGTCGCTCTACTCACGCTGGGTCGGTGGGGACGAGTTCGACGTCGATCTGATCGCCGATGCCTACGGCTCGGTGCCCGGCTCAGGCGTCGACTGGGCGAACAAGCTGATGAAGCCGGTGACCAACTACGTGACGACCTACCGGCGCCTGTTCACCCAGATCCTGGACGGCCAGAACCCGCGCGCCGCCTATCAGGCGATGGCCAAGTGGGTGGCCGACAACCCGCCCTTTCCGGGCCGCGCCTACCGCGAGTGGATCACGTGGATGTACAAGCAGAACCGCCTGGTGAGCGGCGAGATCCGTCTGCGCGGACGGCGCGTCGACCTCGCGAGCATCGGCCAGAACCTGTTGGTCGTGACCGCCGGCTCCGACCACATCGCCCCGCGCGAGGGGACGCTACCGCTGCTCGACCTCGTCTCGAGCCACGACGTGACACACCTCGCGCGACCGGGCGGCCACATAGGCCTGATGGCCGGCTCGAAGGCGAAGCAGGAAATCTGGCCGGAGCTCGCGCAGTGGCTTGCCGAGCGCTCCGGCCGCTAGCGAGAGGAGCGGTGATGGGAGCAGGCGAAAGGCAGACAGACGACGGACCGGCGGGCGCTGCGGGCCCCGGCGCGGACGCGTCGGACCAGCCGATCGGACGCCCGCGGCTGCACGGGCGCGTGGCGTTGGTGACGGGCGGCACCCGGGGGATCGGCGCGGCGATCACGCGCAGCCTCGCCGAGCGCGGCGCGACCGTCGCCGCCGGCTACAGCAGCAACGAGGGCAAGGCGCGCGGCTTTCTCGAAGCGCTCGAGCAGGACGGGCTGAGCGCCAGTATTCACCAGGGCAACGTCGGTTCGCCCGACGACTGCCGCAGGACGATCAGCGAGGTGATCGAGCAGCATGGCCGGCTCGACATCCTGATCAACAACGCCGGCATCACGATCGACAAGACGGTGCTCAAGCTGAGCGACGAGGACTGGCACAAGGTGCTGGACGTGAACCTTTCGGGCGCGTTCTTCCTCAGCCAGGCGGTGCTCCCGCACATGATCGATCGCGGCTCTGGGCGGATCATCAACATCTCCTCGATCATCGGCGAGACCGGCAACATCGGCCAGGCCAACTACGCGGCCTCCAAGTCCGGGCTGTTCGGGCTGACCAAGACGCTCGCGCTGGAGGCCGCCTTTCAGCTGAAGCGTGCCGGCAAGCTCGACCCCGACGGTATCGGCCTGACGGTGAACACGGTCGCCCCCGGGTTCATCGCGACCGAGATGATGGAGACGATCCCGGAGAAGGTGATGGATGGGATCAAGGCGAAGATCCCGCTCGGCCGGCTCGG
>DAIDME010000035.1 GCA_027449125.1 Solirubrobacterales bacterium | reverse complement strand
AGTAGCGGGGGCAGGATTCGAACCTGCGACCTTCGGGTTATGAGCCCGACGAGCTACCAGACTGCTCCACCCCGCGGCGGTCCTTTGAGTGATAGCAGATCGCCGGCCACTGCGGGGCTTTGCGGCTCCCCTCACATAGACGCGGAGCAACAAGGCGCAGGTGGATCCTGATTTGAGCAGACTGGTGGGCGTCGACCGCGTGGGCTGGGTGCACCCGCGCGGCCTGAGCGCTGATCGTGCTCGCAAGCCGAGTAAACCGGGCCGCCAGCGAGGCGCAACACCCCTCAGTTGGCGCCGCGTGGCTCGTAGCACTCGCCAGCAGCCGTGGGCCCGCCAACACACTCGCCCGACTCGGATATGCAAGCGCAAAGGGCCGTCAACCACATGGCGTGCAGCCACCCCGACGCGTGACGTTGGCCCTTTCCCGGCAAAACTGCCGGGAAAGGGCCATACCTTCGGGTCGATGCGCAAACGGGCCGACATTCGGCCTCCGCTCGCCCGCACCCGCCCCGCACCCGCTCACCAGCCCCACGCCCACCCACAACGACGATCACCACCAGCAGCGCCACCCCCCAGCCCGCGGCCAAACCCAACAGCGCTCACGAGCGGCTCGGCCAAACTGACACAGATTCGTTACGAATGCGTCTTGTTTGGTCACAGCGCCAGGCCGCATGCTTCAGGCATGCAACCGAACGATCGTAGAGAGCTCGCCGAGCGCCGGATGCTGGCGCTGCTGGAGGACAGCGGGCTGCCGCTGCCAGACGAAGTTGAACATGGGACCGATTGCGTTCGCTTCCTCTGGCTTGATCGACGAGTCGCTGTGGTCTTGGAGCTCGACGAGGAGTTCGAGGCCGCGGACGCCAATGGCGCCAACACGCGGGACGGAATCGCGGCGTGAACCAGACCACGCCTTCCGCCCGCACCTCTCCCCCCAAGGCCGGTCAGCAGCCGCCGCCAGTGGCGGCGGCTGCGCCGCCAGCCGAGCCATGCGAATCGGCTCGCGGCAGCACCGCGTGGCAATAGCGGTACTCCTCGTGGAACCCGAGGCTCTCGTAGAGCGCGATCCCGGCCGTGTTGGCGCTGAACACCTGCAGGTAGGTCAGCGATCCCGCGTGCTGGGCGAGCATGCCGCGCACGAGCAGTTTGCCGAGCCCGCGCCGGCGCAACTCGGGCGCTACAGCGATGCAGTAGAGCCCGACGATTCCGTCGAGTTCGACGCTGATTCCGACGGCACGGCCCGGCGTGTGGTTGAAGCGGGCGATGCCCGCCATCTTCGGAAAGACGGTCGCCACGTGCGCGCCCGCATCAGGACGCGGATCGCAGTGGGCCCACGTCGCGACCCACTCCGGCGTGGGCGCGTCGGTGGCGACGAGCCCAAGGTCGGTGGGGTGCGCCCCGGCGGCGCTGATCGCAGCGGTGTCTCCGGTCATGACGACCACCGGCTGCTGAACCACCCAGCCGCGCGTGGCGAGCTCGCTGAGCAGCAGCGCGTGGCTGGAGAGCGGGCTGACCTGCACGCCGCAGGTGATCCCGTGCTCGCTCGCGAAGGCTTCCGCCTCGGCCAGGCCGCGTACGTAGGCATCGAGCGACAGGGGCTGCGCGGGCGTGAGCGCGTGGTTGGAGCGCCCGCGCCCTTCGAGGCCCGGGGTCGCGCGCAACGCCCAGCCGTCGGCGGTGGTGGCGAGCACCTCCGCCGGCCAGGCACGCAGGCAGTGGGACTCGACCGCTTCGACCAGCTCGAGGCCGGTGAGGACGGGACCTACCGTCACCGCCGGCTCGTCCGCAGGACCGCGTCCAGCAGGCCGGGGAAGGACGCCTCCAGCGCCTGCACCTGCAGACGGTTGAACCGGCACTTGCCGTCGGCACGCTGGGCGACCACACCTGCTTCGCGCAGCACACGGAAGTGGTGCGAGCAGGTGGACTTGGCCACGGGCACCTCAAGGCTGTTGCAGGTGTGCTCAGCGCCGTCGGCGAGCTGCGAGACGATGCTCAGCCGCACCGGATCGCTGAGCGCGTGCAGCACCGCCGGCAGGCTGAGCTCGGCGGCGCGACTGAGCTCGGCGGAGCGAGCTTCACGCACGTCAGCGAACGCGAGGCTCACGAGTCGCCCACTCCGGACGCTTCATCATGCGGCAGCCGCATACCGCAAGCATAGTACGAGAAGCATCGAACGATCCGCTATAGTTCGACACTCGTCGTACTAAATGCGCTGAGTGAGCACATCAACGTGGCGGACGTGCTCAGCAAGCGCAAGCCTGCCCAGGCCGTCCTCGAGCCCGGCAGGCGAAGGCAGCACGGCCGGAGAGGGCCCTGAAAGCGCCTACCACGGAGAACCAGCGATGACCGAAGCCCTTGAAGCCAAACCAAACCGACACCTGACCGCGACCCTGATCCTCGCCTGCCTGGCGCAGTTCATGGTCGTTTTGGACGTCTCGGTCGTGAACGTCGCGCTGCCATCGATGAAGCACGCGCTGGACTTCACCGAGTCCGGGCTCCAGTGGGTCGTGAACGCCTACACCGTGACGTTCGCCGGCTTCCTGCTGCTCGGTGGTCGTGCCGCCGACCTGCTCGGCCGCCGGAAGGTGTTCGTGGTGGGCCTGGCGCTGTTCGCGCTCTCGTCGCTGGCGGGCGGCCTGGCTGACAGCCGCTCGATGCTGATCGCCGCGCGACTCGTCCAAGGGCTCGGCGGCGCGGTGGTGGCACCCGCCTCCCTGTCGATCCTGACGAGCACCTTCACCGAGCCCAAGGAGCGCCACCGGGCGGTGGGGCTCTGGGGCGCGATGGGCGGCGCCGGCGGCGCCGCCGGCGTGCTGGCCGGAGGCGTCATCACAGACCTCCTGGACTGGCGCTGGATCCTCTTCATCAACCTGCCGATCGGCCTGGCCACCGCCTACTTCTCGCAGCGCATGCTGGCCGAGGGCCGCAATGAGAACGCGATGCGCAACTTCGACCTCGGCGGCGCCCTGACCGCGACCCTGGGGCTGTCGGCGCTCGTCTACGGGATCGTGCAGACCAACACCGCCGGCTGGGGCAACGCGACCACGATCGCCGCCATCGCAGCCGGACTGGGGCTGCTCGGCCTCTTCCTGCTGATCGAGGGTCGCTTCGCCAAGGCCCCGCTGATGCCCCTGCGCCTGTTCCGCTCGCGGCAGCTGTCGGCGGCCAACCTCGTGATCGGGCTGGTGGGCGCGTCGACCTTCGCGATGTGGTTCTTCCTGTCGCTCTACCTGCAGGAGGTGCTCGGCTACTCGCCGATCAAGACCGGGCTGGTGTTCCTGCCCATGACGCTCGCGATCGTAGTGGGCTCGACTATCGCCTCCCGGATCACGATGCGCTTCGGAGCCAGAAGGCTGCTGCTGGCCGGCATGACGCTGCTGGCCGTGGGAGTCGTTTCGCTGAGCGACATCGGCGTACGGGCCAATTACCTCGGGGAGCTGCTGGTCCCCGGGCTGCTGACGTCGTTCGCGATGCCGTTCGCCTTCATCCCGGGCACGATCAGCGCCACCTCCGGAGTTGCGCCGCACGAGGCCGGCCTGGCTTCGGCGGTCGCCAACACCGCCCGGCTGTTCGGCGGCGCACTGGGCCTGGCGATCCTCGCGACCATCGCGACCTCGCGCACGGCAGCGCTCATGCACCACCCGGCGGTCACCACCCACGTCGCTGCCGCAGCACTCGTGGGCGGCTTCAAGCTCGCGTTCGTGGTCGCCGGCGGGATCGCGGCAACCGGAATCCTCGTCTCACTGGTGGGCATGCCGCGCACGCATCGCAGCGAGGCGACGCAGGCTCAGGTTGTTGCCGTAGCCGAGATCTGAGCGCCAAGAGCGCGATTAGACGAAAATGCGTGCCATGGCACGCATTTTCGTCACTCGCGCGCTACCCGGGCCGGCACTCTCACGGCTCGAGGACGCCCACGAAACCACCGTCTGGCAGCATCAGCTCCCGCCCAGTTACGAGCAGCTGCGCGCACACGCAGCCCAGGCGGATGCGCTGCTCACGCTGCTCACCGATCGGGTCGACGCGCAGCTGCTCGCTGCGGCGCCACGGCTGCGGGTGATCGCAAACTACGCCGTGGGTTACGACAACATCGATGTCGGGGCCGCCAGCGCCCGTGGCATCGCGGTCGGCAACACGCCCGACGCCCTGACCGACGCCACGGCGGACCTGACCTTCGCGCTGCTGATGGCCTCGGCACGCCGGATCACCGAGGCAGCCGCGTTCGCCCGCGAAGGGCGCTGGCAGACCTGGGAGCCGGCCGGCTTCCTGGGCGCCGACGTCCATGGCGCCACGCTCGGGATCATCGGCCTGGGCCGGATCGGCCAAGCGGTGGCGCGCCGCGCCGCCGGCTTCGGGATGGAGGTACTGACCACCGAGACCCGCGACCAACACAACCTGGAGCATCTGCTCAGACGGTCTGACTTCATCTCCATCCACCTACCGCTGACGGCCGGTACCCGCGGCCTGATCGGTACGCAGGCGCTGTCCCTGATGAAGCCGACCGCGATCCTCGTCAACACCGCGCGTGGCGCGATCGTCGACCGCGACGCGCTCGCGCGGGCTCTGCACACCGGCCAGCTAGCCGGCGCGGCGCTGGATGTCACCGACCCGGAACCGCTTCCCCCCGACGACCCGCTGTGGAGCGCCCCCAACCTGCTCGTGGTTCCGCACATCGGCTCCGCCACCTGGTCCGCACGCGAGCGCATGACGGAGATGGCCGTAGACAACATCCTGGCGGGCTTGGCGGGGACCCCCCTTCCCTACCAGGTGCCCGCCTGAGGGTCGCCCGCGCCGTGCGGATCGCCGTCGTCGATGTCGGCACCAACACGACCCGTCTATACGTAGCCGAGGTCCACGGCGACCGCGTCGCCCGCGAGCTCACGCGCAAGAGCAGGGTCACACGCCTCGGCGCCGACGTCGACGCCAGCGGCGAGCTCGCGCCCGCCGCTCTGGAGCGTGAGTACGCCGCGCTTGACACGTTCGCCGCCCACCTGAGAGTCGAAGGCTACGACCGCGCGGTGGCGGTGATGACGAGTGCCGTACGGGACGCCGCAAACGGGCGCCAGTTCGCCCAGGAGGTCGCCGGCCGCTACGGCTTCGAGGTGCATGTGCTCTCGGGCGAGCAGGAGGCCCGACTCACCTACCGCGGAGCCACAGACCAGCTCGCCCCCGACCCCGCAGGCGCGGCGACGCTCGTCTTCGACATCGGCGGCGGCTCCACCGAGCTGGTGATAGGTCGCGGCCCGGAGCCCGACTTCCACGTCTCCACACAGGCCGGCGTCGTCCGCCAGGCCGACCGCCACATCCACGACGACCCTCCCACCCCGGAGCAGCTCCGAGCGGTCGCAGGCGATGTCCGTGCAGTGCTTGAACGCGCGGTTCCACTCCAACGCAGGGTGCGGCCGGCTCGGGCCATCGGGGTGGCGGGAACACCGACCTCGCTGGCGGCGATGGCTCAGCGCCTGGAGCCCTACGACCCGGCCCGCGTGCACGGCTACAGGCTCAGCGCGGCTGAGCGCGACGGCATCTTCGAGCGCATGGCGGCAATGCCGTTGGCAGACCGACAGCGGGTTCCGGGACTCCATCCGGACCGGGCCGCCGCGATCCTTCCGGGGATCGTCATCCTGACGGAGGTCATGCGCCTCTTCACGCTCGACGAGGTGGAGGTCTCCGAGCACGACATCCTCCGCGGAGCCGCGCTGCACTACGCGGCGGGCTGAGCGTCGCGCCCCTCCCGGGGTCCCGCTGGACCCCGGGAGGCTTCAGGTTTTCTCCAGCTCGAGGACCGCAGGCGTAGACTCGCGCAAAGTCGGCTACCCGGATCGAGGCAAGACGTGCCCCCAGTCCCGCCACCGAAGCGACATCCGTACGATCAGTGGTCGCCGGATGTGCGCGCGCTCGACCTGGTCGGAGACAAGTGGACGCTCCTGATCGTCCGTGACCTCACGACCGGCCCGCGGCGGTTCGTGGAGCTGCAGCGGGTGCTGCCCGGCATCTCGACCGAGCAGCTGCGCGCACGGCTGAATCGCATGGTGGCCGACGGCATGCTGACGCGCACGCGCTACCGCGAGGTGCCGCCCCGCGTCGAGTACGCGCTGACGCCACGATCCCGGGAGCTGATGCCGGTCCTCGCGCAGCTGGCGGTTTGGGGCCTGAACTGGGCGTGGAGCGAGCCGCACCCGCAGGAGCGTGTGGACATAGGCGCGATCCTGCGCCTCGCACCGGGCCTGGTCGGGGCCCGCAGCAGCCCAGGGTCCGTCGAGTGCGTGGTCAGCGACGGCCGCCGAGACGGCAGCGCGCTCTATGCGACGGTGACCGTCGCGGACGGCTCATGCACCGTCGCGGAGACCCCAGCCGACACGGCCGAGGCTCGCGTCGCCGGCGACCGTGACGCCTGGGTCGCTGCGCTTGCCCCCGGGGGCAGCGCTGATGGGCTGAGCGTGAGCGGCGAGCGAGCCCTCGCCGGCCAGCTGCTGGCGGCGCTGATCGCGCGCGAGCCGGCGCCGTCCGGGGCCGCTGCCAACGCCGCCGAGTAGATACCCGGGGCGGGGATCGAACCCGCAGCTCCCTTGCGAGAAGCGGTTTTTAAGACCGCCGACTTTGCCAGTTTGTCTACCCGGGCGGGGCGCCAGAGGCTCATCTTAGGGGACGTATGGCCGCAGACCGCATGCATGTTCGTCCGCGGAACTGGACATCAATGGATCACATGACCGACACGCAACCGCAACTTCGCCGCTGATAGGTTGTTCAAGGCGGGTTAGAGGCTGGAATGGACGTTTCTGCACTCAGATACACACGAATCGGCGGCGCCACGCACGTCCGCTCGCCACTGCTGCGACTGCAGTCAGACGAGCGTCTGGTGACGCTCACCCGCCGCGGCCACCAGGCCGCCTTTGAGGTCCTCGTCGCGCGCTACCAGGCACGCCTGCTGTCGTTCTGCAGGCACATGCTGGGCTCGCGCGAGGACGCCGAGGACGTGCTCCAGGACGTGCTCACCGCTTCCTACAGCGCGATGCTGGCAGACGAGCGCCCCATCGCGGTGCGACCGTGGCTGTACCGGATCGCCCGCAACCGCTGTCTGAATCACCTGCGGCGCGCGCGCGCCGTCGGCGTGGATTCGATGGATGTCCACTTCGCCGAGCACGGCGCGACCACGGCCGACAGGGCGCACGAGCGCGAGGAGTTCCGCCAGTTGCTCGACGACATCCGCGAACTGCCCGAGACGCAGCGCACGGCCCTGGTGCTGCGCGAAATGGAGGCGCTGTCCTACGAGCAGATAGCGGTGGCGATGGAGACCACGATCCCCAGCGTGAAGTCGCTGCTCGTCCGCGCCCGGGTTTCGCTGACCGAGGCCGCAGAAGCCCGGCTGCTCAGCTGCGACCAGGTGCGTGAGGAGCTGGTCGAGGAGGCTGAGGGCCTGCTCGACAAGCGCAGCGCCGCCGTCCGGCGCCACGTCAAGAGCTGCGAGCGCTGCCGGGTCTTCCAGCGCGAGCTGCGACGGACCGACCGTGCCCTGTCCGCGCTCGCTCCGGTCGGCCTGCTCGCCCTGGGACGGAAGCTGCTCTTCGCGCATGCGCTCACCCACTCCGCGGGCTCAGCGGGAGTGGCGGGAGCGGCCGGCGTAGGCGGCGGCTCTGCGGGAATCGTGACGGCCGGCGCCAGCGCGGCGGCCACCAAGGCAGCTGCGGGCCTCGCGGCGGCGGCGATCCTCACGGCGGGGACGGTTGCCGTCAGCCAGGGCGTCCACGTGCGACCCAGCGGCCCCAGCTCCAAGGCGCTGGTGGCACGGTCGCTCGACGCTGGGCTACGGGGCGCGATCGCGGCCGGCGCACCCGCCGGGATCGCGGGCGCGATACCGGGGCTGACGGCGCTTGCGCCGGCAAACGCGGTGATCGTGCGGTCACCGCCGCGCCGGATCGCCGGCGACGCGGACGTGCGCGCGCTCGCCGTGCGACGAGCTGACCGGCGCGGCGGCGGATCCGATGCGACGCTCGGCCAGCGGCGCGTCCGCGATCTGGGCGGCGCGACGAGACGGTAGCGGGCGAGACCCCGGCCCCGCCAGAGGCGCTCCGCCCCGAGCGCGAGCGTCAGTTGTCCGAGGAGCTCGTCGTGCCGGTCCCGGCCTGGCTGGAGTCGTTCTGCGACGAGCTGCCGTCGCTGCCGGAGACGCTGGTGGCGTCCGCGGATCCCCGCGCCGCACCGCTGGTGCTGTCGCTCGCCGTCGTCGGCGTTGAGGAGTCGGAGCCAGGCGCGGCGCTGCCGCTGTCCGCCGGCGCTACGGTGCGGCTCAACGGCACGGCGGCCGAAGTGTCCGAACCGGCGGGAGCGGCGGCGTGGCTCTGGCCGGAGCTGGCGCCGCTCACGGCGGCGCGCTCGCTGGGGTCGCGCGGCTCGGCACTGTGCGCAGCCGTCTTGAGCAGGTCCGTTCCCGACCCGGCCAGGGCACCGCCCTCCAGCTCGGGCGTCTCGAGCTCAGGCACGCCGCCGGCCAGCAGCGAGACCGGCCCGGACGAGCGCACGCCACCCGCCGCGGCGGGCAGACCATCGCCACCGGGCAGCACACGCAAAGCTCCGCTCCCCGAGCTGGTCGTCAGACCAGGCGCGGAACGCGGGATGCTGCCCCCCTGTGGTGGCGCGTTGTGGCCGACCAGGTGCGGCAACGCGAAGGTGCCTGCCGCGCCGGCGGCGAGCAGCACGGCGCCGCCGCGTACCAGGCTCCCGCCGCCGCGCTGGCTGATCACCGCCTGAGTGAAGCTCGAGCCGTTGGCGCGTGCGAGCGCCCGTGTGAGCCGCTCGGCGGGACCGCTGTGGGGACGCAGCAGCCACAGAACCAGGGGCAGGGGCACGACGGCGCTGAACGCCATGCGCACCGAGTCGCGGGCACGGTAGACGAGCTGGCGCACGGCACCCTCGCTGACACCCAGCTCGGCGGCGATCTCGCGCCTGGACTGCGGAGTGAACTCGGTCGCGATCAGCGCCTCGCGCTGACGCTCCGGCAGCGATGCGATCTCGGACAGCACATCTCGTGCCAGGTCGCGGTTGGCGAGCTGGTCGGCGACGGCACCGGGAGCCGCCAGCTCCTCTCCGAGCGGCTCGGCGCCGGGGTGCCGCCGCACCTGGGTGATGGCGGCGTGGCGCACGATCTGGTGCAGCCAGGCGCGGGGATGCCGGACAGCGGCCCCGTCGCGCAGCGCCTTCCACGCGTTCAAGAGCGCGTCCTGCACCGCGTCCTCGGCGCCGTCGCCGGCGCCGGCCCTCACCGCTGCACGGATCAGTTCCGCCCGATGGCGGTCGGCAAGCACGGCGAACGCGCGCTCGTCGCCACGACTGACGAGCGCACACAGGCGCTCGTCAGTCTGGCCGCCTAGAAGCAGCCCATGGAGCACAGCCCCTCACACTTCATCTCGCACCAGCGCAGATGATAGAGCCGCACTGTGGCCGTTCAGTTGTCGCCTCCGGCCGGCGCCGTGGTCGTCGTCGTCGTCGTGGAGACGGTCGTGTCGGTGGTCGCAGTGGACTGATCGGTGCTCGTCTGAGACGAGGACTGGCCGTCTCCCGAGGACTGGCCGTCCCCCGAGGACTGACCGTCACCGCTCTGCAGGCCGTCGGGGCTGTCGACGCTGTCGCTCTGCACGCCCTGCTGGTCGGCCTGGTCCTGTGCGGCCTGCTGACTCTGGTCTCCCGAGGAGCCGACCAGCGTGTAGGTCCCACCGGCGCCGGTGGTCGCGGTCAGCTCCACCTCCTGGCCGACCGAGAACAGCGAGATGCTCAAAGTGCTGGGCACAGCGACCGTGATCGAGCCCGTTGTGGCACTGTTGTCGCTGGCTGAGATCGTGATCGAGTTGGTGGTCGTGTTGACACCGAGCACGATCCCCTCGAGGTTGACGGTCGTCGCCAGCGCGGTCTGTGTAATGCCGGTGGCCGCGACCGGCCCCTGATCGTCGACGCTCGCGGACACCGTGTCCACGGAGCCGACGGACGGCACGGCGCCGGCCGCTGAGGCCATGCCCGCGCGGCGGGTGCCACGGTGAATCAGCATCGAGACTCCGGGAGCGGAGAGCACGAAGCTGTCGGTGCGCCGGTCGACGAAGGTGACCACGCCGCGCATCCGGACGTGGGCGCTGCGGCGTGACCGGTCCATGCGTACCCCTTCCAGGGCATAGGTGCCGTTGCGCAGGCGACGGATCGCCACCGCGACCGTGCTGGCGAGCGCGGGCCTGCGCCTCGCGTGGATCGCGTACAGCTCGCCGCGTGTGCCGACGAGCACGAAGGATCGCGCGCGCGGATTCTCGTGCACGACCGTGCCGCGCACGACTTGGACGTGGGTGCGTAGGCCTCCGGCGGCTGCCACGCCGGCGAGGCTGAAGCCGGCGGCGCCGGCCGCCACGCCTGCCGCCAGGCCGCGAACAACTGAACGTGAGTTGACTCTGGTTGACATTGCATCTCCTGGGGTTGGGCGGTTACATCGCGTTAGACGGGCGTCGAGGGCAAAAGTCACGCTCCGGCTAGACGAACGTACGAGCCTCCCACCCCGGAGCTGGACGCCGGATGGCCGCGGCAGACCGCGCGGCAATCCAGTCCTGAGCCCTAACATCCGTGCCGCCATGCAGATCGACTTCGAGCAGTTCCTGCAGGTCGACATGCGCGTCGCACGCATCATGGCGGTCGACGCCTTTCCCGAAGCCCGGAAGCCGGCGTGGAAGCTGACGCTCGACTTCGGCCCGAAGCTCGGCATCAAGCGTTCCTCGGCACAGATCACGGACTACACCCGCGACGAGCTGCTGGGCACGCTGGTGGTGGCCGTGATCAACTTTCCACCCCGCCAGATCGGCCCCTTCATGTCCGAGGTGCTCGTCCTGGGTGCGCTCGACCCGCAGCTCGGCGTGGTGCTGCTGAGGCCGGATCAGGAGGCGGAGGTGGGGTCGCGGATCGGCTGAGCCGCGACCCCACTTGTGGCCCCTGCGGCGCGGCCGCCCGAGCCTTGTGACCGCAGGCCCTACGCGCTGTGGCTCGCGCCGGGCTCCAGCACCACCACGCGCGACCCCGTGGCCGACTCCACATCCGCCTTGAAAGCCTGGGCGTCCGTCTCGATCGGCGGGAAGGTGTTGTAGTGGCAGGGGATGACGGTCTTTGCCCCGACCAGTTCGCAGGCGTCGACAGCGTCGTGGCGATCCATCGTGTAGTGCCCGCCGATGCACATCAGCGCGTAGTCGATCGCTGCGCGCCTGCCGACCAGCCCGAGGTCTGAGAACAGGGCCGTATCGCCCAGGTGATAGACGACAGCGCCCTTGAAGTTGACGAGCAGGCCCGCAGGGGTGTTGACCGTACCTTTGGGGGTGGTCGAAGTGTGCCAGGCCGGCACCATCTTCACCCAGCCCCAGTCGAAGGACACCGTGCCACCGATGTTGATGTCCAGAGCCTGGACGCCTTCCTCCTGGCCGAACTCGCCCGCAAGCTCGACGATCGCCAGCACCGGCGCGCCGGTGCGGCGAGCGATCGGCACCACGTCGGCCACGTGATCGCCATGGCCGTGTGTGACCAGGATTGCGGTCGGGCTCAGGGCATCCGCGGCCACCACCGCCTTGGGGTTGCCGGTCAGGAACGGGTCGATCAGAACCGATGTCTCTCCGTCGGTCAGCTCGAAGGTGGCGTGCCCGTGGTAGCGAATCTCCATCTCGTCTAGTCCTCCAGTTTCGTTGTCTGCGTGACGGCGCCCGCACCCGGAGCGCCACTTCCCAGCTCGCGGGCGAGCTCCAGCCCCACCGCGACACCGACCAGCATCGTCAGCCGCGCCTCCTCGGCAAACAGCGTTCGCACAGCCACCAGGCGCGTCTCGGCGTCAGCGGTCCTCACAGCCTCCTTGACCGCGGCGTCGTGCGCCGCGTCAAACCAGCCGCCTTCGTGCAGCGCGCTGACGAGCACGCGCTCGAGCCCCGGCGCAACGCTTGCGACAAGCGACTGCGCGTCGGTGAGCCGACCGGGCTCGCTGAGCGCAGCGATCGCCGCCTCCAGCTGTGGCTGCGAGAAGCTCACGTGACCAAGAGTTTGCCAGCTCAGTGATGGATGCGCGTGAGCAGATAGCCCAGCAGGAGACCGACGGCTATCCCCACGCCCGCCGCGACCCAGCTGGCGCTGGGCGCAGCGAGTGGCATCAGTGTCACCACCGCTGCCAGCACGCCTGTCCCGAGCAGGTCGCCCTCATATTCGCGTCTGCGCATCCGCAGGCGCAGGTCCGGCACCGCCCAGGCGACCAGCAACGCCAGGGCCGCCCCGTTGCCACCCATGTAGAGACCGGCGCCGAGCTGGCCGGCCAGGGCCACTCCGCCGGCGCCGCCCCCCAGCACCAGCGCGAGTACCACGACGGGCCCGTGCCGACGCTCCATGAGCCACCCGAATATGGCTATGACCAGCAGCGCGGCAACCGCATAGCCGGTGTTGTCGTAGATGAACGGCGCCGTCAGCGCCCGCCACCACTGAGCCCTCGAGGGCCCGAGCACGGCGAGGTCGAGCGTGGCGAACAGGTTGGCTCGCCACAGCAGCGTCCCGACGACGCCGAGCAGCACCAGAGCGGCGGTCGCGTAGGGGTGCGCCTCGTGCCGGATGCCGGGGATCTCGCCGCGGCGCAGACGGGGCAGCGACGGCGCCAGCTGACGCCGGCCCGTGCGACCAGCGATCTGGCCATGGCGATCGAGCTTCGGCGCCCGCTTGCGCAGCCGCGTGCCGCAATACGGGCACTCCGTGATGTAGGGACTCACCTCGGACCCGCAGTTCTTGCAGACCACAAAAAGGGGCGGGCCACCGGTACTCATAACGTCAAGTGTAAGCCGCCGGCGACTGACCTCAGAGAAGCTTGCAGGCAGCGCCTGGGACCTGTGCGCACGGCGACCAGACCCGGCTCTAGACTCGCGCGAAACACGTTCCACGAACCCCTCCGAAGGGGGACCAAATGTCACTTGGATATCAGGACAAGCTCTACATTCTGGCCTTCGACCATCGCGGCTCCTTCCAGAAGAAGATGTTCGGGATCGACACAGAGCCGGCCCCCGAGCAGGTCGAGCGGATCGCTGACGCAAAGCGCCTGATCTTTGAGGGCATGCTCGAAGCTGTGAGGCTCGGCGCCCACGCCGGGGCGACCGGCGTACTGGTGGACGAGCAGTTCGGCTCAGACGTGCCGGAGCGCGCCCGTGAGCACCACCTCGCGCTGGCGATGCCCGTGGAGAAATCAGGCCAGGACGAGTTCGACTTCGAGTACGGCGAGGACTTCGCCGCGCACATCGAGCGCTTCGACCCAGGGTTCTCGAAGGTGCTCGTACGCTACAACCCGGATGACCCCGACAGCGCCATGAACGCGCGGCAGCTCGGGCGTCTGAAAAGACTCGCGGACTGGCTGCACGGACAGGACCGCAAGTTCCTGTTCGAGCTGCTGGTGCCCGCGACCGAACAGCAGCTGCTCGCCGTCGACGGCAGCGCCGAGCGCTACGACGCAGAGCTTCGGCCCGAGCTGATGCGCCGCGCCATGGCCGAGATCCAGAGCTTCGGCATCGAGGTCGACATCTGGAAGATCGAGGGAGTGGACGAGCGGGCCGACGCGGAGATGCTCGCTGAGCAGGCCCGCAGCGGCCCGGGCCGGCAGGATGTCACCTGCGTGCTGCTCGGCCGCGGCGCATCGACCGAGAAGGTGGAGCACTGGCTCGCACAGGCCGCACCGGTCCAGGGGTTCATCGGCTTCGCGATCGGCCGCTCGATCTGGTGGGACGCCCTGACGGGCTTCCTCAAAGGTGAGCTACCCCGTCCCGAAGCTGCCTCGCAGATCGCCGCGAACTACTTGCACTTCCTGCGGGTCTACGAACGCAATCTCGTTCCCTGACGGCACGCTGACAGACCGTGGGGCGGTCCCGCTGGACCGCCCCACCCGCCAGCCGTGCGGGCCCGCGGCGCCACGGGCCGCAGACCGGCCTTCGGCAGGCCGCGACGGGTGGTGGTTAGCGCTAGGGTTTACGCGCTATGCCGGCCATGAAGATGCGCCAGAGTCTCGATCAGCTGGAGCAGGAGTTCCACCGGCACACGCAGCTGGCGGCCAGGCAGCGCCAGGCGCTCGAGCGCAGGGCCGCGGCCCGCTCGCAGCAGCGCTGGCGCGCACGCGAGCGCCGGCGCAGCTCGCTGCGGTTCTACCTGCTCACCGCGTCGCTGGCGCTGACGGCGGTGATCGTCACGGTGGCGATGTTCGCCACGCTCTACCTGCTGCTCGCCTGACGAGTCACCGGGCCTCGGCATGCGCCTTCTGCGCGCCGCCTGAGCTCCCGACGGCGCGCCCAGCCGTGTGGCTGCTCGTCCGGCGGCTCCGCCGACCCGTTGGCGGGCGCGACCCGACCCGCGCGGGCGGGGCGGGGACTGCACAGTCCCCGCCCCGCCCTCCTGCCGGGATTCTGCAGGCGGCCGGTCGGCTAACGGGCCAGCTCCCTGGCCAGCTTCGCCTCGAGCCTCCTCAGCACCCTCAGCTCACGCCGATCGAGTCGGCGCAGCCGGTAGCTCAGGTGCCTCAGGTACCTCGGAGCCAGCCGGTGTCGGAGCCTCCTGATGCTCGCCTTCACCCTTGCCAGCAACCGCTCCAGACGCAGCGTCCTCGCCGAGACGCTCACCCTGCCAGCTGGCAGGGCACTGGTCTCGAGGATCGGCGCGGCGGCCGGGGCCTCGCTGAGGCTCGGGCTCGTGGTCGGCGCAACGGGCGCCGCCGAAGCCCCCGTAGTGGACACCGCGACCGTCGAGCCGCTGCTCGGTGCGGACGGATCGACTGAGAACGTCACCTCGGTCACCATGCCCTCGGACATCAGCACCGTGGCGCTCGACGCCGTGCTGGCCGTCAAGCTGGGCTGATTCGTCGCGAACGGCAGGCCACCGTAGAGCACCTCGACGCTCGTGGGAACGACGCTTGGGCCGCCGGAGTAGCTGTCCGGCGCCACCAACGCGCCACCGCTGATCGTCACTGGTGAGTCAAAGGCAAACGGCGTCGGGTCGAGCGTGCACTGAACCGAACTGTTTGTCAGGTTGACGTCGATCGTCTGCGTGCCGTTGACGCTGAACGGCACGGTACCAGGCGTCACGTTGTCCGTCGGGTTCACGCAGATCTTGAGCATGCCAGGATCGGCGGGCTGGTCCACGAACGTGATATCCGTCTCGCCCGCGCCCGCGTAGACGCTCACCGTTCGGTTGGGGAGGCTGAGCGTCCCCGGCACGACCGTACCGGCACCCTGACCGTTGGTCAGGGGGTTGACGATGATCGCCGCCACCTTCGTGCCAGGCGTGATGCCCTCCGTGATGTTGACCTGAGTCCCGGAGCGGACGGTTCCGACGATCTGGCACTGGCCGGCGGCCAGTCCGACAGTCGGTGTGACGCCCGTCGGCCCAGCCGGGCCGCTCGACGTCAGCGTGAATGGGAACACCGTCGTCGGCGCGTAGTCACCGCTCCACTCCTTGCAGAGCTTGACGGTCGACAGCGCGTCGGTGTAGGTGACGATCGTCTGATCCGTGGTGTTCCCAGCCATGACCCGTTCAACGGACGTGCCCATGACGAGGTCTGACGAACTCAGCATGTTCGCGCCGTTCGCCGTCGCCGAGATCGCGGTCACGTAGATGTCTCCGGACTCAACCGTCTGCACCGATCCGGCCGGAACCGTGATCGGCCCGCTACAGCCCAAGCCGCCGGCCGAGATCGTGGCCGACGCGGTCGTGCTCCACGGCAGGTCATACGCGCCGGTCGCAGGGTTGTAGCTGTTGACGCCCGGGTCCATGCTGGTGATCGTGAAATCGTAGGTCCCGGTGAGTGCCGGCGAGTTGGCCGCCGACTGCTTGCACACCTCCACGACGCCGGTGACTGGGTCGTTGGTGTACTCGACGGTCGTCGTCAGCGATGTGTTGCCGGCCGCCGGCGCCGGGAGGACCTGCAGCAGCGCCTGGCCAGGAGTGCCGGTGGTAGCCACCGTTCCGGGATCCCCCTGTGTGCCGGTGATGCTCGCGATCTGGAACCATGGCCCGGACTGCTCGGTCACACTGGCGCTGCCGACCGGCACCTCGAGCGGCTGCGTGCAGACCTGCGGGCCTCCTTGGACCGCTTGGAGCGACACGGTCCGCATGTAGCTGCCATCGGCGATCTTGTAGCTGAATGTGCCTGCGTAGGCGGGCGATCCCGAGGTGAACGTCTTGCACACCTCGATGTAACCCGTGCTCTGGCCTCCGTCACCTGACGCAAATGCCATTGCCGGCAGCGCGACGAACGACGCTGCGAGCGCGCACGCGAATGCGGTCGCCTTGAAGCGCGGTCTCATGACGCCGCCCCTTCGAACGGGCCGGCAGGTCGCGCCCATGCACATGGACTGCAGCCGCGATCTGCCAGTGCCCCGGTTAACTGGCTCATCTGCCCCTCCTTTGTGTTGTGAACGCACGCGGTCGTCGGATCCGGCCAGACCGGCCCCCTGAGCGTGCGTTGTTGGGATTCGGCTCAGCCTAGCCGCGGCCCGGTGACACCGAAACGACCGAACGGGCGGTCTTGCGGCCACCACCGTGTACGCCGCCACCGGGCGCATCGGGCGGGAGCCCTCGCCCGAGGAGCGCGGGCAGACGATAGCCTCTCGGGTGGCCCTGGCCTGCCCGAGAGGACAGTCCGTCCTATCCGTGCGATGGAGGCTTGGCTGACTTCATGCGATTGATCGCCGCGACGCGGTTGCTCACACCGAGGCGCAGGTAGATGGTGTGGACGTGGAACTTCACGGTGTTCAGCGAGATCACCAGCCGCGCCGCGATGTCGTCGTAGCTGAAGCCCTGGGCCAGCAGGCTCAGCACCTCTTGCTGCCTTACGGATAGCCCGGCTACGGGATCTCGCAGCGCATCGTTGAGCGTCACGCGCCAGCCGGGCGGCAGCGCCGTGTTCCCGCGGAGGACGTCGTCGAGCGTGACCGCGAGATCATCCGCGGACACGGTGGTCAGCACCAGTCCGGCGATCCCCAGATTGAGCACGCAATCGATCAGCTCCGGGTCCTGCGCGTCGGCGATCAGCAGGATTCGCAGTTCCGGAGCCGTCGCACGAAGCCCTTCTGCGAACCGCACGGCTTGGCCCGGTGCGTCCCCCGCGCCGACGATCACGAGATCCGCCCCGAGGGCGGTGATCGCGCTCGCAGATGCGTCCTCGAGCGAGCACGTCATGACCGAGAAGTTCCGCCGTGAAGCCAGCCAGGCGGCGAGCGCATCAGCGATCAGTCGCCGCTGATCCACGATCACGAGGTGGCGCGCCTCTGGCGGCTCCGGGGCGGAGGCGGCCGCCGAGGCCCGCGCCGCGCCGGAGCGCGGTAAGCGCCTCGCGGCTCGTCGCAGGCCGTCGCCGGCAGCTGCTGGCTTCTGGAACTGCATGCGTCCCCCTATAACCCGGTCAGAGGCTTTACCAGCCCCGTGGGCACTGGCCCACGTGAGCGTCGGCAATGGTCGCAGCCGCGGTCAGCATATCGGGCCGCGCTGCAGCTGTGTGAAGAGCGCGCTGCTGGAGTCCCGCGAGGTGGTGGACACCCTCAGGGCTCACGGCTCGATTACTGCGCGGTTTGCCTGCGTCTGGACGCCGCAGCGGCCCGCGTCAGCCGCGGTCACCGCTTGGTCCGGCCGGCGCGGCAGCGGACCGCCCGCCCAGCCGAGACGGGGCGCTGCGCCACCGCCGCCAGCATATCGTCAGTCGAGCAGCCCCAGGGTCAGTGACGAGGCGGCACCGGAGACGGACGCAAGGGCCCGCCTCACCGGGACGCCAGGGGCGACCGGCCGCCTCACACAGCGCCACGGTCTGACCGGGCCCGCGCCCCGCTGGCACCCAGACGGGACCCGTCGGAGCGGGGCAGCCACGCCGCCGCCGCACGGTGGGCATCCGGGGCGCCCAACGGCGCGGTCGCCAGCCGCCTACGCCGAGGCGGGAGGCTCGCCGAGCTCGCGCAGCGCTGCGTCGAGCTCACCCTGGGACTCCTCCGTGCCGATCGCGGCACGGCGTTCGTCCTGAATCTCGAGGTAGACCTCCTTGCGGAACACCGGCACGTCGCGTGGCGCCTGGATGCCCACGCGCACCTTCTCCCCGATGATCGCGAGCACCGAGACCTCGATGTCGTCTCCGATCATGATGCTCTGGTTCGACTTCCGTGTAAGTACCAGCATCCATTCCTCCCCGGTTCAAAGCTTGCAGTGGACGTCCGCCACGAACGCACGACCCCCAGACCCGGGGCGGGCCCGACGGCCACAGGACCCAGCATATCCAGACGACGCGACAGCTTGCAAGTGCATCCGTCCGCCGGCGCCGCTCTGGCCACGGTGGCCGTGTCCAGCGCGCTCTGTATGCTGGGCGTCTCTATGCCAAGAAGATCTCTGCGACCGGAGCTGAACCGCATCCGTGGCTGGGTGCGCCAGGGGCGCACCGACGCCTGGATCGCCCACCAGCTCGAGGTCACCGTTCAACAGATTCAAGCTTTCAAGCGTGAGCAGGGCCTGGAGCCGGACGCAGCACCCGACACGAGCGTAGTCAGTGCCGACTTCGACGATGAGATCGATCTGCGCGCCGCCGACGACGCGCTGATCGCGGCGGAGCTGGAGGCCGAGGCGCTGGCCGCCGCCGCCCGCGCCGAGGCCGAAGCGCTGGCTGCCGCCGCCCGCGCCGAGGCCGAGGCGCAGGCCGGGGCAGACGATGGGCCCGACGGCGAGGGGAAGCCAAAGCGCCGACGCAGCCGGCGCGGCGGGAGCCGCACGCGGGCCAGGGCCGGCGCTGGCGGACCGTGGGAGGCCACCTTCGATCACGGCGATGAGGGGATCGGCCTGTGGCTGGATCCGGCCGTACAGGACGATCCGGTCTACGCAGAGGCGTGGGCGGGCCACCGTCCCGTGGAGGTGACGATATCCGAGGATGTCATCACGATCCGGCGGGCCGGATCAGCAGACGGCGAGTCGGCCGGTGGATGAGCGGGGGCCGCGTGCCCAGGACTCGCGCCCGGGCACGGCTTCCCTCACTCTTCTGAGAGTTGCCTGACGCCGCCGCTCCAGTCGAGCGCGCCGCGGGCAAAGCGGGCAAAGGCGGCCCCGGCGACCGTCGCCACATCCCATGCTTCAGGAGTGTCGGGTGCCGTGGCGTACGCGAGCTGGAAGCACCAGTCGGTTCCCGCTGAGAGGTAGTACGCGGCGATGTCGGCGGTCGTGACCGTGACCCCCAGACGCCGGCGCAGGTCGGCGACGAGGGCATCCACGACCCGCTCCAGCTGCCGACGCTGAGCGGGCTTCGCGGCGTCGATCCGCTCCTGGCCTTCGCGCCAGAGCAGCATCAGCAGATCGAAGTCAGCCGGCACCGCTTGGCGCTCAACGCCCGAGGTTGACCACCACGAACGGCCGCTCGCCGGCTGAGACCATTCCCAGGCGGCGCGCCTCTCGGACGATCGTCGCCTTCTGGTAGAGCGAGCGCTCCTGCGCGAGCAGCGAGCTGTGCTGGTGCTCCAGCGAGAGCAGGTATCTCGTCTCAGCAGCCGCTTGAGCGTGGGCGGCCACGAGCGCGAGCCCGGCCCTGGCCCCGATCCAGCCGATCAGCCCGACCACGAGCATCATCACGATCCGGAACTTGCGATCCCACCCGATTCTCGACCTGGCGAGTCTCCCCGCGACCGGCTGTGGCCGGGGGCGCGGCAGCGGCACGGTGTGGGCCTCGCGCCTGGCGGTTGTCTGAGCTTTGGGCGGCATCCCTGAGGTTCGTCATTCGCCACCGATCCGCTCCTTCCTGCCTGCCTCACGCGTCCGGGCGGGCACGCGTGGTCACTCGAGCCAGCCGCGCCTGGTGTCCCTTCAGCGGCTGGCCGCGCGGAAGGCTCGGCGCCCAGGGAACTCGGCGGCCGCGCCCAGCGCCTCCTCGATCCGCAGCAGCTGGTTGTACTTGGCGATCCGATCCGTCCGCGATGGGGCGCCGGTCTTGATCTGGCCACAGCCGGTCGCGACGGCCAGATCGGCGATGGTGACGTCCTCGGTCTCACCGGAGCGGTGGGAGATGATCGCCGTATAGCCGGCTTCGCGCGCCATCCTGATCGCCGCAAGCGTCTCGGTCAGCGTCCCGATCTGGTTGACCTTGATCAGGATCGAGTTGGCCGCGTGCGACTCGATCCCGCGGCGCAGGCGCTCGGTGTTGGTCACGAAGATGTCGTCGCCGACCAGCTGCACGCGTTCGCCCAGCGCGCCGGTCAGCGTCGCCCACCCGTCCCAGTCCTCCTCCGCCATCCCGTCCTCGATCGAGATCACCGGGTAGCGGTTGACCACGTCGGTCCAGTAGGCGCTCAGCTCCTCCGCCGTCAGCGTCCGCCCCTCGTGCTGCAGCGTGTAAGCGCCGTCGCTGTAGAGCTCGGAGGTGGCCGGGTCGAGCGCGATCGCGACCTGCTCGCCCGGCGTGTATCCGGCTGCGCGAATGCCCTCCATCAGCACGTCCAGGGCCTCCTGGTTGGAGCTGAGGTTGGGCGCGAAGCCGCCCTCGTCACCGACGGTCGTGCCGAGGCCACGGGCGTGCAGCGTGCGCCTGAGGTTGTGGAACACCTCAGCGCCGATGCGCAGAGCGTCGCTGAACGAGCGTGCCCCGACCGGCACGATCATGAACTCCTGGAAATCGATGCTGTTGTCGGCGTGTGCTCCGCCGTTGAGGACGTTCATCATGGGCACCGGAAGGACGCTCGCGTGTTCGCCGCCGAGGTAGCGCCACAGCGGCAGGCGCTCCTCTGCGGCCGCGGCGTGTGCGGCCGCCAGCGACACGGCGAGAATCGCGTTGGCTCCCAGTCGCGACTTGTTGGCGGTGCCGTCCAGGCTGATGAGCGCACGGTCCAGCGCCGCCTGTGCCGAGACCTCCAGTCCGCGGATCGCCGTGGCTATCTCGCCGTTGACGTTCGCCACCGCCTGGCTGACTCCCTTGCCGAGCCAGGCCGGTCCGCCATCGCGCAGCTCCGTGGCTTCGAACTCACCGGTCGACGCACCGGAGGGCACCGCCGCCCTGCCCCATGCGCCGGAGCGCACGCCGAGCTCCACCTCCACAGTGGGATTGCCACGGCTGTCAAGGATCTGGCGGGCGTGGACTTGCTCGATCTCGCTCATCTGTGGGTCGGTCTCCTCGGTGGGCTTGCCATATCTTCACGGCCCGGCGGCCGCGGCTGCGGGCCGGCTGCTAGCGCTCGATGCGCGCCTGTGCGTAGAGCGTCAGCTGTTCCTGCGCGGAGAGATCGTTCCAGTTTCGCCCGCGCGATGCGGCCAGGTCAACGGCCGCCTGGACGCGCGCACGGAAACGGCCGGCGGCCGAACGTACGGCGAGCTCCGGATCGAGCTTGCGCTTGCGCGCCAGGTTGACCGCGGCGAACAGCACGTCGCCAAGCTCGTCAAAGCCCCGCTCGTCCTCGCGCGCGGCCGCGAGCTCGCTGACCTCCTCCTGCAGCGCTGCGAGCGCCGCGTCGGCACCAGCGAAGTCAAAGCCGCTAGATGCCGCGCGGCGCTGGACCTTGCGGGCGTAGAGCAACCCCGGCAGGTTCTCCGGCACCTCGCCAAAGACGCCCGCCTCGCGTCCGGGCTCCGTGGCCTTGATCTGATCCCAGTTGCGCAGCACCTCCGCGGCCGTATCGGCCTCGACCTCGCCGAACACGTGTGGATGGCGGCGAATCAGCTTCTCGGAGGCGTGCCGGGCCACTGCCGCGAGGCTCCCCGCCCCGCGCTCCTCCAGCAGAAGCGCCAGGAAGTGCACCTGAAAGAGCACGTCGCCGAGCTCGTCGAGCAGCTTCGCGTCGTCGCCGCGCTGCGCCGCATCGGCCAGCTCGTATGCTTCCTCGACGGTGTGGGGCACGATGGTGCGCGCATCCTGCTCGCGGTCCCAGGGACAATCGCGTCGCAGCCGCCTCGTGATCGCGTCCAGCTCGGCGAGCGCGACGGCGATCTCCGCGTCGCCGGAGTTGCCTCGCACTAGCCCTTCTTGGACTTCTTGGTCGCCGTCGTGGTCGTGGTCGTGGTCGACTTGGTGCTCGTCGTGCTCGTGGTGGCCGGCGTGGTGGTGACGGTGGCCGGCGTGCTCGTGGTGGCCGGCGTCGTGCTCGTGACCGACGTCGTCGGTGGCGCCTTGTAGTTGGAGCAGACGCCCTGGGCCTCATACGGGCTGCGGCAAGTGGTCAGCTTGAACCACGACTTCTTGGCGGCGTCGGCGACCTTCGTCTGCGCCGCCGTCTGTGCGGCCGTCTGGAGCGTCGTCTTGATCGTCGCCGAGGCCGTGGCGAGCGGCTCCTGAACCGCCGGGATGATCTTGGTCACCTGCGTGACGTAGTACCCGAGCACACCCTTGACCGGCCCGACCAGCTTGCCGACCGGATTGTCGAAGATGGCGTTGTTGGCCGCCACCTCGTACTGACCCGAGGTCACGCCGGTGAGCAGCCCGCCGTTTGCCTTGCCGGCGGCGTCAGCGGAGTACTTGCGGGCCACCACCGTCCAGCTCTGGCCGGCCTGCAGCGCCTTGACCGCCGCCTGCGCGCTGGCCGCGTTCTTGGTCCTCAGCAGGTGCACGTCGCGGCTCTCCGGCGTTCCGAAGGAAGCCTTGTGGGCGGCGTAGTAGGCCGCGATCTGTTGCTTGGTGACCGGCTTCTCGTCGCGCTTGAGCAGCTTCAGGTAGTAGGTCTCGACCGTGAACTGGAAGAGCAGGTCCTGGCGCGTCTGGCCGCTCGACTTCAGGTAGGCGGCGAATGCCGTCTTGGTCGGCCACTGCTTCTTGACGTATTTGGCGAAGTCCGTGAGCAGCTTCGGCGCCGTCACGCCGAGCTTGTGCGCCTCCGCCTGATACCAGTAGCCCTCCAGCAGGAACTGCAGCACCTGCGAGGTGTCGCTGGTGAAGACCTGCTTGCAGTCGGTCAGCAGCGTGCTCTGGCTGGCGGTGTGCAGTGAGGCCACACCAGCCTTGAGGTTCTTCATGCAGCTCGAGTAGTTGGTCGGGTCGCTCGAGACGAGCACGGGCGCGCTCAGCCCCTGCGCTGCCTCCTGTGACGCCAGGTCCTCGGCGGCGACGAACATCCAGTGCTTGTACGCGGCCAGGGTGATCGGGTTGCCGGCCATCTCGGCCACCGCGCTCGATGGAACCGAGCTGCCACAACCTGCCACCGCGCCTGCCAGCACAAAAAATGCGGCACCAGCCGCGAGCTTCCTCGAGATCAGCATCGGCGCCGATGGTAGCGACAGCACGCAAGTGCGGCGGCGCGACGGGCCATCTTCCTTACAAGCTTCTTCGCCACGGGCTGAGCGTCACGCCCGAGCGGCCGCCGCTCAGACAGCCGCCGGCTCCTCCACGGGCGCGACGATCACCGAGAGCAGCGCGTCAGCGGCGCGCACCACCGCCTCGAGCTGGGCGTGTGCCTCGCCGGCCACCCGCATCGACAGCTGCGAGCGTCCGGACTCGTAGATCGCCTCCGGCAGCTGCGCGCGTAGCGCGCGCACGCGCGCCGAGTCGAGCTCGATCGGGGTGACCGCCAGGCGCCCCCCCTTGAACGACACCGCGGTCGCACCGGCCTGGCCGAGCTTGATCCGGGCGGTCTGGAGCACGAGCAGGTTCTCCAGCGGCTCGGGCAGCTCGCCGAAGCGGTCGACGAGCTCCTCTCGCAGCAGCCCGATCTCAGCGACCTCACGGGCCGCCGCGATGCGGCGATGCACGTCGACCTTGGCCTGCTCGTAGGGTATGTAGTCGGCTGGCACGTAGGCGTCAACCGAGACCTCGAGCCGCACCGGCTCCCACTCGTCCAGGCCGTCCTCCCCGGTCTCGGACGAGAGCGCCTGCACGGCCTCATCGAGCATCTGCATGTACAGCTCGAAGCCCAGCGCCGCCACATGCCCGGACTGCTCCTCACCGAGCAGGTTGCCAGCGCCCCGGATCTCCAGGTCGCGCATCGCCACCTTGAAACCGGCCCCCAGCTCGCTGTAGTCGCTGAGCGCCGCCAGGCGCTGGGCCGCATCGCCGGTCAA
The DNA here is from genome assembly GCA_027449125.1 of Solirubrobacterales bacterium. Lineage (GTDB taxonomy): Bacteria > Actinomycetota > Thermoleophilia > Solirubrobacterales > Solirubrobacteraceae > Palsa-465. Next base: position 52,653 of record DAIDME010000035.1, on the reverse strand, counting down.
CGCCGCCGACGAGGGGTAGAGCAGGTACGCGTAGGCGCGCTCACTCGCCCGCCCGACACGGCCACGGATCTGGTAGAGCTGCGAGAGCCCGAATGTGTCGGCCCGCTCGACGATCAGCGTGTTCGCCTGCGGGATGTCGATCCCCGACTCGATGATCGAGGTGGCCACCAGCACGTCGGCGTCACCACGCAGGAACGAGAGCATGCGCCGCTCGAGCTCGGCGTCCTCCAGCTGGCCGTGGGCGACCTCGAAGCGCACCTTCGGGACCAGGCCGCGCAACCGCTCCGCCGTCTCATCGATCGACTCGACGCGGTTGTGCAGGAAGAAGGCCTGCCCGCCGCGAGCGTGCTCGCGCTCGAGTGCGGCCTTGACGAGCTCCTCGTCGTATTCGCCGACATAGGTCTTCACGGGACGCCGACCCTGCGGCGCGGTCTCGATCACGCTGATGTCGCGGATCCCGGCAAGCGACATCTGCAGGGTGCGCGGGATCGGGGTGGCGCTCATCGCCAGCACGTCCACCTTGAGCTTGAGCGACTTCAGCAGCTCCTTCTGCTTGACCCCGAAGCGCTGCTCCTCGTCGATCACCAACAGACCGAGGTCCTTCGCGCGCACGTCGCGCGAGAGCAGGCGGTGGGTGCCGATCAGGATGTCCACCTCGCCGCGCGAGAAGGCAGCGATCGCCTGCTTCTGATCGGCCGCGGGCCGGAAGCGGGACACGTGCGCGACCCGCACCGGGTAGTCCTTGAGCCGTTCGGCGAAGGTGCCGTAGTGCTGTTGGGCGAGGATCGTCGTCGGCACCAGAACCATCACCTGCTTGCCGTCCTGCACAGCCTTGAACGCGGCGCGCAGTGCGACCTCGGTCTTGCCGTAGCCGACATCGCCGCAGATCAGCCGGTCCATCGGCCGCGGCGCCTCCATGTCCGCCTTGACGAACTCGATCGCGTCGCGCTGATCGGGGGTCTCGGTGTAGGGGAAGGCGGCCTCGAACTCGAGCTGCCACTCACCGTCCGGCGGGAAGGCATGTCCCTGGCGGCGCCGGCGCTCGGCGTAGAGGTTGAGCAGCTCGCCCGCCATCTCCTGGGCGGCGCGCCGTGCGCGCGCCTTGACCGTGTCCCAGCGCGTGCCGCCGAGCTTTGAGAGCGCCGGCCCGTGTTCACCGCCACCGCCCACGTAGCGGCTGATCTTGGCGAGCTGCTCGACCGGCATGAAGACGCGGTCGGTACCGGCGAACTCCAGGTTCAGGTAGTCGCGGGTGACGCCCGCGACCGTCTTTGTGTCAAACCCGGCAAAGCGTGCAACCCCGTGGTCCTCGTGGACGACGATGTCGCCGGTGCGCAGGTCCGCGAACGAGCGCAGCGCGCCGCGACGGCCAAGCCGAGCCGGAGCATCGGCGCCGCCCGTCGCCCGGCGGCGCCGGAAGAGCCGCTGCTCGGGGATCACGGCGAGGTGGAACTGCGGCGCGATGAAGCCCTCACGCAGCCGCGCGTGGGCGAAGCTCAGTGCGCCGTCAGCGCGCGCCGCCGCCGGCGGTCCAGCGGGACCACCGGCGGCGCTGTCATCGTCCAGCCAGGAGACCTTGAGCCGGCCGAGGTTGTAGGCGGCCCGCTCCCCCTCGCCGCGCACGGCGAAGGTGACGACCGTCCGGTAGCCGGAGCGGGTGAACTTCTCGAGCTCGGGCTCGGCGTCGCGAACGCCGCGAGCGCCGACCTCGGCCGCCTGACCGCGAAACTGAAGGGGCTGATCCTGGTCGATCGAGGAGAGCCGGATGTGCGCACGTGCCTCCAGCTCGCCGACGATCACCTCGGGAGCCAGGTAGAGGTGATGCGCCTCCTGGTCGTGAAAGGCGACGGTCACATCCTGCCAGTGGTCGGCGAGGGCCGGGGCGAGCTCCTCCTCGGCCGCCAGCAGGACGCTCGTCTGCCGGCCGATCAGCTCCAGCATGCTGCGGAAGTCCTCGACCGGCAGGAGCTCGGCGATGTCGGGCCGGCTGTCTTCTCGCTCGGCGGCGGCGAGCTCGGCCAGCTCCCGGTATTCGGCGGCCAGCTCGGCGGCGGGCGCGACCTCGACCTCGTCGGCATCCCCCAGGGAACGCTGCGTGAATGTCGAGAACCAGCTGAGCCGCTCGACCTCGTCGCCGAACAGCTCGACGCGGGCGGCGCGGTCCTCCGTCGCCGGGAAGAGGTCCAGGATGCCGCCGCGGATCGCGAACTGGCCGCGATCGTCCACCTGGTCGACCCGCTCGTAGCCGGCCGCGACCAGGTCGGCCGCCGTCTCGGTCAGATCGATCAGCTCGCCGCGGCGCAGCGTGAAGCCATGTGGCCTGAGTGACGGGTCGGGCACCTTCTCGGAGAGGGCGGCGGCGCTCACGACCACCACCGGGGCACCGTCCGCCCCGGCGCCGGGATCGGGCGCGAGCAGCGCGTCCAGCGCTGCGATCCGCTGGCCGGTCAGGTGCGCCGGCGGCGCCAGGTGCGACTCGTAGGTGACGCCGCGGCTCGGATAGTGGCGCACGCGCCGCGGGGCCAGCCAGGCCCGCAGGCTGGTCGCGAGCTCACGCGCGTGGCGGTCATCGCCGGCCACCACGATCGCGGGGCGCGCCGGCTCACGGTCGAGCAGCGCCGCGATCAGGAACGGGCGCAGCGACTGCGAGACGAAGGCACGGCCCCCGGCGGCGTGGAGTCGCGCTGTCTGCGGGTCGTCGTCGGCGTGGCGGAGCAGGCTGCGGAGCATCGCTACGCGCCTCACTTAAGCAGCTGGCCGGCGAGCAGCTGCTCGGTGGCGAGGGCGGCCGCTTCAACCAGCGCCCGCACCTCTTCCCTGGGTTGTCTGAAGCGGCCGAGGACGTAGGCGGCGACGAGCTCCGGGTCGGTGCTGGGCGGGCGCCCGACGCCGACGCGGACACGCTGGAAGTCGGCGCTCCCGAGCGCAGCCCGGACCGACTTGAGGCCGTTGTGACCGGCCAGCCCACCGCCGAGCCTCGTCCGGATCTCGCCAAACGGCAGGTCGATCTCATCGTGCACGACGATCACATGCTCGACCGGGACGCGGAGCTCGCCACGGGCCGGCCCGACAGAGCTGCCGGCGTCGTTCATGAAGGTCTGTGGTTCGAGGAGTGCAACGTCGGCCCTGAGCGGCGCGCCGCTCTCCGGCTGCTGGCCCACCACCGCCGAGCCCCTGCTCATCAGGCCGCGATACCTGGCGGCCGGCCGGCTGAAGCCCCAGCGGTCACCGAGGGCCGAGACCACCATGAAGCCGATGTTGTGCGGACTCCAGGCGTAAGCCGGCCCGGGGTTCCCGAGGCCGACCAGCAGCCAGTCGGCAGGAGCGCTGCGGCTTGGCGCCGGCGGCATCCGCGGCGGACGGCCCTGGCTACTGGTCTTGGTCGGCGCCGCCGGCCGGCTCGGCGTCCGCCTCCGCGGACTGGCCCTCCTCGCCGATCACCGCGGTCTCCAGCTCGACCGCGCTCGCGGCCTCAGAGGCCACCATCCCGCGCGAGGTGCGGATCGCGGCGATCACGAGCTCCGGGTCGCCGATGATCGTCGTGCCCGCCGGAGCCTCGAGCTCGCCGAGCGTCAGGCTGCTGCCGACCTTCAGCCCCGCGATGCTGTGTCTGATCACATCGGGGATCGCGGTCGGGACCGCTTCGACCACAACCTCGCGCACGGTGTTCTCGAGGATGCCGCCGATCTTGACGTCGGAGTCGTCGATGTCGACCAGCTCCAGCGCGACGGGCTGCTGGATCGGCTTGTCGAGGTCGACGCGCAGCAGGTCTACGTGCATCGTCTCCCCGCTGACGGGGTGGCGGGCGCGCTCCTTGAGCACAACCGGCTCGGGCTTTGCGCCGTCGAGCGAGAGGTCGATCACCGCGCCCGCGCTGGCCAGCGCGTTGCGCAGGGTGCGGGCTTCGATCTGGAATGAGACCGGGTCCTTGCCACCGCCGTAGACGGTGCCGGGAACCTGGCCTTCACGGCGGAGGCGTCGCGCCCCGCGCGAACCGCTCGGCTCGCGTCTGGTCGCGGAGAGGCTTGTGGTCTGTTCTGGCATAGGTCAAGCGATGGTAGCGAGCGTTGTGATTTCGCGAACTTCCCGCTGGCAAAGGGACGCAGGCGCTGTACTCTGTAGCAATGACGGCGTTCCAGGTGATGCTGTTCCTGATCTGCGTGCACATCTTCGGGTTCGCCGCGATCGGCATCCTGCTGCTGCCGGCACTGCGCGAGCAGCCGCCCGGGCAAGACGAGGGCAGCGACGGCTCGGACGATGGCTGGGGCAACCGGCCCAACGTCAAGCCCGACCCGAGCCGCTGGCCGGGTGGCGGCATCCCGCTGCCGGACGCCGAGCAGTCCGGCGTGCGCCTGCGCGAGCCGGGCCGCGTGGCCGACAAGCTCACCACACCGGAGCGCCGCCCCTCACACCAGCCAGAGCCGCGTAAGCCGGTTCGTTCCGACGGCTAGAGCCGTCCGTCAGGCCGCGTCGCTCAGCTGCAGGAAGCGCTCCACCGAGGCTTCCTGATGGGCGATCTGCTCGGCCAGATCGTGCGCGTGGCGCGCGGCGTGCTCCATGAAGTCGACCACGCAGCCCTCCGGGTCCTCGGTCAGCGGATAGACGCGTGCGAGCTCCTGCTGGATGCAGGCGATGCCGACCGGCGGCTGCCCCTCCGCGAGCGTACGGGCGTTGCACACGGGGGTTACGACCACGTGCGACTCGGGGGCGAGGAGCGCTGTGGGCAGCAGCCGCGGCAGCGGCGCTCGGGCCGGCACGTTCGCAGAGATGCTGACCACGACCTTGCCGAGCAGCGCAGCCAGCGCTTCACGCCAGAGCTCGAGCATCAGGTCGGCTGCCAGCACCGCGTCGCGCAGGGTGCGTGCCTGCTGGGCGTAGAGGCGCTCAGCGTCCTCGCGGTCGGCCGCATCCGCCAGGTCGAGGTCACAGGGCACGCGCAGCAGCTCACCGGGTGAGACGGTGGCGCCGGCGCCGCGGCTCCCGGGCGTCAGGTAGGTCTGCAGGGTCCCGAGGTCTCGGCGCGCATAGAAGATCACCGTGACCGCGTCACTGACGGGCAGGCCGTCGATCCGCAGCGAAACGCTGACCGCCGAGCCCGCGTCGAGCAGAGCCCGCCTGAGCAGCTCCTCGGCGTCACCATCTCGGTACTCGTTCGACTCTCCCTGCATGTCTCACCTCCAAGCCGCCAACGGTGGGATATGCGTAACCATTTATGCACATTTCGTGGCGGCTGTGGTCAGGTCATGTATCGGCTCGCGTTGGCGGCTGGTTGAGACCGCCGCTTGGGCTAGCCTGATGCTTCATGAAGCGCGTCGTCTACCTGCCCTTCTCGATCCTCTCCGGGGCGATCGGCTCGTTCGTGGGGCGCAGGCTGTTCCGCACAGCCTGGGCGCGCGTCTCGGGCCAGCCCAGCCCGCCCTCCCCGAGCTCCCCAGAGCTAGGTCTCGCACGGGTGGCACTGGCGTCGGCGCTGGAGGCGGCGACGCTGGCGGCCGCTGCCGCGGTCGCCCGGCAGCTCTCGGCGCGAGCGTTTCACCGCCTGTTCGGCGCCTGGCCGGTGAACGCCGACCGCGCCGGCAGCTTCACTTCCAGAGCTTGCGCCACACCCCCGCGCGCCCCAGCGCGCGGCCGACGGCGACGTTCTTGGCCCTCCTGGCGGCGCGCCTCGGGTTGCCGAGCGAGCTGAGGTTGTTGGACATGCGGGCGGCTCTGTAGAGCTGGCTCGTGAACGACCTGCGTCTTGCCATCTTTGCCCTTCCTCCGGTGGTTGCGCTTCAGCGCCAACCCTACCGCGGACGCGCGCCGGCGGTCAGAAAAGCTGGTTCTCCCCGCCGAACACGTCGGAGACCGAGCCGTCGGTGAAGATCTGCCGGATTGAACTGGTCAACAGATCGGCGACCGACAGCACCTTGATGAACTCGGGCGCGCCGGGCGGCAGCGGGACGGTGTCGGTCACGACGACCTGCTCGAAGCCGCCCGCGATCAGGTTCTCGAAGGCATTGCCGGAGAACAGGCCATGCGTCGCGGCGACGTAGACCCGGCTGGCGCCGGCTTCCTTCACGGCCTCCGCGGCGGCCCGCAGGGTGCCGGCCGTGTCGATGATGTCATCGACGATCAGCGCCGTCTTGCCCCGCACGTCGCCGATCACATAGTTGATCTCGGCCTGCTGCTGGGCGGGGCGCTCCTTGTTGAGGATCGCCAGATCCGCCCCCATCTTCGCGGCAAAGCGCTTGTTGAGCTTGACGCGGCCGGCGTCCGGAGCGACCACGACGAGGTCGTCGAGTCCCAGGTCGGTGAAGTACTGCGTGAGGATGAACATCGCCGTCATGTGGTCGCACGGCTTCTGGAAGAAACCCTGGATCTGGCCGGCGTGCAGGTCCATCGTGAGGATCCGGTCGATACCCGCGGCCTCCAGCATGTGCGCGACCAGCCTGGCGCTGATGGGCTCACGAGGAGCGGACTTCTTGTCCTGGCGCGAGTATCCGTACCAGGGCGTGACGGCGATGACGCGGTGAGCCGAGCCGCCGACGGCCGCGTCGACCATGACCAGCAGCTCCATCAGCGCGTCGTTGGTGCTGAAGCCCTCGGCGACGTTGCCGCAGGTGGACTGCACGATGAAGACATCGGCGCCGCGCACCGACTCCCCGTAGCGGCAGTACACCTCGCCGTTGGCAAACGTCTTGGTGGTCACCTGGCCCAGCGTGACGTCCAGCCTGTCGGCGATCCGCGCCGCCAGCCCGCGGTTGGCGCGCCCGGAGAAGAGCATCAGGCGCTTGTCCGGGTCGGCGTGCAGCTCACTCGACTCGTAGGGCATTTCGGCGACGCTCATCGCTTACCGCATGCTACGCGCAGAGGTGGATGCCGTGCGACGACACGGCGACTCAGGCCTCGGCCCCCGGCGTCCCGGGCGCCTCCCGCTGGCGGCGCTCGCGCACGCGCTCCGCGTAGCCCTCGATGTTGCGCTGGCGCTCACGGGCGACCCCGAGCGCCCCCGGAGGGATGTCCCTGGTGATGACCGAGCCGGCGCCGGTGTAGGCGTCGTCGGCGAGCGTCACCGGCGCCATCAGGGTCGTGTCCACGCCGGTTCGCACCCGCGAGCCGATGGTCGTGCGGTGCTTGGCAGCGCCGTCGTAGTTGGCGGTGATCGTGCTGGCGCCGATGTTGGTCGCCTCGCCGATCGTGGCATCGCCGATGTAGCTCAGGTGTGGGACCTTGCTGCGCTCGCCGACCTCGGAGTTCTTGATCTCGACGAAGGTCCCCGCCTTGGCGTCCGCGTGCAGCACCGTTCCCGGCCGCAGGGAGGCAAAGGGGCCAACGCTGGCACGGTCTCCGACGACGGCACCCACAACATAGCTGTGGAGCACCTGGGCGTCCGCACCGACGACCGCGTCGATGAGCGTGCTGTGCGGGCCGATCACGGAGCCAGCGCCCACGCGCGTTGAGCCGCGCAGAGCGCTGCCGGGCTCGACGCGCACGTCCTGCCCGAGGCTCACGTCGGCGTCTATCACCGTCGTCTCCGGGTTCACGATGGTCACCCCCGCGAGCATGTGACGCTCCAGGATCCGGCGCTGCGCCACGGCGGTTGCCCGTGCGAGCTGTGCTCGGTCGTTGACGTTGAAGCTCTCGGTGGCGTCGGGCAGCTCGAACGCCTCCACCCGCTGCCCGGCCGCGCAGATGATCGCGGCAACGTCCGTCAGGTAATACTCGCGCTGCACGTTGTCGTTGCGCAGCTGCGCCAGTGCAGGCTTCAGCGCAGCGGCGCTGAAGCCGTAGATTCCCGTGTTGACCTCGGTGATCTCGAGCTCCGCCGGGGTGGCGTCGCCGGGCGCGCGCGTCTCCACGATCCGCTCGATGCCGCCGTCGGCCGCGCGCACGATGCGCCCCCAGCCAGCCGCATCATCGACGCAGCTCGTGGCGACCGTGGCGGCGGCGCCCGACCGCGCGTGGCTCTCGCCCAGCGCGCGGATCGTGCCGGCGCTCAGCAGCGGCACGTCGGCGTTGATGACGATCACCGTGCCCTGGTCGGGCAGCGCGGGCAGCGCCGCGCGCAGCGCGCCTCCGGTCCCATCGGGCTCGGGCTGGACCGTCACCCGCACGTCCGCGTCCAGATGTGAGCGCAGCGGCTCGCCGGGCGCGTCGACGACGATGACGCCACCGGCGCCGGCGGCCCGCGCAGCGCCCACGATCCAGCCGATCATCGTGCGCCCGCAGATCGTGTGCAGCAGCTTCGGCGTGCGTGAGCGCATCCGCGTACCGTGGCCCGCGGCGAGGATGACGACGACGGGGGCGTTCACGGCCGGTGATGCTAGAGCAGCAGCCACGACGCAGGTCCCGCGGCGGCGTGCCCGTCCGTGTGCGCGCCCGCCGCGGTCACCCGACCCGCACCACAGGCGCCGCGTGGGCGGTCGCCGCCGACCAGCTGGGGAGTCCGGATTCGAACCGGAATCTCAAGGCACCAAAAACCTGTGTCTTGCCGTTAGACCACTCCCCATGGGCCGCCAAGACGTTACTGCAACTCGCCGACCCGGCGGCGGCCGTCATTGGTGCCTCAGGGCGCGAGCCACCGGCTCGGGCAGCAGCGGGTCGGCGAGCGCGGCGCGTGCATCGGATGGCCGGTGCAGTGCGCGCTCACCGCGCAGCACGCCAGCCTGCAGGTGCGCGCGCGCCGCCCCTTCGAGCACCTCGTGCAGCGCATCACGGCCCCGCCAGGCACGCTCGGGCAGGGCGAAGAGTCCTGGCAGCGGGCGTGCCAGGGCGATCAGATAGAAGCCGCCGTCGAACACCGGGCCGAGCACGATGTCAACCCCCGCCCGCAGGTCGCTGCAGACCGCCTGCGCGTGATACGGGAGCAGTCGTGGCAGGTCGGGCCACAACACCAGGACCGGGCCGGGGCTGTGGGCGTGCACGCGCGCCACGGCGTCGGCCACGCGTGCCGCGATCCCCTCGCCGTTCTGCGGGATCAGCAGCGCCTCGCGTCCGGTGAGACGCTGAAGCTCTCGCCCGGCGTCGGCCGGCTCGTGTGCCAGACAGAGCAGCCGCGGGGCGAGCTCCCGTGCCCACGCGAGCGCCTGCGCCAGAAGCGCCGTCTGCAGGGCCAGACAGCCGTCCTGTCCGATCAGCGGCTCGAGCGCCTGACGGACCTCGCCGCGCCGGGGCGCGCGGACCATCAGCAGCACAGCGAGGTCCGCGGCGCTGCTCAGCGCGGGGCCGTGCCGTCCCACGAAGCTCATCGCTCGGGGTCCGCGCGGGCGAAGCGGACGACGCTGCCCGCAGCCGCGAGCGTCCCGTCGGCAGCCGCGATCAACGGCAGCGCTGCGCCGAGCAGCTCGGCGAAGACCTCGGCGGAGCGCGCGACCAGCTCAAACAGCGTCGTGATCGGCGTCGGCTGGCCCGGGAACACGTCGTTTGCGTAATCGGTGATGAAGCCGACCAGCGCGAACGGCAGCTCCAACTCGCCGCTGAGAACCGTCTCGGGGCCGCCGGTCTGGCTGACGGCACAGACTCCGCAGGCCGACAGCTGGGCGATCTCGGACGGGGTGTTGAAGCGCGGGCCGTCGACATGACCGTAGGTCCCGCCGGCCTGAAACGCGATCCCGGCGTCGAGCGCCGCTCGAGTCAGCGCGGCCACGAGCTGCGCCGAGTACGGCCCGCCGTGCAGGACCCAGTGGCCGCGCCCCGGATCGCCCACCTGATCGAAGTACGTGCAGAGCGAGCCGTCCGCCAGGCGGTTCGAGATGAAGTGGAGGTCGTCGAAGATCACCAGCGACCCGAGCTCGAGGTCGGGATCAACGGCGCCGCAGGCGGTCAAGGCAACCACGCAATCTGCGCCCCGCTCCCGCAGCGCCCAGATGTTGGCGCGGTGGTTGACGAGGTTCGAGAGCCGCTCGTGGCCGCTGCCGTGTCGCGAGACGTGGACGACGTCCACGCCGTGCAGCCTGCCCTCGGTGAGGCTCACTTCGCCGTAGGGCGTGCGTACGAGCACGGCCCCCGCCGCGGAGAGCCCGCGCAGTGCGTAGGTGCCCGAACCGGTGATGATGCCGGCGAGCATCAGCGCGGCACCCGTCCGCCCTCGGCACCCGGCTCGGTCGCCGGCCCGCGCGGAGCGGCAATCCCGAGCACGCGCATCGCCTTGAGCCCCATCGAGAGCTTCTCGCGACCGTCGGTTGACTGCACGTCGAGACCGGTCAGCTCGCGCACGCGCTCGAACCGGTAGCGCACCGTGTGCCGGTGGGTGATCAGCCGCGCCGCGGTGGCGTTGACGCTGGCATCGCACTCCAGGAAGGTCGCCAGGGTGCCGAGCAGATCTGTCTCGTACTGCTCGTCGTATGCGACCAGCGGCCGCACCGTCTCGTCGTAGAAGCGCCGCAGCTCCGCCGGATCGCTCATGTGCGGCAGCAGCAGCTGATATGTCCCGGTCGCCTCGAAGGCGAGCTCCACCTCCGGCTCCTCCTCGGCGACGTTGGCGGAGAGCAGCGCCTCGTTGCCGGCCCGCTGCAGCTCCAGCGGGTCCTCGACGCGACGCGACCGGCCGATCGCGAACTGAAAGCCCACGAGCCCCGACTCGAGCTCTCGCAGCATCGCGGCGGAGACGCGCCGGCCGCTCTCACCGTCCGCGTCGGGCACCACCACCATCACGGTCGCGCCGTCGCCCGCCAGCGGCGCCGCCAGAGCCCCGGGGGCCACCGACCGGGCGCCCCGTGTGGCCACGGCCAGCAGCCGCCGGCGCCAGTCGCCCTCGGTCGCCTGGCGTGGCCGCCCGCGCGCGACGAGTACAACGGCGCCCGCGGAGAGGTCGGCGCCGACCTCCTTGCCGGCGGCCAGGAGGCTCTCCCGGTCGCCCGTCCACCCCTCGAAGATCGCGCGCACGAAGTCCGTCGCCGCCTGCTCACCGGCGCGCTCGGGCGCCCTGACGCGCTCAACCTCCGAGGCGATCAGCGTCCTCACCAGGCTGAGCATCGCGGGGTCCACGTCAGGCTCGCGCGCCCGCATCCGCAGCTGACCGACGATCGTGTCGGCGACCTTCAGGTCGAGCATCTGGACATCGTCGGCGTCTCGCATCAACGAGCGCTCATCCGCCGGGGAGCGCGCGGCCACGGCCAGGATCGAACCGGAGCGGTCGATCAGGATGAGGCTCGCCTCCAGCGCCCTGCCGGCCGCACGCAGGATCTCGGGGAGCCCGGCACCGGCCTGGACGGCCTCCGTGATCGCCGCCAGCGCCGACAGGTTGGGGCCACGCCCGGCGCCGGAACTCACCGCGTCGCCGTCAGCCGTCTGCGCCGCGTCCATGAGCGCTTCAGAAGACGCTCGGCCACTCGAGGACCAGCAGCGCGCCGACCAGCACCCCGATCCCGACGAACGCGGCCAGCACATACCCGGATAGCACCACGACCGCAACCCGTTCCCAGGCGCGTCTGTGGCTCTGCAGGGCCGGCGTCACGAACAGCATGATGAACGCGATCAGCGCGATCAGCCCGCAGCCGCCGCCCACTAGGTATGTGATGTTGGTGGTGCTCAATCGACACTCGCCTCGACTTCAGCTGATCAGGTTAACGATGCGGCGGCGAACCCGGCATCCACAGGCACCGCCACGGTCGCGGCGGGGTGGTGGGGTCGCAGCCGCCGCGCCGCGGCGGCGGCCCGGTCGGCTGCCCGTGGCCCCCACCAGAGCCCCACCACGGTGGGCCCGGACCCGGACACGAGCGCCTGCTCGGCGCCGGCTCGCCGGACGGCCGCGAGCGCCTCCCCACACCAGCCGCAGAGTGACACGGCGGCGGCCTGCAGATCGTTCTCCATCAGCTCCTCGGGAATCCGCGACCGTGCGGTGAGGACCGCCACAAGCGCGTCGTAACGGGCCTCTAGCTCGGACGCCGGTCGTTGCAGGCCGAGCCGGTCGGCCTCACGGAAGACCTCGGGCGTCGCCAGCTGAAACGGCGCCGGGACGACCACGCAGGCGTGCTCGGGCAGCGGGCCGAAGCGCTCCACCAGCTCGCCGGCACCGCCGCCGAGCGCGACCCCCGGCAGCAGCTGCGCGGGCACGTCGGCGCCGAGCTCGGCCGCGATCTGCTCCAGCTCCTCTGCTCGTCCGGGCGCCAGCGCGACCGCCAAGCGCAGGGCCGCGGCCGCGTCCGCCGAGCCGCCCGCCATCCCGGCCGCGACCGGGATGCGCTTGGTGATCTCGAGCCGCACCGGCGGGCCGTCCCAACCGTGCGCTCGCAGCGCGGCGAGCGCGCGCGCCGCGAGGTTCTCTCCGTCCACGCCCGGGCACACGACCACATCCCCCCCGTCGGCCAGCACCTCCAGCTCCAGCGTGTCTGCCAGCGACAGCGACTCGAACACGGTCACCAGGTTGTGGCGGCCGTCGGCCCGCACGCCCCCCAGCGCCAGGCCGAGGTTGATCTTCGCCGGCGCCTGCGCGCGCAGCCTCATCCCTCCAGTCTCCCGGCGAGCTCCACGAACTGCTCCGGCGTGAGCCGCTCGGCGCGCACGTCCGCCGCGAGCCCCATCTCCCGGAGCTCTGCGCGAACCCGCTCGCGGGTTCCGGGCCGCGCGATCTCAAGCGACCGCGCCAGCGCCTTGCGGCGGTGGCGGAAGGCGTCATGGACGAGCCTGCGCACCGCCGGGGTGGCCCGCTGGCCACCCCGGCGGACCAGCCCGAGCAGCACCGAGTCGACGTTCGGAACCGGCCGGAAGACCTGCCGCGAGACGGGCCGCAGCACCTTGACCTCGCAATCGAGCTGAGCCAGGACAGACGGCACGCCGTAGGCCTGGCTGCCCGCCGGGGCGGCAAACCTCTCCCCTACCTCGCGCTGCACCATGACGACCCAGCTGGCGACGCTGGTGAGCTCGGCGACCGTGCGCAGGATCACGGTCGCCGCCACGCCGTAGGGCAGGTTGGCGACCATCTTGGTCGGGGCCGGCGTCAGCCGCGCAAGATCGAGCTCCAGCGCGTCCGCAATGTGTACCGATACGTTCGCATACTCGCTGAGCACGCCGCGCAGGTTGCTTTCGAGACTGACGTCGAGCTCCACCACGTGCAGGTGGCCGGCGCGCTGCGCGAGCCGCTGCGAGAGCAGGCCGGCGCCTCCCCCGACCTCCAGCACCACGTCGGCGTCCGTCAGCGCCGCGAGCCGTTCGATCACGTCAAGCAGGTTGCGATCGACCAGGAAGTTCTGCCCGAGCCTCACCAAGAGAAAGCGGCCGCGGCCGCGGCCTCCACCTCCTGCTCCAGCTGCCGGTAGCTGACGCGCCGCTCGAGCGCCACCGCCCGGGCGGTGTGCACCACGTTGGCCGGCACGTTGCCCCTGCCACGCAGCGGCACGGGCGTCAGGTAGGGCGCGTCGGTCTCCACCAGCAGCCTGCCGGCCGGGACCCGCAGCATCGCGGTGCGCAGATCGGCGTTTGCGGGATACGTGAGGTTGCCGGCGAACGAGAGAAACCAGCCAGGGTGCGCGAGGCACTCCTCGATCCGCTCCGGCATGGAGAAGCAGTGCAGGATCACCTTCAGCCCGCCGGCGTGCTCGCTGAGCATCGCGAGCGTATCCTCGGCCGCCTCCCGGGTGTGGATCACGAGCGGCTTGCCCACCGTCCGGGCGAGCTCGATCTGCGCGCGGAAGGCGCGCGCCTGATCCTCGCGCGGCGCATGCTGGCGGTAGTAGTCAAGCCCGGTCTCGCCGATCGCCACGCAGCGCGGGTGCGCGGCCAGCTCCGCGATCGGCTCGAGGTCGGCATCCTCACACCCGGCGGCCTCGTTGGGGTGCAGGCCGCAGGCGGCGTAGACCTCCGGGAAGCGCTCCGCCGCGGCCAGCGCGAGCCTGCAGCTCTCGGCGTCGGTCCCGACCGTGACGATCCGCTGCACGCCGGCGGCGACCGCAGCCGCGACCAGCTCCTCGTCGGGCTGCGCGCAGCTGGCCAGGTGTGTGTGGCTATCGATCACGCTTCGGGAACAGCGGCGGGATCGGTTCGATCGGCGTCGCCTGCAGCGCGGCGCTGACCAGCGCGCACGTGCCCGGCATGTAGGGCGCGAGCTCCACCGTGACGGCCGACAGCCCGAGGTGCAGCGTCGCGAGCGCCGTCTCCAGCGCGGCGCTGTGCGCCGGCTCGCGCGCGAGCTCCCACGGCTTGCTCTCTTCGACATAGCGGTTCAGGCGCCGCACGCGCTGCCAGATGAGCTCCAGCGCGCCGCTCAGGTCGACGGCGTCAAAGGCGCCTGCCACCTCGCCCGCGAGGCCTGAGAGCCATCGCTCCAGCTCCGGCTCGGGGCTGGCGTCGGGCAGGAGGCCGTCGCGGTAGCGGGCGATCATCGCGAGCGTACGTGAGACCAGGTTTCCGTACTCGTTGGCCAGCTCCGACTCATAACGGGCGGCCACCGAGTCCATGCCGACGTTGCCGTCGGCGCCGAAGCTGACGTCGCGAAACAGGTAGAAGCGCAGGGCGTCCACACCGAAGCGTTCGAGCACCTCGAACGGGTCGAGCCCGTTGCCCAGGGACTTTGACATCTTGCGGCCATCAGATCCCTGCAGAAACCCGTGGACGAAGACGTGCTCGGGGATCTCCAGGCCGGCGGCCCAGAGCATGGCCGGCCAGTAGATCGTGTGGAACTTCAAGATCTCCTTGCCCACCAGGTGCAGCTGCGCGGGCCAGTAGCGAGCCGTCAGATCCTCACCCGGACGGGCGTAGCCGAGCGCCGTGTAGTAGTTCAGCAGCGCGTCGAACCAGACGTAGAAGACGTGACCCTCATCCCACGGGACCTGGACCCCCCACTCGAGCCTTCCGCGTGAGAGCGAGATGTCCTGCAGCCCCTGGGCGATGAACGCCTGGGCTTCGTTGCGAGCCCGCGCCGGCCGCACGAAGTCCGCCCGGTCGGCGAACAGCCGCTCGATCCGCTCCTGGAAGGCGGAGAGGCGGAAGAACCAGTTCTCCTCGCGTTCGCGTGTGAGCTCGATCTCGTGGATCGGGCAGCGGTTGCCATCGGCGATCTCGGCCTCGGTCTTGAAGTCCGCGCAGCGCGGGCAGTACCAGCCTTCGTAGATGCCCTTGTAGACGTGGCCGTTGTCGTGCACGCGCTGCAGCACGTCCTGGACGCGCCGCTTGTGTTCGGCGTCGGTTGTGCGGATGAAGAAGTCCGGCTCCACGCCGATCGCCGGCAGCAGTGCCTTGAACTTGGCGGCGTTGATGTCGGCCCACTCGCGCGGCTCGATCCCCTGGGCCCGGGCGGCGTCGGCGACCGGTTCGCCGTGCTCGTCGGTTCCGGTCAGAAAGAACGTGTCTTCGCCGCGTCGACGGTGGTGCCGGGCGATCACGTCGGCGGCGATCGAGGTGTAGGCGTGGCCCAGGTGAGGCTGGGCGTTGACGTAGTAGATCGGCGTTGTGACGTAGAACGTCATGGCCCGGACTCTAGGCGGTCAGCGCCCGGTACAGCGCGTTGGCGCTCGTACCGGTGAGCTCGGCCACCACGGCGGCGGCGACGCGCGGCTTGGCCCCGGCCGTGACCAGCCTGCGCACGGCGGCCAGCGCCCGCTCGCTGTCCGCCCCGCTGGCCGCTTGGGCAGGGCCGATGACCAGCACCACCTCCCCGCGCGGCGCCTGCTCTGCGTAACGGGCGGCCAGCTCGGCGGCGCTGCCTCGCACCACCTCCTCGTGGACCTTGGTCAGCTCGCGGCAGACGGCCACCGGCCGCTGGGCGTCGGCCTCGGCCAGCACCGCCAGGGTCGCCGCGACGCGGCGAGGCGACTCGAAGGCGACCAGCGTCTCGGTGCCGGCGAACTCCGCGGTGAGCTCCGCGCGCCTGCGCGGCAGGAAGCCGGCAAAACGCCAGTGATCGGCGGGCAGGGCGCTGGCGACCAGCGCCGCCAGCGCGGCGGAAGGTCCCGGCAGCACCTCAACCGCCAGGCCGGCTGCGACGCAGCCCCGCACGAGCACGAAGCCCGGGTCCGATACCACCGGCATGCCCGCGTCGGAGACGAGCGCCACCACCTCGCCGGCGTGCATCCGCTTGACCAGCTCGGCGGTCCTCGCGCGCTCGTTCTGCTCGTGGTAGCTGACGAGCTTCGCCGAGACGCCGTAGCTCTTCAGCAGCACCCCCGTCCGGCGCGTGTCCTCGCAGGCGATGATGTCAGCCTCACGCAGCGCCGCCAGCACGCGCAGGGTGATGTCTTCGACGTTGCCGATCGGGGTCGGGCACACGACCAGCCGCCCCACGGATCTCACAGCCGGCCCTGCCTGGCCGCAAGCCCGTCCAGGGCGAGCACGGCAGCCCCGACCATGCCCGCCTCGTGCGCGAAGGTCGCCGCCTCGACGCGGACCGTCTCGCGCAGCGGTGGCAGTGCCCGCCTGGCGAGCTCGGCGCGTGCAGGCTCGAGCAGCATCTCACCGGCCCCCATGACACCGCCGCCGACGACCACGAGCTGCGGGTTGAAGATGTTGACGATGTTCGCGATCGCCACCCCGACGCGTGTCCCGATCAGCTCGATCACGTCACGTGCGGCGCTGTCGCCGTCGTGAGCCAGCTCCGTCACCAACGAGCCGTCCAGCTCCCGCCCCTCGTGCAGCGCGCGCGCAAGCGCCGAGTCCGGCCGGTCGGCGGCCAGCGCGCACGCCTCGCGCGCGAGCGCGGTGCCGGAGGCGAGCGACTCGAAGCAGCCGTGGTTGGGGCAGTTTCCCTGGCAGGGCGGGCCGTTCAGGTCTATCACCATGTGCCCCAGCTCGGCGCCGGCGCCGATCGCGCCGCGGTACAGCTCGCCGCCCAGGATCAATCCGCTGGAGATCCCGGTCCCGAGGCCGACCAGGACCATGTGCTCGGCCCCGGCCCCGGCTCCGGCACGGTGCTCGGCCAGCGCCGCGAGGTTGCCGTCGTTGTCGACGAAGACCGGCAGACCCACGCGCTCTGACATGAGCGCGCCAAAGCGGATGTCCGCCAGCGGCAGGTTGACGGCCATCAGCGAGGTGGCGTTGCGCCTGTCGATCAGCGACGGGATACCGAACCCGACCGCGGCGACCTCACGCGGCGCCATGCTGGCCAGCTCCGCCACCGCGCCGGCGACGGTATCCAGCAGCTCGGCCGTGTCCTGACCCCGCATCGAGCGTTGCAGCCGCTGCATGATCCTCAGGCGATCATCCACCAGACCGGCGGCCAGCTTGCTGCCGCCGATATCGACACCGATCACCAGTTCAGTCGCCACTCCGCCACTATAAGCAGCGTCCCACCGGAAGCCGACGCCAAGCCCACCATGACCATCCCGCCCGACTCACGCCAGCCGCGTGACCCACGGCTCAGCTACACCCTGTACCGCTCCCGCGGGCGCAGCCTGCTGGCGCGCCTGCGTGGTCAGACGGACGCAGAGCTCAGCGCTCGCGAGGCCGAGCGCGGGCGCCGGCAACCCCCTGGTCAAACCGTGCCACGCGAGTCCCGGCGCCGGCCGCAGCGCGGGCTGGAGGGCTCGGCCGAGGACCCCCGCGCCCGCCGGCGGCTACCGCGAGCGCGTCGCCCGAGGCGCCCGCGGCTTCACCCGCTGCGGCTGCTGCGCTACGCGATCGGCTTCTGCGTGCTCTGGGTGGCGCTGTCGGCGGTCCTGTTCCTCGTCAGCGCCGCCGGGGATCCCGGCAGCCTGCCGGGCGGGCGGGCGACCAGGGCGGCGCTGACCAGCGCCGGGCCGATGCTGCTGACCCCCAACAACATCCTCGTCGTCGGGCTGGACGTCCGCCCGCGGACGGGTTACAGCTCGCGCGAGCCCGGCTCGAACTACAACGAGCGCTACGCCAACACCGACACGCTGATGATCTGGCGCGTCGGAGGCGGTGTTTCGCGCAAGCTCTCGGTACCCCGCGACACGCTCGTGAGCATCCCCGGCTGCGGCATGCAGAAGATCAACGCGGCCTGGTCCTGCGGCGGGCCACAGGAGACGATCAGGATCGTGGAGCAGCTCACCAAGGTCAGGATCAACCACATGATCGTGATCGACTTCGGCAACTTCGTGAAGTTCGTCTCCGACATCGGTGGGGTGACGGTGCGCACGCCGCACATGTGCGCCACGATCTCAGGCGGCACCGCCAACGGCGGCTACACGCTGGACCTGAGCGCCGGCGTGCACCATCTGACGGCCGTGGAGGCGATGACGCTCGCGCGCGTGCGCCACATGCCATGTGACCTCGCCTACACCGACTTCAACCGCGAGGAGATCCAGCAGGAGATCATGAACGCGATCAAGCACCAGGTGCTCTCGCTGCACACCCTGATCCACCTGCCGTGGGCCGCCTGGGACGCGCCCAAGGCGCTGCAGACGGACATGGGCCCGCTCGCGCTGATCCAGCTGGCGGCTGCCACGGAGATGGGCGGCTCCTCCAAGCCGCAGATCCTCGGGGGGTCGTTTGGCACCTATAACGGCGCTGACGTCGTGATCACCAATCGCGCCGTGGACGCAGCCAAGGTCCGTCAGCTGCTGACGGGGCGTTGAGCGCCCTGCCGCCTGGCATCGACCACGGGGCCGGCGCAGGCGGGCCTACGGCCTGCGCTTGTGCTTCGGCTTTGGCTTGGGCTTGAAGGCGCGGACGCGGGCGGCGACCGTCGGGCTCCTCTGGCCAACGAAGTTCTGAGCCGTCACGGTCGCGCGCAGCGCGCCGCGGGCGGCAGCTCCGCTCAGCACCACGAGCGGCCTGAGCGTCCGGTGCAGGACGCGCGCACCGTCGCGCTCGTAGATGAGCACCAGCCAGTGGGCGGGGCGCTGGCCGGGCTGCTTCCAGGTGATGAACACCCGGCCGCGGCGGCGCAGGGCGGCGGTGCGCAGCGGGCGCAGCGGACGCCGGTATGTGGGGCCGTAGTAGCTGGCCAGCGGGATCACCTTCTGAAGCCGTCCGGCGTCGAAGACCTGGACGAGCAGCTCGCGGCGACCGCGGGCACCGAGGCGCAGACGGTATCTCAGAACTCCGCGGTCACGCTTGGTGGACAGTAGAAGCCGGTCGCCGGCGGCGCCGACCTCGCGGAACACCAGCCGCTGGCCCGGGCGGGCGCGCGCGACCCAGCGCAGCTCCCGCTCGACACCGTGACCGGTCAGGTGAGCCCTCACCCGCGGGGCTGGCAGCCCGGCGGAGGCGGTCACGTGCACCACGGGGGGTGAACCGGCTTCCATGCCGAGCGCGTAGCGGCCGGCCACCGGGTGATCGAGCTCGACGTAGGTCGTGTCGTTGCCGGGGTCTGCGATCTCCATGTAACCGCGCCGCGAAAGCAGCGCGTTGCGCCCGGGCCCCAGTGCGAAGTGCAGGCCGCGCGGGCCGCTCACCGCGATCAGCGGTGGCCCACCGCGACCGCGGAAACGCAGCACCTCAAAAGGCAGCCCCGCCTTCAGTCGCAGGGCGGAGAGGCTGGCGGCATGGCCTGCGGCCGCGGCCCGCGCTACACCGGGAGGAAGCGGGATGTTCGTCAGGTAAGGGCTGATGTTGCAGATGCCGTTGCTGTCGATCTGAAGGCCGCTCAGCAGCGTCGCCGGGTTGCTCGGCACAGAGCTGAACTGGCTCCAGTCGATGCCGTAGCCGAGGGCCCCCACATACCTGATCGCCGCGCACATGTAGAAGCCCGTGCTCGAGATCGCGGCCTCAGCCGTGAGCGTCGGCTGGTAGGTGCACAGATCGATCTGTGCCTGACCGGAGCCGACCAGGTTGAAGTCCGTGCCCAGGGCGTCGCCTGCGATCGTGAACTGGTTGTCGAAACCGAGGCCGTACTTGCCGCAGTTGATGGTCAGCGGCTGTCCGATCTGGACGCTGGCGGTGATCAGCGGCGGGCCGCTGGCGAGGTCATACAGCGAGGTCTGCGCCTGTGCGAGCGTGATGAAGCCGAGCAGCTGCAGGTTGCCGGAGAGCTGAATCGTCACCGGCACGTTCGGCAATGTGTAGCCGTTGGGGATGCCTGGCAGGCCGGTCAGGGTCTGCGATGCGTCGTAGGCGACCAGCAGGTTGACGTTGCCCTCGAACAGGTCCGTGCCGTGCACCTGGGGACCGAAGCCCACGCCCACCCCGCCACCGAGCGAGAACGGATTGAACGTCGCCTCGAAGTTGATGGCGTTGAGCTCGAGGCCGGTCTCGCCGAGCGGGATCCCCGGGCCGCTGTAGGCGGCTGAGAGCGCGCTCAGCTGTCCGTTGGTGATGGCGACGGAGCCGGCGATGCCGACCGGAGACAACGGGAAGTTGAGGTCCACGTTCGCGTTCCACGTGTTGGTTGGGCCGTCGTAGGCGAACGAGACCTCGGGCAGCGACAGCGGCCCGATCTGCGAGTCGCCCAGCTGTGCGCTGATCGAGCTCAAGGTGCCGCTCTCACTGACGCTCGCGCTGCCGCTGGCGGTGACGCCGCCGAACAGCGCCGGCACGCCCAGCGCCGCCAGCGACACGTCTGCGCCGCCGGCGTTGCTGTTGTCGCTCGACGCGTGGGCGGTGATCGTGATGGTGCCGATCAGCGGGAAGCCGAAGAAGGCCGCCGTCGGGTCGGGCGCGATGTTCAGGGTCGAGTCACAGCCACTCGCGCCCCTGGTCGCGCACGCGCCGGTGCTCGTGTAGGAGAAGCTCAGCCCGGCCGAGCCGGCCACCGACACGGGCGTTGAGCCGAGCGTGAGCGAATACCCCTGGGCCAGCGTCAGGTGCGACCCCGTGAAGGCCGCCGTGCGGCTGGACGGGCCGCCGAACGGCAGGCCGTTGATCGTGATCGAGCCGTGGCCGACCCACGGTGCGGAGCTGGACGGCGGGCCCGTGGTGGTGTTGAAGCAGCCGGAGACGACGAAGCCCGTGCCGGGGATCTGGGTGTCTGTCTGCTGCGTGGCGCCGGCTGGACAGGAGCCGCCGGCGGTCGTGAAGCTGATCACGGCGCCCGTCAGCGTGGCACCCGTGGTCTGGTCGGTGGCGACCAGCTGCACGTAGTAGCTGAAGCCGGACAGCAGGCCGCTCAGATTGGTGTTGACCAGCTGGTCCTGACCGGCCCCGACGGTCCCCGAGCCGGCGCTGGTGCCCTGGAGGACCCCGCTCTGCGTGGCGTCCGACTCCGAGTAGACGAAGTGATAGGAGAGCGGGTCGTTGCCGGCGGCAACCTCACCGTTCAGCGTCGCGGTCGTGTTGCCAAGCTGCGTGGCGGCGTCCGTCAGCACGCGGCCGCCGGTCGTAAACGACATCGTCGTGCCATACGCAAGGTAGGTCCCAGCACCGCCGGTGAGCTCCTCGGAGAGCACGACCACAACCCGGTAGTAGTAGGTCGTGCCCGGCGTGAGCCCGGTGATGTTCGCGCTGACCGGAACGTTCGAGCTGCTCGCAGACTGCAGCTGGACGTCGGTTGTCTGCGTGGAGGCAGCCAGCGTCGCGTCCGTCGAATACTGAAAGTAGTAGCCAACCGCGGTCGGATCGCCGGTCAGGTCCTGGATGCCGAGCGTGCCGTTGAGCGTCGCGCTCGAGCCCAGCACGTTGGTTTGCGCGTCGGTGGTCGCGGTCGGCTCGGAGGTCGTGAAGGTGGGGCAATCCGGCTGGGGGGCTTTGGAGCATTGGTCGACCAGCAGGTTGGTGGTGCCGCAGAACTCCTCGCCAGCTGTGGACCCGGACCCTGCCGTCACCGACGCGCACTCGACCGCGAAGTAGGTGTAGCCGGTGCCGGCGTAGAGGTAGCCAAGGCCAAGAGGCAACTGGATCGAGTAGCTACCCGGATGGGCTCCGCACGGGTAGGCTGGCACGCCGATTACGTTCTGGGGCAGGCTCCCGGTATTCCTGTCCTCTATCTCGAAGGTGCAGTAGGCGCCTGCCGGAAGACCGCTCGTGTAACCGTTGAGCGTCGCCGAGGTGATCGCCACGTTGGTCGCCGCGCTCGTGCTCAGCGTTTGCGCCTGCGCCTGAGCCGGCAACGCGAGCACCGCGAACGCTACGAGGGCGGCTACCCAACCCGCGACTAGGCGCCCCAGTCGACCGCCTGGCCAACGCGGCCCATGCGCGCCGCCGTCCGCTCTGTGACTTTCCTCCGCCATCTACGCCGCATCATGGGATACCACGTAGCGCGGACGGAGTCAACGAGCACCTGCTGGCAGCGGCCGCCGTCGCGTCTCGTTGACGCGCTTCTACCGGCGCCAGCAGCGCCTCGGCGAGGATCGCCGCGGTGACCGGCCGGGCTCGCTCAGGCGGCCGCGGCCTTGCCCTCTGTGGAGGATGTCTTCGCAGAATCGGGCTTTGCGGCGGTGTCCGGCTTGGCGCCGTCGCTGCTCGCGGGCCCAGCCTCGCCGCCCTCCTTGGCCTCCCGGGCGCGGCGACGCGTGCCGTAGTCGGTGTTGTGGAAGCCGGAGCCCTTGAAGTGCACCGCCACCGGGTGGAGCACCTTCCTGACCGGCGCGCCACAGACCTGGCAGGCGCTGAGCGGCTCGTCGCTGAAGCTCTGCATCACGTCGAAGACGTGGCCCTTGTCGCACTTGTATTCGTAGATCGGCATCGCTCTCAAACTATAGCTTTCCGGTACGGCGGCATTTTGGCACTCTGGCGCCAAGAGTGCCAAACTGGTGACCAGCGCGGGCGCACGCATGGTCAGGAGGCAGACATGGCGCCCTCCGCCGCTAGGATCCGGCGCGATGAAGGACGAAGCGGTCACGATGGAGAAGATCGTGGCGCTGTGCAAGCGCCGCGGCTTCATCTTCCCCTCCAGCGAGATATACGGCGGCATCGGCTCGAGCTACGACTACGGGCACTACGGAGTGCTGCTCAAGAACAACGTCAAGGAGCGCTGGTGGCACGCGTTGCTGCGCGAGCGCGATGACGTCGTCGCGCTCGATTCGGCGATCATCCAGCACCCGCGGACCTGGGAGGCCAGCGGCCACATCGCCGGCTTCACCGACCCACTGGTGGACTGCCGCACCTGCAAGCTGCGCTTCCGCGCAGACAGGCTGGAGGATGCCGCGTGCGGCCGCAAGCCGTCGCTGCATCCGGGGCAGGGCCCCGACTGCGACCTGACGGAGTCGCGGAACTTCAACCTGATGTTCAAGACGACCGTCGGCCCCGTGCAGGACGAGGGGGCGACCGTCTACCTGCGGCCGGAGACCGCGCAGGGGATCTTTCTGAACTTCCGCCACTACCTGCAGTTCGCGCGCAAGAGGCCGCCGTTCGGGATCGCCCAGGTGGGCAAGAGCTTCCG
This sequence comes from Solirubrobacterales bacterium, assembly GCA_027449125.1. Taxonomy (GTDB): domain Bacteria; phylum Actinomycetota; class Thermoleophilia; order Solirubrobacterales; family Solirubrobacteraceae; genus Palsa-465. Next base: position 29,522 of record DAIDME010000035.1, on the reverse strand, counting down.
CAACGAGATCACCCCGGGAAACTTCGTCTTCCGCATGCGCGAGTTCGAGCAGATGGAGATGGAGTTCTTCGTGCCGCCGGACCAGGCTGGCCACTGGTACGAATTCTGGAGGCAGGCTCGCTACGACTGGTATGTCAGGCTCGGCATCCGTCCCGACCACCTGCGCCTACGCGCCCACGAAGCCTCGGAGCTGTCGCACTATTCGAGCGCCACCAGTGACGTCGAGTACCTCTACCCGATCGGCTGGCAGGAGCTCGAGGGGATCGCCAACCGTGGCAACTTCGACCTCACCCAACACACTGAGCATTCGCACCAGAACCTCGAGTACGTCGACAGCGCGAGCGGCGAGCGCTATCTGCCGTACGTGATCGAGCCCGCTGCCGGGGCGGACCGCGCGACGCTCGCGTTCCTCTGCGACGCCTACGACGAGGATCAGATCGAAGGCGAGACGCGGACCGTCCTGCGCCTGCATCCCCTGCTCGCGCCGGTCAAGGCGGCGGTGCTGCCACTGGTCAAGAGGGATGGCCAGCCGGAGCTCGCGCGCGAGGTCACCACCCTCCTGCGCGACCGCATGCAGGTCGAATACGACGAGGGCGGCGCGATCGGGCGGCGCTACCGGCGCCAGGATGAGATCGGCACACCCTGGTCGGTCACCGTCGACCACCAGTCGCTGGAGGACGCGACGGTCACCGTGCGCGATCGCGACAGCCTCGCCCAGAGCCGCGTCGCGATCGACACCCTGGCGGCCGAGCTGGAAGCACGCCTGTACGCGCCCTGGCGCTCGCCGAAGCTCGCCTGAGGCGTACCGCCGGCGGAGCGGGAGGCATCACGCCGGCGGTACGCGCGGAGCTCACCAGCCGCTGCCGCTCTTGCTGGTGGAGGTCGTCTTGCCGGCGTTCTTCGGCATCGGGGCGCCATTGGCCTTGACGAGCTCCCAGACGCCGCCGAAGTTGTTGATCCCCTCGCCGGACGCCGTGCCGACGGTGTCGGCCGCGAACGTGTAGAGCGGGCGACCGTCAAGCGTCACCTGGCTCAGCTTGCCGTGGTGCCAGATCGCGAGCTTGCCCTTGACACCCTTGCCGAGCACCAGCCGCTTTGCGGTGGTCGTCACAGCCGGCCAGGCCGTCAGGCACGTGACATCGATGCACTTCGGGTGCGTCGGCGTGTTGCCGCTCAGCGTGTACACCGCCTTGCCGGCGGCGTCGACCAGCACCTCGCGCAGCTTGTTGCTCGACCCTGCGACGACGTGGACCTTGGCCATCCTGACGACGACCTGCGCCCTGACGGCCTTGCCGTGCTTGGCCTTCCCGCGATGCGCGGTGGCGGCGCCGGCGCTTGGCACCGCGACCGCGGCCACGCCGCCACCCAGCGCCGCCACCGCGACAGCAGCGACCGCAAGCCTTGACTTCAACACTTTCGATTCCTCCTCGGTTGATTGCCGGTCGCTACCAAGGACGCCCGCGCGCAGACATTTCTTCCCGCGCCGGCCTCACCGCCGGGAGCTTATGCTGGCGCGAGATGCCGGATGAGCACCAATTGGACCCGGAGTCGCTCGGCGACCACATCGACCGGCTGTACCGCGCCGCCTGGAGCATGTGCGGCTCACGCGAGGAAGCTGAGGACCTGGTGCAGGAGACGTTCGCCAGAGTGCTGGCGAAGCCCCGGCTGGTGCGCAGCTCCGATGACCTCGGCTACCTGTTGCGCGTGCTGCGCAACACCTTTGTGAGCGGGCGGCGCGCAGCTGCGCGCCGCCCGCTCACGACGCCCCTGCCGGACGATCTCACGGCCATCGAGGATCGCTCGGCCGCTTCACCGGAGCGACGGATCGAGACCAGCGAGCTCTACGCGGCGATCGCCGCCCTGCCGGACGGCTTCCGCGATGCGCTCGTCGCCGTCGACGTGATGGGCCTCAGCTACCGCGAGGCGGCGCGGGCACTGCGGGTGCGGGAGGCGACGCTCACCACCCGCGTGCACCGGGCCCGGCAGCGAGTCGCCGACGCGATCGGGCTCTGAGCCGCGCACGGAAGGCGCGCCGCCGTGGCCGACGCTGCCGCGCGTCGCTACCTCCGCAGCGCTTCCGAGGCGAGTCGCCACAGGCGCCGGGGCGAAACGCCGGCGCCCGACAGCAGGCAGGTGTGACCGTCCTCATCCCAGACCACGGTCGCACGACCGTGCTGCCAGAGCGTGATGTGATGCCCCCCGCGTGCAGCGCCGGCCGCAGCGAGCGCGGGGGCGGCGACGATCGTGTAGGCGATCTGGCGTGCACCGGCCGCGTAATAAACGGTGAGGGCGCTGCGGTCACCGAGCTGCCCGCGGCGCTCACCGTCGCTGCGCCAGCCGCCGTAGGCACCCCAGTTCGGGAAGCTCAGATTGCCCACGCGCGCTGAAAGCCAGTAGGCGGACCCAGGCGCCGGGCCCGGGGCGGGAGCGTCCGGGCGCTGGCGCCCCAGCGTTGCCGCTTGAGCCAGTGAAGGCACGCCGGGGCCAGCTCCCGTGACGGCGACGAAGGCGGCCAGCGCCACGATCGCGGCCGCCCCCAGTCCCCACGCGCCCAGCAACGGGCGCCGGCGACGGGGCACGGCTGCGCCGCCGCCCGAGAGCCCGCCGATGCGCTCGCGGAGCCGGTGTGGGGCTCGCTCATCGACGGCAGCCGCCCGCAGCAGGTCCCTCACCCGCTCGGTCCGCGCCGTCGACCGGTCTGTGGGTTTGTTGTCGTCGGGCATTGTCGGCTCGTCTGGACCTGGCTTCACTCAGGCGGTCCGCTTCGATCGCAGGTTGCAGTCCTCACTGAGCAAGGACGCCCGCGCTGCGAGGATCCTTCCCGGTGGCCCCTCAGGACGCGGAACCGTCGCCGTCTGCGCTGGACGGTGGCGTATAGGTGAACTCCTCTTCGGATCCGAACAGCGCGTCGAGCGCCTTCCCGCGCGCTCTCTCCGAGAGCGCGAGCGTCGCTGCCGTGCCGATGGTCGCCAGCGCGAACAGCTTCGAGACGCGCCGCCTCCCGCGCCTGGGCTTCCGCCCGGCCGCGCGCTCCGGCCGGGATTCCGCCTGCGCTGAGCGTGACCGTCGTCTGAGCATTGGTTCTCCCCTCGATACAGGTCTGGACTCGAGCTTGCGAGCATAGACGCCGGGCCGCGCTCAAAGGCGGTGGCGCTGCCGTTCGCCCGCAAGCTCGAGCCGACCTCCAAAGCCTCGGCCGGCGGCGCCACGCAGCGCGCCTGGGTCGTGCACATCCGAATAGTGGGTCAGAAGCAGCGTCTGTGCGCCGGCCGCGTGCGCGAGCTCGCCGGCCTCCCTCGCAGTCAGGTGGCCGCGCACGCCCTGCCCGATATGTTCGCCCGGCCCCTCGGTCGCCTCGAGCATCAAGAGCGGCGTAGCGCGGGCGAGCTGGACGATCGCGTCGTTGGGGCCGCAATCAGCGCCGAAGGTGAGCCGTCCGCCGTCAGCGGCACGGATGTCGCATGCCCAGGCGCGCACGTAATGCGGGACCTCCGCGAAGGTCACGACGAGCGGACCGATCCTGAGCGGTAGGCGGGGGTCATACTCGTGCACCTCAAACGCCTCGGCGATCTGCGAGTCCATTCCGAGCACTCGGGCAAAGTCCTCGAGCGCCGTCGCAGCCCCCGGCGGTACGCACAACGGCGGACGCACGGCGTCGGGCAGCCCCAGCCCGCGCGTCAGCGCGAAGCCCAGCGGCAGGAGGTCCACGACGTGATCTGCGTGGGGATGGCTTATGAGCACGGCGTCGATCGAGGCCACGTCCATCAACTGGCGGAGCTTCGAGACCACGCCGCCGCCGCACTCCAAGAGCAGCTTGAAGCCGTCCGCCTCGATCACATAACCGCTCTGTGCCCCACCGGCGTCCGGCATCGCCGGCGCCTTACCGACCACGGTCAGTTCCATCGCAGGCGCAGCCTAGTCGATCGCCCGGCACCCGCGCGCCTGGCGAGCTCGTGCCACACGGACCTCAGGCGTGCAGCACAAGCTGCTCGCTGGGCGGCGGAAAGGACCAGGCGACCTGCAGCCGCCGCTCCCTGCGGAAGTTCAGGCGCATCTGGCTTGGTGGCCTCAGACCCTCTGGCCGGTTCGGCCGGAAGGTCGCACACGGTCCGGAGTCGCTGACCGCACAGAGCATGTTCTGCCCGAAGAAACAGCCCTCGCAGGAGACTCTGCCGGGACGGGTACGACTTGCAGCCATGAGAACCAGACACCCCTTCTATCGTGAACGCCCGCCGTGCGCCCCCCGGCGCATCGACAGACGCCATGAAAGCGTGTCGGCGAGCCACGCGCCAGCGCGATTCCCGGAAAACGCAAACACTTTTCATCTGCAGCGTTTTCCCTGCTATTAGCGTTACTTTTCAGCCAAGGAGGCGGAAAGGGCCGCACTTTCCGTAGCTTTCAGGTGGCGATGCGCATCCTCATCACCGGCATCACGGGCGCGATCGGTGGCACCCTCGCTCCAGAGCTCCTGCGTGGCGGGCACGAGCTGCACGCCCTGACGAGGGACGCGAGCAGTCCCGCGCTCGCCCGACTGCCCGGCCGCGTCCGCGTCCACGCTGGCGACGCCGTCTCCGGCGCCGGCCTGGACGAAGCGCTGAAAGGGGCCGAGATCGCTTACTACCTGATCCACTCGATGGAGAGCGTGCCCGCCGCAGCCGGCCCGGACGAGGGCTTCGCCGCCCGTGAGCGCCGCGGTGCCGAGAACTTCGCGGCCGCCGCCGTCCGCGCCGGCGTGAAACGGGTCATCTACCTCGGTGGGATCGTGCCCGAAGGGCCGCTGTCCACTCACCTCGCGAGCCGTCTGAGCGTCGAACGGCTGCTGCTGGAGGCGTTGCCGCAATCGACCGCGGTGCGGGCGTCGATCGTCATCGGAGCCCGCTCGCGCTCGTTTCGGCTCCTGGTTCGCCTCGTGGAGCGGATGCCGATCCTGCTGATTCCCGACTGGGGGCGCCACCGAACGATGCCGGTTGACCAGAGAGACGTCGTGCGCGCGCTGAGCGCATGTGTCGACGCCGCCGGCATCGCCGGCCGGTCACTGGACCTGGTGGGACCCGAGCAGGTCACCTACCGTGAACTGATCGAGCGCATCCGCGATCGGCTGCTGCTGGCGAGGCCCGCTGTGAGCCTGCCCGGGCTCAACCTGACACCGCTCGCCAGCCGCCTGTCGGCGGCCATCGCCGCCGAAGACGCAACCCTGATCGATGCGCTCATGCAGGGGCTCACGACCGACCTGCTGCCGACCCAGGAGCTCGCCACGAGGGCCCTCGGGCTGCGGTCTCACACACTCGACTCGGCGATCGAGCGAGCCCTGCGCGACTGGGAGCTGACCGAGCCGCTCAGCGGGCGCTAGTGTCATGGCAACCAGCGCCCGCCGCAGATGACCACCGTTCACGTCGAGATCGATATAGCTGCACCCCCAGAGCGCGTCTGGCAGACGGTGATGGATCCAACCAGGCTCCGTGACTGGGTCACGATCCATCGCTCGGTGAAGGTCAAGTCGGATGATCCAGCCAGGCGCGGCGCGCGGATGGACCAGGTTCTCCAGATCCTCGGAGTGCCGTTCAAAGTTCACTGGACGCTTGAGACCGTGGAAGCGCCGCGGCATGCGGAGTGGCACGGTCGCGGGCCGGCGCTGTCCCGAGCACTCATCTCCTATGCACTCACCGCCACCTCAGATGGCGGCACGCGGTTTGAATACGTCAACGAGTTCCATCCTCCGGGAGGCCAGCTCGGCGGCGTCGCCTCGCGCGTGCTGATCGGGCAGGTGCCTGAGCGCGAGGCACAGGAGTCACTGCTGCGGCTGAAGGGTGTCATCGAAAGTTCGTGACTATCCGTTATGGTTACAGTGCTGACGCAACCGCGTCGTGACATGACTTCAAGGAGATCATATGGCCGGCTTCATCGACTCGGCTGTCCAAGACATTGACAACCGCCTGCAGGAACTCAAGGACGAGGAGAGCCGCCTCCTGGCCGCACGTGCAGCCCTGACGGGCGGATCTGCGCGCGTCGCCCCCGCCAGGCCCGCACCCACGCGTACACGCGCCGCGTCCGGCAGTCCACGAAGGCGTGCGGGCAGGCCGCGTGGCCGGCGCGCCGGCAACACGCGCGCCGCGCAGGCGCTCGAGCTCGTGCGCAAGCAGCCCGGCGTCACCATTCCGGAGATCGCAACGACAATGGGGATCGAGCCCAACTACCTCTACAGAGTGATGCCCAAGCTGATCGCGGAGGGCCTCATCACGCGTGAGGGCCAGGGGTGGCATCCGGCGCCGCAGGGCGGCGGCCAAGAGTAGAGCGCGGCGCCACCGGCTCTGCCGCACCGCGTGAGCAGACGCCCCAACTCGCTGCGAGGGCCTACGCGCAGTTGGCCGTGACCGGCACTGCTGCCGGCTCACGGCCAACGCGCAAGCGCCCCTGACCTCCAGGACAGAGCGGCGGCAGCCACTCACGCGCGCCGCCGTCCAGGGTTTGGCTGGGCTCGCGCTCAGCCCGCGCCGGAACGGCTCAGATCAGGCCGAGCTCGCGCACCGCGTCACGCTCGGCCGCCAGCTCGTTCACGGTCGCCGTGATCCGCTCACGCGAGAAGTCACTGATCTCGAGCCCTTGAACGATCTCATACTCGCCGTCCTCACAGGTCACAGGGAAGCTGGAGATCAGTCCTTCGTCGACGCCGTAGGAGCCGTCCGAGGGCACCGACATGGACACCCAGTCTCCCGCGGCCGTGCCCAGCAGCCAATCGTGAACCTGGTCAATCGCGGCGTTCGCCGCCGAGGCCGCACTCGACGCGCCGCGCGCCTCGATGATCGCGGCGCCGCGCTTCTGCACCGTCGGGATGAAGTCACGCTCGATCCATCCCTGGTCGGCAACCCGCTCGACGGCACTCGCGCCGGCGATCTTTGCGTGGTAGATGTCCGGATACTGGGTCACTGAGTGGTTGCCCCAGATCGTCACATTCGTCACATCGGAGACGGCTGCCCCCACGCGCCTGGCGAGCTGGGCCACGGCACGGTTGTGATCGAGTCTGGTCATCGCAGTGAAGCGCTGCGCCGGGATGTCGGGAGCGTGTCGTTGGGCGATCAGTGCGTTGGTGTTGGCCGGGTTGCCGACCACGAGGACTCTGATATCGGACGCCGCGTGGGCGTTCAGTGCCTGCCCCTGGGGACCGAAGATGCCGCCGTTGGCCTCGAGCAGGTCACTGCGCTCCATACCGGCACTGCGCGGGCGGGCGCCGACCAGCAACGCCACGTTGGCAGCGTCAAACGCGCGATTCGGATCATCGCTGATCTCGATCCCGGCGAGCAGCGGGAAGGCACAGTCATCCAGCTCCATGGCCGTACCCTCGGCCGCCTTCACGGCCACCGGCACCTCTAGCAGTGACAGAACGACGGGCGTGTCCGCACCCAGCAGCGCTCCGCTGGCGATCCGGAACAACAGGGCGTAACCGATCTGTCCGGCGGCTCCGCTGACAGCGACCCTGACTGGTGTCTTACTCATGTTCTCTCCAAGTGTCGTGGTGGCCGAGAGGCTGCTTCCCAGCCTACGCCAACTCGACGCCGTACACCTCGCCGAGCTTGCCGCGCAGGTAGCGAACGAACGGCGCGACCCGAAGCGGCGCGCCGGCGATGCGCGCGAGCAGCTCCGCATCGCTGAAGGCCGAGCCGTGCCGGTAGATCTGGTCGCTGAGCCACTCGCGCAGCGCGCGCAGGTCGTGCTGGCGCAGCTGCTCGTCGAGGCCGGGCAGCGCCCCGCGCACGCGTTCCCAGATCTGGCCGCCGATCAGGTTGCCGACCGCATAGGACGGGAAGTAGCCGATCAGCCCTTGGCCCCAGTGGACGTCCTGCATGACGCCGTCGGCATCCGAAGGCACAACGACGCCGAGGTAGTCTCGCATCCCGCTGTTCCAGGCTTCCGGTAGATCGGCCACCGCCAGCTCGCCACGCATCAGCGACCGCTCGAGCTCGTGCCGCAGGATCACGTGCAGACTGTAGGTGGTCTCGTCCGCCTCGATGCGGATCAGCGATGGCCGCACCGCGTTGACCGCACGGAAGAGCGCCGCGCCGTCGAGTCCGCGCAACGCACCATCGGACCGGGCCGCGAGCACCGGCGCGAGCGCATCGCAGAACGCGCGGCTGCGGCCCACCATGTTCTCCCACATGCGACTCTGCGACTCGTGCATCGCGAGCGAGTAGATGCTCCCGAGCGGTGTGCGCTCGAGCTCGGGCGCAATGCCCGCTTCGTAGAGCCCGTGGCCGCATTCGTGCATCGCACCGTAGAGCGACGTCGGAAAGTAGTCGGGCTCGAAGCGGGTCGTGAGCCGCACATCGCCACCTGAGAAGCTCGACTGAAAGGGATGCGCGGTGTCGTCGAGTCGCCAGCCTGAGGGATCGAAACCTAGCCAGCCGAGCACCTCGGCAACGAGTCCGCGTTGCGCCTCGACGCTGAAGGCGGCAGTGAGGGGAGCGGTGTCGATCGGCCGGCCGGCGAGCGCGTCGACCAGCGGCACCAGCTCGCCCCGGAGCTCACCGAACAGCGCGCTGAGCGTCGCGTCGGTCATGCCCGGCATGTAGTCGTCGAGCACGGCGTCGTAGGGATCTGCGTACTCGTCGAAGCAGGCGGCGTACTGCCGTGCCAGCGCAAAGTTCCGCTCGAGCACCGGCGCGAACGCGGAGAAGTCGTCCGCGGCCCTGGCGGCGAGCCAAACCCGGTAGCCGTCGGAAGCGGCCCGTGCCCGCTCGCTGACGAGCGCCGTCGGCACACGAACATCCTTGTCGTATAGCCAGCGAGCCTTGGCCACCACGCGTGCCGTCACCGACTCGCCGGGGAGCTGCGCGACCTCCCGTTCGGCCGCCGCGATGAGCTCCCCGGTACGCGGCGCGACAAAGCGCTCGTGGGTGACGTCGGCGAGCGTCGCGATCTGCCTGGCACGGGCGTCGGCTCCGCGTGGCGGCATCTTGGTGCTCTGGTCCCAGCTCAGCACGCGGCGTGCGCGCTCGAGGTCCGCGATCCCGGCCAAGAGCTCCCGCAGCTCCTCTGTCGCGTCCTGCATCACAAACCTTTCTGTAGAGGGGAACAGCCTATGCCACCATTGCAGCATGTTCCGCAGCTCACGATCGCTTCGGCTGATGACCGTCTCGGGCATCAGGATCGGCGTAGACATGACCTGGTTCGTGATGCTGTTCCTGCTGATCTTCCTGCTATCTGGCTCCTTTCAGAGCGCCCTGCGGTCCTCGAGCACGGTCGCCTACATGACCACTGTGGCGACTGTGCTGCTGTTCTACGGCTCGCTCATCGTGCACGAGCTGGGTCACGCCCTGGCCGCCCGTCGCGAGGGCATCACAGTTCAGCGGATCGAGCTCTTCCTGTTCGGTGGCACCACTTTCATGAGCCGTGATTCGCAGAGCCCGGGCGAGGAGTTCCGCATCGCCGCCGCCGGCCCCCTGGGCACCCTCTCGTTCGTGCTGGTCTGCCTCGCGGTGGATCTGGCGCTGGTCGGCCCCCACCGCCTGCTTGATGCGATCGTCTTGAACGGCGCCGTCGCGATCACGCCGGCGCTGCTCGCGCTGAGCTGGCTGTTGGCCATGAACGTCCTCATCCTGATCTTCAACATGGTCCCCGCCTACCCGCTGGACGGCGGCCGGATCGCCCGCGCCGCGGTGTGGCGTGCGACTGGCGACAAGCTCCGCGGCACCAGGGTCGCGGCACGCATGGGCGAGGGATTCGGCGTGCTGATCGGCGGCCTGGGACTCTTCCTGACGCTGCGCACCGGCGGCTTCGTGGGCATCTGGCTGATGTTCCTGGCTTTCATGCTGTGGCAATCCGCCCGCGCGGCCCTGGCCGGCACGGCCACTGTCAGCCGTGTGAGCGGCGTGCGCGTGGCAGACGTGATGGACCACGAGCCCGTTGTGCTACGGGGCACGACAACCGTCGAGCGCGCCTACGACGAGTATTTCCTGCGCTACCAGAGCGACTGGCTGCCCGTGGTCGACGGTGACGGGCGCTTCATCGGGATCGCCCGTCGTATCCGCGCCGACGAGCTCGTGCGCGCCGGCGAGGGGGCGGCGACGGTCGGCTCGATCCTCGAGCCTGGCAGCGAGCGGCTGGCGATCGGTCAGGACCGGCCGCTGACGGAGGTGCTCGCACTCGATTCGCTCGGGCGACTGGGGGCCGTGATCGCAACCGACGCCGACGACACCCTCACCGGCATACTCACGCTGGAGCAGGTGCGGCGAGCGCTGCAGACGCTCACGCCCAACCCCGCCACGCGCTAGCCTAAAGCGCCGCGGCGGGCGCACTCAGGCCATGACCGGCACCGGCGAGCAGCAGCTCGGCGATCTGCACCGCGTTGGTCGCCGCGCCCTTTCGCAGGTTGTCGGCGACCACGAACATCGCCAGCCCGTTGGGGTGAGTCGGATCGCGGCGCAGGCGCCCGACGAAGACCTCGTCGCGCCCCTCGCTGCGCAACGGCGAAGGCACCTCGTCCAGGATCACACCGGGCGCCGCGGCCAACAGCTCCCGTGCGCGCTCGAGCGGCAGATGCGCGCGCGTCTCAATGTTGACGGCCTCGGAGTGGCCGACGCGCACGGGCACCCGCACGCACGTGACGGCCACCGCGATCTCCTCATCCTCGAGGATCTTGCAGGTCTCGAACATCATCTTGCGCTCCTCATCGGTGTGGTCGTCACCGTCGGCAAAGCTGCCGGCGGCACCGATCACGTTGAACGCGATCAGGTCTGGATAGACCTGCGGCGCCGGCGCGGGCTCGCCGGCCAGCGATGCCCGTGCCTGCGCGTCCAGCTCCGCCAGCGCGCGCTGACCGGTACCGGACACGGACTGATAGGTGGAGACCACGAGCCGCGCGATCCCGGCCTCGCGATGGATCGGGGCGAGCGCAACCATCATCTGCATGGTCGAGCAGTTGGGGTTGGCGATCAGCTTCGCCGCCCCGGGCTCGCCGACGCGCAGCGCGTGCGGGTTGACCTCGGAGACCACCAGCGGCACCTCCGGGTCGCGGCGGAACGCCGATGAGTTGTCGACCACCGTCGCCCCCGCCTCGACGAAGCGTGGCGCCCAGATCCGCGAGGTCCCGGCGCCGGCTGAGAAGAGCGCGATGTCGATGCCGGACAGGTCGGCGCGCTCGTCGAGCGCGCGCACCGTGCGCCCGTTGATCACGCGCCCCGCCGAGCGCTCGCTGGCGAACAGCAGGATCTCATGCTCCCTGTCGAGCCCGCGCTCGGTCAGGCACTGCAGCATCACGGTGCCGACGGCGCCGGTGGCACCCACCACGGCGATGCGTCTGCGGCCGCTCACCGCGGCTGCCCGCCCAGCCCGTCTTCGGCCTGGATGTCACCCTCGCCCAGACCGAACGCACCGTGCAGGGCACGCACGGCGGAGGCCACCGAGCCCGAGCGGATCAGGCACGTGATCTTGATCGGCGAGGTGTTGATCAGCTCGATGTTGATCTCCTCGTCGGCCAGCACCCGGAAGACCTTGGCGGCCACTCCCGGGTGCGATCGCATGCCGGCGCCGATGATCGAGACCTTGCCCACCTCCGGGTCGGTCTCCAGCCGTGCGCCCGGGAAGCTCTGGATGACACCCGCCAGGGCTCCCTCGGCGCTGCGCAGATCCTCGCTGGCGCACGTGAACGACACTTCCGCGTCGAACCCGTCCGTGCGCGGCTCGTTCTGCACGATCGTGTCGACGTTGACGTTCGCGCCGGCGAGCGCCTCGAAGATCTCGGCGGCCGCGCCGGGCCGGTCGGGCACGCCCACGACGGTGATCCGTGCCTCCTCGGTGGAGTGGGTCACAGCGGTGATCAGCGGGTGCTCCATCGTCTCTTCTTCTCCAATCACAACGGTACCGGGACCATCCTCAAAGCTCGAGCGGCAGTGGATCCTGACGCCGTGCGTGCGCGCGTACTCGACCGAGCGCAGCTGCAGGACCTTGGCACCCGAGGCGGCCATCTCGAGCATCTCCTCGAAGCTGACGAGCGGCAGCTTGCGGGCGTTGGGCACGAGCCGCGGGTCGGCGCTGAACACGCCGCTGACATCGGTGTAGATCTCGCACACCTCCGCCCCGAGCGCGGCCGCCACGGCGACCGCTGTCGTGTCGGACCCTCCGCGCCCGAGCGTGGTCACATCACGGCTGGTCGAGACGCCCTGAAAGCCTGCGACCAGCACGATCATGTCCTCATCCAGGGCCTGCACGATGCGCTCGGCGCGCACGTCGAGGATCCGCGCCTTGGTGTGCGAGGTGTCGGTGACGATCCCCGCCTGCGAGCCGGTCAGGCTGATCGCCCGGTGGCCCAGGTCGTTTATCGCCATCGCGCAGAGCGCGCACGAGATGCGCTCGCCTGTGGATAGCAGCATGTCCATCTCCCGCGGGTCCGGGTTGGGCGACACCTCCTCCGCGGACCGGATCAGCTCGTCGGTCGTGTGACCACGGGCCGAGAGCACGGCGACCACGCGCTTTCCGGCCTCGCGCTGGGAGACGATCCGCCGCGCGGCGCGCTTGATCCGTTCCGCATCGGCTACCGACGTGCCGCCGAACTTCATCACGATCGTGGGCTGCGAGATCATCGCCTGAGGAGCTTAGGGGGTGCGCGGCCCGCTGGCCGCGCACCTCGGCCGTCAGAGCGCGCGCCGGCCGGAGAAGGCGCGCCCGAGCGTGAGCTCGTCGGCGTACTCGAGGTCGGAGCCGACCGGCAGACCCGACGCCAGGCGCGTCACGGCCGTGTCGGGCGCGATCTGACGGATCCCGGCAGCGATGTGCAACGCCGTCGCCTCACCGGTCGTGGTCGGGTTGGTGGCGATCACCACCTCGCGTACCGTGCCGCCGCGCAGACGGGCGTAGAGCTGGTCGATGCGCAGGTCCTCCGGATCGATCCCGTCGATCGGGGAGAGCGCGCCACCAAGTACGTGGTAGCGACCACGGAACTCGTGCGTGCGCTCGATCGAGATCACGTCGACCGGCTCCTCGACCACGCATATCACATCGCCGTCACGGCGCTCGTCGGCGCAGATCCGGCAGCGCGGGCCCTCCGCGAGGTTGAAGCAGACCTCGCAGAAGCCGATCCGCTCCTTGACCTCACGGATCGCGTCGGCGAGCGCGAAGGCATCCTGTTCGCTGGCGCGCAACAGGTGGAAGGCGAGCCGCTGGGCGGTACGCCCGCCGACACCGGGCAGCTTCGAGAGCTCTGCGATCAGCCGCTGAAGGGCGGGCGCGTAGGTGTTCAAGGTGGTCGCGGGCCGGGTTTCGGGGGCTCTTGGTCAGAACCCCGGGATCCCCAGACCGCCGAGCCCGCCCGGACCGGCCAGGCCGCCGGTGGCGGCGCCGAGCTTCTGGGCGGCGAGCTCCTGTGCCGCCTGAAGGCCCTGGTTGACGGCGGCCAGGACGAGATCAGCGAGCAGCTCCGGGTCGTCGGGGTCGATCGCCTCCGGCGCGATCGTGATCGAGCGGAAGACCAGCTCGCCGCTGACCTCGACCTTCACCGCGCCGCCGCCCGCGGTCGCCTCGACGGTCTCGGACTTGAGCTCCTCCTGAGCCTTGGCCATGTCGGCCTGCATCTTCTGGACCTGCTTCATCATCTGCTGCATGTTGGGCATCCCCGGCTGGGGCATCAGTCCTCCCGCTCTTGGTCGTGATCAACTATCTCCTCAGCGTCGAAGTCCGCGACCAGCCGCGCTACCAGCTCGTCTCCGGTGAGCGCCTGTACCGGCGCTGGTGACGCGGTGGCGGGCGCTTCCGCAGGGCCCTCCGCGAGCTCGAAGCGCAGGCTCAGGGTGAGCCCGGTGACGTCGCGGACCGCCTCCGCGGTGCTGCGCCGGTAATCATCCTGCTCGGCCTTGCGCTTGTAGAAGGCAGCCTCGGCTGGAAAGCTCAGGACCAGCTCCCGCTCGCTCAGCGCCGCCGGGCTGGCGGAGGCAAGCAGCACGCCCAGCATCGCGTTGGCGGCCTTGACGAGCTCGACAACCGCCGGCCAGAGGCGCCGCATGTCGGCGAGCGTGACGGCGGCGGCCACAGCGACCGGGCTGGCCGGCTCGGGCACGGTCGGTAAGGCGGTCACCGCGACCGGGCCAGCCGGCTCGGGCACGGCGGCCACGGCCGGCTGGACGGCATCCGCACGCGGCCTCGCGGGCCGGCCGCGCTCCAGATCCTCGATGCGCGAGAGCAGAGCACGCATCGACGGGTCCATCTCGGGCGCCGCCGCCCGCACGAGCGCCAGCTCGAGCTGCACGCGCGGCTGGGCGCCACCGGCACTGGCCTGCAGCGCAGCCGCGATCAGGTCGAGCAGCCGCACGGCGTCTGACGGCGCGAGCGCGCCAGCCTGCTCCAGCAGCCGCCGGTCGTGCTCGGGCGTCAGCCGCAGCTCGGCTGCGACCTCCCCCAGCACCTGAGCGGTCAGGAGCTCGCGCGCATGTGACTCCAGATCGCGCAGCATCTGTCCGGGGTCTCGACCAGTGGCCGCCATCGCGGCCGCTGCGCGCAGCGCCGCGGCGGGGTCACGCGCGCCGATCGCGTCCACCGCCGCGAAGAGCTGCTCAGCGTCGGCCACCCCGAGCACGGCGAGCACGTCCTCGGCGGTGATCTCGGCGTCGCCCGCGTAGGTCACCAGCTGCTCGAGCGTCCCCAGCGCGTCGCGGAAGGATCCGCTCGCGTGGCGTGCGATCAGGCCCACGGCTCGCTCGCCGACCACGATCGCCTCGGCATCCGCCACCCGGCGTACAACGGTCGCCACCTGCGCCGCGGTCGGCCGCCCGAAGTCGAAGCGGTGGCAACGGTCCACGACGGTCGGCAGCACCTTCTGCGCCTCGGTCGTGGCGAGCACGAACACGGTGCGGGGCGGCGGCTCCTCGAGCGTCTTCAGGAACGCGTTCCACGCCTGCGTGGAGAGCATGTGCGCCTCGTCCAGGATGTAGACCTTGTAGCGGCCGGAGACCGGTGCGTAGGCGACCGTGTCACGCAGGTCGCGGATGTCGTCAACCGAGTTGTTGGACGCGGCGTCCATCTCCACGACATCCAGCGAGCTGGCGGCCGCGATCGACGCGCAGGCTTCGCAGCGGCCGCACGGCGCCACCGTGGGGCCCTGGTCGCAGTTCAGGCAGGCGGCGAGGATCTTGGCCATGCTCGTCTTGCCGGTGCCCCGGGAGCCGACGAACAGGTAGGCGTGATGGACCTGATCGCGCTCCACGGCGTGTGAGAGCGTGCGCACGACGTGCTCCTGGCCGACCACCTCGGCGAAGGTGCGTGGCCGGTGACGGCGGTAGAGCGAGGGTGCGGCTGACACGCGGCCGAGTCTAGGTGGTCGCGCTCGTCCCCGGGCGGCCAGCGCGGCCAACGCCGCCCGCCCGCCGCGACCGCACGCAGCCGCATCGCCCGAGCAACCGCCGAGTGCGATCATCCATGCTCGATGGAGCGGCAGATCATCAACCTCGGCTTCCACGGGATCGGGCACCCGATCGGGCGTGACTTCGGGCCGGGCGAACGTGATTACTGGGTCAGCCCCGAGCTGCTGCGCGCCACGCTCGACGCCTGCGCGCACCGCAGCGACGTGAGCCTGAGCTTCGACGACGGCAACTGGTCAGACGTCGCCGTGGTCATGCCGGCGCTGCGTGAGCGCAACCTGACGGCGACCTTCTTCGTCAACGTCGGCCGGCTCGGCAGTCCCGGGTTCATCGACCGCCACGACCTGCGCGAGCTGGCCGGTGCCGGCATGCCGATCGGTAACCACGGCCTGTCCCACCTGGACCTCACGAGGCTCGATCCCGCGAAGTTCGAGCACGAGGTCACGCAGGGCCGCAGGCTGCTCGAGGACCTCACGGGAGCGGCGGTACAGACGCTTGCGATCGCCTACGGCGCCTACGACGACGCGGTCCTCGAGCGGCTGCGCAGGCTCGACTACCAGCACGTCTACACCAGCGACGGCGGCTGCGCGGATCCCGAAGCCTGGCTGCAACCACGCGAGCACCTCAAGGCACAGCACACGGCGCTCGACGTGGCGCGCCTGCTGACCCAGAGCTGACCGAGGCGCCACCGCCCGGGCAATAAGCTCAGCCGGCCGCAACCGCGGCCTGGCGGGAGGCGGCTGACGGGCCCACCGGGCCACTCAGCCGCTCGCCCGTCTGCGCATGGAAGACGTGCAGCCGGCCCGGTCTGGCGGCCAGCGTGACCAGCTCTCCCAGCTGCGGGTACTCGCCACCCGCGACGCGAGCGACGAGATCCAGGCGGCGCCCTTCCATATCGCCGTGCGCGTACAGGTAGCCGTCGGCGCCGAGCTCCTCCACCAGGTCGACCGTCACGGTGAGGCCATCACCACCGGCCACGAGGTCCTCCGGCCGGACGCCGACCGTCACTTCGGCCCCGGCGTCGGCCAGCGCGGAACGCTCCACTGCCACCACGGTCGTGCCGATCTGGACGCCGCCCTCCACAACCCGGGCCGGGAAGACGTTCATCGCGGGGCTGCCGATGAATCCGGCCACGAAGACGTTGCGTGGGGCGTTGTAGAGCTCGCGCGGGGTGCCGAGCTGCTGCAGGACACCGGCGCGCATGACGGCGATCCGGTCACCCATCGTCAAAGCTTCCACCTGGTCGTGGGTGACATAGACGGTCGTCACACCCAGCCGCCGCGTCAGCGAGCTGATCTGCGAGCGGGTCTGCACCCTGAGCTTGGCGTCCAGGTTCGAGAGCGGCTCATCCATCAGGAACACCTGTGGGTTGCGCACGATCGCGCGGCCCATCGCCACGCGCTGACGCTGACCGCCCGACAGCGCCTTGGGCTTGCGATCCAGCAGCGGCTCCAGGTCCAGCAGCCTGGCCGCCTCGGCCACGCGGGCTGCGCGCTCCTGCTTGCCGACCCCCGCGATCCTCAGCGCGAACCCCATGTTCTCGGCAACCGACATGTGCGGGTAGAGCGCGTAGTTCTGAAACACCATGGCGATATCACGATCCTTCGGGGCCATGTAGGTGACATCGCGCTCGCCGATCGCGATCCGCCCCGAACTCACATCCTCGAGCCCGGCGAGCATCCTCAGCGAGGTGGACTTGCCGCACCCGGAGGGCCCCACGAGCACCAGGAACTCGCCGTCTGAGATCCGCAGGTCGAGCTCGCTCACGGCCGGTTCGGCCGCCCCCGGGTAGACGCGCGTCGCGTGGTCGAAAACTACCGTCGCCATACAGTCCTCTCCTCCTCAACGCCGCAGTGCAGCGTGCGCGTGTGGTCCACGAATCTGCGCTCCCCGGTCAGCCGCACCGCGGCAGCCAGCCGGATATCGGTGCTGGAGGCACCCAGCCGCAGCTCCAGCGCGCCCGGCTCCACCACCTTACGGCCATCGACGCCGGTGAACGCGGTCACATCGGCCGGGACGGCGAAGTGGACGCGCACGCTCTCGCCCGCGTCCAGCGGGACGCGGGCGTAGCCGATCAGCCTGTTCACGGGCCGCACCACCGACGCGACAGGGTCGTGCAGGTACAGCTGAATCACCTCAACACCGGCCCGCTGGCCGGTGTTTCGGACCGTCAGCGACAGAGCCAGCGACCCGTCGGTCGGCGCGCTGGCGACCGGCACGCTCAGCTCCGCCCACTCGTACTCGGCGTAGGAGAGCCCGTGGCCGAAGGGATAGCGCGGGGTCGGGTCGAGGCTGGAGGTGCCGCTGCGCTGCGCGAGCGCGGCGCCCAGGTAGGTGTAGGGCTGCCCGTCGGGCGTGGCGGGCACGCTGACCGGCAGACGCCCGGTCGGCTCGACACGGCCGCTCAGCACGCCCGCGATGGCGCTCGCGCCCTCCTCGCCGGGAAAGAAGCCGGCGAGGATCGCGGCGGCCCGGAGCGGAGCGCTGCCAAGCGCGTAGGGCCGCCCCTCGACGAGCACCGTGACGACGGGCGTGCCGCTGTCGAGCAGCGCCTCGAGCAGCTCCTGCTGGCGGCCGGGCAGGCGCATCGAGCCGACGTCACAGCCCTCGCCCGAGGTGCCCCGGCCGAACAGGCCGGCGCGGTCGCCGAGCGCCGCGATCACGAGGTCGGTACCGCGTGCGGCCGCCGCCGCGGAGGCGATCCCGCTGTCTTCCCCGCCGTCGATGCTGACGCCCTGCAGGTGCGTGACCTCGGCTTGCGGGAACTCTTGGCGGATCGCGGCGAGCAGCGTCGGGATCGCGATGCCGAGCGGCACGTCCGGGTGCAGCGCGCCGACGTGCCCCGGGAACGAGTAGCAGCCGAGCATCGTGCTCGAGTCCTCCGCGGCCGGGCCGACGAGCAGGATCCGAGCGCCCTCTGCGGCCGTGAGCGGCAGCGTGCCGTCGTTGTGCAGCAGCACCAGCGACTGCTCGGCGACAAGCCGCGCGAGCGCGCGGTCGGCGTCGGTGTCGAGCGTGATCCGCCCGCGAGCGGCTTCAACCGCATCCAGATCGGCCTCGGTGAAGCCCTCCGGGAGCGGATCCCAGTCGGGGTCCAGCAGCCCGAGCTCGAGCTTCTGCGCGAGCACCCGCCGCAGCGCCGTATCGACCACGGCTTCGTCGATGCGACAGGACTCGAGCTCCTCGAGCAGCGCCTCGCCGTAGGCGTTGACGGTCGGCAGCTCCACGTCGAGCCCGGCGCTGAGGGCCTGCACCGCCGCCTCCCCGTCGGTCGCGGCGAGCGCGTGCAGCGTGCGCAGGAAGGTGACGCCGAAGTAGTCGGCGACCACCGTTCCCGTGAAGCCCCAGGTGTCGCGCAGCAGGCCCGTGAGCAACGCCTGGTTGGCGGCGGCGGGGACGCCATCAACGTCCGTGTAGGCGCTCATCACGCTGCGCACACCGGATTCGCGAACCGCCATCTCAAACGGCAACGCCATCACGTCCGCGAACTCCCGCGGCCCCATCGACACCGGCGCCAGGTTGCGGGCGGCGCGCGAGGCCGAGTAGCCGATGAAGTGCTTGAGCGTGGCGATCACGCCGGCACCCTCGAGCCCGCGCACGTAGGCGGTGGCGATCGTTACCACCAGGTAGGGGTCCTCGCCGATCGTCTCCTCGGTCCTGCCCCAGCGTGGGTCGCGGGTGACATCCAGCACCGGCGCGAGCCCCTGATGGATGCCGACGGCGCGCATGCTGGCCCCGATCCGTCCCGCCATCTCTTCGATCAGCCCCGGGTTGAAGGTGGCGCCCCAGGCGAGCGGCACCGGGTAGGCGGTGGCGCCCCAGGCCGTGAATCCCGCCAGGCACTCCTCGTGCGCGAGCGCCGGAACGCCGTGGCGGCCGGAGGCCACTATGCGACGCTGAGTCCGCGCCAGCGAAAGGGCGCCGACCGCCGGGTCCACGGGCGCCGAGCCGAACGGACGGGTGAGCTGACCGAGCCCGTAGCGGATCGCCGCGTCAAAGTCGACGCCGTCTGTCAGCTCGTGCTGAAAAGGGGCCACGTCGCCTCCCACCGGCGAGGCGCCGACCCAGATGCCGTATAGCTGGGCGAGCTTCTCGCGTGGCGTCATGGCGTCGACCAGCGCCTGCACGCGGTCGGCCGGCGCAAGCCTCGTGTCCTGCCACGGCTCGAGCGCTTCGCGCGCCTTGAAACCGGCTGACATCACTTGCCTCCGACGCCCATCAGCCCGCGGATCAGGGCGCGGCGAGCGAGCAGGTAGACGACGAGGATCGGCACCACGGAGAGCACGACCGCGGCGCACACCGCCGGCGCGTCCACGGCGTTGGCGGTGGTGAAGTCGTAGAGCCCCAGGGTGAAGACGCGCACGCCGGCCGACTGGGTCAGGATCAACGGGAACAGAAAGCCGTTCCAGGCATTCAGCGCCGAGAAGATGATCACGGTCGCCAGCCCGCCACGTGAGAGCGGCAGCACGAGGCTGCGGAAGATGCGCCAGCTAGAGGCGCCGTCGATCGCCATCGCCTCGTACATGTCGGTGGTGATGTCGCGCATGCTGCCGGTCATCACGACGGTCGAGAGCGGGATGCTGAAGGCTGCGGTCGGCAGGATCACCGCGGGCAGCGTGTCGTAGAAGCCGGCCTTGGAGATCAGGTAGAAGATCGGGACGATCACCGCGACGATCGGCACCGCGAGGCCGAGCAGGATCACCCTGAAGGCGACGGTCACGAGCGCGCTGCGGTTGCGCACGATCGCGAAGGCGAGCGGCGGCACCAGCGCCACGACGATCGCCACCACGGCGACCGTGATGATCGCCGTGTTGAGGAAGAAGTGCAGGAAGCCCTGCTGGAAGACGAGCGCGAAGTTGGCCGTGGTCAGCCGACCGGGGACCGACAGCGGCCCCGACGCGGTGTACTGCGCCTGGTTCTGAAGCGACCCCTTGACGAGCACGTAGACCGGAGCCAACACGATCGCCAGCCAGATCAGGGCGAAGGCCCCCGCCAGGTAGTTCGGCCTGGCCACGGTGTGAGGCCGGCGCCGATGCCCGCCCGGTTGCGGCGCGGAGATGAGTGCGCCGCCAACCTCGTCGGGGCCGCCGGCGCTGGTCACGACAGCCACCTAGATCCCCTCCTGCGTGCTGCGCATCCGGTCCCAGCCGGAGACGCGCACGACGATCAAGGAAAGCAGCGTCGTGAATACGGCGAGCACCACCGCGATCACGCTGGCGTTGCCGAACTGGAAGCTCTGGAATGCCTTGGTGTACATGTAATACGCGGCTGAGGTGGTGGATGTTCCGGGCTGGCCCTGAGTGAGCACGAGGATCGTGTCGAAGGTCGTCAGGCCGCCGACCAGCATCAGGACCACCGAGGTCATCATCGTGTTGCGCAGTTGCGGAAGCGTGATGTGGAAGAACTGGCGCACGCGGCCGGCGCCGTCGATCGCGGCCGCCTGGTAGAGGACGTCGGGGATCGCTCGGGCGCCGCCCTGGTAGATGAGCGTGTGGAACGGGGTCCACTGCCACATGCCGACGAAGGTGAGCACGCCGATCGCCGTTGTCGGGCTCGAGAACAGGAATCCGTCGTTGAAGAGGCCGGCACCGAATACCGCGTGCAACTCGTGCGGAAGCCCGAAGTAGGGATTCAGCAGCGACACCCAGACCACGGAGATGGCCAGCGAAGACATCAGCAGCGGAATGAAATAGAGCGCCGAGAGGACCGCGCGGTTGCGCTGCGGGCCCGCCGCCCAGACGCCGATCAACAGGCTCACGGGCGTCTGGGTGACGATCCCCAGCGCCGTCAGCAGCGCCGTGATGCGAAAGCTCTTCAGGAAGACGGGGTCGGAGAACATCGCCGACCAGTTCGCCGTGCCGACCCAGTGCGGCGAGCCGATCGCGTCCCAGGAGTTGAAGGACAGCCAGGCGACCACGCCGAGCGGCACGATCGCGAACAGCGCGAAGAAAGTGATCGCGGGCATCGACCAGAGGAAGCTCGGGCGGCCGATGCGCGCGCCGCCCGAGTTCCTGCCGGTCCGCCCACGTGGCGTGAGCGTGGTCATGCTCGTGGCTTTCAAGCCCTGCCGTGAGGTTCCTGCGGGTCCGCTAGGCGGCTGGCCGCAGGCCCTCCATCGCCTTGATGAACTGGTTTGCGTTCAGGTCGTCGAAGTAGTTGGCGACGGCCGTGTGGATCGTGTTGGTGTCGGTCTGCGGGTAGGCCTGATCCCAGGAGAGCTGGAAGTGCGGCGCGTGGTTGACGAGCTCGTACTGCCACCTCAGCCAGCCGGCGGACGGGCCGCTGATCAGCGTCGGGGTGTTCTTGGTGGTGGTCAGGTTGCCGAGCGCGAGCTCGTTCTTGACGAACGCCGGCGTGTACATGATCTTCAGGAAATCGGCAACCGCCTGCGGGTAACGCGTCTTGGCCAGCACCGAGTAGTAGTTCTCGGTGTTCCCGGCCAGGTCGGCGTTGTTGCCCTTGCCGCCGGGGATCGACGGGAACGCGGTCCAGCCGAGCTTCCCGGCCTTCACGAACGCGGCGCCCGGGCCGTTGGGCGGGTTGGTGCCCGTCGCCGTCGAGCCCTGGCTCTGGATCGTCGAGTAATCCCACGAGCCCATGAGTTCGAAGGCGGAGATGCCGTTGACCATCATCTGGGCGGTCTGGCCGGAGGTGAACTTGACCGAATCCCAGCTCTTGGCGGGTCCAAAAGCGCCTGACTGTACGAGCTGCTTGATGTAGGCGAGCGCCTTCCTGCTGGCGGCCGAGGCCCAGACCTTGCGGTTGCCGGCCAGACCGTCTGTGACCAGGCTCGGACCTGCGATCCGGTCATACACGTACTCGAACCACATCTGCGTCGGCCATTGGTCGCCACCACCATCGGCGATCGGCACCGACACACCCTTGCGCTTGAGGGTCTTGGCGTCTGCGAGCAGCTGCGCCCAGGTCTTCGGCACCGGCACACCGTCCTTGTGCAGCAGCGCCTTGTCGTAGAAGAGGACGACCGGCTGGGTTCCACGCATCGGGATGCCGTAGTAGTTCTTGCCGATCTTCGCCGCGTTGAGGATCGACGGCAGGAAGCTCGTCCTGAGCTTGGGGTTGGCCTTCATCATGCCGTTCAGCGGCATCAGCAGGCCCGCCTTCTGGAACTGCTCGATCGAGCCGCCACCCCAGTTGAAGAAGATGTCGGGAGCGCTGCTCGTGCTCATGATCGTCTGCAGCTTGGTCTGGTAGTCAGCCCCGGGGATCGACTCGAAGACCGCCTTGACCTTGTGGCCCTCGGGGGTCTTGTTGTACTGCGCGACCTCCCACTTCTCGACCGAGTTCTGGGCGTCACCGTAGACCAGCACGGTGATCTTGCCGGCGGGGCGTGCCGAGGCGGCCTTGGCCTTGATCGTCGTCTTGGCGCTGGCGCTCGCGCCACAGGCGGCCACGGCCACGCCAGCCAGCAGCGCCGCACCACTCGCAGCGGCGCCGTGCCGCAGCCGTTGACGGAAAATTGCCATTCTAGATGCTCCCCTCTCCGAAAGTTTCGACGCCTTTCACGAAAGTACGTCGCCGCGGCGAGGCTAGCGAGCAACGGTGCGGTATGTCAAGCTGCGGCGTGCAAAGATCTGGCCGAGGAGAGCTGGAAGACGTGTCCGACACCACCGACATAGCCGACCAGGCGGACCCGATCGGCGCCGCGCAGCGGCGCGTGACGCTGGCGGATATCGCCACGGAGTCGGGCCTGTCTCTCGCAACCGTTTCGAAAGTCTTGAACGGCCGCTCCGACGTCTCGGAGCTGACCCGCGCACGAGTCGAGAAGCTGCTGCACAGCCACGGCTACCTGAGGCGCGCCGCCGCTGTTCCCAGCGGCAG
This sequence comes from Solirubrobacterales bacterium, assembly GCA_027449125.1. Taxonomy (GTDB): domain Bacteria; phylum Actinomycetota; class Thermoleophilia; order Solirubrobacterales; family Solirubrobacteraceae; genus Palsa-465. The sequence continues at coordinate 6,345 of DAIDME010000035.1, read as the reverse complement.
CGCAAGGATGGTCGAGCTGCTCTTCCACGAGCTCGAGAGCGAGTGGGCGATCGAGATCATCCGCGGCGTCGAGCGCGTCACCCGGCAGGCGGGCATCAGCCTGATCGTCACCGAGAGCGGTGACCGCCACAGCCCTGGCCATGCCTGGATCGACGGCGTGCTGAGCCGGCGGCCGATCGGCGTGATCCTCGTGTTCTCAGACCTGGACGCGCAGACCAAGCACAAGCTGCGCAGCCGCGGCGTGAACTTCGTGGTCGTGGACCCGGCCGACGAGCCGGAGCCGGACGTCGCCTCGATCGGCTCCGCCAATTGGGCGGGCGGGTTCGCAGCCGCCCAGCACCTGCTCTCGCTCGGCCACCGCCGCATCGGGATGATCACCGGCCCGGACGACATGCTCTGCTCGGCCGCGCGGGTCGACGGCTACCGCTCCGCGCTCGAGCGCGCGGGCATCGGCTTCGACCCAGAGCTCGTGCGCACCGGCGACTTCCACGTCGCCGGTGGGCGGCGCGGCGCCTCAGCGCTGCTCGACCTGCCCAACCCGCCGACGGCGATCTTCGCGGGCAGCGACCTTCAAGCACTGGGGGTCTACGAGGCGGCCCGGCCGCGCGGCGTGCGCGTGCCGGAGGATCTGTCGGTCGTCGGCTACGACGACCTGCGATTCGCACGCTGGGTCGGGCCGCCGCTGACCACGATCCGCCAGCCCCTGGCCGAAATGGCCGCGACCGCCGCGCGCATGCTGATCCGCATGAGCGAGGACCCCGAGGCGCCGCTCAACCAGCGCTTCGACCTCGCCACCAGCCTGGTGGTGCGCGCATCCACCGCGCCGCCGCCGGATCGGTCCGCCGGCTCGACCCGGTAGCCGGCTCGGCCCGGTAGGATCAGGGCATGCCGCTCGAGGGCCCCTACGCTCCGCCCGATCCCGCCGACTGGGTTCGCGAGCAGATCGAGACCTGGGAGCGCTCGGGTGGCACCGCGGGCACAACCCTGCGCGACAGCGGTCTGCCGGTCGTGATCGTCGTCAACCGCGGGGCGCGCAGCGGGCAGCTGCACCGCACGCCGCTGATGCGGGTCGAGCACGAGGGCACCTACCTGGCAGTCGGCTCCAAGGGCGGGGCGCCGAAGAACCCCGCCTGGGTAGCCAACCTGCGCGGCGATCCGCACGTGGAGGTCTGGGACGGGCCCAGCCGCAGCGACCGCGTCGCCCGGGAGATCAGCGGTGCGGAGCGGGAGTCTTGGTGGGCCCGGGCGGTCGCGGCCTACCCACCTTACGCCGAGTATCAGGAGCGCACCGAGCGCCTGATCCCGGTGTTCGTGCTCGAGCCGCCGCGCTGAGCGAGCGCCGTCACGCCCGCGCCGGGACGGATCGTGCACCCTCATCTGTGGCGTCGGCCCCCGGGGCGGTCCTGCGCCTGGCTCCGGCCCGGCTCCCCCTATGCGCCTGCAGGTGACCGCTTAAGGCTGCTTCCTTCCGGACCTGACCTGGTTCACGGGCCTGCATCGCTTTGGGACCGGACCATCACCGCCAGAGGCGGGATGCTATCCGTGGACGTCCACCCCTCGGGAGGGAATTCAGCCCCGCTTTAGCGGCTTGCGGGTTACAGGGCACCGCTAGCGCCCCGCCTAGCACGATCCACAGCTGATGCTAGACGCTGGGTGGACCGCGTGCGCACACAGCTACTACACGCGCCCTGCCACCAACGCCGGTACTCTGCCAGGAATGTCAATCGGAGTAGTGGGTCTCGGATACGTCGGTCTGCCGCTGGTGGTCGCCTTCGCGCAGGCGGGCGAGCAGGTGATCGCTGTCGACACCGACAGCAGCAAGGTCGAGTCGGTCGCCAGGGGTGAGTCATACGTCGAGGACATCCCTTCGGAGCTCTTGCGGTCCGTCCTTCACAAGCTGCAGCCGACCTGTGACTACGGGCCGCTCGCGCAGGCCGAGGCGATCATCATCTGCGTGCCGACACCGCTCAACGCAAACCGCGAGCCCGACCTCGGACCGCTGCAGCGCTCGGCGGAGTCGCTCGCCGGCGTGATCGGCGAGGGGCAGCTGGTCGTGCTCGAGTCGACCACCTACCCCGGCACGACGCGCGAGCTGCTCGTGCCCGCACTCGAGCGCGACGGCAGCCTGCGCGTGGGTGAGAACCTGAACGTCGCCTTCTCGCCGGAGCGCGTCGACCCCGGGCGCACCGACTTCACGCTCGAGAACACGCCAAAGGTCGTGGGCGGGATCACCGCCGCCTGCACGGAGCGGGCCGCCGAGCTCTACGGCCGCGTCTGCCAGCGCATCCAGCGCGTCTCGACACCGGAGGCCGCGGAGCTGACGAAGCTGCTGGAGAACATCTTCCGCTCGGTCAACATCGCGCTGGTCAACGAGCTGGCGATGGTCGCCGAGCGGATGGGCATCGACATCTGGGAGGTGGTGGACGCGGCGGCCACCAAGCCCTACGGCTTCATGCGTTTCGAGCCCGGCCCCGGAATGGGCGGCCACTGCCTGCCGGTGGATCCCTTCTACCTGACCTGGCGCGCGCGCGAATTCCAGATGTCAACCGAGTTCATCGAGCTCGCCGGCAAGATCAACCAGCAGATGCCGCACTACTGCGTGGAGCGGATCGAACTGGCGCTCAACGACGTGTCCAAGCCGATCAAGGGCTCGAAGGTCGCGCTGCTCGGCGTCGCCTACAAAGGCGGGATCGGTGACATGCGCGAATCGCCGGCGCTGCGGATCATCGAAGCGCTGGACCGGCGCGGGGCGGCGCTCGTCTACCACGACCCGTTCGTGCCGGAGCTGGCGAACTGCGGGTTGCGCAGCCAGCCGCTGGCGGAGGCGCTGAACGACGCTGACGCGGTCGTCCTCGTTACCGCGCACCCCGGCATCGACCACGAGCGCATCGCGCGAGAGGCGGCGCTCTTCGTGGACCTGCGGGGCGTCACCCGCGGGCTGGGCCCAGCGCCTAACCTCGTGCGGCTGTAGGGGTCCGGGGAGCGCTCGAGCGGCGCCGCTGGCCAGCGGGCCAGCGGCGACAGGGGCGCGGCCCGGGCGCTATAACCCGCCGATGGATCTGATCGGCGCGGCTGTGGGGATCGTGGGCGGCGCGCATGTCGAGCGCGATGTGCGGATCGGCGACACGAGCGGCCTGCTGGGGGTGGCGCCGGTGCTCGCGCGACCGGCGAGCGCCCGAGAGGTGAGCGAGCTGGTCGCCTGGGCCTACGCGCACGACGTGGCGATCCTGCCGGTGGGAGGGTGCAGCGGCTACAGCGGCGGCGTGGTGCCGGCCTTCGACGGGCCGGGGCTCGCGATCTCACTCGAGCGCCTGAACCGTGTGCGGTCACTCGAGCCGCTGCTCTGGCGTATGGAGGTCGAAGCCGGCGTCAGGACCGCCACCGTGCAGCGGCTCGCGCGCGAGAACGGGCTCTACTTCCCGCCGGACCCCGGCGCGCCCGAGCAGTCGCAGATCGGTGGCAACCTGGCGACCAACGCGGGCGGGCCGCACACGTTCAAGTACGGTGTGACCTCGCGCTGGGTCACGGGGGTGGAGGCGGTCATCGCCCCCGGCGAGCTGGTGCGCTTCGGTGGCCCGCTGCGCAAGGACGTGGCCGGCTACGACCTGCGCGGGCTGCTGATCGGCAGTGAGGGCACGCTCGGCATCATCACGGCCGCGTGGTTGGCGCTCACGCCCGCGCCACCGCGGACGATTCCGGTGCTCGCCGGCTACGGCTCCATTGCCGCCGGCGTCGAGGCGGTCGAGGCGGCGCTCGCCAGCGGCGTCGTCCCGGCGACGCTCGAGTACCTAGAGGGGCGCTGCCTGCAGCTCGCGCCACCCCCTTTCCTCGCCGTGGTGCCACGGTTTCTGGTGATCTGCGAGGCGGAGTCCGACACAGAGCGCGGCGCGCTGCTCGAGGCGCTCGGGGAGGGCGCTTTCAGCTGTGAGCCGGGCGAGCTGTGGCGCTGGCGCGGCGGCGTATCGCTGGCAGCACGGGCCGCGCTCGGCGAGAAGCTCTCGGAGGACATCGTCGTGCCGCTGGACCGGCTGGGCGAGGCGATCGAAGCTGTCCTCGAGATCGGCGCCAGACACCGCCTGGAGACGACATCATGGGGCCACGCCGGTGATGGCAACCTGCACGCGACGTTCATGTACGACCCCGCCGACGGGGCGGCCAGCGAGCGCGTCCAGGCTGCGGCGCTGGAGCTGTTCGAGCTCGCGCGTGAGCTGGGCGGCAGCGTCAGCGGCGAGCACGGGCTGGGCCTGCTGAAGGCGGGCCAGTTGCTGGGACAGTGGTCGGTGGCGGCCGTTTCGGCACACGAGCAGGTCAAGCGTGCACTGGACCCCAAGGGCCTCTTCAACCCGGGCAAGAAGGTGCCGCGGCCTGCTGCCTGACAGCCGGCCGCTGCGGCGCTGAGCGTTCCGGCCGCCCGCGCGGCCCGCATGGCTCAGGCGGCCACGACCTGGTCGCGGCCACCGTGCTTGGCCGCGTACAAGCGCGTATCGGCGACCCTGATCAGCTGCTCCAGGTCCTGTGTGCAGGCCGTCGTCGCCACCCCGATGCTTGCTGTCAGCGTCAGTCCCGTGGCGATCTGGCCCCACTCTTCGCGGCCGATCGCATCGCGTATGCGCTCCGCGCAGTGGAGCGCCGCCTCAGCATCGGTCAGCGGCATCAACACCAGAAACTCCTCGCCGCCGCTGCGCACGACGACGTCCGTCGTGCGCAGCACGCCGCAGAGGAGGTCGGCCGCACGGACCAGCACGCGGTCGCCGATGCTGTGACCATGGCGGTCGTTGACCTCCTTGAAGTGGTCGAGGTCGACGACCGCCACGCTGAGCAGCGTGGCGGCGCCCGCGCCGGCGGGCTTGGCCAGCTCCCGCGCGAGGTAGCGCCTGTTGTGCAGGCCCGTCAACCAGTCGCGATCGGCCTGATCCAGCAGCTGCGCCTGCAGCTGCTCCAGCTGGCCCGCGCGGCGCTCGAGCTCGGCGTGAGCCCTGGCCAGCTCGCGATTCTTCGCCGCCAGGGCGTGACTTTCGCTGTGCGCCAGGCGAGCCTGGGCGACGGCGCGATCCAGGCTCAGCCTCAGCTCCGTGATCTCGGCGAACGCCTCACGCTCGAGCTCCGCGGAGCGCAGCAGCATGTCATACGCCTGCTCCGGGCGACCGGCCTCACGCAGCGCCGCCGCGACCGCGGAGAGGATCATGCTGCGAGTGTGGGGCATGCGGTCGCCGAGCAGTTCCAGCGCGCTCTCACCCGCCCGCTGGGCGTGCTCGTACTCCCCCAGGTACATGCGGGCGACGACCTCGGCGCGAACGCTTGCGCCGAGCAGGTAGGGGTTGGGTTGGTCGGCCGCGGCGATCAGCGCCAGCGAGCGGCTGGCGTGCTCGAGCGCGGCGGCCGGGTTACCTGCGCGCAGATCGATGTCGGCCCACGTCGAATGGACGACCGCGAGCGCAAAGGCGTTCGGATGCGTCTGCTGCGCCAGGTCGAAGGCCAGGTCGATAGCTCGCCGCGCCTCGTCGACGCGCCCGTTGCTCTCGTGATGGACGGCGATGTCGTTGTGGGTGAGCGCCAGCTCCCAGAGATCGCCGGCGGCGAGTGCCAGCTCCAGCGTCTCATCGAGGCGCCGGTCGAAACCCGGCACCGCCACGTTGCCCAGCACAAGCGCTGCACAGCGACGCGCGAACAGCCGCAGGTCCTGCTCAGCGGTCGTATCAGCCAACGCAACCGCTCGCTCGGCGCAGGCGAGCGCCTGCGCATAGGCGCCGGTGAAGAAGGCGACGTGCGCCTGCAGCGCGGCGAGCTCCGACGCCGCCGCCGCGCTGCTCCCGCGATCCGGCCGACCCAGCAGCCGCTCCGCGTCGAGCGAGCGTGCCATCGCTCTGCGGATGTCTCCCCGATGCAGATGTACGTGCCCCTCCAGCGCCCGGGCCCGCGCCATCAGGGTCGCGTCACCGTCGCGCTCGGCGCATTCACAGGTCTCGATCGCGACCACCAGCGATCCGTGTGGATCTTCGCGGAAGCTCGCTCGCGCCGCATCGATCCGGGCGGCGAGCTCCGCCGGCGAGCGCCCCAGGTCCGCCTCGAGCTCCAGCTCTCCGGCCCGCGGAGACGGCAGTGGCGGAGCGGCGCGCAGCTCCGGGCTGTGGGTCTGGTGCCCCCAACCGAGCTCGTCACGGCTTGCATTTTGCCTCGCAGAAGACATGAATCCGCCCTTTGACAGTTATCGGACCGCGAACCGGCGTACTGAAAATAACGGGTGCGCGGGTTAGACGAGCAGCCAGAGGCACGAGTCGTCGCCCGGCGGACGCGCGCACAGCGGCTGCGATCGCCGCCGCCCAAGCGAGTGCTCACTACTTGACG
>DAIDME010000034.1 GCA_027449125.1 Solirubrobacterales bacterium | reverse complement strand
AGCGTGATGAAGCCGACGCCCAGCTGATCAAGCTCGGCGAGATGCTGCTGGGTGGTGAGCTTCTGGTCGAAGACCAGCAGCTTGGGCAGCTCGCCATGGGTGTGCTCATAGAAGCGGCAGAACCGGGTCACCTCGCCGGATTGCGCGCGTGCGGTCAGCTCGGCGTTTGAGTAGATGATCGTGCGCTGCTGGCCGTCTTGGGCGATGAACGTCAGCACCGAACGGGTGCGCTGCGAGCGGCGCGGCACGTAGTTCTTGTCGAGCACCGTGTCCTCGCCGTAGCTCATGATCGTGTGGAAGTCGAGCTTCAAGCCGGCCTCGCCCAACAGCCCGGCTTCTTTGAGCCGCGGCTGCAGCGCCTCGAAGAACGCGACCTGCTGGGCGCGCTGGGGGCGGTAGCTGTAGGTGCTCAAATGCCAGGTCTTGGGCAGCACGTTGAGCCCCGCGAAGATCCCGAGCGCGGGGTCGTGCACGACGTTTGAGACGTGGCTTCGCCGCCGGCGGCCCGACAGCTTGAGCGCCAGCAGCGAGAGGACCGAGTGCAGCGCGTCGAGCTGGCTCGTCGACGGCCAGCCGGCTGCCTTGACGAGCCCGGGAAGATCGAGCGCGATCAGCTCGCCGATCAGCAGGTAAAGGCCGGCGTGCTTGGTCTCGATCGTCGCGGAGGAAGGCCACTCCCCGTCTCCGAGCGCGCGTACCTTCGGCGCGCTGAGCTTCTCGGGCGCGGCCGCGGCCTTGGGCGCGGCCGGCGGCTTTGGCATCTTCGCCAGCCCCTCCTCTGCGAGGATCTCCCAGACGGCGGTGCGCGACAGCGGCGTGCCGGCACGGGCGAGCTCGGCCACGATCTCCTGCAGGCCGTGACGCTCGCGCCGCAGCCCGATCACCCGCTCGCGCGCGGCGTCCTTCTTCGGCTGGCTCTTGGGGCCGGGTCGGGGCGTTGAGAACAGCTCGCCGAGCTCACCGAGCCGGCCCTTGCGATAGTCGCGCACCAGCGTCTCGACGGTCGCGCGCGTATACCCCAGCCGCTCGGCGATCTCTTGGGCTGAGGCGCCTTCGACGTGGTAGGCGCGCAGCGCCTCGTAGCGGCGCTGCGCGGGGTGCGTGGGCGCCGTGAAGGGCTCGTGTCCGGGGCGTTGGGCCATTACTAGGGAAAACTAGTGGACGACTTGTCGCCATACGCTGGCAGACCCTTCAGACGGAACCACCCGCCAGGCTCGACCAAACCGCCAGGCTTTCTGGCTCGGAGCCGGATCGCGGCCCACAAGTACCTCCCACATAGCAGGCACAGCTGTCCACCAAACCCACCCGGTCACGCTCAGAGGCCAGCACGAAAAGCCAGCGCTACAGGCGCAAGCCGCCTACGTCAGCGGACTCGGCTGGGTGAACAAACCCCCCGCCGATAATCCAGGCTAACGGAGGCACACTCCACGATGGTGCCGCGCCTACCGCCGTGGGCGTGGTCGAGGACCCTCCCGCCGCCCGGTGCGGCTATGGTGGTGCGACAAGCTACTCAGCCTTCGCCTCGGCGGGCGGGACTAGTTTGGCCGGCGTTCGGGTGCACCGTCACGCCCCACGCGACAACTGCCCAGGCCGCAGCGGTGGCCTGGAACCACTTCTCTGCCGGCCTGGCCGGCTGGAACCTCGAAAACGGACCGGCCACGATTTCCTCAATTAGGGTTACGTAACAGCACAGGAGGGGAGTAGTGTCCCGCCCACCAGGACCGGCACAGCCAGAGCAAGGGAACGGAGACCACAGTGCGCTACCAATGCCTCCGGTTCAAAGCGTTAGCTGCCGCGATCGCGGCAGCGGGCACGCTCGCGCTCACGCCAGCACCAAGCCTCGCCGCCACAACCAAAGCTGAGACCCCACCGAAGTCAAGCCCAGCCACCACCAACCCCGGCCTCGTAATCGCAACCGCCGGACCGAACAACGTCATGGCCGGAGGCGGAGGCGGAGGCTCAACTGGGGACACACACTGCTTCGTTTCGTTGTCACCGAACCCACATTACGGATGTCAATTTGACGAATCTTCATCCGATGAACTGGTTGTGGCAGCACAGATTGGAGCATGGGGAACTGCAGGCGCCATAATATGCGGGCCGGCTACGGCATTCGGAGGGGCCTTAGGCGCATCCATCTGCGGCAGCGCAGTGACGCTCGCCAGCTATACGTTGGGGATCTATACGCTGAATCCAGGCCAGTGCATCGAGGTTGGCATGAGCTGGTTCGTCACTCCATATGTGAAAACGATTTCATGCAGCATCGAGTAGCTCTCATCACTACCAAGCGCGCCAGGTCCGGACGCCAACGTCGAACGAAGCTAATCGACTATTTGGTTCCTGCGCCGCTTGGCGTTCTTGTGGGCTTTGGCAACCGGATGCTCGTGCATGGAACCGAAGCCCTGCGGATAGGGATTCTGGTTGCGAGTGTCATGGTCTTCGAAGGCGGCTATGTAGCCGTACGTAAGTGGTTCGACTCAAGACCGAGGCAAAAGGACTGAAGCGAGCATTGTCCTGATCGAGGTGCGGCAAGATGCCTTTGAGCTTCGAGTGTGTGAGCGTCTCCTGTCAGGCGCTCGGAGAGCGGGAGGTCTCGTCGCTCGGCACCATCTGGGTGTAGACGTCTGAGCTGGGGCGACCGTGGAAGGGAAGATTTGAGCCAACGTCGCAACATTTGGCAGGGCGCCGCTACAGGTCGAGGTGGCGGAACGGGGTCGGAGCACGAGCCCCGAGGCTCAGGTCAGTCATTCAGACGGCGGCTGGGCTCGCTCAGCGTCGCGTGCAGCAGCGACGCACGGGGCGCGGTCTGCGCGATACACGCTGACGGGAACGCCCGGCGGCGCGACGGTGTTGAACGCGAACTCCATGCCCAGGCGCGCTGCGACGGCGAGCGACGCACGGTTGTCGGGGTGGATGCGGGCTGTGAGCGCGGGGGCGCCCAGCGTGGCGAACGCGTCCGTGGCCGCGGCTCGCGCCGCCTCCGTGCTGTAGCCGTGCCCCCAGTGCTCGGGGGCCAGCCACCAGCCGATCTCGTGCTCATCGGGCGCCACGCCGGGCGTGCCGTCGCCCATCAGGTTCACGGCGAGCAGGCCGATGTCGGTGCCACTGGTGAGCTGTGTGATGACCCGCCAGCCGAAGCCGTGACGGTGCCAGTGCTCGGCTGCCGCATCGGAGACGGCGATGGTCTTCAGCGCACTCCAGGTGCGCCCGTCGGAGATGTAGCGCGTGACCCGTGGGATCGCGCTCAGTGAGGCGAGCAGCGCGACGTCGTCTGCGCACCACGGCCGCAGCAGCAACCGCTCGGTCTGCAGCACGTGAGCCACGCCGCTCAATGGTAGGCAGAGAGCTCAGCAGCGACTGCGCAGTGCGGCGGCCGGCGTGCACGGCGCACCGGCGCCGGCACAGGCGTTCCTGCCGCGGCGTCGGAGCGGCGGCAGGCCTCCGTCGCGGTGGGCGGACAGAGCGGCGCCGGCCGCGTCAAGGACGGCCGTGGGCGGCTGGCGCTCGGCGGCCGCGCCGGGATGCTTGCGGTAGTAGTCGACATCGGCATACAGCCTGTCACCCGCCGTCACGTAGGTGTAGTCGCCGAGCAGCATGTCGTCGATCGCGTCACTGAGTTTGAGCAGGAGCCCGTCGAAGGCAGCAGAGAACATATGTTCGTAGCCTATGCCCGCGGCCGGACGGAACCACGGTCCGTGCAACACGGCTTGCAAGCACCTCGCCCGGACCGGCGGTCGGGGGATGAGCGGTGGCGCTGGCGGGCGACTGTCAGCCGAGCGCCGCCCAAGCCTCGTGCTTGGTGCGGATCCTGTCCACCACCGCTGAGGTGAACTCGGTCGTGCCGGCCGAGCCGGCCAGGTCGAAGGTCTTCACGCCGGCGGCGACGGCCTCCAGCGCGGACTCGTAGATCGCACGGGAGGCACGCTCGGCATGCGCACCGTAGCGCCCCGCCGCGTGGTGCATCACGGCGCCGCAGGCCAGGATCATCGCGAGCGGGTTGGCGATGTCCTTGCCCTGCAGTGCCGGTGCCGTGCCGTGCGGAGCCTCGGCCATCGCGACCGTCGTGTTGTAATCCTCGTCAAAGGCCAAGAGCACCGATTCGGCGCCCGCGATCGACCCGAACATCGGCAGCACGAGGTCCGACAGGCAATCACCGTCACGGTTGAGCGCCGGGATCACGAGCGTCTTGTCGGTCGCTCCCGACAGGAGTCCGGCATAGGTCGCGTCGATCAGCACAGGCTTGTAGTCGACATCGGGGTGGCGCGCGGCGGCCGCGTCCATCTCCTCCTTGAGCATGCCCTCGTAGATGGCCGAGACGGTCCACTTGGGTCCGCCGTAGACGCGGGCGTCCAGGCGCTCCGCCGTCCGGAAGGCGTACTCCGAGACGGCACGGCAGGTTGAACGTGTGATCCGCTCCTCGCGGTAGGCGACCTCGCCGGGCGCGCCCGGCGCGCCGTCCCGCCACTGCCTGGCGCCGTAGGCGTCCTCCACCGCCATGCGCACCACCGAGATCGGGTAGTAGACGCCGGCCATCGGCGCGACCCCGGGCAGCCGCCGTCCCGTGCGGACGATCACCTTGCCGCCGATGCCCTCTCGCACGATCGCGTTGGGCGTGCCCACGTCCTCGCGCCCCTCTGGGGTGATCGTCGCCGCCTTGACGCCCAGGCCGCACTGCCGCATCGCCGTTGCGGCGTCGTGCACGACGCCGTTCTGGGTGGCGCGCCGGCTCGCGAGCGACAGGTCGAAGCGCTCCAGCTCGACCGGGAAGCCGAGCAGCTCAGAGTCGAGCACCCTCAGCGCCTGCTCGAGCAGCTCCTGGCCGGTCTCATCGCCCTCCAGCACCACAATCCTGATCGGGTCGCTCATCGCCCGTCACAATAGACGAGCGACAGTGCGGACCGGCCTGAGCGTCCGCCGCGTACTCGCGCCGGGGCTCAGCGCGGCGTGACCAGCGGTGGCGATACCTCTCCGAGCGCGGCGATCACGCGCGCCACGTGCTCGTCAAAGTCCACGCCGAGCGCCTGCGCGCCGGCGGTCATCTGCTCGCGGTCCACGGCCGCCGCGAAGCTCGGCTGCTTGAGCTTCTTGCGCACCGACTTGGGGGTCATGCCAACCAGCCCCTCGGGCCTGACGTAGGCGACCGCGAGGATGAACCCCGAGAGCTCGTCGACCGCGTACAGGGCCTTCTCCATCTCGGTCTCACGGGCGATCCCGAGGTAGTCGGCGTGCGAGCCGACCGCACGAACGAGCGCCTCCGGGTAGCCGCGCCGGCGGAGCTCCTCCATGGCGACCCGGGGATGCCCGGTGCTGAGGTCGGGATGGCGTTCGTAGTCCAGATCGTGAAGCAGCCCCGTCAGTCCCCAGAGCTCGACGTCCGCGCCGAGGCGCTGCGCGTAGGCGCGCATCGCCGCCTCAACCGCCAGCATGTGGCGACGCAGCGAGTCGCTCTCGGTCCACTCGCAGACCAGCTCCCAGGCGGCATCCCGCGCTCCGTCCCCGGACTGCGACAGCGAGCTTGACGGGGTCTCGGCGTCCATGCCGTTACCTTACTGGTAGCCATGGAAAAGTTCGTGATCGAAGGCGGCACGCCGCTGACAGGCACAGTCGCGCCCGCCGGCAACAAGAACGGGGCGCTGCCGATCCTCGCCGCCACGCTGCTGACCGACCAGGACGTGACGCTCCGCAACGTCCCGCGCATCAAGGACGTCGACGCGATGCTCGCGCTGCTGGCCTCGCTCGGAGCGTCAGTCACCTGGAGCAGCGGCGGCGAGCTGCGCATCAACGCGCGCGGCGTCAGCCGCACCAGTGTCGATCGCGAGCTTGGCGAGCGGATCCGCGCCTCCTTCCTGCTGGCCGGGCCGCTGCTCGCCCGCTTCGGTCGGGCCGAGATGCCGCCGCCCGGCGGCGACGTGATCGGACGCAGGCGGCTTGACCCCCACTTCGACGCGATGCGCGCGCTCGGAGCGGATGTCGAGGTGGGCGCCAACATCCAGCTGCAGGCGCCGGCCGGCGGTCTCAGGCCATGCGACTTCCTGATGGACGAGCCTTCGGTGATGGCGACCGAGAACGCACTGCTGGCGGCCGCCCTGACGCCCGGAACATCAGTCATCCGCAACGCGGCTTCAGAGCCTCACGTCCAGGACCTGGCGCGCATGCTCGCCAAGATGGGAGCCGAGATCGAAGGCATCGGCTCCAACGTGATGACCGTCACCGGCCGTGACCGGCTGCAGGGGTGCGAGCACACGATCGCCCCAGACCACATCGAGATCGGCTCGTTCATGGCGCTCGCCGGCGTCACCGGCGGCGAGCTCACGATCAAGGACACGGTCCCGGAGGACCTGCGCATGATCAGGCTGGTGTTCGAGCGCCTCGGCCTGACGAGCACCCTGCGCGGCAACGACGTCCACGTCCCCGGCGGCCAGCGGCTGGTCATCCAGAGCGACGCCGGCGGCTACACGCCCAAGATCCAGGACGGGCCCTGGCCGGCGCTGCCCGCGGACCTGACCAGCGTCGTGCTGGCGCTCGCCACCCAGGCCGAGGGGTCCGTGATCATCCACGAGTGGATGTTTGAGAGCCGGCTCGTGTTCACCGACAAGCTGCAGCTGATGGGCGCCGCGATCACCATCTGCGACCCCCATCGCGCGATCGTCGTGGGACCACGCAAGCTCCGCGGTCAGCGCGTCGAGTCGCCGGACATCCGTGCCGGCATGGCGATGCTGATCGCCGCGCTCTGCGCGGAGGGCACCACGGAGATCGGCAACGTGCGCCAGATCGACCGCGGTTACGAGCGGATCGACGCACGCCTGCGGACACTCGGGGCGCGGATCACCCGCGTCGAGGACACCAGCGTTCGCGGCTGAACGTCCGTGTCCGACCGTACACCCAACGGCACGCGCGACGTGCTGCCCGACGAGATGCGCGAGCTGCGCGCGCTGATGACGCGCATGCGTGAGGTGTTCGAGCGTGGCGGCTACGGAGAGGTCTACACGCCGGCGCTCGAGTACGAGCGCGCAGCGGCACGCGGCGAGGCCACCCGGGCGAGCTCCCCCTACAGGCTCTTCGACGAGCACGGCAACGTGCTCGTCCTGCGATCGGACATGACCGTGCCGATCGCGCGCATGGTCGCGAGCCGCTTCAGAGCCGCGCCGACGCCGCTTCGCTTCTGCTACTTCGCCCACATCTTCCAGGGTGTCCGGCCGCGGCGGGGCCAATCACGCGAGCTGCTGCAGGCGGGTGTGGAGCTGATCGGCGCCCCCGGCCCACAGGGCACCGTCGAAGCTCTGACGCTGCTCTGCGACGCGCTCGAGGCGGCGGGGCTCGAGCGCTTCAAGGTCGGCTTGGGCGATGTGACGCTGTACCCGACACTGCTGCGCTCGCTTGGTGTCGATGCCCGCGACAGCGAGACGATCCTGGGCGAGCTCGCGCTCGGTGACTTCGTCGGCGTCGAACGTGAGCTCGCGCGCCTGCGGATGCCGGATGCCGACGCCGAGCTGCTGTTGCGCGTGCCGCGCATGCGCGGCGGCAGCGAGCTGCTGGAAGGACTGAACGGGCCACTGCACGACGCCGGCACCGGCATGCGCGAGCTGCTGGGCATGCTCGAGCCTCGAACCGCCAGCAGGGTCATCTTCGATTTCGGGCTCGTGCACAGCCTCGGCTACTACACCGGCGCGATCTTCCAGGTCTACGACCCGGCCTACGGCATGCCGCTGGGCGGCGGGGGCCGCTACGACGACCTGCTCGCGGAGTTCGGCCGGCCGCTGCCGGCCGTGGGCTTCGGGCTCGACGTCGAGCGCGTCCACATCGCGCTGCGCGCAGAGGAGCGCAAGCGTGGCTGAAACGCCCGCAAACATGGGCCTGCGCCTGGCCGTCCCGCGCGGAGCGCTGCTCACCGAGACGCTCGACCTGCTCGACCGCATCGGGATCGACACCGCCCCGGTGCGCGAGAACGACCGCCGCCTGCTGTTCGCAGAGCAGGGGATCATCACGATGCGTCCCTCGGACGTCCCCACCTACGTGGAGGCGGGCGCGGCGGACCTGGGGATCACCGGCAAGGACGTGCTGATGGAGCAGTCCGAGCGCGCGATCTACGAGCTTGCGGACCTCGGCTACGGGCGCTGCACGATGGTGGTCGCCTCGCAGGCCGGTGTGGACCCGGCGGCCGACGCGCTGCGCCGCCTGGGAGTGGTGCGCATCGCCACCAAGTACCCGCGGATCGCCACCCGCCACTTTCACGAGAGCGGCCGGCAGGCGGAGGTCGTGGAGGTCAAGGGCTCGGTCGAGCTCGCTCCGCTCACGGGCCTGGTGGACGCGATCGTCGACCTGACCGCAACCGGTACCACGCTGCGCGAGAATGGGCTGGTTGTGCGTGAGCAGATCGCCGAGTGCACGGCCCGCCTGATCGCCAACCCGGTCGCCGACAAGCTGAAAGCCACGGCGATCGACACGCTCGTCTCGAGGATCTCAGCCTGATGCAGGCGACGATCGTCGAAGGCGCCGAAGCGCCGGCCTTCCTCGCGGCCGGCCTGCGCGCGCTCGTCCCCGACGGGGAGTCGGTCGCAGACGCGGTGGCTGCGATCATCGCCGACGTTCGCGCGACGGGCGAGCAGGCTGTGCTGCGCTACACCAAGCGCCACGACACCGGCGGCCGTGAGCCACTTCCGCTGCGCGTCACGCGCACCGAGCTGACGCGCGCCCGCGCTGCGCTCGACCCGGCGGTCGCCGCCGGCATCGAGCTGGCGACCCGCAACGTCGAGCGCGTCGCGCGCGCCGGCTTGCACCCCGATCGCGAGGTCGCGTTCGACGGACACGCCGTGACCGTGCGCGAGACTCCCGTCCACCGGGCCGCCGTCTACGTCCCCGGCGGCCGCGCCCCGTATCCGAGCACCGTGGTGATGGGCGTCGCGACCGCTCGTGCCGCGGGCGTGGAGCAGGTGGCGGTCTGCACGCCGCCCGGCGCAGACGGCGAGGTCAATCCGGTGATCCTGGCGGCCTGCGAGCTGGCCGGCGCCCACGAGGTCTACCGCATGGGCGGCGCCCAGGGCATCGCCGCGCTCGCCCACGGCACCGACCAGATCGCGCCGGTCGACGTGATCGTCGGTCCCGGGAACCTCTACGTCCAGGAGGCCAAGCGCCAGCTCTCCGGCATCGTGGGAATCGACTCCTTCGCCGGCCCGAGCGACATGCTCGCGATCGCCGACCCGCGCTATCCGCTCGAGCCACTGGCGCTCGACCTCCTGGCCCAGGCGGAGCACGGCGCCGGCACCATCGTCGTCGCGGTGTCCACCGACGCTGCATTTCTGGAGGCGCTGGCCAGCCGCCTGGCCGCGGAGCCGCTCGAGACCGCTGCGGTCTGCAGGCTGGTGCTGGCGCCCACCTACGATTACGCGCTCGCGCTGGCAGAGGCTTTCGCCCCCGAACACCTGGAGTTGCTCGGCCCGCTGGCCGAGCAACTCGCTGCAGCGGTCACCCGGTCGGGCTGCGTCTTCATCGGCACCGGCACCGCGTTCGGAGACTACGTCGCAGGCTCAAACCACACGCTGCCGACCGGCGGTGCGGCGCGCTTCGCCTCGACGCTCGGTCCGCACAGCTTCCGCCGCGTGTTCACTGAGGTGCGCATCGCCACCGCCGACGCGCTCGCACGGGCCGCGGCGCCACTCGCACGCGCCGAGGGCTTCGAATGCCACGCGCGCTCGATGGAAGCGAGAATCGGGGAGAATCAACACCCATGACACGCACGGCGACGGTCACAAGGCGCACCGGAGAGACCGACGTGCAGGTGACGCTGACCCTCGACGGCACGGGAGCGGGCAGCCGCGACACCGGCGTCGGGTTCCTCGACCACATGCTCGACCTGCTCGCGCGTCACGGACACGTCGACCTGGAGGTGCGCGCAACCGGCGATCTCCAGACCGGCGCCCACCACACGGTCGAGGACGTTGGCATCTGCATCGGGCAGGCGCTCGATCAGGCGCTCGCTGACCGTGCCGGCATCACCCGCTACGGCACCGCCACAGTGCCGATGGACGAGGCGCGGGCGCAGTGTGCCCTCGACATCTCCGGACGCGGCCTGCTGGTCTTCGAGGCGCAGCTGCCGCCGGGGGCGATCGGCAACTTCGACCACGAGCTGGCGGAGGAGTTCCTGCGCGCACTGGCCGCAAACGCGAAGCTGACCCTGCACGTCAGCGTTCAGGCCGGAAGCAACGCTCATCACGTGATCGAGGCCGTGTTCAAGGCACTGGCGCGGGCGCTGCGCACGGCGGTGGCGGTCGACCCGAGCGAGCCGGGCGTGCCCAGCACCAAGGGCACCCTGAGTTGAGCGCCACCGGCGGGCCGATGGCTGAGCCGCCGACGATCGCCGTTGTCGACTACGACATGGGCAACAGGCGCTCGGTGGAGAAGGCCCTCACACACGCCGGCGCACGCGCGCTGCTGACCCGCGATCCGCGCGCGCTCGTGGATGCCGATGCGCTCGTGCTGCCCGGCGTCGGCGCGTTCCCGAGCGGCGCAGCCAGCCTGCGCCGGTACGGGCTGGAGGACCTGCTGCGCGAACGGGTCGCGGCCGGCACGCCGCTGCTCGGCATCTGCCTGGGTATGCAGCTGCTGTTCGAGTACTCCGACGAGCTCGGCGTGGAGACGAGCGGCCTCGGGCTCATCCCGGGGCGGGTGCGGGCGCTGCGTGCGGGCGGATTGCGGTTGCCGCACATCGGCTGGAGCGATGTGCGGCTCGAGCGTGGCTCGCCGCTCACCGAGCGTCTTACGGACACGGGCGCGCCCTTCTATCACGTGCATACCTACGTCGCCGAGCCCGCCGATGCGCGGGCCGTGATCGGCACCGCCGAGTACGGTGAGCGCTTCGCGACGCTGGTCGCCCAGGGCGGAGTGTTCGGCACCCAGTTTCACCCCGAGAAGTCCTCGCACGACGGTCTCGCCCTGCTCGAGTCGTTCGTCGCGCTGGCGCGGGCGCACCGTCAACGCGCGGTGGCCGCATGATCCTGCTGCCGGCCATAGACATCCTCGGCGGCAAGGCGGTCCGCCTCGCGCGCGGTGACTTCGCTCAGCTGACCGCATACGACTCAGACCCACTCGAGGCGGCGCGGCGGTGGGTGGCTGATGGCGCCAGGACGCTGCACATCGTGGACCTGGACGGCGCCCGCAGCGGGGCGCCGACCAACCTGCGCCAGGTCGAGCGGATCACGCAGACGCTGGGCGTGCCGGTCCAGGTGGGCGGCGGGCTGCGCAGCATGGCGGCGCTCGGCGCCGCCGCCGGCAGCGGCGCCGAGCGGCTGATCGTCGGCACCGCCGCGTTGCGCGACCCGGAGTTTGTGGACCGAGCCGTGGCCGCCTACGGAGACCGGCTCGTGGTCTCGCTCGATGCGCGCGGCGGGCTGCTCGCCGCTGCCGGCTGGACCGAGGACACGGAGCTGGGGGTCGTGCCGGCTCGCGACGAGCTGGAGCGCCGCGGCGTGCGTCGCTTCGTGCTTTCGAGCATCGAGCGCGACGGCATGCTGAGCGGGCCCGACACCGCCGCGGCGCGGGCGTTTGCGGATGCTCTCCGGGGAAGCTTCGTCTACTCCGGCGGAATCGGGACGCTGGCCGACCTGCAGGCGCTCGCTGAGCTCCGTGAGCCCACGCTCGAGGGCGTGATCGTCGGCAAGGCGATCTACGAGCAGCGCTTCGGCGTGGGGGAGGCGCAGCAACTGCTGGACGCCGCGACGGGCGGCTGCTGATGCACTACAAGCGCGTCATCCCCTGCCTCGACGTGGACAGCGGACGGGTGGTCAAGGGCACCGCGTTCGTGGACCTCCGCGACGCCGGCGATCCGGTGGAGCTCGCTGTCCGCTACGACGAGGCGGGCGCCGATGAGCTCGTCTTCCTGGACATCACCGCCACCTCCGAGCAGCGCGACACGGTCACGGCGCTCGCCCGGCGTACGGCTGACGACGTCTTCATCCCGTTCACGATCGGCGGTGGCATCCGCTCGCTCGCCGACGCTCAGGCGGTGCTTGACGCGGGCGCTGACAAGGTGTCGGTCAACTCCGCCGCGCTCGCCAGGCCGGCCCTGATCGACGAGCTGGCGACCCGCTTCGGCGCCCAGTGCGTGGTGGTGGCGATAGACGCCAAGCGCGCGGCGACTGGGGACCGCTGGGATGCATACGTGGCCGGCGGCAGGCGCCCCGCCGGGCGTGACGCGGTCGCCTGGGCCGGCGAGGCGGCCGCCCGCGGCGCGGGGGAGATCCTTTTGACCAGCATGGACCGCGACGGCTCGAGCGCCGGCTACGACCTGGAATTGACCGCCGCGGTGGCGGCGGCCGTGGCGGTGCCGGTGATCGCCTCGGGTGGCGCGGGCGAGCTTGACCACCTCGTGGCGGCGCTCCAGGCCGGTGCCGACGCGGTGCTGTGCGCGTCGATCTTTCACTACGGACGGCACACGGTGGCGGAGGCCAAACGGCACCTCGCCGCCGCCGGCGTGCCGGTGCGCGAACCAAGAGGAGGCCCTGACGTAGCCGCCGCGACGCGGTGAATACACCAGGACCTCCTCAGCAGTTCGAGTAAGCCGCTAAGCGGCCTCTTCCACGTAGCCGGCCGCCGCACAAGCGTCGCAGTACGCGGCAGGCGGAACGCGTGGCTCATAGCAGCCGGGACGGCAGCAGGTGGAGGACCGCTTGGGGCGGCCCCTACCGATGCGGGCAGCCGCGGCATCCTTGAGCTCTTCACGCATGCGGTCCAGCTCAGCCGCGTGCGTGGCGCAGAAGCGGCGGCCCTTTACAGCCGGCTCCTGGCAGTGACTTCCACTTCGACAACGCATAGACCAGCTATTGTACCAGCCTGCCCCCGGATTTGCAGGCGTTCTATGTCACTCCCGAGCCACGCCCATACGATCCGCAGCCTCGTCTGGAGCACCGACATAGACGTGCTCGAGCCGGATCACGAGCTCATCCGCCGCGACGGCTGCTGGGTCGTGCGCTCGCCTGGCAACCCAACCTACTGGTGGGGCAACCTGCTGCTGTTCGACGACGCGCCCGCTGAGGGTGACGGGGAGCGCTGGGAGCGGCTGTTCGCGCGCGAGTTCGCAGACCACCCACAGGTCAGGCATTGCACGCTCGCCTGGGACCGCGCCGACGGTCAGACCGGCGCCGCCACAACCGAGCTCGTCAGCAGGGGCTTCGAGCTGGAGCGAACTGCCGGTTTGATCGCGAAGCCCGAGAGCTTGCGAGCGCACCCGCGGGCCAGCCGCGAGGCAGAGGTCAGGGCGCTTGACCCCGCCGGCGACGAGGAGCTCTGGCAGGCCGTGATCGACGTGCAGATGGCGACCGCCGAGGAGCGCGGGCTGCCGGGTGGGCGCGACTCTCACGTGGCGTTCCTGCGCGGCCGCCAGCAGGCGCTGCGCGAGCTGTTTCGGCGCGGCCGGGGCGGGTGGTATGTGGCGCTGCTCGAAGGGCAGGTGGCAGGCTCGCTCGGCGTCGTCGTCACGCAGCGGCGCGCTCGCTACCAGACCGTCGATACCGTCGCGGCGTTCCGGCGCCAGGGGATCGCGAGCAGGCTGGTGTATGCGGCCGCTCAGGACACGCTCACCCGGCGGCCGGCCGACCACTTCGTGATCGCCGCCGACCCTGGCTACCACGCCCTGGGGCTGTACGAGAGTCTCGGCTTCGATCGCCTCGAGGAGGTCGTGGGCGCGCTGCGCACGCCGCCGGCGAGCGCGCCGGCGGCAGCTTAAGCGCAGAACGGGCCTCGGTGAGACCACGAGCAGCTCCGCAAGCTCGCCGCACACCCGTCGCGCGTGACCGGGCCTGAGCGTTTGGGCGCAGGCAACGCCGCTGGGCGTGCGTGGCTGGCGGGGCCAACCTACCGCGCGCAGCTTCGCGCAGGCAGTCCAGATGCAAAAATCGCCAGCCAAGAGGCCAGTTTGTGCCATGGGCGCAGGTTTTGGGGTACCAGATGCACGGACTGGCGTCTGGGCTGCCAGTTTGCGCATCTGAGCTTGCTCTTGAGCGTCCGGTCCGTGGTGCTCAACGCCAATCGGCAACGTCGCGATGTCAGGCGGCGCGGCGACCGCGCGGGCCGCCGCCAGAGCGTTGCGCCCGTTGCCGGAGCCGGCTCAGCGCCGCGGCACGAACTTGTAGAGCACGTAGTCACCCATCAGGAACAGCGCTCCCGGCTCCGCGATCGCCGTCGTGTAGGAGCCGTGCGGGAAGTAGAAGGTCTGCTTGCCGGTGCGAGCGTCGAAGCCGTAGCTGCCGCGCACGTACACGGTCGACACGTAGACGGTGTCGTTGACGACGGTGGCCGAGCCGGAGATCGCGCTGCCGACCGAGGAGGCCCAGTCGATCCCGCCGGTGGCGGCGTTGAGCGCGTAGAGGTCGCCGTCGTAGGAGCCGATGTAGACGGTCGGGCCCAGGCCGGGCACGGTGGCGACGGCCGGCCCAGAGTAGACGTAGCCGCCGAGCGAGTCTGACCACAGCTGGGCGCCGCTGGCGGCTGAGAAGGCGAAGGCGCTGCCGTCGTTGTTGCCGACGTAGACGCGCCCGAAGGCGACCGCGGGCGTCGAGTAGAACTGGCCGCCGGGGCTGTCAGCCCAGACCTGCCTGCCGGTCCTGGCGTTGACGGCATAGAAGCTGCCCGCATAGTTGCCGAAGTACAGGTTTCCGTGCCAGTAGGCGGGCCCCGCCTTGATCGAGCCGCCGGTCTGAAAGGTCCAGTTGACCTTGCCGGTCAGCACGTTGAGCGAGGTGAGCGTGCCGGCCTGGTCGCCGAAGTAGACGGAGTCACCGACGATCACGGGCGAGGACTCGGTGCCGCTCGGCACCGGGTAGCGCCACAGCGTCCGGCCGCTGCGCATCGATACCGCCGCCTCCTCGCCGCCCACCGCGCCGATCGTGCTGCCGGTGACCGATAGCACCGAGACCATCATCAGCTTGTGCCTGACGTCGAGCGCCGGGGTGGAGGCCGAGAGCCCGCACCCGTGGCAGCTGCCCATGTGCCGCTCCCAGATCAGCCTGCCGGTGCGGATGTTCACCCGCTTGACCGTGGCGCCGTCATCCATGTAGTAGAGGTTCCCCGACCAGATCACTGGGGGAAACTCGAGCAGCGCGTTACGCCCCAGCTTCCAGGCCAGCCGCAGCGGCGGCGCCAGCGTCGGGCGAGCCTTGAAGTCGCGCGTGCGGGCTGCGTGGCCGCCATAGAACGGCAGCGTGAAGTTGTCGACCGGACGCCTTCGCGGTGTGGTCGTGGTGGTGCTCGGCGCCGGGGCCGCGGAGGTGGTGGTGCTCGCGTGGGCGGCGCGCCGGGCGCGCGCCCGGTGCCCGCCGGCGGCGAAGCCGTAGACGATCGCTGCCGCGGCGAGCACCACCGCAGCCGCGCCCGCGGCCAGGCGCAGCCCACCAAGCTCTGGAAGACGCATCCTCAGCCAGCCTACCCGGCTCCTGCGTTCCTCACACGGCTCTCAGCGGGACGAGCGCGGCCGGAGCCGCTCGGTACCGGCCGCTACTTGGCCGGCACGAGCTTGTAGAGCACGTAGTCACCCATCAGGATCAGCGAGCTGCGGTCGGCGACGACGGTGGTGTAGCCGCCGTCGGGGAAGTAGAAGTCCTTCTTGCCGGTGGTGGCGTTGTAGCCGTAGCTGCCCTTCTGGTAGACCGTCGAGACGTAGACCTGGTCGTTTACGACCGTCGCCGAGCCGGAGATCGCGGGGTTGGCGCCGCCGGTGTAGGAGGCCCAGTCGGTGGCGCCGGTGCGGGCGTTGAGCGCGTAGAGGTCGCCGTTGTAGGAGCCGATGTAGACGGTCGGGCCCAGACGGGGCACGGTGGCGACGGCGGGGCCCGAGTAGACGTAGCCGCCGAGCGTTCGCGTCCAGGCCAGCGTGCCGTTGCTCGCCTGGAAGGAGTAGGCGGCGCCGTTGTTGTTGCCGACATACACGCGGCCGAAGGCGACCGCGGGGGTCGAGTAGAACTGGCCGCCCGGGCTCTGCGCCCAGACCTGCTTGCCGGTCCTGGCGTTGACCGCATAGAAGCTGCCGGCGTAGTTGCCGAAGTAGAGGTTTCCGTCGTAGTAGGTTGGCCCGGCCTTCACCGCGCCACCGGTCGGGAAGGTCCAGTTGACCTTGCCGGTCAGCACGTTGAGCGAGGTGACCGTGCCGGCCTGATCGCCGAAGTAGACGGAGTTGCCGACGACCATCGGCGAGGACTCGGTGCCGCTCGGGACCGGGTAGCGCCACAGCGTCTTGCCGTCGAGCATCGACACCGCGGCCTCCTCGCCGCCCACCGCGCCGATCGTGCTGCCCGCGACAGAGAGCACCGAGACGAACAGCAGCTTGTGCTTGACGTCAAGCGCCGGGGTGGAGGCCGAGAGCCCGCAGCCGTGGCAGCTGCCCATGTGCCGCTCCCAGATCAGCTTGCCGGTGTGCAGGTTGATGCGCTTGACGGTGGCGCCGTCGTCGATGTAATAGCCGTTGTTGCCCCAGATCGAGAGCGGGAACTCGAGCAGCGCGTTGCCGCCGAGCTTCCAGGCCACCTTGAACGGCGGCGCCACGTTCGCGTTGGCGGTGAAGTCGCGCAGCCGGGTCTGGCCGCCGCCATAGAACGGCACCAGCAGCTGCTTGGTCTTCGCCACCGGTGGCGCCGTCGGCGTGAATGCGGCCTTGGTGTTGACGGTGTTGGTCGGCTTGCCGAGCTGATGCACGGCGTATGCGCCGATCGCGACGGCGATCACGACCAGCACGCCGGCAACCAGCCAGGTACCGCGGTTTGACCTCGGCAGATGCATCGCGCACGGAGAGTAGCCGTAAGCGAAGATGAAGTCATGCCGACATCGCTCACGCCCCCCTCGCAGACCCCGGTGCAGCCGCCGCTCTGGGACCGCGTGAACGGCCTGGGGCCCGTCGCGGAGCTCGCCGCCACCGCCGCCCGCGCCGGCATCGCCGCCTATCTCGTGGGGGGCACGGTGCGCGACCTGCTGCTGGGGCGCGAGCCGCTCGACGTCGACCTGGCGGTGGACGCCGAGCCGGCCGCTCTGGCCCCGTTGCTCGGTGGGGGCGCGCCGCAGCAGACCCGCTTTCAGACCTTCGAGACGCTTGTGGGCGAGACCCGCGTGGACGTTGCTCGCACGCGCAGCGAGAGCTACCCGCGACCGGGCGCCCTCCCGGAGGTGATGCCCGCCGGGATCGAGCTTGACCTGTGGCGGCGTGACTTCAGCGTCAACGCCTTCGCGATCGGGCTGAGCGGACCGCACACGCGGGCGATGCTCGCCCCGCCGGGGGCGCTCGAGGACCTCGCCGCACGCCGCCTGAGCGTCCTGCACGAACGCAGCTTCAGCGATGACCCAACGCGCCTGCTGCGCCTGGCGCGCTACGCCGCGCGCCTGGGCTTCGAACCTGACGCCCACACCCGCAAGCTGGCCGAGGAAGCGATCGCCGGTGGCGCGCTGCAAACGCTGAGCGGCCCCCGAATCGGCAGCGAGCTGCGGCTGCTGGCGGCCGAGGACGAGCCGCTCGCCGCCTTCGCGGCCGCTGCCGAGCTGCGCCTGCCCTGGACCCTCGACCGTGAGCGCACCACCGAGGCGCTGGCGCTGCTTCCCGCCGACGGCCGCGCCGATAGGCTTGTGCTCGCGGCCGTGTTCGAGCGCCAGATCTCGCCGGGCGGCAGCCCGAGCGAGCTGGCGGCGACGCTCGACCGCCTGGGCTTCAACGCCCACGACCGTGACGCGGTCGCCCAGGCTGCCGGCAGGGCGACGAGCCTCGCCAGACGGCTGGAGCGCGCCCGCAGCGGGGCTGAGATCGCCGCCGCGGTGGACGGCGCGCAGAGCGAGGCGGTTGCGCTCGCGGGCGCGCACGCCGGCCGGGAGCAGGCGCGGACGTGGCTTGAAGACCTGCGCCACCGGGCCCTCGAAATCACGGGCGCTGACCTGCTCGCGGCCGGCATCGCCGAGGGACCGGCGCTGGGCGCGGGGCTTGCAGCCGCGCGGGCGGCGCTGCTGGACGGGGTGGCACAGACGCGCCAACAGCAGCTCGAGCTGGCGCTGCGGGTCGCAAGGGGCGAGCGCTAGCCTCGGCTGATGGACCTCGCACCGCCGTTCAGCGCCAGAGACGGCCAGATCGCCGTGGAGCTGCCCGGTGCCCGGGCGGTCTTCACCACCCGCAGCTGGGGCGACGCGCGCGCCGGCGAGGCGGAGATCGCCGCGCGGCTCGGCGTGCGGCTCGCCCGTCCACACCAGGTCCACAGCGGCACCGCGCTGGTCGTCAGCGCCCCGGAGCAGGCTGCCGGGACCGACGCCGACGCGGTGATCACCACCACCTGCGGGTTGGCGCCCACCGTGCTGACCGCGGACTGCCTGCCGATCGTGATCAGCGCGCCCGGCGTGGTGGCGGCCGTGCACGCCGGCTGGCGCGGGCTGGAGCAGGGCGTCATAGCCAGCACCGTGACGGCGCTGCGGCGCCTCCGCGGAGGTGTGATCAGCGCCGCCATCGGCCCCGGCGCCGGCGCCTGCTGCTACGAGGTCGGAGACGAGCTGCACCGGCGCTTCAACGCCCACAGCCAGGACTTCCGCGCCGGCGCCAACCTCGACCTCAAGGCCATCGCGCGCGTTCAGCTCATGGAGGCGGGGGTGGCGCGCGTGCACGACTGCGGCATCTGCACGATCTGCTGTGACCCGCAACTCAGCTTCTCCTACCGGCGCGAGGGGCCCGAGACCGGCCGCAGCGCCGCGATCGCATGGTTGAGCTGATCCAGGACCTACGGCCGCAGGACGTGCGAACCAACCTCGCGCTGGTCCGCGAGCGGCTGCGCGAGGCGGGACGCGACCCCGACGAGGTTGAGATCCTCGCCGCGGTCAAGTACCTGCCGGTCGGCGCGCTGGACGCCCTGGCCGCCGGCGGCCTCACACTGGCCGGGGAGAACCGCGCCCAGGAGCTGGTGGCCAAGGCGCAGGCCCACCCTGAGCTCACCTGGGACTTCATCGGCGCGCTGCAGAGCCGCAAGGTGCCGCTGTTGCTGCCTCACGTGCGCTACATCCACTCGGTCGCAAGCGACTCGGCGCTCGCCCAGCTGGCCAAGCACGGCGCCCCCGAGACACGCGTGCTGGTCGAGGTGAACATCGCCGCTGAAGCCGGCAAGAGCGGGATCGCGCCGGCGGCGCTGCCGGCGTTCCTCGAGCGCTGTCCGGTCGAGGTCGTCGGCCTGATGACGATGCCGCCGCTGGCCGAGCGCCCAGACGCCAACCGCCGGCACTTCGCGGCTCTGCGTGAGCTCGCCGCGGCGCACAACCTGCGCGAGCTGTCGATGGGCACCAGCCAGGATTACGTGACCGCCGCGCAGGAGGGGGCGACGATCATTCGCCTCGGCACGGTGCTCTACACACGGCACGCGCCATAATCGGGCGGCGCATAGCAGGGAAAGCGGACGATAACCCGAACTCAAGGGCCAGACATGGCATTTCGCGACACATGGCATCGAACGCTCGTCTACTTCGGCCTCGCAGAGGAGGACGAGATCTACGACGAGGACTACGAGCCCTATTCGGAACCGGAGGTCCAGATGCAGGACAACTACCGGGATCGCCCGACCGTGCGCCGGCTTGATACCCGCTCGCGCAGGCGCCGCGACGAGTTTGACGACATCTTCGGCGACGACGTCGGAGAGCATCGGACGACCGTGCTGCGGCCGGTGGCGACCCGCCCAAGCCGCGCTGCGGCCAGCGACGTACGGGTGCACTTCGTGGCGCCCAAGAACTTCAACGACGCCCAGGACGTGGCCGACAGGTTCAAGGACGCGATCCCCGTGATCCTCAACCTGCAGGGCACCGACTCGGACCTGGCCAAGCGCCTGATCGACTTCTCGAGCGGCCTCACCTACGCGCTCGACGGCGGCATGGAGCGGATCGCCGACAAGGTCTTCATGCTCACCCCACAGAACGTCGAGGTCTCGGCGGACGAGCGCGCGAAGCTGATCGAGAAGGGCTTCTTCAACCAGAGCTAGCGTGATCTGCGTGCCGCCGGGCCCGCTGGCCCGCGGCACGGCTCGCTGGTAGCTCGCGGCACGGGTACGCTTGCCGGGATGAAACTGGGACTGATCGGCGCCGGCAACATGGCACGCGCCCTGGCGCGTGGCTGGGGCGAGCCGGTGCTCTGCACCGACAGCGGCTCCGGGAGCGCGCAGGCGCTCGTCGAGGAGCTCGGCGGTGAGCGCGTGGCCTCAAACCGGGAGCTCGCCGAGCGTGTGGATCTTGTGATCCTCTGTCACAAGCCCTATCACCTGGAGCAGGTGGCGGCGCAGATCGCGGATGTCGCTCAGACGGTCGCATCGGTGCTGGGCGCCACGGACACCGCCACCCTGCAGCGCGCCTATCCCGACTCGCAGGTGTTCGCGCTCATGCCCAACACCTGCGTGGAGGTGCGCCGTGGCGTGACGGTGTACGCGCGAGGCGAAGCGGCGCCCGCGCCCGATGCGGACGCGGAGCGGGCGGTGCTGGAGCTGTTCGGACGGCTGGGTGAGGTCGTGACCGTGCCCGAGCGGCTGATGGCGGCCGCCACCGCGATCAGCGGTGTTGGCCCCGCCTACCAGGCGCTGCTCGCCGAGGCCCAGGTGGACGCCGCCGTGCGCCGCGGCCTGCATGCGAGCCTCGCGGCCGAGCTGGTCACCGCCACGATGGCCGGCAGCGCCGCGCTGATCGCAAGCCGTGGCTACGACACGCTCGCGGTCAGGCGCGAGGTCACCTCACCGGGAGGCTCGACCGCCCGCGGGCTGGACGCGCTGGAGCGTGGGGGGATCCGGGCCGCCTTCCAGGACGCGATCGACGCGGTCACCGGGCCCGCTGCGAAGGCGTGAGGATGTTCGTCCTGGCAAGCATCCGCGGCGATGTCGCCAACTACCTCTCGGACCTGTTCGGCGTCTACATCGCGCTGATCCTGATCCACGTGCTGGCCAGCTTCGCGTTCTCATTCGGGCTGCGGCCCGGTTACTCGCGCCGGCTGGACGTCGTGCTCAACTTTCTGCGCGACGTCTGCGAGCCGTACCTGCGCATCTTCCGCAAGATCATCCCGGGCATGGGCATGATGGACTTCAGCCCGATCATCGCGATCATCGTGCTCGGCGTGGTCAGCACGGTCGTCGTCTCGCTGGTCCGTGGCTGACGGGCCGCGTCGTGTGGCGCTCGGTCGTGCGGCCCTGACCGGCGCCGTGGTGATCGCCGCAGACCAGCTCACCAAGCACACGATCGGCACCTCGATCCGGCCTGGCCAGGTCCGCCACATCCTGCCCGGCCTGAGCTTCGTCTACGAGCGCAACACCGGCGTGGCCTTCAGCTTCCTCGCCGGCACGGGCGCGCTCGTCTACGTGGTGACGCTGGCTGCCCTGGCGGGGCTCGTCACCTTTCTGCTGCGCCGTCCGACGCGGCGGCTGCTGTGGCTGCCCACCGGCATGCTCGTCGGCGGAGCGCTCAGCAACCTGATCGACCGGGTGCTGCTGGGCTCCGTGATCGACTTCATCAAGCTGCCCGACTGGCCGGCGTTCAACGTCGCCGACAGCTGCATCACGGTCGGCGTGGTGATCCTGGTGCTGGTGATCGAAGGCGGCAGCCGGGATGGCTGAGATCGAGTGGCAGGGCAGCGTGCCCGCCGGCGCCGCGGGCCTGCGGCTCGACCAGTTCCTCGCTGATCCGCTCGGCTCGCGCGCGCGGGCGGCGCGGCTGATCGCGGCGGGGCTCGTGGACGTCGACGGCCGGCCGGTGGTCAAGCGCCACAGCGTGATCGCCGGGGAGCGGATCGTCGTGGCGCGCGAGCCGCCGGGGCCGGTTGCGGCCAGCGGGCCGCAACCGGCACAGTTCGCCGTCGTCTGGGAGGACGAGTGGCTGCTGGTCGTCGACAAGCCGGCCGGGGTGGTCGTGCACCCCGCCCGCGGGCATCTGACCGGGACGCTCGCGCAGGCGCTCTCGGACCGCGCCGCCGGTGGCGATGACCCGCAGCGGCCGGGGATCGTCCATCGCCTGGACCGCGACACCTCTGGGCTGCTGGTGGTCGCAAAGAGCGAGGAGGTGCACCGGCGGCTGAAGGCGTTGCTGGCGGAGCGGTCGCTGCGGCGCGAGTACCTGGCGCTCGTCGACGGGATCCCGCCCGCGCGCAGCGGCACGATCGACGCGCCGATCGGCCGTGACCGGCACGACCGGCTGCGCCACTCGCTCGAGACGGACGCACCACGGGCGGCGCTGACGCACTTCGAGCTGCTCGAGGCGCTGGCGCACGCCGCGCTCTTGCGCGTCCGGCTGGAGACCGGCCGCACGCACCAGATCCGCGTGCACCTGCGCGCGATCGGCCACCCGGTGGTCGGTGACCGGCTCTACGGCGGGCCGGCGCGCTACGGCCTGGAACGCCAGTTCCTGCACGCGGAGCGGCTGGCGTTCACGCACCCGGCGACCGGGGCGGCCGTTGATGTGCGTGCACCCCTGCCCGCGGACCTGGCCGCGGCGCTCGCGACCGCACGCGCGGCGCCATCCTGAACTACACTGGGCTCGTTTTCTGCATTCGACCCTCCGTCGGGCCGAGTCACGCCCTGCTCCGAAGTTGTTCGGAGTCGTGACCATGGGTGGCCGGCGGTTGCTATCTCACTGTCAGACAAAGGGAGTATCAAGTGGCTCAGGTGGGCATCAAGGAGCTGCTGGAGGCCGGCGTACACTTCGGCCACCAGACGCGGCGCTGGAACCCGAAGATGCGGCGTTTCATCTTCGGCGAGCGCGACGGCATCTACATCATCGACCTGGAACAGACCGAGGAGCTGCTGGCTGAGGCACAGCAGTTTGCGGCGGAGACTGCCCGGCGCGGGGGTGTCGTGATGTTCGTCGGCACCAAGAAGCAGGCGCGTGACGCGGTGAAGGAGACGGCCGAGGCGGCCGGGATGCCGTACGTGAACCATCGCTGGCTGGGCGGCCTGCTCACGAACTTCCAGACGATCTCGGGGCGGATCAAGCGTCTGCACGACCTGGAGCGGTACGAGGCCGAGGGTCAGCTGCAGCTGCTGCCGACGCGCGAGCGGATGGCGGCGCAGGCGGACCTGGAGAAGCTGCGCGCCAATCTGGGCGGCGTCAAGAACATGCAGCGCCCGCCTGACGCGGTGTTCGTGGTCGACCTGAAGACCGAGGTGATCGCGGTCAAGGAGGCGCAGTGCCTGAGGATTCCGATCATCGGCCTGGTCGACACGAACTGCGACCCAGAGGGCATTGACTACGTGATTCCCGGCAATGACGACGCGATCCGCTCCTGCGCGGCGATCACGCGCGCGATCGGTGGCGTCGTCTCGGACGCGCACACCGCGTTCCGGGCCGAGGAGGAGGCGGCACGACTCGAGCGCGAACGTCAGGAGGCCGAGGAGCGGGCCAGGCGCGAGGCCGAGGCGCAGGCCGCTGCCGAGGCTCAGGCCGCTGCCGAGGCTCAGGCCGCCGCCGAGGCACAGGCCGCCGCCGAGGCACAGGCCGCCGCCGCGACGCAGGCTGCCGCCGCGACGCAGGCTGCCGCCGAGAAGGCGCCTGAGCCGGCTGCTGAGGCTGCGTCTGAGCCGGTCGCTGAGGCTGCGCCTGAGCCGGTCGCTGAGGCCGCGGCTGCGCCGACCGCGACGCAGCCCACCGGCGGCGACGCGCCCGAGGTGGCCGCAGAGCCGGCGAAGAGCAAAACTGAGACTCAAGGAGACACAGAGTGAGCGACATCAGCGCTGCTGACGTCAAGGCCCTGCGCGACCGCACGGGCGCGGGCATGATGGCCTGCAAGAAGGCTCTCATCGAAGCCGAGGGCGACGTTGACAAGGCCGTGGAGCTGCTGCGGGCGCGTGGTGAGGCGCAGGCCGCCAAGCGCGCCGGCAACGAGGCGGGCGAAGGTACCGTCCAGGCGTACATTCACGCCGGCGCCAAGATCGGCGTGCTGGTCGAGGTCAACTGCGAAACCGACTTCGTCGCGCGCAACGACGCGTTCGTGGCGTTTGCCAAGGATCTGGCGCTGCACGTGGCGGCCAAGCCGGAGATGCTGGCGCTGACCGACGAAGAGGTCCCCGAGGAGGACCGTGGCCGCGAGCTGCGGATCGCCACCGAGCAGGCAGCTGACCGGCCGGAGAACGTGCGTGATCGCATCGTGCAGGGGAAACTCGACAAGTGGCTCGATGAGGTCGTCCTGATGCGCCAGGAGCACGTCAAGTACGAGGGGCAGACGATCGAGGATCTCCGTGCGAAGCTCTCCTCCGAGATGGGCGAGAACGTCGTGATCCGGCGTGTCGCGCGCTTCGCCGTGGGCGAATAGCGGCGGGTCGCGGTGAGCGCACAGAGCCCCAACCAAGCCTGCGCCTACAGCCGGATTCTGCTCAAGCTCTCGGGGGAAGCCCTGATGGGTGAGCTGGAGTACGGCACCGACCCCGAACGAGTGCAGGCTGTCGCCGGGGAGATCGCGGCGGCGCATCACCGTGGAGTGGAGATCGCGGTCGTGGTCGGCGGCGGCAACATCTACCGCGGACTCGAGGCAGCCGCTCGTGGCATGGACCGGGCCACGGGTGACTACATGGGAATGCTGGCCACCGTGCTGAACGCGCTCGCGTTGCAGGACGCGCTCGAGAAGGCGGCCGTCCCCACCCGAGTGCAATCGGCGATCACCATCTCAGAGGTGGCTGAGCCCTACATCCGGCGTCGAGCCGTCCGCCACCTCGAGAAGGGGCGCGTCGTGATCTTCGCCGCCGGTACCGGGAACCCGTTCTTCACCACCGACACGGCCGCGGCGCTGAGAGCGGCGGAGGTACACGCCGAGGTTGTGCTGATGGCCAAGAACGGGGTGGAGGGCGTCTACAGCGCCGACCCGGCGAAGGATCCGGCCGCCGAGTTCATTCCCGAGCTGACGCACAGGGAGGCGCTGACCCGGGGGCTTCGGGTCATGGATGCGACTGCGTTCGCGCTGTGCATGGAGAACAACCTGCCGATCGTGGTCTTCAACATGGCCAGCGGCAGCAACATCAACCGGATACTGTCCGGGTCACACGTGGGGACATTGGTCAAGACATGAGTGAAGATCTGCTGAGCGCGCTGCTCGACGACGCGCGCGAACGTATGCACAAGTCCGTCGAGGCGAGCCGTCACGAGTTCGGCTCCGTGCGCACGGGCCGGGCCAGTCCGGCGCTGCTCGACCGCATCAACGTGGACTACTACGGCGCCGTCACACCGCTCAAGCAGCTCGCCACCGTGAACGCACCCGAGGCCAGGATGCTCTCCATCCAGCCCTACGACAAGGGCTCCATCCGCGCGATCGAGAAGGCCATCATGGAGTCCGACGTCGGGCTGACGCCGTCAAACGACGGCGCTGTGATCCGCCTCGTGCTGCCAGAGCTGACGGAGGAGCGCCGCAAGGAGCTCGTGAAGGTGGTGCGCGGGCTCGCCGAGGATGGCAGGGTCGCGATTCGCAACGTCCGTCGCGACATCATGCACGAGTTGCGACAGCTCAAAGAGGGTGGCGAGATCGGCGCAGACGACGAGCACCGCGCCGAAGCCGAGCTGCAGAAGGTCACAGACACGCGCGTCGCCGAACTCGACGACCTCCTGAAGCTCAAGGAAGAAGAGATCCTCGAGGTATAGCGGTGGCGTCGAGCTCTGAGCTGGCGCCGGGGGCGGCGGTGGACGCCGGGGCTGACGGTCCACGCTACGTCGCGATCATCACCGACGGCAACGGCCGCTGGGCGCGGCAGCGAGGGCTGCCCGCGGTGCGCGGCCACGAGGCCGGCGCGGACGTCGTCAAGGCACGCCTGCGCGACGCTGTGAGCTTCGGTATACGCGAACTGACGGTGTACTCGTTCTCCACCGAGAACTGGAGCCGCTCGCGCGCCGAGGTGGCCGGGCTGATGCGGATGTTCGCAAGGCGCATCGACACCGAGACCCCGGAGCTGAAGGCCGAAGGCGTGCGCCTGCGCTTCATCGGCAGAAGAGACGCGCCGGTCTCGGCGCGCCTGGTGGAGAAGATGCAGTGGGCCGAGGCGGAGACGGCCGCCAACGAGCGGATCACGTTCTACGTCGCCTTCAACTATGGTGGCCGGGCCGAGATCCTCGATGCGGCTCGCAGCTTCAGCGGCGGCGACGAGCAGGAGTTCCGCCGCCACCTGTATGCGCCAGAGATGCACGACCCCGACCTGATCATCCGTACGAGCGGCGAGCAGCGCGTGTCCAACTTCCTCACCTGGCAGGGCGCGTACGCGGAGTTCGTCTTCCGTGACGAGCTGTGGCCCGACTTTACGCGCGAGGCGTTTGCCGACAGCCTCGCCCAGTACGCCCGGCGCCAGCGGCGCTTCGGCGGTCGCTGATGCCGGCCGCCAGGAGAGCGCGGAGCGCGTCACGGCCGGGGAGGCCGGCAGGCTCTGACTTCCTCGCCCGGCTGCTGGTCGCCGTTCCGGCGGCGGTTGTCGCGGTGGCGTTCGTTGATCTGGGCGGCATCGGCTGGACGCTGCTCATGGCGATCCTGGCCTGCGCGTGTCTGGCCGAGCTCTATCGCATGCTGTCCGCTTGGCGGCCGGTGCCCATGGTCGGCTTCGCCGTCGCCGTCGGCATGTGCATGGCCGCGCACTACGGCAGCGTGAATGACGTAATGGGGGCAGCCCTGGCCTCACTGCCGCTCGTCTTCCTGGCGATGCTGTGGCGTGGCCAGGGCGAGGGCGCGGCCGCGACGATCGGCGCCACGCTGCTCGGGGTGCTGTGGATCGGCCTCCCCTTCGCGGTGGCGGTGTTGCTGCGCCAGATACCGGACGGAGTGGGGAAGGGGATCGTGATCGACATCGCCGTCGGCACCTTCGTCGGCGACACCGCCGCCTACATCGGCGGGCGCCTGTTCGGGCGCCACCTGCTGGCGCCCGCGATCTCGCCGAAGAAGACGATCGAGGGGCTCGGCATCGGCGCCCTGGCGGCGACCGTCGCGATCGTCGTCGCCGGCCTGTACCAGCAGGCATGGCTGCCACACGCCACCGCGCTGCTGCTCGGCATCGCGGTGGCGATCATCGCTCCGCTCGGTGACCTGTTCGAGTCGCTGATCAAGCGTGACGCCGGCGTCAAGGACGCCGGCGTGCTGTTCGGCGCCCACGGCGGCGCGCTCGACCGCCTCGACGCGGTGATCTTCACCGTCGTCGTCGGCTACTTCTTCGCGATCCACATCCCACTGCCGCACTGACGGACCGATGCCGCGCCGCCTCGTGATCCTCGGCTCCACCGGCTCGATCGGGACGCAGGCACTGGACGTCGTCGCCCGCAGCGCCGGCGAGCTCGAGGTGGTCGGACTGAGCGCCGCACGCGACTGGGAGCAGCTGCTGGCGCAGGCCGAGCTGGCGGGGGTGCGCCGGGTCGCGCTGGCCGACCCCGGAGCGGCCAGCGCCGCCGCGAGCGCCTGGAGCGCAGGCGGCGTGCTGGCCGGTCCGGAAGGCATCGTCGAGCTTGTGCAAACGACCGACTGCGACATCGTCCTGAACGCGATCGTCGGCTCCGCGGGGTTGCTTGCAACGGTCGCAGCGCTCGGCGAGGGGATCGATCTCGCGCTCGCCAACAAGGAGTCTCTGGTCGTCGGCGGCGCGCTGGTGACCGCGCTCGCGCAGGCAACCGGAGCGAAGCTGTTGCCGGTCGATTCCGAGCACACGGCGCTACACCAGCTGCTCAGCGGCGAGCCGGCGGGCACGATCGAGCGTCTCCTGCTGACCGCCTCGGGCGGACCGTTCCGGGGACGGTCCCGAGACCAGCTGGCCGATGTCAGCGTGGCGCAGGCGCTCGCCCATCCGACCTGGTCGATGGGCGGCAAGATCACGATCGACTCGGCGACCCTGATGAACAAGGGGCTCGAGATCATCGAGGCTCATCACCTGTTCGGCACGCCGTATGACCGTATCGACGTCGTCGTACATCCGCAGTCGATCGTGCACGCCATGGTCCAGTCCTGTGACGGCGCGACGCTCGCGCACATGGGCTACCCCGACATGCGCGTCGCCATCTCGTACGCACTGCGGCACCCGGGCCGCGGCGAGCTGCCGCTGCCGGCGCTGGACCTCGCCGCCGTTGGCGCGCTGACGTTCGAGCCGCCCGACCTGGAGACCTTCACCTGCCTGCGGCTGGCACGCGAGGCCGGTCTGGCGGGGGGGACCGCGCCCTGCACGCTCAACGCCGCCAACGAGGTCGCGGTGCACGCGTTCCTGAACGGTGAGCTGCCGTTCCTGGGGATCGCGGAGGTGATCGAGCTGACGCTGGCGCGGTTGGCACCGCAGAGCGCGGAATCGTTCGACGCGCTGGCCGCGGCCGATACCGAGGCTCGCGCCGTTGCCCGAAGAGTTGCCTCAGAGTTGAGCGGGCGTTGAGGCTTGGCCTGACACACTTGATGCGCTGATGGCCTACGTGCTCGCCTTCCTTGGCTTCGTGACGCTGATCGTGGTGCACGAGGCCGGGCATTTCCTCGCAGCCAAGGCGGTGGGGATGCGCGTCGAGCGCTTCTCGCTGTTCTTCGGCCCGATGTTCTTCAAGCGCCGGGTGGGCGAGACGGATTACGGCATCGGCGTGATCCCGCTCGGCGGCTACGTGAAGATCACCGGAATGGCGCCGGGCGAGGTTTACGAGACACCGGAGATCGAGGCGCGCGCCTACGTGAACCAGCCGGTGTGGAAGCGCGTGGTCGTGATCGCGTCGGGCCCGGCGGTCAACCTGCTGCTCGCCTTCCTGCTCGCGTGGCTCTTCTACATCGGCACACAGGTTCACGTCGTCACCAACGCGCAGGGTGTCCCGGTGAGCTCGAACGTGGTCGGTGAGATCACGGTCGGCAGCCCCGCGCAGCGTGTGCTCAAGCTCGGCGACGAGATCGTCTCAGTGGACGGCGTCCACGGCGACGCCCAGCGCATCCGTGACGCGATCCGCACGCACACCTGCGCGGGCGGCGCGCACGTCAACGGCTGCCAGGCGACGACGCCGGTCACTATGGTCATCCGCAGAGGCGGGGTTCTGCGGACAGTTCGTGTCCGTCCGCGCTGGAACTCGTCTGTGGGCGCGATGCTGGTCGGCTTCGCCTTCGCCTTCAAGACCGCGCCCAACGGGGTCCTCTACTCGGCAGGCAAAAGCGTCACGGGCCTGTGGCACGTCACCGAGGTCACGGTCAGCGACATAGCCCAGCTGTTCAAGGCACGCGAGCGCCGGCAGCTGCACAGCATCGTGGGGGCCTACGCGATCACCGCCCAGCAGATCGCCGCGGGCTGGACCTATGGGGTGCAGGTCATCGCGCTGATCTCGCTCTCACTGGCGATCATCAACCTGTTTCCCCTGCTGCCCTTGGACGGCGGCCACATCTTCTGGGCGATCGCGGAGAAGGTCCGCGGGCGCAAGGTGTCGCTCGTGGTTATGGAGCGCGCGAGCCTGGTCGGCTTCGCGCTGATCGCGCTGCTCCTGGTGATCGGGCTGAGCAACGACATCCGGTCGCTCACCGGGTCTGGGTTCGGCCTGCAGTAGGCTGCTTGGCACGGTCGCTCGCAGCGGCCGCTGTTCCTGAGACCTTCATTATGTTGCGCGCCATCTTTACCGGACAATTACCGAGCTTTCTACGGTTTCAAGTAAGCGACGCTCGAAGAGGCGCGTGCCTTTTCGGTCCCCAGACGCCGCTCACGGCGCTGACGATCGCACAAGCCAGTACAACCGCCGAGCGGAGCCAGCCTTGACCCAATCAGTGCCCATTGGACAGCCGTCGCCTGAGCCGGGCGAGGTGGAACCGGCGATCACGGACGATTCACGCTTGGCGGCCATGCTGGGGCAGACGGGGCCGCCGGTCTTTACGCGCGAAGAGGTGGAGCAGATCGACCGGCTGATTCCCTTCATCGCCTACGACGATGGCCAGCTTTCGATCGACGGCGTCTCCGGTGAGCAGCTGTGGGACGGCAGGAGGTCGTTGCTGCTCTACGTGCCGAGCCGGGCGGTCGACAACTACCGCAGCATCCGGGACGCGTTTGCGCAGCACTTCTCGGTGGCGGTGAACTGCGCGCTCAAGGCCTGCTACGTGGGGTCGGTGCTCGCCGCGTTGCGTGATGCCGGCGCGGGAGCTGAAATAGCCAGCGAGCTCGAGTGGCGGATCGCCCGCAGCCTCGGTTTCGCCCCCGACCGCACGATTGTCAGCGGCATGTCCCGTCAGGCCGATCACCTGCAGACGCTCCTGCCGAACGAGGCGCTGCTGATCGCGGTTGACAGCTTCGAGGAGGTCCAGCACATCGAATGGCACGCGCGGCGCACGGGCGCCAGGCCGAAGCTGATGGTCAGAGTCAACCCCCTGCCGCCCGACAGCTTCTTCTCGGAGCGCTCCAAGCTCGGGGTCGGCGCTGATGAGGCCTACGAGCTGCTGGAGAGCGTGGCGCGCTCGTCCCACCTGGAGCTGCACGGCCTGCACGCGCACCAGCTGGTCCGCTGCACCAACCCCGAACGGTTCGGCGAGCTCGCCCGGCGGATGGGCGAGCTGCGCGACGAGCTGGCCGGCCGCGCGGGCGTGCGCGTGGGCACGCTCGACCTCGGCGGTGGGTTCGAGGCCCGCTACCTGATGGAGCGCGCCGGCTGGACGATCGCTGATTTCGCGCTTGCCGCCCGCGACGGGCTCGCGGGCCAGGACGACCTGCGGGTGCTGCTGGAGCCGGGCCGTTACGTGTTCGGGGACGCCGCGGTCGTCCTCTCGCGCATCCTCGGCACCAAGGTCAAGGAGGGCCAGCACTGGCAGATCGCCGAGGTCGGCAGCAACCTCCTGCCACCAACCTCTGATCGTGCCTACCCAGCGCTGCCGCTGCGGATCGCTGATGGGCAGGCCTGGAAGCGGACGCACATCGCCGACCCGACACCGACGCCGGCGCGCCTCTACCTCGACGCGATGCTGCCGGCCGACGCGGCCGGGGAAGGCATCGCGCTGCTCGGCACCGGCGCCTACACGGCCGTGCGCGCTTCGCTGTGGAACGCGGGGCTGCCCGACATCGGCTTCGTCACAGATGGTGGGGTGGAGATCGTCTTCGACCGCGAAGCCCAGGACGCCGCTTTTCGCGCGCTCTACGGGATCGACCTGGAGCCCGTCGGGGAAGACGTCGCCGAGCGCGCACAGCTCGGCCGCCAGCGCGCACGTCACTAGACTGGGTGGCGATGCCCTCCAAGAATCAGATCCACGTCGGCAAGGTGCCGATCGGTGGCGGCGCGCCCGTGGCCGTGCAGACGATGACCAAGACGGAAACCGCCGACATCGCGGCGACGCTCGCGCAGATCAAGCGCGTGGCCGAGGCGGGCGCCGACCTCGTGCGCTGCGCGGTCCCGCGCGACCAGGACGCTCAGGCGCTCGCGACGATCGTGCGCGAGTCCCCGATCCCGATCGTCGCCGACATCCACTACAACCACACCCTTGCGCTGAAGGCGCTGGACGCCGGCGCGCACTGCGTGCGCATCAACCCCGGGAACATCGGCGGCCCCGACAAGGTCGCCGAGGTGGCGGC
This sequence comes from Solirubrobacterales bacterium, assembly GCA_027449125.1. Taxonomy (GTDB): domain Bacteria; phylum Actinomycetota; class Thermoleophilia; order Solirubrobacterales; family Solirubrobacteraceae; genus Palsa-465. The sequence continues at coordinate 86,715 of DAIDME010000034.1, read as the reverse complement.
GAAGGCAACCCAGCTGGGCACCCCGATGCGGATCGGGGTCAACTCCGGCTCGCTGCCGGAACATCTGCGAGAGCTCGAGTTCACCAACCCGGTCGAGGCGCTCGTGACCGCGGCGGTCGAGTTCGTGGAGCTGATGGAGCGGCTCGAGTTCACCAACTTCAAGGTTTCGATCAAGTCGACCAGCGTTCCCGACACGATCGCGTCCAACCGGATGCTCGCCGCGCGCATACCGTACCCGCTGCACATCGGGGTGACGGAAGCCGGCACCAAGTGGTCCGGGTCGCTGAAGTCGGCGGTCGGGCTCGGCACGCTCCTGGCAGACGGCATCGGCGACACCATCAGGATCTCCCTGTCCACCTTCCACGCCGAGGAGGAGGTGAAGGTCGCGTGGGAGATCCTCAAGGCACTCAAGCTGCGCCGTCGTGGCCCCGTGCTGATCGCCTGCCCGACCTGCGGCCGCCTGCAGTTCGACATGGACACGGTCGTGAGCGAGGTTGAGCGCCGGCTCGAGGACTACGACGAGCCGATTGAGGTCTCGGTCCTGGGCTGCGGCGTCAACGGGATCGGCGAGGCACGCCACGCTGACTTCGGGATCGCCGGAGCCAAGGACATGGGCGTGATCTACGCGAAGGGTGAGCTGATCCGGAAGGTGCCAACCGCCAGGCTCGTGGACGAGCTGTTCGCCGAGATCGACCGGTACTACGCGTCCGGCAAGAAGGTGCTGCGCGACCAGGCGAGCGTGGCCGAAGCGGCGCAGTGGCTCGCGGAGAACGAGGACGAGTCCGCGATGACGCCTGAGCGGATGGCGGCCCTGGAGGCGGAGGCCGCCAAGCGCGAAGCGGAATCCCCGGTCACGGGGCGTCGCTTCACGCGCGTCTGAGCGCGGCGTCTGAGCACCGCGCCGGAGCGGCCCGCCACGGCAGATCCGCGGCAGGCCGCTCAGACCGCAACTACGAGGCCGCGGCGAAGCGTGCGGCCACTACGTCCCAGTCGACCGTGTTCCACCACGCATCGAGGTAGTCGGGGCGGCGATTCTGGTACTTCAGGTAGTAGGCGTGCTCCCAGACGTCGACGCCGAGCAGCGGCGTGTGGCCGTCGCTGATCGGGTTGTCCTGATTCGGTGTGGACACGATCGCGAGGCCTGAGCCGTTGTGCACCAGCCACGCCCAGCCGGAGCCGAAACGACCGACACCGGCAGCCTTGAGCTGTGCCTGGAAGTCCGCGAACGATCCGAAGCTCGCGCCGATCGCGTCGGCCAGGGCACCGGTCGGCTCGCCGCCCTTGCCAGGGCCCATCGACTCCCAGAAGAGGGAGTGGTTGTAGTGACCTCCGGCGTTGTTGCGGACCGGCGCCTGCTTGTCCGCCGGCAGTGCGCTCAGGCTGGTGAGGATCTCCTCGACCGGCGTCTCAGACCACTCGGTCCCCGCCAGCGCGGCGTTGGCGTTGGCGACATACGCGCCGTGATGCTTGTCGTGATGGATCTCCATCGTCAGCGCGTCGATGTGCGGCTCGAGCGCACCGAAGTCGTAGGGAAGACCGGGTACGGAAAATGCCATGCTCGCTCCTGTTCTTCGTCGTCTCTCTCTGCAAGAGCCTGAAGCTCGGTTCTATCAGACTGCGGGTCGCCACAGAGCTCGCCGGCGGCCGCCTCGGCACGTGGCGGCGCAGCGCGCGGCCACGCTCGCGGGTACGCTTGCAAACCGATGCCGCGCCTCACCGAGTATCTGCTGCCGACCGAGCGCGAAGCGCCGGCCGACGCCGAGGCGATCAGTCACCGCCTGCTCGTCCGCGCGGGCCTGATCCGTCAGGTGGGCGCGGGTCTCTGGACGTGGCTGCCGGCCGGCTGGAGAACGCACCAGAGGATCGTGCAGGTCATCCGTGAGGAGATGGACGCGATCGGCGCGATGGAGATGCTGATGCCGATCCTGCAGCCGGCGGAGCTGTGGAGGCGCAGCGGCCGCTACGACGGGTTCGGCGGCGAGCTGTTCAAGCTCAGAGACCGCAAGGACACCGACATGGTGCTGGCGCCCACAAGCGAAGAGGTGATCACCACTCACGCCGCGACGCTGATCCGCTCCTACCGCGACCTGCCCAGGGTGCTCTACCACTTCCAGACCAAGGAGCGCGACGAGCCTCGACCACGCGCCGCGGTCCTGCGCTCGCGTGAATTCGTGATGAAGGACTCCTACAGCTTCGACCGCGATCGAGACGGGCTGGATGTCTCCTACGAGCGGCACGCGCGCGCTTACGACCGGATCCTCGACCGCTGCGGGCTCGAGTGGTACAGCGTCGAGGCGGATGTCGGCGCGATGGGCGGATTCGGGGCGCACGAGTACATGGCGCCGTGCCCGGCCGGGGAAAACGACGTCGTCTTGGCGCCCGGATATGCCGCAAACCTGGAGGTCGCCGCCGCCGCACCGCAGCCGGTTGAGCTGCCGTCCGCCCTCGCGGCGCCGGAGCAGGTCGACACGCCGGGGATGACGACGATCGCGCAGGTGGCACAGGCTCTGGGGCTGCCGGAGGGGGCGTTGCTGAAGGCCTACCCCGTGGTGCTCCCCGATGAGTCTCTGGCGCTCGTCATGCTGCGCGGCGATCACCGGGTCAACGACATCAAGCTGGGGCTCGCGCTCGGGTCGCCCTTCCGTCAGGCGAGCGCGGAGGAGATCGAGCGGCGGCTCGGCCCCCCGGGATCGATCGGGCCGGTCGGTGCACAGACGCGGATCATCCTCGACGACGCCGTGGTCGCGGGCGCCGGCGCCTACGTGGTGGGCGCAAACCGTCCCGACTGCCATCTACGCGGCGTGGTGCCGGGCCGGGACTTTGCGTTCGAGCGCGGGGACGTGCGCGAAGTGGTGGCGGGCGACACGGTCTCCGGGCACCGCGTGCGGATCGAGCGCGCGATCGAGGTGGGCAACATCTTCAAGCTCGGAACCCGCTACAGCGACGTGCTCGGCGCGTCGTACCTAGACCAGGCAGGCGCAGCCCGGCCGGTGTGGATGGGTTGCTATGGCATCGGCCCGGCCCGCATCGCGGCGGCCGCCATCGAGCAGTTCGCCGACGAGCGCGGCATCTCCTGGCCGCGGGCGATCTCACCGTTTGCCGTGCACCTGGTCACGCTGGGCAAGGACGGGAGCGAGGAGCGCGAGCTCGCCGAGCGCGTCTACGACGAGCTCGTGAGCGCGGGCGTCGACACGCTCTACGACGATCGTGACGCCGGACCGGGGGAGAAGTTCGCCGACGCCGAGCTGCTGGGTTGCCCGCTGCGCGTCACGATCGGACGCAGGACGTTGCAGAGCGGCGAGATCGAGGTGCAGGTGCGCCGTGGTCAGGAGGCCCGCGCCCTCCCGCTGGAGGGCGCGGCAGCAGCGATCGCCGAGCTGTGGCACCACGCGGCCTGACCGTCAAACGCCTCGTCGGCCTCGATCGCTCGGGGCCACCACCGGCCGCTGTCCGCGCCGGGGCGCCACTGCGGCCGCTGACCCTGCCAAACGCGATCGGCTACATCCGCCTGGCGCTGATCCCGCTCTTTGTGATCCTGGCGATCAACAGCCGTGCGGGCCACAGCGTCAGCGCCGCCGCTGTGTTCGCGTTGGTCGGCTGGGGCGACTACCTGGATGGCTTCACCGCGCGGCTGACAGGGCAGTTCAGCCGCCTGGGCGCAATGCTCGATCCGGTCATCGACCGGATGCTGGTGGTGGCCGGGATGGCTGTGGCCTGGGACTTCCGGCTGCTGCCACGCTGGGCGCTGGCGCTCGTGATCGCGCGTGAGCTGACGATCCTCGTGCTCAGCCGCTACAGCCTGCACCGCAGGGCGGAGATCCGGATCAACTGGGCCGGGAGGATCGGGGTGGCCCCGGCGATGGGTGCGCCGTTCTTCGCCATGACCGGCCCGCACTGGCTGGCCGTGACGCTGCTCTACGTGGGCTTGGCCCTGGGCCTCGTGTCGCTCGGCCTCTACGTGGGGCGTGGCATCCACGAGCTCGAAAAACTCTCAAGCTCAGATTGACCCTGGGGCCTTCGCGGGTATACTCGGCTTCCTTTAGATCGTCGGCGGCGCCGGCACAGCCGCACGGAGGACTAGTCGCTATGGAAACTTTCCCTGACCTCGGCTCGCTCACGGACCAAGAGCTGAAGGAACTCATCAAGGAGATGGAGAACGAGGAGCTCGAGGTCTCCTATCGCAGGCGCTTGCTGCACGGCAAGATCGACATCCTGCGGGCCGAGCTGGTCAGCCGCCTGCGCCGCAAGGACGAGAGCGGAGAGCTGCTGATCAGCGGCGCCGACGTCCAGCGCCTGACCGACATCCTCACGGGCACGTTCCCGCCGCCCGGCGCGTTGCCGCCCGAGCTGATGGACGACCAGAACCCCAAGGCCGGCTGAGCGCCCGTGGCACTGCACTGCCCAGAGTGCGGCTTTGCGAACGCCGACGGAGCCAACTACTGCCAGCGTTGCGGCGCCTTCATGCGCACGTCTGAGACGCAGCCCGCAGACGCCACGGCCTCTTACAGGATCTCCGAGACGGGCGAGATAAGCGAGCTCCCGGCGGAGCCCGACGGGGAGCGTGCGGCGGTGCTCGTAATCCGTGCGGGCGGCGGGCGCGCCGGCGAAGCGTTTCCCCTCGCCGGCGAGCGGCTGAGCGTCGGGCGACGGCCCGACAGCGACATCTTCCTCGATGACATCACCGTCTCTCGCGACCACGCCGTCGTCGTCAAGCGCGGAGAGCACTACTACCTGGACGACTGCGGCTCGCTCAACGGAACCTATGTCAACCGCAGGAGGATCGACTCGCAACGCCTGAACGACGGCGATGAGCTCCAGATCGGCAAATACAAGCTCGCGTTCCTGGGGCACTGATGGCCGCTGAACCACTGGAGGTCCCGCTGGACCTGGCGCAGGCCCCGCCTCCCGGCAGCGCACCGGTACGGGCAAAGGCGGTGACGATCGGCGCCGTCTGCAAGGCGCTCGAGCTGGAGTTTCCCGACATCTCGATCTCCAAGATCCGCTACCTGGAGGATCAGAAGCTGCTCACGCCGCGCAGGACCCAGGGGGGATACCGGCTCTACACGCCCGACGACGTTGCGCGGCTGCGGACCATCCTGAGACTGCAGCGCGACGAGTTCCTGCCGCTGCGCGTGATTCGTCAGGAGCTGGCAGGCGGGCGTAACGAGCGGGAGATGACACCCGTGAGCGACACGCGTACGCTGCGTCGCGCGTCGGTGAGCCGCGACCCCGGTTCGCTCTACTCGGTCGACGAAGTCGTCGAGGAGACCGGGGCTGACCCGAAGCTGGTTGGCGAGCTGGTGGAGTTCGGGGTGATCAAGGGAGAGGTCCGGGCCGGCACGCGCTACTTTGACGACACCGAACGGGAGATCGTGCGTGCCGTCTCCGAGCTCGCCCGTTACGGCGTCGGCGGGCGCAACCTGAGGGTGTTTCGCACCTCAGCCGACCGCGAGGCACAGCTGCTGCAGAGCATCCTCGCGCCGGCCCTGCGCTCACGCAACCCGGAGCGGCGCAAGGAGGCCGTGGAGGCGCTCGAGAACCTGGCGTCGGTGACAACTCATCTCAAGCATCTGCTCCTGATCCGCGACCTGCGCAAGATTGCCACCTGAGTCAAACTCACGTTCGGCGGGCGCGCACGAGGACGGCGTCAACCTGCGCAGCTACGTCCGCGACATCCCCGACTTCCCGTCACCGGGGATCCTCTTCCGCGACATCACGCCGCTGCTGCTCGACCCGCGCGCGCTCGACGCGTCGATCACCAGGCTGACCAGGTATGCGCGCGACCTCGAGGTCGACTTCGTGGTCGCCGCCGAGGCGCGCGGCTTCATTCTCGGCGGCGCGCTCGCTCGCGGCCTGCACGCCGGCTTCGTGCCTGCTCGCAAGCGCGGCAAGCTGCCCCACGAGACGGTCAGCGCCGAATACGCACTCGAGTACGGCATCGACGCGCTGGAGATGCACGCCGACGCCTTTGCCGGCGGAGCACGGGTGCTGATCCACGACGACCTGCTGGCGACCGGCGGGACCGCAAGGGCGCTGGCCGAGCTGGTTGGGCGGCTGGGGGGTGAGGTGCTCGCGTGTGTCTTCCTGGTCGAGCTCAGGCACTTCGAGGGGCGCAGGGCACTCGCTGGCTACCAGGTGCACTCGCTGATTCAGTACGACTGAGCAGGGCGCCCCGGAGCCGACGCCAGCCGGCGTGCCGGCCACCTGCCGGCGCCGCAGCTGCACCGGCCGATCGGTGACTTGGGTCGTCGAGAGGGCCGGCCAAGCGCGTGCACTCGCCGCGCGCTAGTGTAGTGTCTCGGTTTTAGTTGGTGATTGTTCGAGGGTGAGGCGACCGCGTCGGACTTTCTCCAGGATCTGCTCGGCGGTTTGGGTCCACACGAACGGTTGGGGGTTGTCGTTGTTGGCCTGGAGGTAGCTCTCGATTGCTGCGATCAAGTCGGGTACGGAGTGGAAAGCGCCGCGGCGGATCGCTTTGTCGGTGAGCTTGCCGAAGAACCGCTCGACCATGTTGCACCACGAGCTCGAGGTCGGGGTGAAGTGCAGGTGGAAGCGGGGGTGCTTGGCCAGCCATTTGGTCACGTTCTCGTGCTTGTGGGTGCAGTAGTTGTCGAGGATCATGTGGATCTGGAGGCCGCTGGGGACCTCTTTGTCGATCTTGCGCAGGAACTTCAGAAACTCGGTGTGGCGGTGACGGGGCAGGCACTGCCCGATCACCGACCCGGTTAGCACGTCCAGCGCGGCAAACAGCGTTGTGGTCCCGTTGCGCTTGTAGTCGTGGGTCATCGTTCCGGCTCTGCCCGGCTTGATCGGCAGCGACGGCTGGGTGCGGTCCAACGCCTGGATCTGGGACTTCTCGTCCATGCACAGGACGATTGCGTTCTCAGGCGGGTTCAGGTACAGACCGACGACATCGACGAGCTTCTCCTCGAAGCGCTTGTCGTTTGAGAGCTTGAACGTCTTCACACGATGCGGCTGGATGTTGCGGGCCGACCAGATCCGTTGCACGCTCGCCGGTGACACGCCGGCCCGTCTGGCCATCGACCGGCACGACCAGTGCGTCTCACCCACGGGCTTCTCATGCAACGTCAACTCAACGATCTCCGCGACCTTCTCAGGCGCGATCGAGGGACGCCTGCCGCGGCCATCACGAACGACCCCCAGACCCTTCAGCCCGTCCTGCGCAAACCGGGCGCGCCAGTTGACAACAGTCGTTGGCGAGACGCCGATCTGCGCCCCGATCCGTGTGTTCGCGACACCATCAGCGGCCAGCAACAACGCTTTGGCGCGCTGCACGTCACGATGCTTGGCGGTCTGTGACCGGGCGAGCTTGCCGAGCACTTCTCGCTGGCCCTCGGCCAGCGGCATAGCAGCAGTAGGAGAGCGCATACACCATCCTACCATAAACCCCACCTATTTGCGAGACACTACACTAGGTCCTCGCCGCCCGCAGGCTGTAGCGCAGGAACAGGGTCCCGCTGTGCTCGAGCACGCCCATCAGCGTCGCCTGCGCGGGTCCTTCCGGCGGTGGTCCGCTGACCACCGCCGGACCTGACGCTCCCCCCGCCAGCAGGGGCGCGAGCGTCAGCCAGAGCTCGTCGGCCAGCCCCGCTGCGAGCAGCGCGCCGAACAGCGTCGGACCGCCTTCGCACACGAGCAGCCGCACGCCGTGGTCGCGGCGCAGCGTCCGCAGCACGGCGTCCAGCGGCGCCGGCGGCGCTTGGGCGACGGTCGCGGCCAAGCGGGCCGCGACCGGAGGGGCTGGCGCGAAGGTCAGGACGCGCGCCTCGGGCTCGTTGAACAGCGGCAGATCGAGCGCCACCCGGCCGCTGCGGCTGACGGTCACCAGCAGCGGCTCCGCCGGCCGGCCCTCCAGCAGCCTGCGCGCGCGGCGCTCGCGGGCCGGCAGCATCCGTTTGTAGCGTTCGGCCGCGAGCGTGCCCGGTCCGACCAGCACGGCGTCGGCGCGCTCACGCAGCGCGTAGAAGAGCTCCCGGTCGGCGCCGCCCGAGAGCCCGCGTGAGTCGGAGCCGATGGTGCTGTGACCGTCCAGGCTGGTCACGAAGTTGACCAGCGTGTACGGGCGCTCACTGTCGCCGGCAGGCTCCGGCCAGGCGAGCGCGCGCACGTGGGCCAGGGCGTCGGTGCCGGCTCCCCGGGGGACGAGCTGCCGGTAGGGGGTGGTATCCACGGGGGCGAACGGTAGCCTGACGTGCATGCAACCCGACAAATCCATCAAGCCGGACCGCAACCTCGCGCTCGAGCTGGTGCGCGTGACCGAGGCGGCGGCGCTGGCCGCCGCGCGTCAGATCGGACGCGGCGACAAGGAGGCGGCCGACCAGGCCGCCGTGGACGCGATGCGGCAGGTGCTCGACACGGTCGCCATGGACGGTGTCGTCGTGATCGGCGAGGGCGAGAAGGATGAGGCGCCGATGCTCTACAACGGTGAGAGCGTCGGCGACGGCACGCCGCCGCTCGTTGACGTCGCCGTCGACCCCGTCGAGGGGACCCGGTTGACCGCCATGGGGATGCCGAGCGCGCTCACCGTGATCGCGCTCTCCGAGCGCGGCGCGATGTTCGACCCCGGGCCCTGCGTGTACATGGAGAAGCTCGCCGGTGGGCCTGACATCGCGGACCTTCTGGACCTGGAGCGGCCGCTGACCGAGACGCTGGCACTGGTCGCGGAGCGGCGCGGATCGAGCATTCGCGACCTGACCGTGGTGATGCTCGACCGCCCGCGTCATCACCGGCAGATGGAGGCGGTGCGCGCGGCCGGCGCGCGCGTACGTCTGATCGTCGACGGCGACGTGTCTGCCTGTCTGCTCGCCGCCTCCGACAACTCGCCGGTCGATCTGCTCTGGGGGATCGGTGGGACGCCCGAGGGTGTGATCTCGGCGGCCGCCATCAAATGTCTCGGAGGCCAGATCCTCGGGCGTCTCTGGCCGCGCGACGAAGACGAGCGCACGCGTGCAACAGCGGCCGGCTACGAGCTCGGCAGGGTGCTGACCAAGGACGACCTGGTCAGGGGCAACCATGTGTTCTTCGCCGCGACTGGGGTCACGGACGGCGACGTGCTGCAGGGCGTGCGCTATGGGCGCGGCGGCGTAGCGACGACCGAGTCGCTGGTGATGCGCACCCGCTCGGGCACGGTGCGCCGGATCAGTGCGCGCCACGACCGCGCCAAGCTGCGCGAGCTGAACGTCGGCTTCGACATCTGAAGCGCGCGGGTCCGTCCGTGCCGGGCGCCCCTCGAGGTGCCCTCAGCGGTGGCCACGGAGGCGGCCGACTCGAGACTGGGCAAGCTGCAGACGGGCGAGCGAGCGCAGGAACGCGTGCGTGACCAGCACGTGCACGATCGCCTGGGTCGCGCGGTAGACCGGCGTGCCCAGCCGAGAGGCGATGGACGGGTAGAAGTTCGCCACCTCGACGTCCACGTCGAGGCTGGCCGGCTCGCCCGCATCGGCCCCGCGTGTCACGCGAATCGTCAGATAGCCGCTGCCGCGGCCGGCGTGAGAGACGAGCAGGCCGTCGTGGATCGCCCAGTTGATGCTCGCGTGGTCGCGCTCGATCACGTAGCTGGGCGGCTCGAAGCGCAACAGCGTGAGCGGGCGTGTGAGCAGCACGACCCTGCGCTCGTGCTCACCGTAGATGACGCGGACGATGCCGAGCGTGGCGCGCGTCAGGAAGCGCCAGTAGGTGCGGCCCAGGTTCTCGAGCTGAGCGGGGTTCCAGAGCTGTTCGAGCCGCCCGCTGGGGAGCTCCAGGTGCGCCGACTGGAGCGAATGGACCGAACCGTCCTCCGCCACCCGTGTGCTGTGGCGGGGCGAGACGATCGACGCGCGCCCCGGCAGGCCGCGGCGGCGGTGGTCACGCACGAGCAGCCAGGCGACCAGCGCGCAGAGTGAGGTGACGGCCGTCTTCACCAGCCGATTGTGCATCACCGCGCTGCCGTGACCGGCCGGCACCGGTCCGCGGCCGGACCTGCGATATTTCAGCAGGATGACTGATGCGCGTCTGCTCACACCGCGAACGGCTACAGGTCTCCAGTCTGTCGGCCGTTTAGTGGATGAGTGGGTGCGGCCGAAGTAAGATTGCCGCATGGTTGAGTGGGTGAGCTGCGCGCCGCGACGCGGGCGCCGCCGCCTTTCGAGCGGTCGGGGTCGGCTCGGCCGCTGGGAACACGACGGAAACGGAACCAGATGTCAGTAGCGGAACTGCAGGAACTCGAAGAGATCAAGGCACTCGTCAACCGCGGCCAGCAGCTTGGCGTGCTCACGTTCTCGGAGATCAGCGGCGCGGTCGCCGAACTGGACCTCGACGACACCGATATCGAGGAGCTGCACGGCTTCCTCGAGCGCGCGGAGATCGAGCTCGTCGAGGAGGTCGATCCGGCGATCGCCGAGGCGGAGGTGGAGCGCGCTCCCGACAAGCGCGGCCGCCGCCGGGCCAAGGGGGCGCTCGACCTCAAGCCGGACATGACGACCGACTCATTGCAGCTGTTCTTGAAGGACATCGGCAAAGTGCGCCTGCTGACTGCCCAGGAAGAGGTCGACCTGGCCAAGCGGATCGAGCGCGGCGACCTCGATGCCAAGCAGAAGATGGTCGAGTCCAACCTCCGTCTGGTGGTCTCGATCGCGAAGAACTACCGCAACCAGGGCCTGCCGTTCCTGGATCTGATCCAGGAGGGCACGCTCGGTCTCGTGCGCGCGGCCGAGAAGTTCGACTATCGCAAGGGCTTCAAGTTCTCAACCTACGCGACCTGGTGGATCCGCCAGGCGATCGCGCGGGCGCTGGCCGACAAGGCGCGCACGATCCGCATCCCCGTGCATGTGGTCGAGAAGCTCAACAAGATCGGCCGTGCCGAACGCAAGCTCGTGACCGAGCTCGGCCGTGAGCCGACTGCCGAGGAGATCGCAGAGGTGACCGGGATCGAGCCCGACGAGGTCGAGTCGATCAAGCGCTCGGCGCAGGCGCCGGTCTCGCTCGAGAAGCCCGTCGGCGACGAGGAGGAGTCCGAGTTCGGCCAGTTCATCGCCGACGAGCGCGCCGAGTCGCCGTATGAGCGCGCCGCCGAGATCCTCACCAAGGAGGCGTTGCGGGAGGCGCTCGAGAACCTGAGCTACCGGGAACGCCGCGTGCTCGAGCTCCGTTACGGCCTCGGCGGTGAGCATCCGCGGACCCTGGACGAGGTCGGGCGGACGTTCAACGTCACCCGCGAGCGCATCCGCCAGATCGAGAACCAGTCGCTCAAGAAGCTGCAGTCGCTCGCCGAGGCGCAGAAGCTGCGAGACGTCGCCTAGCGCCGCCGGCTGGACGCGTTGGCGCTCGCTTCAGAGTCTGAAGCGAGCGCTAGACTCTGGCTTCGAGCGATGTCCTCTCCAGATTCCTGTCCCGTCTGCCGAACCGCCGAGGTGGTCTGCGGCAAGTGGACCCTGCTGCTCGTCAAGGAGTTGGCCGAAGGTCACTCGCGCTTCTGCGAGCTGGAGCGGGCGCTGGCGGGCATCAGTCCGCGCACGCTGTCGCTGCGGCTGCGGGCGCTCGAAGAGGAGGGGATCGTGGCCCGCACGACCTTTCCAGAGGTGCCTCCGAGGGTTGAGTATGCGCTCACCGAGAAGGGCAGGGCGCTCGTGCCGCTGATCGACGACATGCGCGCCTACGGCTTGCGGTGGCTGGGTGGTGAGTGCGAGCAGGCGCCGCCCGACACAGACGACGTGGCTTCCGGGTGGCGGCTGGCCGCGCTGGCTGCGTCCTGACTCGCGCCCCGCCCGCCGGCCGGCTGAGCTGCAACCACCATCTCACGGGCAGGACGCGGGTCGCCGCTGCCGAACAAGCAGGGCGTGAGAAACCCGACTCTTCACGGCCTGCTCGAGGCCTTCACGGTCGCGGCGGGCATCCGTCTGGACCGCGCGGTGGCAAGTGGCGACGAGGTTCGCTTCGATGTCATCTCCAGCGCTGAGACACACCGGGGGCGCCCCGCGCTCTACTGCTACAGGCCGCTCACCGGGGATTACATCGGCGAGCGTCTCGGCCTGCTGACGGAGCTCCCCAGCTTCCTGCCGGTGGTCAGGACGCTCGCGGGCGTCGGCGGCCTCGACCTGTACCTGCGCAGCATGGCGGGTCGCGACCTCGTGCCGGAGCAGCCCCGCGAGCGGGCGGTGGCCGTTGTCCTTCGATTCCTGTCCCGGGTGTTCTGCGAGCGCACCGACTTCGCGGTCGACGAGCTGCGCTTCAGCGCCGCCTACGAGGAGCTGGAGCAGGCGATCTATGAGGGTCGCCACGTCACGGAGGTCGTGGTCGCCGTGCTGGGCATCGACCTGGACCCCAAGACCGATGAGCTGGCGCTGGGCGACGGGGTCTCGCTGCAGCGTGCCGGCGCCCTGGCGGCCGCACCCGCCGAGCTGGCCGATGCCGCGCAGCCGCCGTTGCTCTTGGTCGCGCGGGTGGCGCATGAGCGCGACGCGCGACCGTCGGTCGCCTTTGCCCGTGCGCGCTTCCAGCGCGTGCTCACAGCGCTGCGCCTGTTCGAGCGCGGCGACTTCGCGCTGAGTGCCGTCGGCTACTCGCGGGTCGACTCCGGAGCCTGGTCCCCGGTCGCGATCGGCACCGGTGGTCGCTCACGGCAACTGACCTTGATCCCACGGGCCGCCGAGGACGAGTTGCGCGCCTTCTGCAGCCTGATAGGCCGCCGGCTGCCGGGCTCCGCGCACGGGCACGGGCTCGACAGCTCGGGAGCCGGCGAGCTGTCCTGGGCGCTCGCTCGGTTTGAGATGGGCTGCGAGCGCGCGACGCCGTACCAGGCGTTGAGCGACCATCTGCTGGCGCTGCGGGCGTTGCTGGAGCCGGAAGGGCCGGCGAGCGGGCGTCTCGCTCAGCGACTGGCGATGATCTGCGCCGGTCCTGGTGATCGGGCCGCGGCGGCCGCGCGGGCGGCTCGGGCGATCGCGCTCGAGCGCTCGGTGATCACGGGCATGGTCTCGGACGGGTCCGAGGGCATGGAGCTCGCCGTCGAGCTTGCCGACAATCTGCGCGCGATCCTGCGGGACGTGCTGTGCGGGCATCTGGACGCCGACCTGTGCACCGTCGCCGACGAGCTCCTCGGCCAAGCCGTCGAGGAGCTGGACGCTGCACTGGTGTGACGGTCGCAGGCTCCGCGCTGTAGGGTGCGGCGCATGTTTCACGCCGAGCTCCGGATGGGGATGCACGTGGTCCGCCGCTTCAATCTCGGCGATGCCGAGCTCTGGCATGGGTTCCTCGAGCCGCTGCTCGCCGGTGAGGAGTTCTCGGTCGAGGGCCACGAGTTCGCCCCGCGCGAGACGCAGCTCACGGTCTACGAGGGGGCGGTGCTGCGCACCGACCAGCTGGCGCTCGGGCGCGGCTGGCAGAACGCCGAGCGCACCGCGAAGGATGTCACCGCGCGTGTGCTTGCCGCTGCCCGCGAGCATGCGCGGGCGCGCGTTGCCGCACCCTTTGCGGGGGATGAGCGCGGTCAGCGTGAACGGCTTCGGGAGCGGCTGTTGGGCCGGCTCTCGGCCGGCCCAACAGCCGCTCCCGACATCCTGGCGCTCGCCGGCGAGCTGCTGCCCGACGGCTCGCCGGCCGCCTGCCGGGAGCTGTCTGCGCAGGTGGTGTGGCAGCTGCTCGTGAGCGGCGTCGCAGAGCTCTCGCCGGTCGCCTCAGCTGATGCGGCGGCGGTTCGGCCTCAGCGCAGCGGCAGGTAATCGACAACGGTGCCGGCGGCCAGCTCGTCGGCACCCGCACGGATCCGCGCGAGTCCGTCGGCGCCGGCCAGCTCGGCCAGCTGGTGTGACTGCTGCCCCCGCAGCGGCTCGAGCGCACCGCCCGCGGCACGCCGGACGCGGATCAGCTGATCGCGACCAGGGTCACGGCGAATGCTCGAGGCCAGGGTGCCGGGCGCGTAGTGCGGCCCCGGGTCCCTCGCGCCCTGGAGCGCCGCCACCGCCGGCCGCACGAAGAGCTCGAAACAGACCAGCGCCGACACCGGGTTGCCGGGCACGCCGAAGACGAGCGTACGGCGGCCGTCCGGCTGTGTTCGGACGCCGAAGCTGAGCGGCTTGCCCGGCTTCATGGCAACCCGCCAGAAGAGCTCGTGCACGCCCAGCTCGGCCATCACCTCTCGCACCAGGTCGTGGCCGCCGACCGAGACGCCGCCGGTGCTGACCATCACGTCGTGCTCGAGCGCGAGCGCCACCGCCTCACGGTGCTCCGTTTGCGTGTCGGCTGCCGCCGCCAGCAGCGTCACGGAGGCGCCGGCCGTCGCCAGCGCGCTCGCCAGCATCGGCGCGTTTGAGTTGTAGATCTGCCCCGGAGCGAGCCTGTCTCCAGGCTGGCGCAGCTCGCTGCCGGTGGCCAGCACCGCGACGCTCGGGGGCCGGCCGCAGAGCAGCCGGCCGAGCCCCAGTGCCGCCGCCGTGCCGATGTGGACGGCGCTCATGCGGGTGCCGCGCGCGAGCGTCACGGTGCCCTGTCTGACATCGCTTCCGGCCGCGCGGATGGCGTTCTGATCGTTCACCCGCTCCGGCACCAGCAGCGTCTCGCCGCCGGCGTCGGGAACCCACTCGACTGGCACGACCGCATCCGCGCCGTCCGGGACCACCGCCCCGGTGGAGATCAGAACGGCTTCGCCCGCGCCGAGCGGCTCGCCGTACGGCGCTCCGGCCGCGGACTCGCCGACGATGCGCAGCCGGCCGGGAGTGTCGGCGTGCCGCACGGCGAAGCCGTCCAGCGCCGATGCCCGGAACGGCGGCAGGTCGAGCGGCGCAGCCACGTCGACCGCGAGGTAACGGCCGTGGCTGTGGGTCAGCGACACCGTCTCAGCCGGGAGCGGTTGCGCCTGCGCGAGGATCGCGGCCAGCGCCGCGTCCACCGCCATCAGCCCAGCTTTGCCGGCCTCAGACACGGAAGAGCTCGCGTTGGATCATGACCAGCCCGTCCACATCGGTCAGGCGCTCGTCCAGGTCGGGAACGATCAAGAGCGGCTCGTCGCCGAACCGCTCGCGCAGGCGCGCGACGTTCGCCCGGTCACGGTTGGCAAGGATCGCGTGGTCCTCGGCGCAGGCCAGCAGACGATCCGCGAGGGCAGCTGGCAGAGGGCTCTCCCCGACAGCTTGCGTCGACGGCGCCACCACAGGTGCGACCCGGTTGACGATCGTGCCGGCGAAGGGCATGCTGCTCGCGCGCAGCGTATCGCGAAACCAGATCGCCTCCTGCACCGGGTGAGTCTGGGCGGTGGTGACGAGCACGAATCCCGTTGTCTGCGCGTGCAGCAAAGCCTCCACTCTCGCCGCGCGCGCGCTGAACTCGCCGGTCATCCCGCCGATCAGCGTCAGGAAGCGGGTCAGGTCCGTCAGCAGGTCTACGCCGGTGACGAGCCGCAGCGCGGCCAGCAGCGGCGATGCGCCGATGCCGAGCAGGCGCATCCCCAGCCCGGTGGGGCGCAGCAGCGTCTGCAGTGCGCCGCCGCCGAGGAATGCCGTCAGGCGCCCGGGTGCGTTCAGAAACTCGGTGGCGCTGTGGGCCGGGGGGGTGTCGAGCACAAGCAGGTCGTAGTCGTCCTCGGCGAGCTCATACAGCTTTTCTATGGCCGTGAACTCCTGTGAACCGGCAACGGCGCCCGACAGCTGCCGGTAGACGCCGTTGCGCTTGATCTCTGCGGCGCGCTGCGGCGTCGGCGCAACCCGATCGATCAGCTCGTCGAAAGTCCGCTTGGGGTCTAGCATCACCGCCCACAGCTCCCCGCTGATCTCCGGCATCGCCGCGGTCCGAGCATCACTGCGCTCGCCCCCGAGCACGCGCCGGGGCTCGTTGTCGAGGCTCTCCAGCCCAAGCGCGTTGGCCAGCCTCCTGGCCGGGTCGATCGTCACCACGACCACCTTCAGGCCGCGCATCGCCATGCCGATCGCCAGCGCGGCAGCCGTAGTAGTCTTGCCCACGCCGCCCGCGCCCACGCAGACGCAGATGCGGCGACCGGCGAGCAGCTGTGCGGCATCGCCCTGGTCGTGACCAGCAGCCGTGCTCATGCGCCGGCTCCGGCGATCTGCGCGCGCAACTCGGCGGCGAGCAGCGAGAGCTGCGGTAGCTCCAGTGCAGGCTCGAAGAGGTAGGGGAGGGTGATCACTGCGTCCGGGAAGGCCGACATCAGGCGCTGCTCCTGCTGCTCCTGCAGGTGCGCACGAGCGTGTTCGGCGAGGCCTGCGTCCAGCATCTGGCGCAGCTGAGCGGGCGTCTGGCTGCGGTCTCGGAGCGCTTGGAGGGCGTGCGCCTCGCCGTCGCTGAAGCGGCGCGGGTAACGGCCGTTGAGGATCACCGCGTGGAGGTCCAGGGGGTCGGCGCCGCGGCGCAGGGAGTCGCGCAGCTCGAGCGTCTCGGTGACCGGCATCTCCTCGGCGGTGGTGGCGGCGACCACGGCTGTGAAGTCCGGGTCCGAGACCGTATCCGCGATCGTGCGCGCCTGATGTGCGATCGGCCCGACACGGGCGATCTCGGCGAAGGTCCGGGGGGCGCGGAGCAGCGCCGCGCCATGGCCGGAGGCCGGCGCGTCCACCACCACCAGATCGTATGCCTGAGCATTCGCTGTGCGGCGCTGCGGCTGGGCCAGCTCCCAGAGCTTGCCGATGGACAGCAGCTCCCGCATGCCCGGAGTCGCCATCGCAAAGGCCGCAAAGAGGTGGCTCTGACGCAGCAGCTGGGCGGCCGGCGACGGCACCTTGACCGTCAGATACTCCTCCATGGCCGACTGCGGGTCTATCGATACGCGCATCAGGCCCGGCGCGAGCTCTTCCTCGCGCGCGTCGCCTTCCCCCTGGAGGTCGGCCACGATCGTTCTGCGACCCGACGCCGCGGCGGCCTGGCCCAGCGCCAGGGCCACGGTCGTCTTGCCGACGCCTCCCTTGCCGGTTATGAAGATCAGGTGGCGGCTGAGCAGCGCGGGTTCCAGCACGCCTGGAACATAGCCGAGTGGCCGCGGCGGCTCCGGTTCGCCACGGCCCCCCGGACGGATGCAGGAATCGTGCGACAGGCTGCGAATACAGGCGGCGTATGCGTCTGTCAGCAACCCGCCCGCATTTGGAGGAGCGCCCGTGACGGCCAGCCTCGAGGTGATCGCGTTCGCCAACCAGAAGGGCGGCGTCGCCAAGACCACCACCACGCTCAACCTTGCCGCGGCTTTCGCGGAGGAGGGCTACCGGGTCCTCTGCTGCGACATGGACCCCCAGGGCAACCTGACCATGTCCCAGGGGATCGACCCGGACAACCTGAAAGAGTCGATGTACGACGTGCTCGTCCACAAGATGCCGATCCGTCAGGTGATCCACAAGCGCGAGGTCGATGTCGCCTGCGCCTCGATCGATCTCGCCGGGGCTGAGATAGCCATGTCGACGATGATCGGACGTGAGCGCTCGCTGGAACGGGCTCTGCGCGAGGTCGCCGAGGACTACGACTACTGCTTCATCGACACGCCGCCGAGTCTCGGTCTGCTGACGATCAACGCCTTGACGGCCGCCAGCCGGGTTATCGTCCCCGTGCAGTGCGAGTATCTGTCGATGCGAGGGCTCATCCAGTTGCAGAACACGTTGGCGATGATCCGCGAAAACCTCAACCCGAACGTCGAGATCCAGGGGATCCTGCCGACCATGGTCGACACCCGCACGCTGCATGCCAAGGAGGCGATCGAGCTCCTGGAGGAGAACTTCGGCGACCGTGTGTTCGCGTCTCGCATTCGCAAGACCGTGCGCTTCGCCGAGGCTCCGGTGAAAGGCATGTCCGTGCTCAAATACGATCCCGACGGGATCGCGGCGCACTCCTACCGTCAGCTCGCTAAGGAGGTCCTGGCCAATGCCCACCGCTAAGCGCGCGAGTATGCGCGAAGGGCCGCTCTCGCAGCTGTTCCGCAAGACTGCACTGGACACGGAGCCGCCAACGGAGCCTGCGCAGGCGGCCGCCGGGGCCCAGGAGCCGGCCGCACCAGGGCCGGCCGCGCCGGAGCTGG
The DNA here is from genome assembly GCA_027449125.1 of Solirubrobacterales bacterium. GTDB lineage: Bacteria > Actinomycetota > Thermoleophilia > Solirubrobacterales > Solirubrobacteraceae > Palsa-465. Next base: position 68,711 of record DAIDME010000034.1, on the reverse strand, counting down.
CCGCGCCAAGGCCGGCCGCACCGGAGCCGGCCGCACCGGAGCCGGCCGCACCGCCGCGGGCGCTGCCGCACCCCTCACTGGCGCCGTCCGCGCCTCTGGGCGCACCGGCGCAGCACGGCGTCGGCACAGGTCAGCCGCGACTCCCGGGCGTTCCATCCCCGCAGGAGCGCCTGGAGCTGGCGTTTGCGGCGGACATTCCAGCGAGCCTGATGGATCCTCCGGCTGAAGCTGACCGGAAGCAGCCCACCGCGGCGCCACCCGACGTGTACGCGCGTCCCCAGTCCCACTTCGAGCCGGCGCTCAGCTCGCTGCGTCCGGTCGGGCGGCCGGTGATCCGCGTGGTCGGAGTCGGTGGTGCAGGCGTGAACGCCGTCAACCGCATGATCGAAGCCGACATCGAGGGCGTCGAGTTCATCGCGATCAATACCGACCTGCAGTCGCTGCAGACCTCGGCCGCCAGCACCACGCTGCACATCGGCGAGGCCATCACACGCGGCCTGGGCTCCGGATCGAACCCGGACCTGGGTAGGCAGGCGGCGCGGGAGGAGCACGACCAGATCAAGGCGCTGCTCCGCGGCGCTGACATGGTGTTCATCGCCGCCGGTGCCGGTGGCGGCACCGGCACCGGCGCCGCGCCCGTCGTGGCAGACATCGCCCGCGAGCTGGGCGCGCTCACGGTCGGGATCGTCACGCGGCCGTTCCAGTTCGAGGGCAGCCGCAGGCGGGAACAGGCTGAGGCGGGCATCCAGGCGCTCAAGGACGCGGTCGACACGCTGATCGTGGTGCCGAACAGCCGTCTGCTGACGGTGCTCGACCGCAACACGACAATGGTCGAGGCGTTCCGTGTGGCCGACGACGTCCTGCGCCAGGGCGTGCAGGGGATCTCCGACCTGGTCACGCTCCCCGGCCTCATCAACCTGGACTTCGCGGATGTGCGCACGATCATGTCGGATGCGGGCAGCGCGCTGCTCGGGATCGGCATGGGCACCGGCGAGCGTCGCGCGATCGAGGCGGCCGAGGCGGCCGTGGCTTCGCCGCTGCTCGAGACAAGCGTGGAGGGCGCCCGTTCGCTCCTGCTGTCCATCACCGGTGGCCCCGACATCTCGCTTTGGGAGGTAAACGAGGCGGCCAGGGCGGTTGCGGAAGCGGCCCATCCTGACGCGAACATCATCTTCGGCGCCATGGTCGACGAGAAGATCGAGGGCGGTCAGGTGTGGATCACGGTCGTCGCGACCGGCTACGACGAGCCCCGCCCGCGTCCGCGGTTGGTCGAGCCCACGGGCGAGCCGCGCGTGCGTCGCGGCGAGCGCAGCTACGGACAGGACGCCCCGCGCTTGGCGGATGTGCTCGAGGTACCTGAGTTCATGCCGCGCGGATGACCGCCGCGGGTTCGCGGGCCGGCGCGGACCAGCGACCCGCGCGGCGTCTGACCGGCCTGCGGCACACGCTTTAGGTTCTCGGTAGGTGTCCTTCAGACGCGCCGTATGCGACGGCCAATATCATCGTCGATGATGCGAGCGAACGGCCGACGCCTGCCTGCACCGTTGAGGGTCCTCGTGGCCGCGTTCGCGGTAGTGGTGGCGGCGGCCGCGACGACGGTCGTGTTCGTCAACGCCCAGGTCGCGCAGCTCACGCACGCGATCGGCTCCAGCAAGAGCCTCGTGCTGAGCAACGGCACGCTGGCACCGGCACCGTTCGGCGGTCCCCAGACGCTGCTGCTGATCGGCAACGACCAGCGCCTGCACACGAGCACCACGCCGGTGGTGCCGCACGCCAACGAGATGCTGCTGGTCCGGATCGACCCGGGCAAGCCCTGGATCTCGATGATGTCGATCCCGCGCGAGCTGCAGGTGACCTTCAACCCCAGCTGCAACGGTCTGACGACGACGCGCCTGAACGCCGCACTGATGTGCGGCGGGATCAACCGGGTGGTGTCGATGATCAAGCAGGTGACGGGGCTTTCGGTCAACCACGTGGTGGAGATCGACTTCGGCAACTTCGTCAAGGCCGTGAACGAGATGGGTTGCGTCTACGGCACGATCGACCGCCGCTACTTCCACGTGAACCGGCCCGGCGGGCCACAGTACTTCCAGGTGAACCTGCAGCCGGGCTACCAGAAGCTGTGCGGGCGCCAGGCCCTCCAGTTCGTGACATACCGCCACGACGACACCTCGCTCGAGCGTGACGCTCGCGACCAGGACTTCCTGCTCGAGGTAAAGCAGCAGTACGGGCCGACGTTGATCGACCACATCGCCAAGTTCGAGAACATCTTCGGCCACCTGGTGCAGACCGACGCCTCGCTGCACACGCAGCAGGGCGTCCAGAACCTGATCGGGACGTTGATTCAGGTGGCCAGCCGGCCTGTGCGGCAGGTGAAGTTCCAGGCCAACCTCGGCGTCGCCACCAACTGCGCGTGCGTCACCTCCTCGCCGCAGCAGATAACCGAGAGCGTCGACTCGTTCCTCTACGGGACCGGCATCCCACCGGCGAAGCGCACGACCGTGGGGCTGGCGAAGCGGGTGCGGGCCTCCAAGACGGCAACGCCGGATCTCGTGCCGGTGTCGGCGACGACGTTGGCGAACGCCAGGGCGATCGCTCGCCACCTCTCGTTCCCGCTTGAGGTTCCGCCGGTGAAGATTGACAACGGGTTCGGCTACCCGACGCGCTTCCGCAGCTACACGGTTCCAGCCCCGGGCGGGCACAACTACCCGATCTATGTGGCCGTGTTCTCCACGGGCCTGCTGGGCCAGTACTACGACGTGCAGGGCACCACGTGGCTGACGGCGCCGATCTTCGACAGCCCGACGCAGTCGTTCAAGTTCGCCGGCCGGACCTACTACGTGTACTACGACGGCGCTCACATCAAGACGGTCGCGTGGTTTGCCAACGGTGCCGGTTACTGGGTGCAGAACACGCTCACGCTGGGTCTGACCAATACGCAGATGCTCGAGGTGGCGGAGCGCACCGCACCTGTGATCGGAGCGGCCGCCGGTTCGGTGCGTAAGGACGTCCAGCATCAGACGGCACCGCCTGCCACCGTCACCGTGGCCAGCGCAGCCCCGTCGCCGGTGCAAACGGTCGGCGAGGTGGGTGGCTTCATGGCGGTTCTCGCGCTGGTGGGCGGCACCCTGCTGCTGTGGCGTCGGCACGCCAGGGTCGGAGACATGCGTCTGGCTGCCACCAGGGTCAGCGATCACCTCATCGCGCTGGAGGGGCAGCTGACCCGGATCGCCGGTGGCGCGCCGATGCCGGCGGCGGCGGGGGCGGGCGCCGGCGCGGGAGCCGTGCTCGGTAGCCAGAGCGACAGAGCGGTGTACCGCCAGCGTGGCTCGGTGTCCACCTTCGCGCTTGCGGCGCTCGTCGCCTTCGTCCTTGCCGGGGGCGGGGTGGTGGTGGCCGTCGCGACGGGTGCCGCGCGTCCGCGTCCGCGTCCGAAGGCCTCCGTTTCACCGGTGAGCGCGCCGGTCGTGGTGTTGAACGCCGGAACCACGCAGGGGGCCGCGGGCAAGCTGGCCCGGTCGCTCCGTGCCAAGCACATCGACGTGCTCGGTGCGTCCAACCTGAACTCCCCGGCCCCGGGGGGCTACGAGGTTCTGTACACAGTCGGCTCACGAGTGCAGGCCAAGCTGCTGGCGCACGTCCTGCAGGCCGACAGCCCGATCGTGGCTCCCGCCGATCCCGCTGCGCAGGCTGCGGCGGGGCCACGGGCGAAGGTCATCGTCGTCATTCCGTAAACGTCGCCCCTCTGGGTGCGCTACCACCGAAGGCGCGACGATGCCCTTCAGCCGAAGCGCACCTTGCCGTTGGAGCGCGCGCGCGCCTGGGCGCGGTCGACGAAGTCGAGCCGCTTGAGAGCGGCCCGAAAGAGGCGTGTGACGAGGCGTAGACGCGCCTGCTCGGAGCGCAGCTCCAGCAGCGTCTGCTTGGACTCGAGGCCGAAGTCAACCGTTGCCGCCATCTCGTAGGCGGAAAGGGAGCCAAGCTCGGCATCGCTGAGCTCACGCTCGGTCGCCTTCTGAACCAGCTCTGAGTACGTCCGCCGAGCGAGCGTGAGCAGCGCCTGCTGAGAAGGCTCGCGGACATCTTCGGGGAAGGCTACGAGCCCCGCCGGGTAGGCGAGGTCGCCTTCGCGCTCGAGGATGCGAAGCGGCCGCGTGCCACGCACCAGCAGGTTCATGCGCCCGTCGTCGAAGCGCTCGGTGACCCGCTCGATCCGGCAAGCGCAGCCGTATTCACGCAGGCCGTCGTCCGCCAGCCAGACGATCCCGAACTCGCTCTCCGATGCGAGGCATGTCTCGACCATCGTCTTGTAGCGCTCTTCGAAGATGTGTAACGGCACAACCTCGGTTGGCAGCACCACCATCTGCAGCGGAAAGAGCGGAAACCCGCGCGCGCTCGTATCGGACACGGCGCTCAGCTGTCCTCTGGCCGCCCGCCGGTGAGCAGCAGGTTGTAGAAGAGCCCGGTCGGAAGGTGCGGCTCGAGTGCGGCACGATCGAGCTTCTGCAGGCACAGGTACCCGCGAAACGCGTACTGCCGCCACCACCACGGCACGTCCGTGTCCGCGGCAGTCGCCTCCAGCCCGCGGTTGAACCAGCCGAACCAGTTGGCGAGCAGCTCCTCGCCGCGGACGTCCACGTCGACCAGTCCGGCGCCGCGCGCGAGACGCTCGAGCTGTCCGGGGGTGAAGGTATGGATGTCAACCTCCGCTTCGAGCCGGTGGGCGCCGGCCGCCGGTTGCTGTTGGTCATCCGGAGTGTCGATCGGTGCGGCCCCCAGCGCCCGGCGCCAGAGCGGTGCCGCCAGCAGTGCGGCTCGCTTCGGCAGGCGCGCGATCCGGTCGCCAAGCGAGGAGGGCTCGCCGGCGAACAGGATCCGCCCTCCGGGTCGCAGGACTCGCCGAAACTCGCCGAACGCCCGGTCCAGGTCCGGGAGGTGGTGGAGGATGGCGTGCCCGAGGACGAGGTCGAAGCTGCGATCGGCGAACGGCAGCCGCTCGGCGTCGGCCCGAACCGTCTGCACGGTCTCCAGGCCCAGCCGTCCGGCGTTGGCGCCCAGCGCCTCGAGCATGCCGGCGGAGATGTCGGTGCAGGTGAGCTCTGCGATGAAGCCCGCCTGCGTCAGGTGAAGGCCGAAGTAGCCGGTGCCGGCACCCACCTCGAGGGCTCGGGCGAAGCCGTGGTCGAGCCTTGCGCCGAGCCCCTTGCGTGCCTTGGCAAGCACCTGTGCGCGCCCGGTCGGTCCGAAGTCGATGCCCCACTTCCGGTCATAGCCGCTCGCGGCGACGTCGTGGTAGCGCGTGTTGACCTCGCGAATCTGCTCGTCAGAGCGCAGTGCCTGCATCGCACCATGACGTTACCGTGTCACGTGTGGTCGCCGATCTCCATCTGCAGCGCGACCAGCCCGCTGGAGTGCCGCCGCTGGCGCTGACCGGAGAGCGGACGCTACCTGACGTCCCGGCCGAGAACTACTGGTTCAGGAGGCATCTGGCCGTGTACGAGTGGATCGCCACGCGGGTTTGCGGCCTGCGCGTGGTTGATCTCGCCTGCGGCGAGGGCTACGGTGCCGCGACGCTGTCGCGCGGCGCCGCCACGGTGATCGGCGTGGATGCCAACCCGGATGCCCACGAGCACGCCCGGCTGCGCTACACGCAGCCCGGGCTGCGATTCGAGCGCGCGATGCTCGAGCGTTACGGGCGCCCGGCGATGTGCGACGCGGTCACGCTCCTGCAGACGATCGAGCACCTCCACAACCCGGATGATGCTCTGCGTCACCTGCGTGGTCTTCTCGCGCCCGGGGGTACCGCGTACATCTCGACGCCCAACCTGCTCACGATCGCGCCCCCTGGCGCGGAGAAGTCCGACAATCCCTGGCACCTGAGGGAGTACCGCGCGGACGCGTTCCGGGAGCTGTGCGAGTCGGTCTTCGCCTCCGTCGAGATCTACGGCGTCTATCACGCCGGCAAGCTTCGGGCACACGACGCCGCGCTCGCGCTCGGCTGGGACCGAATCCATCGCCGCCTGGGGCTCACGGCACCGTTCTACGAGCGCTTCACGGCGAGCATCAGCTCGCGCGACTTTCAGCTGACGGCGCGCCGGCCGCTGTACCGCGCGCTGGACTTCTTGGCCATCTGCCGTTGAGCTGAACTGGACCGGTGTCGTAGGTTGCCACTCACAGCTACGCCTCCCGGCGCGACTGCCGATATAACGAGCAGTGCGCAACCGGCCTTGGATCCACTCGCTGCTCGCCCTCTGCCTGACGGCCCTGACGCTGCTGCTCGCCACCGCCGTCGCAGACGCGGCCACGGCCGGGATCCTGCCACCGCAGAACCCGGCATCCGATTGCGACCACGCCGCGACGGTGAGCGGCTACTGGAGCGTCGCCAACATCGACGCCTGTCGCGGGCGTGAAGGCGTGGGCTCACTGGTGCTGCCAACGAACTGGCAGAGGCTCACGCCGGTGCAGCAGGGCTTCGTGCTGATCAACCTGGAGCGCGTCAATCGTGGCCTGGCTCCGATCGTGGGGCTCAGCTCGTCCTTGGACCGCCTCGCCGCCCAGGGAGCGGCCAATGAAACCGACCCCCCGTTCCCGGCGGGGCCATTCGCCGGTGGTGGCGCCATCTGGGCAGGGGCGAGCTCGATCGTCGCCGCCGACTACCTGTGGATGTACGACGACGGCCCCAACGGCTTCGACAGCAACCTCGCGTGCCCATCGGCTGGGTCGCCGGGCTGCTGGGGGCACCGCGACATCATCCTCTGGAATCAGACCTCGGCGCCGCTGGTGGCCGGTGGCGGCTACTCCGCGGCCGGTGGCAGCGGCTCGTTCGCGTATCTGATCCTGTCGGGCTACAGCACCGCCGGCCTCACCTTCACATGGGCGCACGAGCTGCGCTTCTTTGCGGTCCGCCCCGCGCTCGAGTCCACGAGCGCATCGGTGGCGACCGCTCCGCGCCGTCACCGGAACCGGCGCCCGCGCCGCAGGCGTCACCACCGCGGCAAGCCTTCGAGCGGCGGCGGCCTGACGATCACGATCGGCTGATCCGCTGGTCGTAGCGCCGGCGCTCGCCCCGCGTGTAGCGGCGTGCCCGTCCCACGCGGGGCTGCTGTGCGCCGGCCAGCCAGCGGGCTGGCCGGACGCGACCGGAAGCCTGAGCGTCACTGAATGACGTCGAGCCTGCCGTCGGAGAGCTCGACGCGGAGCCCGGTGGCGGCGACGATCTCGGCGACCTCCTCGGGTCTGCTGACGGCGCCCGCCTGCAGCACCAGTCGTGCAACCCTGCCCCGTGCCTGCTTGGCCATGTGCGTGACCACCGTGCGGCTCCCGTCCGGTGCCTCGCGGAACGCGTGCACCGTGAGCAGCTTCGCGCGGCGGGGGCGCCAGGCGGCGGCATAGGCGCCGGAGCGCAGGTCGAGGACGAAGCCTCGGTCGGGGAGCGCCCAGCGCAGCGGCTCGCGCCAGTGAGCCGCGAGGCCGCCCAGGCCGGGCAGCCTGGTGGCGATGTCCAGCCGGTAGGCCGGGATCCTGTCGCCGGGACGCACGACACCCCAGAGGGCGCTGGCGATGAGCACGCCGTCCCACGGCAGCTCGCCCAGGCCGAGCTCCCTGTAGAGCACGCCTGTGTAGAGGTCGGCGGCAGGTGCCGCCGGAGCGCGGGTGAGCGCGGGATCGACGCTCGCGAGCAGGCGCTCGCGCGGCTCGCGCAGGCTCGGGTAGGCGAGCTTCGAGAGGGCGACGGGACGCCCGCCGGCGGGGGCTGCCTGGCTTCGCGAAGGGGGCAGGAGGACGAGCACGGCTGGCCGTCGGGCGCGCGCTGCGGCGGGCGAGTCGAGGCTGGCTCGGGGCGGCTGGCGGGCGCCTACGGCGAGCGTCAGTCGTTGATGTCCAGGACGGGCGTGATCTCGGGCAGGCTCATGCCGTCGCCGACGTGCTCGTTGGTGACCACGGCGGTGCCAAGCGCGAAGAACTCGATCACGTGGCTGCCCCAGCCGTGGCTGTTCTCGTGCAGTTTGACCTCGACGATCCCGAGCACGCCGTCGCCGATCGCCTCGGCTTCCTTCTGCATCCGCTCCATCGCCAGCTCGCGTGCGTCGTACAGCGCCTGGGTGTATTGCTCGAGCTCGACGTTCTGCCCGGTCTGCTTGAGCGACTGCATCATGCCGCGGTGCGCGACGTGGTACACGCAGCTGCCCATCACCATCCCCACGGGCCGCTTGCCGGTCTGCATCAGCGTCCAGAACGCCTGTCCGGAGAGGTCGCTCGTGAACGGCCGCCCGTTGGGCGCGCGATGCAGCCTGCCCTCCTTGTGCTTGATCGCGGTGCCGACGGCGATGAACTCGGCCATGTCCGCACCCCACTCGTAGCGCCCGATGTCGAGGCGCACGCCGACGACACCGTCGGCGCCGAGCTGGTCGGCCTCCTCCTCCATGCGTGTCATCGCCAGCTCGCGGGCGTTGTACATGGCCTGGCTCAGGACGTCCAGCTCCTGGCTCTGGCGCAGGCCCGCGAACTGGTAGCCGACGTGGTAGATGCTCGAGCCGACGACCAGGCCGACTGGTGAGAACCCGGCCTTCTCGACGCACAGGTACTCGTTGACGGAGAGGTCCGAGGTGAACAGGCCACGCGCGTTCATCTGCAGGCGCTCGCTGGCGTGTGCCGCCAAGCCCTCGGTGCTGTGGGGATCATAGGTGGACATAGCTGCTCCTTCTGCTAAGTGCCGAGGTTGACGGACAGGACCGGCCTGGCCAGCGGCGCCGGGTGCGGCGGGCGGGCGCCGAGCCTGATCGCCGTGCCGAGGATGTTCATGGTGACATGGAAGAAGTGGGCACGGTAGCCGCCCGGCTGCTCGTACTCAAAGTGCTCGATCGTGTGGCGTAGCGTCGAGACCACGATGTTGTTGGCCTCCACCTCGTTGGCTTGACGGCGTACAGCGAGCATCACCCGGTTGCGGGCGTCGTAGACACCCTGGGCGATCTCAGTGATCTCCACGTTCATGCGGGCGCCGCCACCCATCATGCCGCCGCCGCTCATCGCCCAGGCCGAGTTGCGTCCCAGCGCCGTCGAGATCACCGTCGTGTGGCCCACGACGCCCCTGATCTCGGCGCCGATGCGGCGGAGTTTGTCCACGTCCTGGCCGGACAGCGTGCACATCGCCGGCCCGCCGGGCCCACCGGCCGGCTTCGTGTTGTCGCGCACCGCCGTGCCGAACACGACCAGCTCGATGTTGCCGGCATCGCCCAGCGAGCCGGCGTTGATGTCGATCCCGATCACGGCGTCGGCACCGGCCAGTGTCGCCTCCTGGCGAAGCCTGTCAAACGCCCGGTCCCGGGCCATGTTCCACGGCTCCGCCAGCGCCCGCAGCTCGCCGCCAGCGGTGTACATGCCCTGGCTGCCCATGAAGCCCTTCTGGACAACGGATGAGCCCATCACCTGCGCGATCGGCTGCAGGCCGGAGGCGTCGGCCAGCGCGTACTCCTTGGCCGTCAGATCGCTCGTGAAGAAGGGAGTGCTGGCCCCAGCCACGCGCTTGAGGCGTTGCTCTGCGCCGAGCGGGATGCCGCCACGGCGAATCCGCTCGAGGTCTACCTCGGCTGCGTGCAGCTCCTCCGCCGTGGGCGGCGCCGCACCCTTCTGCCGTCCGAAGAGGGGCACGAACGTCCATGCTGGCATATCTGCGGTCTGCCTGTCGCGTCACTGACAGCGGGAGACGCGCCTACAATCTCGGTGCATGCCCGCTACGAGGCGACGCCAGTCCGTTCGTCTGGCGGGAGAGCTGCCTACGGCGGCTCCGGGCGAGGTGCTTGTTTGGACCGACGGCGCCTGCCAGGGCAACCCCGGTCCGGGGGGCTGGGCGGCGGTGATCCAGTGGGAGGACGGGGTCGTCCAGGAGCTCAGCGGTGGGCGACCGCTGACGACCAACAACATCATGGAGATGACGGCGGCGCTGGAGGGGCTGCGCGCGGTTCCGCGCGGTTCCCTTGTGTGCGTGGTCACTGACTCGCGCTACCTGCACGACGGCATGACCTCCTGGCTCGCGGGATGGAAGCGTCGTGGCTGGCGGACGGCGTCCGGTGATCCGGTCAAGAACAAGGAGCTGTGGCTCGAGCTCGAGGCTGCCGTCGGCGGGCATGAGCGTGTGCGCTGGCACTGGGTCAAGGGCCACATCGGTCATTCGCTCAACGAATTGGCCGACCAGCTGGCGGTGTCCGCGATCGGACGCGCCGCCTAGCGTCTGCTGTGCGCCGGGCTTCAGCTGGCCGTGGCGGCTCCCGTCGCCTGGCGCGGGTCCGGCGTGAAATTGGCGGCGGCGAATCGCTCCGCCATCCGCGCGGAGGGGTGAAGCCCGGCGCTTGCGACGACGACCAGGCCGGCGATCGCCAGCCAACCGGTGCTACCCCAGTGCATCACGGCAAATGTGAACGCTGCCGGCGCCCAGAAGCTGCCGACGGTGCGAGCCACCTCGGAGAGGCCGCCATACTCGCCACGGCGTTGCGGGTCCATCAGCTGCGTCTGGAAGGCCCAGCCGCCGGAGCCGGCGGCCAGCTCGGCTCCGGTCACGGCGACGTGACCGAGCCAGACCATCAGCACCGTGAGCAGGCCCACGGTCGAGTGGGTGAACAGCGTGACCACGCAGGCGAGCACGAAGAAGGCGGCCGAATAGCGCACGCGGCGCAGCGCGTCGCGCACGGTCCGCACGCCGCGTGTGGTGAATCTCGGCAGCACCACGCACAGCACGGTGTTGGTGCCGAACAGCCATGCGAGCAGCCAGTGCGGCGCGTCGGTGCGCTGGACCAGCCACAGCGGAATCACGATCGTGAGCAGCACCTGGTTGGTCCACACGATCCCCTCAAAGAACGACATCGTGATCCAGCCGCGGTTGCGGACCGGTCGTGGTGTGGTGGCCCGCTCCTCTGTGCGCTGCTCGCGCGAAGCTGCGCGCACGTCGTGCGGCGCCTTGGGCAGGCGGGTGATCGCGACGGTGTTGGCTAGGCCGACCGCGACCGACAGCATCGGCACCCAGCGGATCACCTCGAGGCTGTGGAGCGCCAGGGCCGCGCCGCCGATCATGGCGCCGAGCGTGAAGCCCGCGTTCATCGCCGAGTACAGGTGCGCTTGGGCCGCGATGCGCTTGTCCCCCGGCAGCACGTCCAGGACGTAGGCGTTGCGACCGGCCCCACCAGCGTTGCGCACCACCTCAAAGGCGATCCCGATCAGCACGAAGTCCTCGAAGCCATGCATCCATGGCCAGAACGCGAAGGTCGCGGTGGTCAAGAGCGTGCCGAGCGCCCAGAGACGCTTGGGCCCGAAGCGGTCGACGAGCTTGCCCGCCGGGTAGGCCACCAGGAAGGCGACCACGCCCGCGATCGTCAGGCCGAGCCCGACCCGCGAGGCGCTCAGCCCGACGACCTCGGTGAAGAACACGGCGCTGCCTGTGTTGAACGCTCCCTGAGCGGTGGCGAACAGCAGCGACTGGAGCGCCAAGCGCCTGACGAGCGGATCGGCTGGTAGGAAGCGGTTGGCCGAAGCCCGCGCGGGCCCGACCGAGTCACTCATAGCGCAGCGTCCGCGGATGCCTGCGGGTGCGCAGCACCCGGGCCGGGGTGCCACCGACGACCGCGTCCGTCTCGACATCGCGGGTCACCACTGCACCGGCACCGATCACCGCGTTGTCGCCGACCGTCACGCCGCGCAGGACGCAGGCGCCGTGGCCGATCCAGACGTTGTTGCCGATCCGCACGTCACGCTTGTAGATCCCCTGCTCGCGGATCGGGCGCTCGACCTCGGCCGTGCAGTGATCAAAGTCGATCATCATCGTGCGGTCGGCGATCACGCAGTCGCGACCGATCGAGATGTGCTGGAAGGCGGAGAGCGTGCACTCCTGGCCAAGGACCGATTTCGCGCCGATCTCGATCACGCCCTCGTGAGCGCGGATCTTGCAGGCGTCACCCAGCCATGACCAGCGGCCCAGGACAACCTTCGCGTCGCGTCCGATCTCGAACTTGACGCCCCCGCGGACGAAGCACAGACCGTCGGTCACGAGGCGCCCGCGCCAGCGCAGCTTGAGCCAGAGCCAGCGTGAGCACAGGACTGCGTAGCGCCAGTGCAGCATGTGGTTTGCGCGAGCGAAGCGGACGAATGCGGCCGGCCCGCCCTGAAGCGGCCCCGGCGCCGCCCTCGGGGCGACCGCAATCCAAGCGGGGCTGTGAACTTCGCTGTCGCCGTCGACCTGCTCGCTGGTGCGAGTAGACACGCGGCAATGCTAGTCGTCAACGCCGTGCGTCGCTGGTTGGCGTCATCATGCCCGCTGATGACCGATTCCGCAAACGCGGACGCGGAGCCGCCCGCCCGGCAGCTCGCCGAGCGCCTGCTCGCTGGCGACCGCCGTGCGCTCGCTCGCGCGATCACGCTGGTTGAGAGCGGCGACCAGGCCGGCTGGGATCTGCTGCGCGAGGTCTACCCGCACACCGGAGCGGCCACCGTGGTGGGCTTCACGGGGCCGCCCGGCGCGGGCAAGTCCACGCTGCTGGCGGGTCTCACGCGCCTGGAGCGCGCCGCCGGTCGCGCTGTCGCGGTCCTCTCCGTCGACCCTTCTTCCCCCGTCTCGCGGGGGGCACTTTTGGGCGACCGGATCCGTCTGGCGGACCACTTTCTGGACGAGGGGGTCTTCATCCGCTCGATGGCCAGCCGTGGGGCGCTGGGCGGACTCAGCGAGGCGGCGTTCTACGCGGTGCTCCTGATGGACGCCGGTGGGCGCGATCCCGTGCTGCTCGAAACGGTTGGGGTGGGGCAGGCGGAGGTGGACGTCGCCGCCCAGGCAGACACCGTGGTGCTGGTGCTCATGCCCGGTGCGGGTGATTCGATCCAGGCGCTCAAGGCCGGCATCATGGAGATCCCGGATCTGATCGTCGTGAACAAATCAGATCACGCCCAGGCCGACGCCACGGTGCGTGAGCTGAAGGCGGCGCTCGCGCTCGGGGGGGAGCGTGCGGGTTGGCGGGTTCCGGTCCTGCGGACCCGCGCCACGACGGAGGAGGGTGTCGAGCAGCTGGGTGCCGCGCTCACCGCCCACCGCCGTCACCTGGACGCGTCGGGCACGCTCGTCGCGCGGCGCCGTGAGCGACTGCGGCGCGCCGCACTGGAGCTTGCCGCGCGGCAGCTGCGACGCCGGTTCGAGGCTGCGATCGGGGAGCAGCCGGGCCTGGAGCACGTGCTCGAGCAGGTCGCCGCACGCCGGCTCGACCCGGCGAGCGCGGCGACGGCGCTGCTCGCCGGCCTGGACGCTCGCGCGCCGGCGGCTGGCTCAGCGCCGCGCGCCGGCGTGTGAGCCGGCCAAGCTGGTGCGTGCGTGCGAGCGAGCCAGCCAGGTGGTGAGGCGAGGTGGGGCCGATCTTCTCGAAGGCGGGGCGATCTTTGTGAAAAACCATGCAAGATCTTGCATGGTTTTTCACAAAGATCCTGCGCGGCCGCCGGGCCGTGGGCCGCTCAGGCTCCGTGGGCCGCTCACGCTCCGTGGGCCGCTCACGCTCCGCGGCCGCTCACGCCCCCAGCGCCCTCGCGATCACCAGCTCCTGGATCTCATCGGTCCCCTCGCCGATCGTGAGCACCTTCGCGTCTCTGTAGAAGCGCGCGACCGGGTACTCCTCGATGTAGCCGTAGCCGCCGTGGATCTGAACCGCCTCGTCGGCGGCGTGCACGGCCAGGCGGCCGCTCTTGAGCTTGGCCTGCGCCGCCACCAGCGAGAAGTCACGCCCCTGGTCCTTGAGCCAGGCGGCTTTCTGCACGAGCAGGCGGCACGCTTCGATCTCGGTCGCAAGGTTCGCGAGCTTGGCGCCGATCGCCTGGAAGCTGCCGATCGAGCGGCCGAACGCACGCCGCTCCTTGGCGTAGGCGAGCGCCTCGTCGAGCGCTCCCTGGGCGAGGCCGACACCCATCGCCGCCACGCCGATCCGGCCGATGTCCAGCACCTGCAGGAACTGTGGGAGCCCCCGTCCGCGCTCGCCCACCAGGTTGGCGGCGGGCACGCGACAGTCGGCAAACGACAGCGGTCGCGTGTCCGAGGCGTGCCAGCCGAGCTTGCGGTAGGGAGGCCCAGGCTCATACCCCGGCGTCCCGTTCTCAACCACGATGTTCGAGATCTCGCGCCGCCCATCGCCGTCACCGTCCCCGGTCACCGCCGTGATGACCACGAGCCCGGAGATCTCGGTGCCGGCGTTGGTGATGAACTGCTTGGTGCCGTTGATCACCCACTCGTCGTCCACGAGGCGAGCGCGGGTCTGCGTGTTGCCGGCGTCCGACCCAGCCTCCGGCTCGGTGAGGCCAAACGCGCCGAGGATCTCGCCGCTGCACAGCCTGGGCAGGTATCGCTCTCGCTGCTCCTCGGTTCCGAACAGGTACAGCGGCTGGGTGCCCAGCGACGTGTGCGCGCAGAGCGTGATCGCCACCGACGAGTCGACCCGCGTCAGCTCCTCGACCACGAGCGCGTAGTCCTGCGAGCTGCCGCCCGCGCCACCGTAGCGCTCCGGGAAGGGGATCCCCATCAGGTCGAGCGCGGCCAGCTTGCGCACGATCTCATAGGGAAACTCGTGGTCGCGGTCCAAACGCTCGGCCACCGGCGCGATCTCGCCCCTGGCGAACTCGCGCACCGTCTCACGCAGCAGCTGTTGATCCTCTGAGAGTTCGAAGTCCATGTCGGCACAATACGATGAGTACGCCGTCGAGACGGCAGATACCTCGAGCGAAGGAGTGACAGGCGAGATGCCCAAGACCGTGATTCTGTCCGCGGCGCGTACGCCGATCGGCAAGCTGGGCGGCGCGCTCGCGAGCGTCGACGCGACCGAGCTCGGGGCCACGGCGATCCGTGGCGCGCTCGCACGAGCGCGGGTCTCGGGCGAGCAGGTCGATCACATCGTCATGGGCCAGGTCCTGCAGGCCGGGCAGGGACAGATCCCCTCGCGCCAAGCCCAGATCAAGGCTGGCGTTCCCAAGGAGGTCTCGTCTGAGACGATCAACAAGGTGTGCGCCTCGAGCGTGCGGGCCGTCGGCCTGCTCGACTCGGCGATTCGCGCCGGGGATCTCCAGCTCGGTGTGGCGGGTGGCATGGAGTCGATGTCGAGCGCCCCCTACCTGTTGAAGCAGGCGCGCTTCGGCTACCGCATGGGAGACGCGGCCGCGCTCGACGCGATGGTTCACGACGGGCTGACGAACCCCTTCTCCGGTCGCCAGATGTTCGACGAGGCCACCGAGATCGGCGACCGGCTGGAGCTGACGCGGCCCGACCTGGACCGCTGGGCGTTGCGTTCGCACCAGCGCGCCGTGGCTGCCATGGACGCCGGACGCATGGCCGAGGAGATCGTCCCCGTGACGATCAGCAGCCGGAAGGGCGAGATCACCGTCGACAACGACGAGGCGCCGCGCCGCGACACGTCGCTCGAGACGCTCGCCAAGCTCCCGGGTCTGGTCGGCAGGGAGGGGTCGCACACGGCCGGCAATTCGCCCGGCGTCAACGATGGTGCGGGAGCGCTCGTGCTGGCAAGCGATGAGTGGGCTTCCTCCAATGACCGTCGCCCGCTGGCGACGGTCATTGCCCAGGCGCAGGTCGCCGACGAGTTCGCATACCTCGCTCGTACACCCGCCAACGCCGCCCTCGCAGCGCTCGCGAAGGTTGGCCTGCAGCCCGGTGACGTCGATCTCTGGGAGATCAACGAGGCCTTCGCGTCGGTGGCGCTCAACAGCGTCCGGATGCTCGGGATCGACGAGGAGCGCGTAAACGTCAACGGCGGCGCGATCGCGCTCGGGCACCCGATCGGCGCCTCCGGTGCACGCATCGTCGGTGCGCTGGTGCTGGAGCTTCGGCGCCGCGGCGGTGGCATCGGCTGCGTGGCGATCTGCTCCGGGGGAGGGCAGGGCGACGCGATGCTGTTGGAGGTCGAGGGTGACTGAGCCGGAGGCTCGTGGAGGTGATGGCGCCGGCCCGCCCGGGCGCGGCGCCGCCTTCTTCGACCTGGACAAGACGCTGATGCAGGGCTCCTCGGGCTTCCAGTTCGCGCGGGTCGTGCGTGCCGCGGGGATGATCAGCCGCCGCCAGCTGGCGCGTGATGCGGTGGCGAATGTGCGCTTCCGGCTGCGTGGTGTCAGCGACGATGAGTCCCAGGCGCTGCGTGTCCGGATCGCGGGCTCGCTCGAGGGTGTGCGGGTTCGTGACCTGGAGCGTCTGGGCGTGCATGCTCTGCGGCGCATCCTGCCGCGGCTATACCCGACGATGCTCAAGCTGGCCTACGAACACCAGGACGCCGGGCGCCCGGTTTACATCGTCACCGCCGCCTCTCAGGACATGGCGCAGATCCTGGCGCGTGTGATGACCTTCGACGGCGCGCTCGGCTCGACCCTCTCAGAGGTGCAGGACGGGGTCTTCACCGGCAGGCCGGCCGGGGACTTCCTCTATGGCGCGGCCAAGGCGGAGGCGATCACCAGGCTGGCGGCGCGTGAGGGGTTCGACCTCGGAGCCTGCTACGCCTACTCGGATTCGGCCTCCGATGCGCCGATGCTGAGTGCCGTCGGTCACCCGGTGGCCGTGAACCCCGATGCGGCGCTGGAGCGCCTGGCGCGCGACGCGGGCTGGCAGATCCTGCGACTTGATCGCCTCGGTCTCAAGCTGAGGCTCGCCGGAGCCCTGGCCGTGGCGGCCACGGCGAGCGCCACCACGGCAGCGGTCCTTCAGCGTGGCGGGCGCCGCCTGCAGAGCCCATCGGCGGGTAGCCGGTGAGCGAGCTCGCGCAACGCAGGATCAGGGTGGTTGTCGCCAAGCCGGGCCTGGATGGGCACGACCGTGGGGCCAAGATCATCGCGCGGGCGCTGCGCGATGCCGGCATGGAGGTGATCTACACCGGACTTCACCAGACGCCGGAGCAGATCGTCGAGACGGTGATCCAGGAAGATGCCGACGCCGTGGGCCTGTCGATACTCTCGGGCGCGCATATGACGCTCGTGCCGCGGATCGTCGAGCTGATGCGCGAACAGGGCCTCGACGACGTGGTGGTGGTGGTCGGTGGGACCATCCCAGCTGCGGATGTGGCCGAGCTGAAGGCCCTCGGGGTCGCTGCCGTGTTCACGCCGGGAGCCTCGGCAGAGGCTGCGATCGACTTCATTCGCGGCGCCGTGCGGGCTTGATTGACTCGTCAGTCAATCGTGTAGTATCGGCTCGGGCCACGAGTGGTTGGCACGACTTGTTTTCCGGCGACGCGACAGAGCTGACAGTGAGGAGGCGACCTTGAAGATTTGTGTTCTGGTCAAGGAGGTGCCTGACGCTGCGGTCGACAAGCGGATCGATCCCGGGACTGGGCGTATGGATCGTACGGGCGAGCGCAACCTGAATCCGTATGACACGCACGCGATCGAGACGGCGATGCAGCTGCGGGAGGGGGGCCAGCTCGAGGTCGATGAGATCGTTGCGGTGACGATGGGGCCGCAGAGCGCCGTCAGGGCCCTGCACAAGGCGGTGTCGCTCGGTGCGGATCGTTCCGTGCACCTCTGTGACGACGCGTTGGCGGGCTCGGATGTGGCGGCCACCGGCTACGCGCTGGCGCGGGCGCTCGAGCGAGAGTCGCCCGACCTGGTGCTCTTGGGCCAGCAGTCAGACGACGGCGAGTGCTACACGATCGGGGCGGTGGTGGCCGACCACCTGAAGATGCCGTCGCTCACGCAGGTCGTGAAGCTCGAGGTGGACGGTGAGGCACTGCGCCTGGAGCGCCAGGCCGAGTATGGCTATGACACGGTGCGGGTGCGTCTGCCCGCCGTGATCTCGGTCGGCGACGCGATCAACGAGCCGCGATATCCGTCGCTGAAGGCGATCATGGGCGCCAAGAAGAAGCCGCTCGAGACGCTCGACGCCGCCGCCGCCGGGATTGATCCCGCGCTGGTGGGCGCTGAAGGCTCGCGCGTGCGTTGCGGTGAGTTCCACGACCCGCCGGCGAAGGCGGCTGGGCAGATCATCGAGGATGAGAACACCGATGAGACCGTGGCGCAGATCGTCGCATGGCTCGAGGAAAGGAAGCTGATCTGATGTCCGACGTGCTGGTGTACGCCCTCCACCACAATGGGGCTTTCAACAAGAACTCGTTGGGCGCGGTGTCGGAGGGCTCGGCGCGTGCAGCTGAGATCGGTGGCGCCTGCGACGCGGTCGTCGTCGGCGGGGCGCAGCTGACCGATCAGCTCTGTGCGACGCTGGGCGCGCACGGCGCGCGCCGCGTCTTCCGCCTGCGGGGGCCGGAGGGGCTCGCACAGCCCGTAGTGGACGCGATGGACGCCGTGATCGCTGCGCACGGTCACCGCTACGCGATCTTCGGTGGTGGCCTGCTCGGGTTCGAGATCGGTGCGGGCCTGGCCGCGCGCCGGCGGGCGGGCGTCACGATGGAGGTCACGGCGGTGCGCGTCGACCCTGATAACGCGGGAACGCTGATGGCGGAGCGCCCGATCCTCGGCGATTCGAAGATCTCGGTTTCGCGCTACACGGGTGAGCTCGGGATCATCATCGGCCGCATCAACGCCTTTGAGATGCGGGCGGGGGACGGTGGTGAGGCGGAGGTCGTCGACTTGCAGGTCGAGCTCTCGCCCTGGTCGGAGCAGATCGAGATGCTCTCGCGCGGCGAGCAGCGCGGCGCCGAGGTGGACATCGAGGGTGCCGACGTGCTCGTTGCCGGCGGCCGTGGCCTGGGTAAGGCCGAGAGCTTCGGCCTCGTGGAGGCGCTGGCGGACGTGCTCGGGCCGGGCAGCGCCGTGGCGGCGACGCGGGCCGTGGTGGATGCGGGCTGGTACCCGTACTCCGCCCAGATCGGACAGACCGGCAAGACGGTGGCGCCGAAGCTCTATCTCGCGGCCGGGATCTCCGGTGCCGTCCAGCACAAGGTGGGCATGCAGGCCTCGGAGAACATCGTCGCGATCAACAAGGACGCGAACGCTCCGATCTTCGAGTTCTCCGACCTCGGGATCGTCGGCGACCTGAACAAGATCCTGCCGAAGCTCACAGAGGCCATCCGGGCGCGGAAGGGCGCTTAGAGGCGTGTCCGCGCCGAGCGATTTTCCGCCTCCGGTGGACCCGCGGCGCGAGTTCATCAAGCGCTCGCTGGACGCTGAGGACGAGCTGATCGACGTCGGTGTGGCGATCGTCGGTGGCGGCACCGCCGGCCTGTCGGTCGCCAACCGCCTCCTGCAACTGCTGGACGGCGACCAGGAGCTGCGGGAGTCGCTCGGTGAGGCGCCGGTGGCGGTGATCGAGAAGGCGAAGACCTGCGGCGGGCACCTGATGTCGGGCGCGGTGATGGTGCCGGGGCCGCTGGAGCAGCTGTTTCCGTCGCTCTCGCGCGAGGACTGGCGGCGTGAGCGCTTCGCTTTCGGTGAGGTCACCGGTGAGGGTGTGTACCTGATGCCCGACGCCAAGCGTGCGTTCAGGGTGCCGACGCCGCCGAACTTCAGGAACCACGGCAACGAGGTGATCTCGGTGGCGGCGCTCGCTCGCTACCAGCAGCGTCTCGCCGAGGAGTCGGGCGCCTACGTGCTGACCGAGACGGCCGCAGCCCAGCTGATCGTCGCCGACGGGGCGGTGGTCGGGGTGCGCTCGGGTGACAAGGGCCGCGGCAAGGACGGCGAGCCGCTCTCCAACTTCGAGCCCGGCAGCGACATCCGCGCCCGCGTCACCGTGCTCGCTGAGGGCAACTGGGGCCATCTCACCGGCCCGGCGATCCGCGAGTTCGACCTCGCGCGTGACCGCGAGCCGCAGGTGTGGGAGCTCGGCGTCAAGGAGGTCTGGAAGGTGCCGAAGCCGCTCGGGCGCGTGATTCACACGCTCGGCCCGTGGCCGCTCTCCGCCGGGGTGCGGTACGGGCAGGTCGGAGGCGGCTGGCTCTACCCGATGAAGGACGAGCGCACCGGCGATGACCTGGTCTCGATCGGCTTCGTCGTCGGGCTCGGCTACCGCGACGCCACAACCTCCGCGCACGACCTGTTGCAGCTGTTCAAGACCCATCCGCTGGTCCGCCAGGTCCTCGCGGGCGGTGAGCGGGTCGGCTGGAGCGCCAAGGCGCTGCCGGGCGGTGGGTTCTGGTCGATGCCGAAGCTCACGATGCCGGGCGCGCTGATCGTCGGTGACGCCGGCGGCATGGTCGACACCGTGGCGCTCAAGGGCGTGCACCACTGCATCCGCGCCGGCATGCTCGCCGCCGAGGCGATCTACGCACACCTCAAGCAGGGCGCCGCACTCGAGGACTACGGTGCCGCGATCTCAAACTCATCCGTGGGACGCGAGCTGTGGCGCGTACGCAACACACGCCAGCCGCTGCAGAAGGGGCTGCTGCGCGGCGGGCCCGCCGTGAACCTGGGGCTCGTCTCCAAGGGGATGCTGCCGCCTGGGCGCCTGCACTGGCACCGTGACGACACCCAGGAGATGTTCATCGGTGAGACCTCGAGCCGCTACCCAAAGCCCGACGGCAGCTACATCTTCGACAAGCTCTCCTCGGTCTACATCTCCGGCAACGCGACCCGGGACGACGCCCCCAACCACATCCGGGTCCAGACCCGCGTGCCGCGCGAGATCGCCGAGACCTGGCGCTGGATGTGCCCCGCCGGCGTCTACGAGATCCCCGAGGACGCGGATGCTGGGGAGGGGGGTGGGACTAGGTCCGGCGATGTGGACGTGATCGTCAACTACACCAACTGCGTGCAGTGCGGCGCGATCACCGCCAAGGGAGGGCGCCTGACCCCGCCCGAGGGCGGCGACGGCCCGCTCTACACGCTCACCTAGCCGATCAGATCCGACCCGACGATAGGGGCATCGGGGTGCAGAGCCAGCGGCGAGAGCAGGCGTTGGCTGGCGAGCGTCGCCGGCGCCGGTCGGCGGCAGCGTGCGTGCGGTCCGATCGTCGATCCTGGCCAGCGGGCCGGGCCGCAACGCGCCCGCGGCCAGATCGTCCGCGACCGCGGACGGCAGCACGAGCTTGTAGGCGCCCACAGGCCCGGCCCGCAGCGCACGCTGCAGCTGCTCGAGCGACGGCCCGGCGGGCGCCTTGACGGTGGCCACGTGGATCTGCCGGCGCGCCCGGCCTGGCTCTCCGGCGGGCCGCCGGAGATCCGGGGCCGCCTGGCTCGCGCGGGCTCGGCGCCCTCCCGGTGGCTCTCCGGCCGGCCGCCGCGCGTCAGGTCGGAGCTCTCCGTCTCGACCAACGCCGCCGGTTGTGGTTGCACGCGGCTCGGCTCGCATGAGCTGAGGGCGATCCGGCGCAGCACGATCGCCCCGCGCTGTCCGCCGGCCCGGGCCAGTGCGAGTACCAGCACCACCACGGCAGCCAGGGACATGGGCGCGACGGCGAGCGTGGCGTGCGGGGGCCCGCGCTGCTCTGGCTGCACGCCGGCATGATCTCGCCGGCGCTGTCCAGCTATCCTCAGATGCAGATATGAAGAGCGACATCCACCCCAATTACGTCGAGTCCCACGTCACCTGCACGTGCGGCAACAGCTTCACGACCCGCTCGACCAAGCCGCAGATCCACGTCGAGATCTGCTCAGAGTGCCACCCGTTCTACACCGGCAAGCAGAAGCTGGTGGACACCGGCGGGCGCGTCGAGCGCTTCCAGCGCCGCGTCGCCAAGGGCCGCGTGGCGGCCGCCAAGGCCGGCGCCAACGCCTGACGTTCACGGGCGCCGGCGCGCGCTCGCCCGCTGATGCTCGACGACCTCGTAAACCAGATCGAGTCGCGCTTCGCCGAACTCGAGGCTGAGCTCGCAGACCCGGCCGTGATCGGCGACCGTGAACGTTTCACGGCCGCCTCACGCGCCTACCGCGAGCTCGAGCCGGCCGCGCGGTGTGCGGCCGAATACCGCCGCACGGCCGACGACCTCACCGGCGCGCGGGAGCTGCTGGCCGAGGACGCCGAAGACGCCGAGCTCAGGGAGCTCGCGCGCAGCTCAGCCGAGCGCCTGGCCGAGCTGGAGGAGGAGATCCGCCTGGCGATGGTCGAGCGCGACCCCAACGACGATAAGAACGTGATCATCGAGGTCCGCCCCGGTGTCGGTGGCGACGAGGCGGCGCTGTGGGCCGGCGACGTGTACAGGATGCTCACCCGCTACGCCGAGCGGCGGGGCTTCAAGACCGAGCCGCTGGACATCGGTGACGGCGCGTACACGTTCGCCGTCAAGGGCGACGGAGCCTACTCCGTCTACAAGTTCGAGGGTGGCACCCACCGGGTGCAGCGCGTCCCGGAGACCGAGTCGCAGGGGCGTATCCACACCTCGACCGCAACCGTGGCGGTGCTACCGGAGGCCGACGAGGTGGAGGTGCAGATCGACCCTGGAGACCTGCAGATAGACGTCTACCGCTCCTCCGGCCCCGGCGGCCAGTCGGTCAACACGACCGACTCCGCCGTACGCATCACGCACAAGCCATCGGGGATCGTCGTCTCGATGCAGGACGAGAAGTCCCAGCTGCAGAACCGTGAGAAGGCGATGCGCGTCCTGCGCGCGCGCCTCTACGAGCGCGCGCTGGCCGAGCAGCAGGCTCAGCTCGCCGCCTCGCGCTCAGCGCAGGTCGGTGCGGGTGACAGGGCCGAGAAGATCCGCACCTACAACTACGGTGAGCGGCGCGTCAAGGACCATCGCATCAACCTGCTCCTGCACAACCTCGACGCGATCCTGCTCGGTGAGCTGGACGAGTTCACCGAGGCGCTGCAGGACGACGAGAAGCGCAGGCGGCTCGAAGACGCAGCCGCGTGAGCACGCTGCGCGAAGAGCTCACGAGCGCGAGCGCGGCGCTCACACAGGCCGGCTGTGACACGCCCCGGCTCGACGCCGAGCTGCTGCTGGCGCACGTGCTCGGCGTCGACCGTGCGGCGCTCGTGCTGCGGGCCAACGAGCAAGCCAGCGGAGACGTTCGCACCCGCTACCTGGCGCTGCTGACCCGTCGTGTCAAACGCGAGCCGGTCGCCTACATCCTCGGGCGCCGCGCGTTCCGCCAGCTGACGCTCGCGGTCGACCCGCGCGTGCTGATCCCGCGGCCCGAGACCGAGCTGCTGGTCGAGGTCGGGCTCGAGCTGCCCCAGGGCGTGCGCGTCGCCGACATCGGCACGGGCAGCGGCGCGGTGGCGCTGTCGCTTGCGCAGGAGCGGCCCGACCTGGAACTGGTCGGCGCCGACGCGAGCGCAGGTGCGCTCGCGGTGGCGCGGATGAACGCTCAGCGCCTGGGGTTGAGCGTCAGCTGGGTGCGCTCGGACCTGCTCGCCGAGGTGAGCGCTCCCTTCGTGCTCGCGAATCTTCCCTACGTGGCCGACGACGAGCCGCTCGCCCCCGACATCGCCATGTACGAGCCCCGTCTGGCGCTGCTCGGCGGACCCGACGGCCTGGACGTGATCCGCAGGCTGGTCGGGCAGGCAGGCGCCGCCAGTGAGGTCGAGCTGGTCGCGCTGGAGGTGGGCGACAGGCAGGCGCGGGCAGCGGCTGAGCTGCTCGCTCAGGCGGGCTTTTGCGACACCGAGCCGCGCCGGGACCTGGCGGGTGTCGAGCGGGTCGTGGTGGGGCGCCGATGAGCTCGTTTGAGGCGGTGATAGATGCCGGCGGCGTCGTTCTGTTCCCGTCCGACACGGTCTACGGGCTCGCCTGCGACCCGGGGAGCCAGGCGGCGATCGACAGGCTCTACGCGCTCAAGCGCAGGCCACCTGAGAAGGCTGCCGCCGTCATGTTCTTCGAGCTCGAGGCGGCGCTGCAGGCACTGACTGAGCTGGGGCCGCGCACGCGCCAGGCGTTGCGCGCGCTGATGCCCGGCGCGGTCACCGCGCTGGTCCCGAACCCGGCCGAGCGCTTCGCGCTGAGCGCTCGCGCCGACCCACAGACGCTCGGGCTACGGGTCATCAGCGTCCCGCAGCTTGCCGGCGTCTCGGTGCCGGTGCTGCAATCGAGCGCGAACCTCTCTGGTGGCGCTGACGCCCGCAGGCTGAGCGAGGTGGCGCCGGCCATCCGGGCCGGCGCTGACCTGGTGATAGACGGTGGGGAGCTGCCGGGTGTCGCATCGACGATCGTGGATCTGCGCGCTTACGAGGCCGAGGGGGCCT
Organism: Solirubrobacterales bacterium; assembly: GCA_027449125.1. Classification (GTDB taxonomy): domain Bacteria; phylum Actinomycetota; class Thermoleophilia; order Solirubrobacterales; family Solirubrobacteraceae; genus Palsa-465. The sequence continues at coordinate 44,629 of DAIDME010000034.1, read as the reverse complement.
GGTCGGTGCGTCGGCGCGGGGCCGTCGACGAGGATGAGCTGGCCCGCAGGCTCGGCGGGCGGTTCCGCTTCGACCCGGCCAGCTACGGTGCGATGGTCGCTGACACGCTGCCGGGTTACGACGAGCTGCAGGCGCAGGTGGCGTTGGCCGCAGGCGGCGGCGCGCGGACGATCCTCGACCTCGGCATCGGCACCGGGGAGGCGGCAGCGCGGCTGCTGGAGCAGAACCCGCGGGCGCTTGTCACGGGTGTGGACGAGAGCCCGGCGATGCTCGCAGCGGCGGCGGAGCGTCTGGGCGAGAGCCTGGCGGGCAGCCACGTCGGGCAGCTGCAGGACACCCTGCCGGCGGGCCGCTTCGAGGTCGTCGTCAGCGTCCTGGCGGTGCACCACCTCGACCCGCTGGAGAAGGCGCGCCTGTTCCGTGAGGTGCGTGAGCGCCTCGCGCCCGGCGGGCGCTTCGTGCTGGGCGACGTCGTCGTGCCCGAACGCCCCGAGGATGCTGTGGTCGACCTGACCGCCGGCTACGACCAGCCGAGCAGCGTCGCCGAGCAACTCGACTGGCTGCGGGAGGCGCGCCTCGAGCCGGCGCTGCACTGGGCTGAGCGGGACCTCGCTGTGATCGTCGCAAAGCTGGTGTGAGGCGCTGTGCTCGCCGTTGGTAGCCTCGGCAGCATGACGAACCTACCCGCCGACTACTTCAACGCGCCGCTTGCCGAGGTCGATCCCGAGATCGCCTCGCTGATCGCCGGCGAACTCGAACGCCAGCAGCAGACGTTGGAGATGATCGCGTCAGAGAACTTCGTGCCGCTCTCGGTACTCGAGGCGCAGGGCTCGGTGCTGACCAACAAGTACGCGGAGGGTTATCCGGGGCGGCGCTATTACGGAGGCTGCGAGTTTGTCGACCGCTCAGAGCAGCTTGCGATCGATCGCGCCAAGTCGCTCTTCGGCGCTGAGCACGCCAACGTGCAGCCACACGCCGGTGCCCAGGCGAACATCGCCGTCTACCACGCGCTGCTGACGCCCGGAGACAAGCTCATGGGGCTGGAGCTCGCGCACGGCGGGCACCTCACGCATGGCATGAAGCTGAACGCCTCGGGGCGGCTGTACGAGATCGTCACCTACGGGGTTGACCGGGAGACGAGCCTGATCGACATGGACGAGGTGGCGCGGATCGCGCGCGAGCAGCGGCCGAAGATGATCGTCGCCGGCTGGTCGGCCTACCCGCGCCAGCTCGACTTCGTGCGCTTCCGTGAGATCGCGGACGAGGTCGGCGCCTACCTGTTTGTCGACATGGCTCACTTCGCCGGCCTGGTGGCTGCGGGTCTGCATCCCTCGCCGGTGCCGTACGCGGACGTGGTCGCGACCACCATCCACAAGACGCTCGGCGGGCCACGCTCGGGCATGATCCTCTGTCGCGAGCAGCACGCCAAGAAGATCGACTCGGCGGTCTTTCCCGGCCAGCAGGGCGGCCCGCTCGAGCACGTGATCGCCGCCAAGGCCGTGGCGCTCAAGATCGCCGCCTCTGAAGCCTTCCGCGAGCGCCAGGAGCGGACGCTGGCCGGGGCAAGGTCGCTGGCCGCGGCGCTGCTCGGCGCGGGACAAGGAGTCTCGGTGCTCACAGGCGGCACGGACGTCCACCTGGTGCTCGTCGACCTGCGCGCCTCCGAGCTCGACGGCAAGCAGGCTGAGGACCGCCTGCACGCGATCGGGATCACCGTCAACCGCAACGCGATCCCGTTCGACCCACGCCCGCCGATGGTCACCTCGGGACTGCGGATCGGCACGCCGGCGCTCGCCACGCGGGGGCTTCAGGCCTCCGACTTCAGCGAGATCGGCGAGATCATCGTGGCAGCGCTCGCGCCCGGAGACTTCGACGCGCTCCGCGACGAGCTGGCGGAGCGCACGGCGGCGATAGCCGAGCGCTACCCGCTGTACGCCACGCTCGCAGCGAACGTCCCTGTCTGACGCGGCTGGGCTCGCCCGCACGCTCATCCGCGCCCCGCCCGCACGCCCCGGCTGGGTCCGGCGTGCCCGCGGCTGGCTCCCGCGTGCGGTCGGCTGGGTCCCGCGTGCGGTCGGCTGACGCGACCAACTGGGTCAAAACTGTGTCAGTTGTCGATCTGGAGGCCGTTGGGACCCCGGTGGCGGGCATATTCGGTCAGATGACGGCACGCGAACCGCCTCCAGCCCCCAAAGCTCGAGCTGCGGCGCCGTGTTGGGGGTTTGGGGCGCTGGAGGCGCCCCAAACCCCCAACACTCCGGTGGCGGCCGACGTTTGGGGGCTGGAGCCGGTGCGCGGGCGAGGGGACCTGGAGATCGCACGACTCGCGGAGCTTCAGCGTGGGGTCGTGCACCGCCGCCAGCTGCTCGGCGCCGGTTTGACGCCCGCCGCCGTCAAGCACCGGCTGGCCACAGGCAGCCTGCACTCGCTCTATCCGAGCGTGTACCTGTTCGGGCGGCCGCGGCTCGAGCCGCTGGCCGCAGCGACCGCGGCGGTGATCCACTTCGCTGGCCGCGGTGTCCTGAGCCACCGCACGGCGGCTCTGCTCTGGGAGCTGCACGAAGCTGCCGAGCGACCGGTCGAGATCACCGTGGTAGGCATGGACGCGCGCTCGCGGCCCGGGCTGGTCGTCCACCGCTGCGCGCGTCTGCGCAGGGAGGAGGTGCGCCGTCACAGCAGGCTTGCTGTGACGGCGCCAGCCCGCACGCTGGTCGATCTCGCAGGGCTGCTCGAGCCGGAGGAGCTCGAGGCCGCGTATGCGATCGCGTTACGACGCAGGCTGGTGACCCCATCGCAGGTCACCGAGGCGCTCCACTCGAATGGGCCGGCCAAGGGCGCAGCCCGGCTCCGGGCGCTCGCGACGCAGGATGGTTCGCCGCGGTTGACCCGTTCGGCATACGAGCGCATGTTGCTGTCGCTGCTCCGGCGCGCGCAGCTGCCCGCGCCCGCGGTAAACGCGCAGCTGCTCGGGATGGAGGTTGATCTGCTCTGGCCGCGGGAGCGGCTCGTGGTCGAGTTCGACGGCTTCGGCTACCACTCCTCGCGGCGGTCGTTCGAGCGCGACCGGCTGCGCGACCAGCGCCTGGTGGCCGCCGGCTACCGGGTGATCCGCGTCACGGCACGACAGCTTGACCGCACACCTGAAGCTGTGCTCGCGCGGGTGGCCGCGGCGCTGGCGACCTGACGCTCCCGACCGCGCTTCGCCGCTGCTGGCATGCTTAGACGGCCAGATGCGTTACCTGGATGCCGTCTACGCCCTGCTCGTCGCGACGGCCGTCGCCGCGTTGCTGACGCCGCTCGCGGGTCGGCTGGCGCGCAAGGTCGGCGCGATCGCCTACCCGTCCGAGCGCGGGCTGGCGCGCGAGCCCACGCCGGAGCTGGGCGGCCTGGCGATCCTGGCGGCAGTGATCGTGGCGGCGGTCATCTGGCTGCCGGACACGATCCATCTGCGACTGGCACCCACCTACAAGCCGGGAACCGCCGGTGTCGTGCACACCTGGGTGGTGATCGCCGGGGCCGTGGTGATCGCGCTGATCGGCGCGCTGGACGACATCCTCGAGCTCAAGCCGCTCGTGAAGCTGGCGGGCCAGGTCGCCGCCGCGATCGTGGCGGCGCTGGGAGGCGCTCTGATCAAGGGGGTGAGGCTGCCGTTCCTGGGCTACCTGGCCTTCCCCGATGGCGGCAAGGAGCTGACCGTTCTGTGGCTCGTGGCGCTGATGAACGTGGTGAACTTCTCGGACGGCGTCGACGGCCTCGCCGCGGGGGTCTGTGCGATTGACGGCGCGGCGTTTGCGGTGATCGCCTTCAGCGTTGAAGGCGGCAGGAGCGCGGCCGCGGTGCTGGCCGCAATCACCTGCGGCGCCGCGCTCGGATTCCTGTTTCACAACCGCTACCCGGCGAAGATCTTCATGGGCGACACCGGCTCGAACCTGCTCGGCTACCTGCTCGGCGTGGTGACGATCATCGGCTCGCTGAAGACCAACGCGGTGCTGGCGCTCGCGGTGCCGCTATTGGTGCTGGCGGTGCCGTTCATGGACACCGGCTTCGTGGTGGCCAAACGCCTGAAGTACGGCCACATGCCGTGGCATCGAGACACGGAGCACTTTCACCACCGCATGGCCAAGATCGGCTTCAGCCAGCGCAAGACGGTCGCCTATCTCTACGCCTGGACGCTCATGCTCGCGGGCGTGGCACTGGCGCTGCGATTCGTGCCCTACTCCAACCACCACGGTCGCTACTACCTCGGCTGGAGCGTGGTCATGGGCCTGATCCTGCTGATCGCGGCGATCGCGAGCGTGTACCTGGTCTACGTGCTGGAGATCTTCAAGTTCAAGCTGCTCAAGGCGATCCAGCTGCGCAAGGTCGACCCCGACACCAGCGAGCATGACATCGTCGCCGCGGTGAAGCGCGACATGGAGACGGGCGAGTTCGACGCGATCAGGATGCCGGAGCAGGACGAGTGAGCCGCCTGCAACGCCGGTTGCTCTACAGCGTCCCGCTGCTCGTCGGTCTCGCCGGTGTGACTCGCTATGTGCGCCCCGCCCCACAGCTGCTCGCGTTCGCCGTGGCGGCGGTGGCGCTCGCCGGGCTGGCGTGGACGGTCTCGTTCGCGACGGAGCAGATCGGCTTGGGCTTCGGACCGGGTGTCACGGGTGTGCTGCAGTCCACCGTCGGCAACCTGCCCGAGTTCTTCGTCGTGCTGTTCGCCCTGCAGGCGCACGAGCGGACGGTTGCACAGACGGCGCTGATCGGCTCGATCCTGGTGAATGCGCTGCTGGTCCTGGGCCTGGTGCTCGTGACGGGGGCGGCCCGTGAGCGTGCGCGTGTGATGCGCTTTCACGCCGGCCTGCCGAACGACACGGCCACGCTGATGCTGATCGCCTCGCTGACGATCGTGCTGATTGCGCTGGTCGCAGGCGCCGGTGGCGCGGCCGGCCGCCACGTGGAGGCGATCAGCATCGTCGGGGCCGTGGCGCTGCTGGTCGTCTATTCGATCTGGATGCGCCAGTACCTCGCGTCAGACCGGACCAGGGCCGTGGCGGATCCGGGGGAGGCGGCCAGCGTGGAGCGGCCGCGCCTGGCGCTGAGAGCGGCGGTCGTGCTGCTGGCGGGCGCCGGTGTCGGGTCTGCCTTCGTCTCGGACTGGTTCGTGCACGCGCTTGCGCCGACGATCCACCAGCTCTCCCTGACGCAGTCGTTTGCGGGCATCGTGATCATCGCGATCGCCGGCAACGCCGTGGAGAACGCGTCCGGCATCTACCTGGCCTACCGGGGCAAGCACGACCTCGCGATCAGCGTCGTCAAGAACTCGGTGGCGCAACTGGCGGCGTTTCTCTACCCCCTGATGGTGCTCGTCTCGCTGGCCACGGCGAGCCGCCTGAGCTTCCAGCTGCCGGACGTATGGGCCGCGGCGCTGGTCGGCACGGCGGTCCTGATCTGGCAGATAACCGGTGACGGTGAGGCGACTCCGTTCGAGGGCGCCGCACTGATCGCCGTGTACGTCGTGCTGGCGACCGTGTCCGCCTTCCAGGCGTAGGGCGCGGCGCCGATTGGCGAGCACCACGCTCGCTGCTAAACTGACGTTCACGTAAAGAAGCAGTTTTAGCCGGAGGAACCGTATGTCCGCAGCCACAGCCGCGCGCTCCAGACGCAGGATCGGCGTCGATCGGGACCACGACCACTACAAGTGGTGGGCACTGTCGTGCACGAGCGTGGGCATGCTGCTTGCGACGATCAACTCGGGCACGCTGATCATCGCTCTGCCAGATCTGGAGCGCCACCTGCACACCAGCCTGCTGACCCTGGTGTGGGTGATCCTCGTCTACATGATCGCCTCCACGGTGCTGGTGCTGAGCGCGGGTCGCCTCTCCGACCAGTTCGGCCGCAAGAACGCCTACATCGGCGGGTTCCTGATGTTCGCCGCGGCATCGCTCGGCGCCGGGTTCTCGGCCGGCGGCACCGAGCTGATCCTCTGGCGAGTCGCCCAGGGTCTGGGCGGCGCCTTCCTCTTTGCCAACTCCGCCGCGATCGTGACCGACGCCTTCCCGCGCGAGCAGCTCGGCGTGGCGATGGGGACCAACACGATGGTCGCCGCCATAGGCCTTGTGATCGGACCGGTTCTGGGCGGCGCGCTGGTCGACATATCGTGGCACTGGGTGTTCTGGTTCAACGTGCCGTTCGCGCTGCTGGGCAGCCTCTGGGCCTTCTCGGTCCTGCGCGAGATCACCGGGCGCGGCGAAGACACGAGCTTCGACGCGCTCGGCACGGGCACCTTCCTGGTCGGCCTCACCGGCCTGGTGTACGGGATCTCCAGGGGCGGCATCGAGGGCTGGCACGGGGCGCTCGTGTTCGGCAGCCTCGCAGCCGCGGCGGTGCTGCTGCCGCTGTTCGTCGTGATCGAGCGCCGCCATCGCGCGCCGATGCTCGATCTGACCATCTTCCAGAGCCGGCTCTTCAGCGCTGCCTCCGCCGCCGCGTTTCTGAACGGCCTGGCGCGCTTTGCCCTGATGTTCGTATTCGTCTTCTACTTTCAGGGCGTGCAGGGCGACACGCCGATCCTCGCCGGGCTCAAGCTCGCGCCGCTGGCGCTCGGCATGCTGATCGCCTCGCCTCTGGCCGGCGTCTACGCCGACCGTCGTGGCTCCCGTGCGCTGGCCTCGCTGGGCATGCTGCTGACGGCGCTCGGGCTTGGCCTGATGACCACGCTCTCACAGGACACCAGCTACTGGTGGCCCGGGCTCTTCCAGTTCGTCGTCGGTGTCGGCTCGGGCATGTTCAACTCGCCGAACACGGCGGCGATGATGGGGGTGGTAGCTCCCCACCGTCGTGGGATCGCCTCCGGTGCGCGGGTGCTGGTCCAGAACACCGGCGCCGTGCTGTCGATCGCATTCGTGATGGCGGTGGTCACGAGTGGCATCTCCCCGACGGTGCTGTTCAGCATCTTCTCCGGGCTCGGCACCCGCATCAGCGCCGCCCACCTGGCGCCGTTTCTGGCGAACATGCACTTCGCCCTCTGGTGCATGAGCGGACTGTCGGTGCTGGGCGCCGTGGTGGCGCTGGCACGGCCGAGGCACGCCACCGGCCAGGCAGTCGACGGTGCGGGCGACAGCGGTCTCGAGCCGGCCAAGCTCGCCCAGGGCGGGCAGGCGGTGGCGGCATGACGGCCACCGAAGCGGTGGCACCACCCGCTGGTGCCGTGGACGCGCCGCCGCCCGACGCCGACCGGGCGATGCGCATCGGTGAGGTCGCAGCTCTGACCGGCACCACGACGCGCACGATCCGTTACTACGAGGAGATCGGCCTGCTGTCGGGCGGGGACACGCGTGCCCTCGGCAAGCACCGCTGCTACTCGCAGGCCGATGTCGACCGCGTCCACGAGATCGTACGGCTCAAGGAGCTGCTTGGCCTGAGCCTCGAGCAGCTCTCGCAGCTGCTCGAGGCGGAGACCGCACGAGCGGAGATCCGTCGCGAGTTGCATGCCACCGCTGATCCCCGCCGCCAGCACGAGCTCCTGCTGCAGTCGGAAGGGCACATCGCCAACCAGCTCGCGCTGGTGCGCGGCAGGCTCGCCGAGCTCACCAAGCTCGAAGCTGACCTGAGCGAGCGCGCCGCGCGCGTGCGCGCCCGGCTCGCCGAGCTCGGTCCCTAACCTGACGGGCCCGTGACGACCCGGCGCCGGCCGCGGCCGGAACCTGGCCGCCTCAGTGCTGCCGCCCCAGGTGCCCACTCCGGCGCGTAGGCGAGGAACTTCGGTGCCGCCAGGGCCCGCCTGATCACGGCGGCGCTGGCGGGGAAATGCGTCAGGTAGAACTCGGGCGAGGCGTCGTTGTAGACGAGCATCCGCGTGGCGGGATGCGCGGAGACCCAGCTGAAGAGCGAGCTTGCCCAGCTCGGCGCGTCGCCGCCCCAGATCGCGTACTCACCGAATACGAACGGCGCCACATGCGCATACGCCGCGTAGAAGGCGTTGAGTCCCGACCAGTTCGGGTAGCGGCTGTAAAAGTCCGTGCCAACCCAGTCGACCCAGTCACGGCCGGGGAAGTAGGCGCCCGGCTCCAGCGCCGGGATGGCGGGGTTGCCACCGACCATCGGCACCCAGACCATTGCAACCTCCGGAGTCGGCAGGTAGGTCAGCGAGGTGCGCAGCGCCGGCATGTGCAGAGCCTCGAGCCGCCGGTCGATCAACGACACCAGACCGCCACGCATGATCAGCGTGACCCGCCGCCAGGCCTGCTTGAAGGCGCCGCTCGAGTACTGCGCTCCCCGTGAGCTGCCATTGCAGTTGTAGGCGGCGTAAGCGTTCTCGCAGTTGTTCATCTCGGCCATCAGGCGCAGGTAGGTGATGTTGTGGGATGCGGAGATCGCCTGGGCCAGGCCGATCAGCCACGCATCCCCCAAGCCGGTCGCGATCCCGTAGGGCGAGATCACGTTCCTCGAGCCGTAGGCGGTCGTGACCATCATCATCAGCCGCGCGCGGTTGGCTGTCGCGTCGGCGGTGATGCCGGGTAGCCACTGGCCCCAGGCGACGAACTCCTGGTAGACGGCTGGATGCTTGCCGATCGCGCCCGTGTAGGCACCGATCGGCTTGCTCGCGACTCCCTGGAAGAGCTTGCCGGCGGGCGGGCGGTACGGGTGTGAGGCGGGCAGACGGCGCGGCAGCGGCGCGGGCGGCTGGGTGCTCGTCAGGGTCAGGCCGGACACCTGCTCGCCTGCGGCAGCCTCGCCGGCCGAGGCGGCCCGGGCGGCGCCCGCCGGCGCGCCCGCCAGCAGACAGGCGATGAGCATCAGCGCGCCCAACCGCGCAGCGGAGCGGACCGGTCGCCGGACGGCGATGCAGCGAGCATCGGCCGCGCGTGCCAGCGGCGTGTTCATCGGTCGCCACCAGGGCTGGAATCGCGATCTCGCACTGACCTGCTGATCGGCATCACCAGCCAGTAAGCACTGTGATCCACGGCCGCGGTGGACGCTCGGGCCCGCGGTTCCGGGCGTTCAGCGCGTGAGAGCGCACGCGAGCAGGGCCAGCAACGCCTTACCGGCGGTTAATCGCTAGCATGCAGCGCCCGACCTCAGGGCAGCCACCGCCCAAACGGGATATGAGCACTTTGTATCAAAACGCCCATTCGCATGAGCGGGTAACCGTGAACGCGCTTCACTACTCAGATGTCTTCTTCGTCGTTCTCGGCGCCGCCATCGCGCTGGTGCTCGGCGCGCCGTCGCTCGGCGTCCTGGTTGGCGGGGCGGGCTGGCTCCTGCAGCGGTTCATCCAGATCGCGGACCGGCGCTTCACGCGCAGGCTGCGTGACCCGCGCACGCAGGTCGGCGTTCACGTGACCGAGGCGTTCGGACGCATCTGGCTGCTGGCCGGCGCGATCGTTGTGGCAGGCGTCGCCGGCCACCGCCAGGACGGCCTGGCCGCGGCAGTCCTGATCTTCGCCGCGTACTCGGTAGGCTTCGCGGTCAGGATCGTGAGCGGTCCGCCGCCGGAGAGGGATTCACAGCAACGATGAGCGCCATCACCGCACCCGCGCCGGGCGGCACGCCCGCGCCAGCCGGCACGCCCGCGCCGGGCGAAGGCAGCGAGCCCAGGGCGGGCATGAGCCGCGGCAAGCGCGTCGCGCTCACGCTCGGCGGTCTGTGGGTCGCCGGGCTGTTCTTCTTCATCGGCGTCTTCGGCTTCAAGGCCCACAAGGCTCCCGCCGTCGCCAGCGGGGTGTTCACGCCGACCAACGAGTTCAAGCTCGATACCTGGTTCAGCGTCGGCCCGGTGAACTTCAACAAGGGCGTGCTCTACGTGCTGCTCGCGGCCGCGATCACGCTCGCGCTGCTCTTCTACGTGGCGCGCCGGCTGAAAGAGCGGCCGGGTCGCCTGCAGGCGGCGATCGAGATGTTCTACGGGCTGACCAGCGGCATGACCCGCGAGAACCTGGACACGACCCTCTCGCGCCGGTACTTCCCGCTCATCGCCACGCTGTTCATCTTCATCCTCGTCTCGAATCTGATCGGCTACATCCCGCTGCCGGTCGACTCGCTGGACAAGTTCAAGCTGTTCGGCGCCCACCTGCCGTCATTCCAGATCTACGCCGCCGACACGAACGTCGCCTTCCCGCTGATCCTCGCGCTGATGGTGTTCGTGCTGTTCAGCTGGGAGCGTCTGAAGGCCCACCACGGGCCCGCCGGCTTCCTCAGAAGCCTGATGCCGGCGGGCATCACCGGGCCGATCAAGCCGCTGATCTTCGTCATCGAGGTGCTCTCGTACTTCCTGCGCCTGATCTCGCTGACCGTGCGGCTCTGGGCCAACCTGCTGGCCGGCCACATGCTGATCGCGTTCATGGGGGGCGAGCTCGGCGTGCTCGTCGGCGACCCGTGGGTGCAGTGGCTGCTGTTCCCGTTCGGGATCGCGATCTACCTCTTCGAGGCGGTCCTGATCGCCGCCCTGCAGGCCTTCATCTTCTCCGTCCTGACCGCGATCTACCTCGGTGACGCGGTCACGAGCCACTAGCAATCAACAAGGAGCCAACCCGGAAATGCTGTTCCTCCACTTCCTGTCGATCTTCCACCCGGTGCTGGGTCAGATCGCCGATTACGCCCAGAACGCGGGTAAGTCGATCGGTCTCGGCGTCGGCGCCGGCGGTGGCGCGGCGGGCGCGGGCGCCGGCATCGGCAGCGTGTTCAACGCCTCCATTCAGGCAAAGACCCGTCAGCCGGAGCTGCGCCAGGACATCGAGCGCGACCAGTGGCTGGGCTTCGCGCTGACCGAAGCGTGCTTCTTCTACGGCCTCGTCGGCGGCTTCATCGCCTTCTTCCTCTAGGCCGAAGCGGCGGGAGCAAAACGACCAATGCCAGCAACTGCACACCTACCGATCGCCTCCTCCGGGTCGTTTCTGATCACCCCCAACGTGGGGCTGATGGTCTGGGTGCTGGTCATCTTCCTGATCTGCCTCTGGGTACTGCGCCGGTATGTCTTCCCGGTGATCGGCCAGGCGCTCGACCGGCGTGCGGAGGCGATCGCGGGTGAGATCGACTCCGCGGCCGACCTGCGCCGCCAGGCCGACGAGGTGCTGGCCGAGTACCGCCAGCGCCTGGCCGAGGCGCGCGCACAGGCGGATGAGATCGTCACCCGTGCCCGCCAGGCCGGCGAGGCTCACCAGAAGGAGGCGATCGAGACCGCTCGCGCCGAGCGCGAGCGCCTGCTCGAGCAGACCCGCCGCGACGTGGAGGCGGAGACCCGTCGCGCGATCGACGAGATCCGTCGCGAGGTGGCCGACCTGACGGTGCTCGCCACCGAGAAGGTCACCGGCAAGGTGCTGACCGGAGACGACCAGCGCCGCCTGGTCGAGGAGGCGCTCGCCGACCTGGACTTCAGCGTGCTCACCGGAGGCGGCAACTAGCCTGGCGGCCCGCTGGCCGCCAGGCAGAGACGAGCCGCGCTCGCATACGAAGAGACCATGGAAGAGATCGCCCAGGTATACGCCCGCGCGCTGTTCGAGGTCGGCTCCGAGCAGGGTACGCTCGAGCCGCTCGCTCAGCAGCTTCAGCAGTTCGCGGAGGCGCTCCACGACAACCGCGAGCTCGCGGTCTTCTGCTTCTCGCCGTACTTCACGGTGCAGGAGAAGAAGGACGGCCTGCACCGTGTGGTCGTCGGCGCCGAGCCCGCCTTCCTGAACTTCCTCGAGGCACTTGCCGAACGTCACCGGCTGCCTGTGATCTTCAGGATCAGGGCTGCCTTCGAGGCGCTTTACGCGGAGCACAACCGCCGCCTGCCGGTGCAGGTGACCAGTGCCATCGAGCTCGATCCGGAGATCGTCGCCGACCTCGGCCGGCGCATCGGCGAGCAGACCGGCAATGAGATCGAGCTCTCGAGCAATGTCGACCCGGAGATCCTCGGCGGGATCGTGCTCCGGGTCGGGAACTTCATCATGGACGCGTCGATCCGCACGCGCCTCGAACAACTTCGCAGAGAAGTCGCACAGGCCTAAAGGAGCCTTACGAACAGATGCAGATCAAGCCAGACGAGATCACGTCCATCCTCAAGAGCCGCATCGAGGGATTGGACTCGAGCAGCGCCGACCTGGCCGAGGTCGGCACGGTCCTGTCGGTCGCCGACGGCATCGCCCGCGTGCACGGCCTCGAGAACTGCATGTCGTTCGAGATGCTCGAGCTGCCGCACGGTGTCACCGGCCTGGCGCTCAACCTGGAGTCAGACAACGTCGGCGCCGTGCTGTTCGGGCACTGGGAGCGGATCGCCGAGGGCGACACCGTGCGCCGCACCGGGCGCCTGCTGGAGATCCCCGTCGGCGACGGCCTGCTCGGCCGGATCGTCGACCCGCTCGGCAACCCGCTCGACGGCAAGGGGCCGATCCACTCCGACCAGACGCGACCGATCGAGCACAAGGCGCCAGGTGTGGTGCAGCGCCAGCCGGTGAAGGAGCCGATGCAGACCGGGATCAAGGCGATCGACTCGATGATCCCGATCGGCCGCGGCCAGCGCGAGCTGATCATCGGTGACCGCCAGACTGGCAAGACGGCGATCGCGATAGACACGATCATCAACAACCGCGACACCGGCGTGATCTCGATCTATGTGGCGATCGGACAGCGCAAGGCCACGGTCGTGGCGCTCGCCAAGGCGCTCGAGGACGCGGGCGCGCTGCAGAACACGATCATCGTGATGGCGGCCGCAGACGAGTCGGCGCCGATCACCTTCCTTGCACCCTACGCCGGCTGCGCGATGGGCGAGTACTTCCTCTACGGCGGCCGCCACGCGCTGACGATCTACGACGACCTCACCAAGCACGCCTACGCCTACCGGCAGATGTCGCTGCTGCTGCGCCGCCCGCCGGGACGCGAGGCCTACCCGGGCGACGTGTTCTACCTGCACTCGCGGCTGCTCGAACGCGCCGTCAAGCTGAACAGCGACCTGGGTGGCGGCTCGCTGACGTCGCTGCCGATCATCGAGACCCAGGCCGGCGACGTCTCCGCCTACATCCCCACCAACGTGATCTCGATCACCGACGGCCAGATCTTCCTCGAGCCGAAGCTGTTCAACTCCGGCGTGCGCCCGGCGATCAACGTCGGCATCAGCGTATCCAGGGTCGGCGGCAGCGCCCAGATCGGTCCCATGAAGAAGGTCGCGGGGCGGCTGAAGCTCGATCTGTCGCAGTTCCGCGAGCTGGAGGCGTTCGCCCAGTTCGGCTCCGAGCTGGACGCCGACACGCAGCGCACGCTCGCGCGCGGCCAGCGTCTGGTGAAGTCGCTCAACCAGGGGGAGCGCCAGCCGATCCCAGTCGAGCTGCAGGTCGTACAGATCTACGCCGCCACCAACGGCTACCTCGACCGCATCCACGTCGATCGCGTCGAGCACTTCCTGGACGGCCTCGCCGACGCGGCCAGGGCCACCCACGGGCCGCTGCTCGAGAAGCTCGCAGGTGGCGACTGGTCCGATGACACCGTCGGTGAGCTGGAGGAGGCGGTCAAGCAGTACGCCGCTGACTTCGGCTACGACCTGGACGAAGAGGGTCAGCCGCTCGAGGAGGGCGCGCTCGCCTAGGCTCCGCGCCACCCCAGGAAGCCAAACCCCATGCCCTCACAGCGAGACGTCCGCAACCGCATAGCCTCGGTCCAGAACATCCGCACGATCACGCGCGCGATGGAGATGGTCGCGGCCGCGCGTCTGCGCCGCGCCGAGCAGCGGACCGCCGCGCTGCGCCCGTACGCCGATGCGATCCGGCGGATGACGCGCAGCGCCGCGCAGGCGGCCGGGGGAGCCTCCGGCCTGCCGGTGCTCGCCGAGCACGAGACGCTCCAGCGGGTCGGGCTGCTCCTGGTCGCCGGTGACCGCGGGCTCGCCGGCGCCTTCAACTCCCAGATCGTGCGTGCCGGTGTGGCCGCCGCCGCCGCCTGCGAGGCCGAGGGCCTGACGCCTGTCTTCTTCGCGTCTGGCAGGCGACCCGCCGGGTCGCTGCAATTCCGCGGCCTGGAGGTGGCGCAGGCGTTCACAGGCTTCTCCGAGCGCCCCGCCTACGCCGACGCCCGGCGTATCGCCGACCGCGTCGTCGACGCCTACACCGCGGGTGAGCTCGATCGCGTGGAGGTGTTCTACAACGGCTATATCTCGCCGATCTCGCAGGTTGTGCGGCGTGAGACGCTGCTGCCGCTCTCGCAGGCATCGGTGATGGGCGCCGAGGAGGACGGGTCGGGAGAGGCTCCGAGCAGCGGCGAGGAGCCTAAACAGCGGGCGCTGGTCGAGTACGAGCCCGATCCGGAGGTGATTCTCGGGCGGCTCGTGCCCGATTACATCGAGGTTTCGATCTACCGCGCGCTGCTGGAGTCCGCCGCCTCCGAGCACGGCGCGCGCATGACGGCGATGCGCAACGCCTCCGAGAACGCGGGTGTCCTGATCGAGGATCTGACGCTCGAGATGAACCGTGCCCGTCAGGCGGCGATCACGCAGGAGATCCTCGAGGTCGTGGCCGGTGCCGAGGGCCTCAGCTGAAATGCGGCAAGTCGAACAACTGGAGCGAAATGGCTGTCACAATTGAACAGAACGTCGGACGGATCGAGTCGATCCAGGGTGTCGTGGTGGAGGCCACCTTCCCCGGCAAGCTGCCCGAGATCAACCATGCGATCACGGTCAGGCGTCCGGCCGCTGCGGTTGCCGAGGGGGACGTTGACATCGCCGCGCAGGAGGAGGAATTGCTGGTGCTCGAGGTCCAGCAGCACCTCGGCGACGACCGTGTGCGCGCGGTCGCGATGGACACGACTGACGGCCTTTCGCGTGGACTGGAGGTGGTTGACACGGGCGCGCCGATCAGCGTGCCGGTCGGGCGCGCGACGCTCGGACGGATCTTCAACCTGCTCGGCGACCCGATCGACCTCGGCGCCGGGATCGACCAGGAGACACAGCGCTGGCCGATCCACCGTGAGGCCCCGACGGTTGAGGATCTGAGCCCGACCACCGAGATGTTCGAGACCGGCATCAAGGTCGTGGATCTCCTGGCGCCCTACGCCAAGGGCGGCAAGGTGGGCCTCTTCGGGGGCGCCGGCGTCGGCAAGACCGTCATCATCCAGGAGCTGATCAACAACCTCGCGCAGGAGCACGGCGGCCTCTCGGCCTTCTGCGGCGTCGGCGAGCGCTCGCGTGAGGGCAACGACCTGTGGCTCGAGATGAAGGAGTCGGGCGTCATCGACAAGACGATGCTCGTCTTCGGGCAGATGAACGAGCCTCCGGGTGCGCGCATGCGCGTGGCGCTCGCGGGCCTCACGATGGCGGAGTACTTCCGGGACGAGGAGGGTCAGGATGTGCTGCTCTTCATCGACAACATCTTCCGCTTCGTGCAGGCCGGCTCCGAGGTCTCGGCGCTGCTGGGACGCATGCCCTCGCAGGTCGGCTATCAGCCGACGCTGGCCTCCGAGATGGGGGCCCTGCAGGAGCGCATCACATCCACCCGCAAGGGCTCGGTGACGTCGATCCAGGCGATCTACGTGCCCGCCGACGACCTCACCGACCCGGCGCCCGCCTCTGCCTTCGCCCATCTGAACGCGACCACCACGCTGTCGCGCCAGATCGCCGAGAAGGGCATCTATCCGGCCGTCGACCCGCTCGACTCGACCTCGACGATCCTCAAGCGGGAGATCCTCGGCGAGGAGCACTTCGACGTGGCCAACGAGGTCAAGCAGGTGCTGCAGCGCTACAAGGAGCTGCAGGACATCATCGCGATCCTGGGGATCGACGAGCTCTCCGACGACGACCGGCTGACCGTGAACCGTGCCCGCAAGATCGAGCGCTTCCTCTCGCAGCCCTTCCACGTCGCCGAGCAGTTCACCGGCACGCCCGGCGTGTATGTGCCGGTCGCCGAGTCGATCCGTGGCTTCAAGGAGATCCTCGAGGGCAAGCACGACGAGATCGCCGAGCGCCACTTCTTCATGAAGGGCACGATCGACGAGGTGGTCGCGGCAGCCAAGGGCGACCGCTAGGGGACCCGATGGCGCACACACCCTTTCAGGTCGAGATCCTAACCCCGGACGGTTCGGTCTTCGACGACGCCGTGGAGATGGTCTCGACCCGCACCACCGTGGGTGAGATCGGCGTGCTCGCCAACCACGCCCCGCTGCTGGCGATGCTCGAGCCCACCGAGCTGCGGCTCTACGTCGGTGAGGGGGAGCCGCTGCGCTTTGCCCAGTCTGAGGGCTACATCCAGGTCGGCGGCAACCGGGCGATGCTGCTGGTCGCGGAGATGCACCGTCCGAGCGAGCTCGATGCGGGAGCTCTGCGCGAACGGCTGGGCGAGCTCGAGCGCGAACTGGCCGGTGCTGAGCGGGACGGCGAGTGGCGCGGCGCGGCGTTGCGTGAGCAGCGCCGGCTGCAAGCGTTCCTGCGTGTGGCCGAGCGTCCGGCCGCCGCACGCTGAACCGCGCCTCGAGCCGCTAGTCTCTGGCGCCCTATGAGCAGCTTGCGCGAGCCCGTCGCGGTGATCGGCACAGGCTACGTCGGCCTCGTGACCGCCGTGGGCTTCGCCGAGCTCGGCAACGATGTGTGGTGCGTCGACATCGACGCCGCCAAGATCGCCATGCTCGAGCGTGGCGAGATGCCGATCTACGAGCCCGGTCTCGCCGCGGCGGTCGCCGCGAACCGGGAGCGCCTGCACTTCGGCACAGAGCTGCAGGTGGCACTCGAACACTGCAGGTTGCTGTTCGTCGCGGTCGGCACGCCCCCTACCTACTCCGGCGATGCCGACCTCTCGGCGGTGAACGCGGTGATCGCCGCGATGCCGGCCTCCGACGACCGTGCGATCGTGATGAAGTCCACCGTCCCGGTCGGGACCGGTCGGGCGATCCGCCGGGAGCTGGAACGCACCGGCAAGGGTGCGATGGCATACGTCTCATGTCCCGAGTTCCTCAAGGAGGGCGTGGCGCTCGAGGATTTCCGCCACCCCGACCGGGTGGTGGTCGGCGACGACGGCAGCGGCTGGGCCGGGGATGCCGTCGTCGCGCTCTACGCGCCGCTCGACGCGCCCGTGGTGCGGACCGACATCGCCAGCGCCGAGATGATCAAACTCGCCGCCAACGCCTTCCTGGCGACGAAGATCTCGTTCATCAACGAGATCGCCAACGTTTGCGAGGAGACCGGCGCCGACGTGCTCGAGGTCGCGCGCGGGATGGGCCTTGACCGCCGCATCGGCGAGCACTTCCTGCGAGCCGGGATAGGCTTCGGCGGATCCTGCTTCCCCAAGGACGTGTCCGCGCTGAAGCAGCTCGCCGGCAACTCCGGCTATCACTTTCAGCTGCTGAACGCGGTGATCGAGGTCAACGAGCTGCAGAAGCGCCGCGTGATCGCGAAGCTGCAGAAGCATCTGGGGGCGCTGGTCGGCAAGCGGATCGCGCTGCTCGGGCTGGCGTTCAAGGCCGAGACAGACGACATGCGCGAGGCGGCGTCGCTGGTTCTGGCCGCGCGCCTGCAGGGCGAGGGCGCGGCCGTCTGCGCCTACGATCCGGTGGCCGGCGAGCAGGCACGCAGCCTGATGGGCGGCGTGGAGCTAGCGCCCTCCGCGCTGGAGGCGGTGACGGGCAGCGACGCGATCGTGCTCGTCACCGAGTGGCCGGAGTTCAGCGAGCTGGATTGGGGCGTGGTGAGGGGTAGGGCGGCGGGCCGAGTGGTCGTCGATGGGCGTAACTTTCTGGACGGTGAGGCCGTGGCGGCTGCTGGCTTCATCTACGAAGGGGTCGGCCGCTGAGCTGCGGCCGGCAGGTGACGAGGGGAGGGCGATGCAGGCACTGATCTTGGCCGGTGGGCAGGCTACGCGACTGCGGCCGCTCACCTCGCGCGTTCCCAAGCTGGTCGTGCCGCTGGTCGGCAGGCCGTTCATCGGCTACATGCTCGAGTGGCTGTGCGCGCATGGCGTTGACGACGTGATCATGTCCTGCGGCTTCCTCGCCGACGGCGTCCGCGCCGTGCTCGGCGACGGCTCGCAGTACGGTGTGCGTCTGCGCTACGTCGAGGAGCCCGAGCCACTCGGCACCGGCGGCGCGCTGAAGTACGCCGAGCATCTGCTCGACGAGCGCTTCTTCATGTTGAACGGCGACGGCCTGACCGACATCGACCTGACCGCCCAGCTGGAGCAGCACGAACGCACCGGCGCGCGCGCGACGCTGGGGCTGATCGCCGTCGAGGACCCGTCTGCCTACGGGCTCGTCCGCTGCCGGCCCGACACGAGCGTCGCGGAGTTCCTGGAGAAGCCCGGGCCGGAGCAGGCCGTCGACACGAACCTGGTGAGCGCCGGCATCTACGTGCTGGAGCGCGAGGTGCTGTCCGCGATGCCCCCCGCGGGGAGCGTCATCTCGATCGAGCGCGACCTGTTTCCCACGCTTGTCGGGCGCGGGCTTCACGGATACTGCGCCAGCGGCTACTGGCTGGACATCGGGACCCCAGACCGCTACCTGCGCGCCACCTTCGACATCATGGAGGGGAACGTCCGCACGGCCGTCGGCGAGCGTTTGGCGGCGTCGGGGATGCGCCTGGTGCAGGGCGGACGCGTCGCCGGACGCCTCGTCGGGCCGGTCGTGCTCGGTGAGGACTGCGAGATCGCCGCGGGCGCGATCGTCGGCGGCAGCGTGGCGCTGGGGCGCGGCGTCAGGGTCGGTGCGGGGGCACGGCTCGAGCGCTCGGTGCTGCTTGACGGCGTCACGGTCGGTGAGCGCACGCGGATCAGCGGCGCGATCATCAGCGCGGGCGTCTCGATCGGCCCCAACTGCCACATCGACGATGGGGTCATGGTTGGCGATCGCGTCAGCCTCGGCGCCGAGAACACGCTCGCGGAGGGTGTGCGCATCTTCCCCGACGTGGTGTTGCCGGACGGAGCGATCAGATTTTGAGCGCCGGCCGCTCGCTCTCGCCGGATGCCGTCGCGGAGGTGGACGTCAGCGGCCAGTTCGGCGAGGTCCTCGCCCTGCCCGAGCACCTGCGCGACGCGCTGTGGCGGGTGGAGTCTGCGAGCCTGGAGCCACACGACTCGCCCGGCGGGCTGGTGATCGCCGGCGTCGGCGGGATCGTGGCCGGGGGCGCGCTCGCTCGCGCCGCGCTCGGTGACGGAGCCTCGCGACCGATCGCGCTCGCGCGGGACTACGCCCTGCCATCCTGGACCACCCCGGACACGACCGTGCTGTGTGCGAGCTATTCCGGCGAGACGGAGGAGACGCTCGCTGCCTACGAGGCTGCCCAGGCGCTCGGGGCCCGCACGATCGTCACGACCACCGGCGGCAGGCTCGCGGCGCAAGCGCGTGCTGCCGGCGTGCCCGTGATCCCGCTCCCCGGTGGCTTCGAGGCCCGCGCCACCGTCGGATACTCGCTGGTCGTGGCGCTCGAGGTGGCGGCGCTCTGCGGCGCTGGGGAGAGCATGCGGGCCGAGGTGGACGTGGCGGCCGAGCACGCCGAGCGGCTCGCGGCCGCGTGGTCGCCGGCCAGCAGCGAGGACACGCTGCCAAAGACGCTCGCGCGGGGCCTCCACGGCACGATTCCCCAGGTTTCCGGCGCGTCTCTGACGGCGCCCGTCGCCTACCGCTGGAAGACGCAGATCAACGAGAACGCCAAGACGCCGGCCTTCGCGTCGACGCTGCCGGAACTCGACCACAACGAGCTCGTGGGGTGGGAGGGCGCCCGCTCGCTGGGTCCCTTCGCGGCCGTGTTCCTCGACGACTCCGACCTGCACCCGCGGGTGCGCCAGCGGATCGAGCTCACGCGCGGACTGATCGCGAGCCGTGGTGGCGCCACCTTCCGCGTGGAGTCGACCGGGGACACGCGTCTGCAGCGCCTGATCTCGCTGGTCCTGCTCGGGGACCTGGTCTCGCTCTACCTGGCGACGTTGCGCGGCGTCGACCCCCGTCCGGTCAGGGCGGCCGAGCTGCTGCGCAGCGCGCTCAGCGGCGGTTGACGCCCGGCGGTCGAACGCAGCAATCACGCAAGCGCCCCGCCACCGGTACCGGCCGAACCGGGTAGTGGGCTATCGTGTGAAAGATCACAAGCACTCCCTTCTGTGGAAGAAACGGAGGTCCATCGATGCGTATTCAGGTCAAGGGCCGGAACTTGCCCGTCTCCGACGATCTGCGCGAGCAGGTGCAGCGCAGGTTCCGCGTGATCGACAGACAGGTCTCGGAGCTCGCCGAGCTCGAGGTCGAGGTCTTCCATGAGAACAACCCGTCCATCGCCGACTCTCAGGTCGCCGAGGCGACCCTCCATCTGAAGGGCGTGACGTTGCGTGCGCGCCATGCGAGCCGTGATCTCAGCCAGTCGATCAATGCCGTTGGCGACGAGCTCGCGGTCCAGGTCAAACGGCATCGTGAGAAGCGGAGGCGGAGGCGAGCTGGTCGCGAGCTGGAGCCGGCGCGCGGCAGCGGCCCCGGGATGGTCGCCTCGCCGGCGGGGGAAGGCGCCTGAGCCCGTGTCCTCGTGGGGGCGGCGGGCTTCGCCGCCCCCTGAAGGTTACGGTTGCGCGAACGGACCGTCTCGGCCGGTCACACGCTAGTACGCTAACCCCATGTCCTTCCTCGACCGCGCGCTTCGCATGGGCGAAGCCAAGAAGTTCAGGAGCTACGAGCAGCGCGTCGCCCAGATCGGGGCCTACGAGCCGGAGATGGAAGCGTCGACGGACAGCGAGCTGCGCGAGCTGGCCGACGAACTGCGCACGCGTGCGCGCAACGGCGAGGACCTGCACCAGCTGCTGCCCGAGACCTTCGCCCTGGTGCGCGAGACCTCGCGCCGGACGCTGGGCATGCGCCACTTCGACGTTCAGCTGATCGGCGGGATGGTGCTGCACGACGGCGCCATCGCGGAGATGCGGACCGGCGAGGGCAAGACGCTGACCGGCACCACCGCGGTCGTGCTCAACGCGCTCTCGGGCAGGGGCGTGCACGTGGTCACCGTCAACGACTACCTCGCTCGCCGGGACGCGCTCTGGATGAAGCCGATCTACGACGCGCTGGGGCTCAGCATCGGCATCCTGCAGACGATGCAGTCATACGAGGAGAAGCAAAGCGCCTACGCGGCCGACATCACCTACGGAACGAACTCGGAGTTCGGCTTCGACTACCTGCGCGACAACATGGCCCGCACGCTTGATGAGAAGGTGCAGCACGGCGGGCGTGAGGCACCGGAGAAGGGGTCGCGCTACCACCACTTCGCGATCGTGGATGAGGTCGACAACATCCTGATCGATGAGGCACGCACGCCGCTGATCATCTCCGGGGCGCCCGAGCAGGCAGCTGACCTGTACGCCCTGTTCGCCAAGCTGGCGCCGCGGATGGAGCTCGGCAAGACGCCCGACGGGCTCCTGCCGATGGACCGCAAGAGCTTCGTGCCCGACTTCGATTACGAGGTCGACGAGAAGTACGAGACCGTCTCGGTGACCGAGCGTGGCGTCGCCAAGGCCGAGCGGTTCCTCGGCATCGACCATCTCTACCGTGCCGAGAACGGGCACCTGATCAACCATCTCTACCAGGCGCTCAAGGCGGAGGCTCTCAAGAAGCGAGACGTCGACTACGCCGTGATCGACGGCCAGGTGCAGATCATCGACGAGCACACCGGTCGCATCCTCGAGGGGCGCCGCTGGTCGGAGGGCCTGCACCAGGCGGTTGAGGCCAAGGAGGGAGTGCGCGTGCAGGAGGAGAGCGACACGCTGGCCTCGGTCACGTTGCAGAACTACTTCCGCAAGTACGACAAGCTCGCCGGCATGACGGGCACGGCCGCGACCGAGGCGACCGAGTTCATGAAGATCTACAAGCTCGAGGTGGTCCAGATCCCCACCAACGCGCCGATGATCCGGCTCGACCGCAACGATCAGGTCTACAAGACCAAGGAGGGCAAGTGGCGGGCCGTGGCCAAGGAGATCGAGGCGCGTCATGCCAAGGGTCAGCCGGTGCTGGTCGGCACCATCTCGGTCGAGGTCTCGGAGCTGCTCTCCGCGCGCCTCCGGCAGAGCGGGATCCCGCACACGGTGCTCAATGCCAAGCCCGAGTACGCGGAGCGCGAGGGTGAGATCGTCGCTCAGGCCGGAGCGCCCGGTGCGGTGACCATCGCCACCAACATGGCGGGTCGCGGTGTCGACATCAAGCTCGGTGGCAGCCCGGAGCAGCTCGCCGAGCTGGAGCTGCGCAAGCTCGGGCTGGAGCCCGGCGCGCCGGACTACGAGGAGCACCGGCAGACGGTCCTGCCGGCGCTGGAGCGTCGCGTGGAGGCCGCGCGTGAAGCGGTGACGGCAGCCGGAGGGCTCTTCATCCTGGGCACCGAGCGGCACGAGTCGCGCCGCATCGACAACCAGCTCCGCGGCCGTTCGGGGCGCCAGGGGGACCCCGGCGAGACGCGCTTCTACCTTTCGGCAGAGGACGATCTCGTGCGTCTCTTCGCCGGAGATCGCATCTACCGGATCCTCGACCGCCTCGGCTCATACGACGAGGACGGCAACGAGGAGCCGATCGAGGCGGGCATGCTCTCCAAGCAGATCGAGAAGGCGCAGAAGAAGGTGGAGGAGCAGTACTTCCTGATGCGCAAGAACACGCTCGAGTACGACGACGTGCTCAACCAGCAGCGAGAGGTGATCTACACCTACAGGGACGGCATCCTCGAGGGGCGCGACATGGGCGATGTTGCCCGCCAGGAGATCGCGATCCTGCTCGAACGGCTCGTGGGCGAGTACACCGCCAGCGACTACGTCGAGGATTGGGACGTGCCCGGGTTGCTCAAGCGGGTGACGGAGATCTTCGAGCCCAGCGACGAGCTGCTGTCACTGGACCCCGATCGTGTTGATCGCGAGGATCTGGTCGCAAGGCTGCAGGAGGAGGCGCTCGCGCAATACGACCACCGCGAACAGGAGCTCGGCATGCTCGGCGACGCGGTGCTGATGCGCGAGCTCGAGCGCTACCTGCTGCTAGACATCATCGACCAGCGCTGGCGCGAGCACCTGCACGACCTGGAATATCTGCGGGAGGGCATCGGCCTGCGCGGCCTGGCCCAGCTCGATCCGCTGGTGGCCTACAAGAACGAGGCGTTCGCGCTGTTCGAGGACCTGATGAAGACGATCTGGTACGACTTCGCCCGCAACCTGTACCACGTCCAGGTGACCATTCAGGACATGCCGTCGCCGGAGCAGATGCCATCGCCGCTGCAGGCCAGCGCGCCCAGCCCCACGGCGAGCTCTTCGACCGCAGCCGGAAGCGTGCGCTACAACGGCGGCGCGGTGCCGATGGGAGCGCAGGCGCTGGCTGCTGCCGCGGCCGGCTCCGATCTCGGCGCCGGGGCGCCGCATCCTGCGAACGGCGCCCATCCCGAGCTTGCGCCGGCGGCGGCGCAGCGACGGGTGGACGGCGCCGAGCCGGGTCGCAACGATCCGTGCTGGTGCGGCTCGGGCAAGAAGTACAAGCGCTGCCACGGAGCCTGAGCCGACGCTGCGCCATGGCGGGCGCGCCGGTGCCGGCGCGCCTCTTGGTCTGCGCGCCTGCGACCCGTCAGATGTCGAGCCGATCGAACAGCGGGCGCGGCAGCGCTCTGATGATCGCCATGATCGCCCGCCAGCGTGCCGGCGCGTAGATCACCGGCTGTCCCTTGGCCACCCCCGCGAGCATCGTGCGGGCGACCTCATCGGGTGAGGCGAGCCTGCCGCGCGTGCCGGCGTCGCGGGTCATGGGCGTGTCCGTCGGCCCGGGTTTGACCAGCGAGACACTGACGCCCGTTCCCGCAGATGCGTGCTGTAGGCCTGCGGCGAAGGTCGCCAGCAGCGATTTGGCGGCGCCGTAGGCGTAGTTGGAGCGGCGGCCGCGGTCGCCGGCCACGGAGCCGAGCAGCACGAGCCGGCCGCCGCCCGCATCGCGCTGCGCGTTGAACAGCATCTGCGCGCAGAGCGCGGGCCAGACGCCGTTGACCGTCAGCGCCTCGGCCAGCGCTGATGGCAGGAGGCCGGCTGCAGCCTGGTCGGGCAGCGAGCCGAAGGCGACCATCGCGATGTCCGGGGTCCCGTGGGCCAGTGCGCCGGTCACCGTCGCGCTGACCGCGTCGCAGTC
Source organism: Solirubrobacterales bacterium (assembly GCA_027449125.1). Lineage (GTDB taxonomy): Bacteria > Actinomycetota > Thermoleophilia > Solirubrobacterales > Solirubrobacteraceae > Palsa-465. Next base: position 20,590 of record DAIDME010000034.1, on the reverse strand, counting down.
CTCGAAGCCGCCGGTGTGGACCGTCACGCTGGTGCCCTCGGTGCCTCGTACCAGCAGGTCGGCCGCGAGCGCGCGCAGATTCTCCTCGCTGCGGCCGACGAGCACGAAGTGTGTCGGCTGCTCGCTGCACCAGCCTCGCATGCAGGCCTCCGCGATCGTGGAGCCGGCGCCGATCACCGTGATCCGTCTCATGCCAGGCCGAGCCTGCGTGACTGAAGCGTCGTGAGCCGCCCGGCGGCGCCATGGCGGGCTCTGATCTCTTCGAACTCAGACCAGCGTGGGTAACAGGCACGGAAGGTCTCGGGCTTCATGCGCGCGTCCTTGCTCAGATAGATGCGGCCGCCGCAGCCGAGCACCAGCCGGTCCAGGCGCTCACAGAGCTCGAACGCCGCCGGGCTCGCCGGTAGGTCGACGGCGAGCGTGTAGCCGCGCAGCGGAAACGACAGCAGGTTCACGTTGGCTTCGCCGAACGCCTTGAGCACGGCCAGCGGTGCCGCGACAGGTGCGCCGGAGATCAGCTCCAGTGCTCGCCTCAGCGGGTCCGCACCCGCCTCGGTCGGGGTCACGAACTGGTACTGCAGGAACCCGCGCCGGCCGTAGAGGACGTTCCAGTTGGCAATCGCGTCAAGTGGATGGAAAAAGCTCGTGTACGGGATCCGGGAGGTACGCTCGGGACCGCGCTGGCGGCCGTGGTAGATCGCGTTGAAGGCGCTCACCACCGGCTTTGCCAGCGTGCCCGCGGGCGGTGTGAGCGGGATCGCAACCGGCGCTCGGGCGTTGACGGCCGTCGCCTGCGAGCCCTCCGAGGCATGTTCCCCGAGGAGCAGCAGCGAGCGTCCCAGGCGGCGGCCACGGGCCTGGCAGTCGATCCAGGCAGCCGAGTAGGTCCAGCTCGCGTTCGCCTCGATCGCGGCCACGGTCGCGTCTATGTCCTCGAGCTTGAGGGACCGCTGCAGGATGTCTGATGAGCGGGCGGGCATCAGTTCGAGCGCGACCGCGAGGATGACGCCCGTCAGACCCATCCCGCCGGCCGTCGCGTGAAAGAGCTCGGGGCGCTCCTCGCGGCTCACGCGGACGACCTCGCCGTCGGCAAGCATGAGCTCGAACCACGGCACGTGGTCCGAGAAGGACCCGGCGCCGTGATGGTTCTTGCCGTGGACATCCGAGGCCAGCGCGCCACCGACGGTCACGAAGCGGGTGCCCGGCGTGACCGCGGGCAGCCAGCCACGCGGCGCGAACAGGCGCAGCAGGTCCTCGATGGTCACACCGGCGTCCACAACCGCGATGCCGGTCTGGGCGTCGAAGCTGCGCATGCGTCTCGTGTGCGTCATGTCGAGCATCCGCTGCCCCAGCGAGCTGTCCCCGTAGCTGCGTCCCGCGCCGCGCACGCTGATGGCACCTTCGCGCAGCAGCTCCCGGATGCTGTCGACGCCACGTGCCTCGGTGAGCTCCGCTTGGACCTGCGGCCAGCGGCCCCAGCCGCTGAGGGCGACGCGCTGCGGGCTCACGTCTAGCCGAAGAACTTGGCGGCCAGGAAGGCGGCGGCGGTGATCACGACGACCACATAGCTGATGCGGTCGTGGGTCGCGAACAGCAGCGGGTCCTCGTCGATCTCGCCGCGGTCGGCCAGCAGCCACAGGCGCGAGGACCAGTAGAGCAGAACGGGCACGACGGCCCAGAGGATGCTCGGGGTGTCGTAGAGTCTCGAGGTGGCCGGGTCGTGCACATACAGCGCCAGCACGACGACGGCGGCGTAGGAGGCCGTCACGCCGAGCGACTTCAGCGTGGTGAGGTCGCGCACCTCGTAGCCGCGGCCCCGCAGCGGCCCGCCGGTCTCTACGGCACGGGTCAGCTCACTGACCCGCTTGACGAGCGCGAGGCTCGTGAAGATCGACATCGAGAAGGTCAGAAGCCAGATCGACACCGGCACGCCGATCGCGGCGGCGCCCGCGATGATGCGGACCGTATACAGCCCTGCCAGCACGATCACGTCGAGGATCGGCTGCCGCTTGGCGCCGAAGGTGTAGAGGAGCGTCCCGGCGTAATAGGAGAGCAGCCACAGGCACGCGCTGAGCGGCAGCGTCAGTGCTGCAAGCGCGCCGCCTGCAGCCGCCAGCATCGGCCACAGGGCCCAGGCGCTCAGCGTGCCCAGTTCGCCAGAGGCGAGGGGGCGGCGGTGCTTTGTCGCGTGCCCGCGGTCGGCGGGGAGGTCGGCGAGGTCGTTGAGCACGTATACGCTCGAGGAGACGAGGCAGAACGCGACGAGCATCTCGAGCGCGTGCAGCACCAGTGTCGGGTGCTCCAGCTTCTGTGCCGTGAACAGCGCGACGAGCACGAGCAGGTTCTTGAGCCACTGGTGCGGACGCAACTCACGCATCAGCGCCGCTGGGCGCACGAGCCGGCGCCGGGGCGCCGGCATCTGCGTATCGGCATCATCGCGGCTCTGGGTCACGATCCCATCGAAGCAGCCGAGGTGCGCCGCCACGGCCGGTGCCCACGGTGAGGTGCGGCGCGCGCGCAGCAGGATGAAGGTGCCGCGCTCGTGTTCCGCCTCCAGGCGGGCCAGCGCATCCGGATCGTATGGCAGCGTCGCCACGTCGATCTGCACCTGCTCTGAGACCGCCGCTGCCATTGCGCTTGGGGAGCGGCCGTGCCGGACTAGTGCCCCGAGCGCTGCGCGCGGCCGCGAGAGCATCAGCGTGCTGAGCGCCTCGTGCGTCAGGTTGGTCTTGAGGAGGCCGCGGTCGAGGTCGACCACCAGAGTGCGGCTGACGCCCGCGTCGTCGCGCGGTGGCGTGCCCGTGTGCGCGCTCAACGCCGCCGCCTGGCGCGCGCTGCCCGCTCGCGACGGAGTTTCACGGCACCGACCACCAGCACGATGATTGCGAGGGCTCCGGTTACGGCCAGGCCGGGGGAGATGATCAGCACCAGGAGAGCGAGCGTGACCGAGAGGGCAATCTCAATCGCATTGCGGTTCAGCTCGATCATCCTCGTGGTTCAAAATTACTCGACTTGCCGGCGGCCTGGCTGCCGGCGCGCATCGCCCGCAGTATGCATCGCTGACCGCGCGCCATCGGCTGAGAAGCTTCTAATCTGGCCTTTACTCTATACCGCGATGTCCACAGGAAGACTCCAGAGCGATGTTCGAGTTCGATGATCGCGTGACCGTGTCACGCGGCGGCCGGGTGCTGACCAGGCGCGCCACCAGCCGTCGCCCCCGCGCGGGGCGCGTCGTCCGCCTGACGGCGACGCTCTCGCTGCTGGTCGCGTTCGGCAGCCTGTTCAGCTCCGTGTTCCTGCAGTCTGGAAACATCCCGCTTTCGGTTCGTGGGGTGGAGTGGCTGCGCGCCAATGGCGCCCGCGGCCTGGTCATGGATGTTGAGGACTGGTACTACACGCTGACCGCTCCGGCCAAGGGCGGCAAGGCGCTCAAGGCGCTGCCACACCAGGCAGGAACGACGCTGTCCGTCAAGCAGATCGCCGCCCGCAAAGCCGCTCGCGCGCTGGCGCTCGCCAACCAGTTGCCTGCGCCGATCAAGCCGTTGATCAAGCCGGCGCTGCCCGGAGAAGGTCAGTGGCGTGAGCCCTTCCACGAGCCGGGCATGAAGTTCCCGGCGGTGCTGATCACCAGTTACCGCAGCAACCCCGCCTACCCGCAGATGGTCGCCGGGCTAGCCTGGATCAACACGCACGAGACGAAGATCCAGTATTACCCGGGGGCCCAGGAGCCGAGCGTGAACCTGCCCTCGCGCGGTCCCGAGATGGTGCCGACGTCTCTGCGCTACAAGCTGCTGGCAACGTTCAACAGCGGCTTCAAGCTGGTCGACTCGGGCGGCGGCGTGGTCGTCGGCGGCCACACCTACGCGCCGATGAAGAACGGCCTGTCGGCGTTCGTCGGCTACCGCAACGGCACGGTGAACATCATCGACTGGAAGAGCGGCGCGACAGCCGGCCGCAACGTGCTCTACGCACGCCAGAACCTGCCCTTGATAGTCGACAACGGCCGGCCCAACCCGAACCTGAGTGACGGTCCGCAGTGGGGCGCCACGGTCGGCAACGCGATCATGGTCTGGCGCTCGGCGGCGGGCATCACGCGCAACGGCGACCTGATCTATGCGGCCGGCGACTACCAGACGGTCGCTTCGCTGGCGCAGATCATGATCCACGCCGGCGCCGTGCGAGCGATGCAGCTCGACATCAACGCGGAATGGCCCAGCTTCATCACCTACACAGGACCGAACGCCGCCGGCGCGGCCAACCTGCTGCCGGGGATGTGGCAGTCGCCGCAGCGCTACCTGACGCCGGATAACCGCGACTTCTACGCCGTCTATCTGAAGCCCTCTGACCTGTCGTCCGGCCACAGCGCGAGCAAGCGCGGCTGAGCCGGCGCGGCGGGCGCTGCGTCCTCGCTAGCTCACGTAGCGGATCCGCTGGGGCGTGATCACATACTTACGGCGGCGGTCTCCCGGCGCCAGTCCCGCAAAGTCGCGTCCGGTGTACTTGTGGGCCAGCGCGTGGATGTGCTCCAGCGCCCCCTGGTCCGTCCCCGCCGCGAGACCGCGAACCTCGGCGTAGCGATACGGGTTCTGCTGGTCCACCACCGTCAGCGTTACGCGCGGGTCCCGCTCCAGGTTGGTTGGCCACCGTCTGCCCACGGCGCTGTTCACGGCGAGGAGGCCGTCGGCGACATCCACCCAGACCACCGTGGACAGGATCGAGCCGTCAGGGTTCAGCGTGCTGATCACCGCGTGGTTGGGCGCCGCCAGAAGCTCGCGCACGCCCGGATCGTTGATGTCGGTCATGGCTGTGACTTTAGGGCCTGGCTGCTACGGTTTCCGCTCGCATGCCTCACACAGCTGCAGATTCGCTGCCCCAGCGCTTGACGGCCGTCCGTGAACAGCTCGAGCTGCTCACGGGCTATCTTTGACCCCGCTTCGCTGAGCGAGCGCACCGCCGCGCTCGAAGCCGAGATGAGCGACGCCGGCTTCTGGGAGAACCAGGAGCGGGCCGCGAAGGTCAGCGCCGAGCACGCCCGCGCAGCCCGCCGGCTCGAGGGCTTCCGCACGCTCGAGCGTGACGTCGAGGATCTGGGGACGCTCGCCGAGATGGCGGAGGAGGACCCGGCTTTGACCGACGAGCTGGCCGAGCAGGTCACGTCGGTGGAGGCCAGGCTCGCCGCGCTCGAGGAGCAGCGCCTGTTCTCGGGCCGCTACGACACGGGCGACGCTTTCGTCACCGTCAACGCAGGCGCGGGTGGAACGGACGCGCAGGACTGGGCGGAGATGGTCCTGCGCATGGAGATGCGCTGGGCCGAGAAGCGCGGGTTCCAGGTGGAGCTGCTGGAGGCCTCGCCGGGGGAGGAGGCCGGGATCAAGTCGGCCACATTCCTCGTCAAGGGGGAGAACGCCTACGGCCTCTACGCGAGCGAAAAGGGCGTCCACAGGCTCGTGCGGATCAGCCCCTTCGACTCCGCCAGCCGCCGCCAGACCAGTTTCGCCGGAGTCGAGGTCTCCCCGGTGGTCGAGGACGTGGGTGAGCTCGCGATCGACGAGGACGACCTGCAGGTAGACACCTACCGCGCCAGCGGCGCCGGTGGCCAGCACGTCAACAAGACCGACTCGGCTGTCAGGATCACGCACCGGCCCAGCGGCATCGTCGTGCAATGCCAGAACGAGCGCTCGCAATCCTCCAACCGGGCGGAGGCGATGGCGATGCTGCGCTCCAAGCTCGCAGAGCGCGCCGAGCGTGAGCGCCAGGAGGAGATCGCGCGCGAGAAGGGAGCGGCGCAGGACGTGAACTTCGGCTCGCAGATCCGCTCCTACGTGCTGCACCCCTACACGATGGTCAAGGACCACCGCACCGATCACGAGATGGGCGATGTGAGCCGCGTGCTGGACGGAGACCTCGACGGCTTCGTCCGTGCCTACCTGTTGCGCGCCGCCAATGGCAGCTGAGCTGCACCCGACCGACCCTCTGGGGCATTCAGAGCAGCCGACGGCACCCTACCTGGAGGCGGTGGCCGCCTACGGCCTGCGCGGCTCGACCCGCTTCCACGTGCCCGGGCACAAGGGCGGGGGTGGCGCTGACCCGGGCCTGCGCAGCGCGCTGGGCCAGGCGGCGCTGCTGCTCGATGTGCCCCAGGACATCGAGGGGATCGACATCGGGTCCTCGCCGACGCCATACGAGCGCGCCGAGCGACTCGCCGCCGAGGCCTACGGCGCGCGCCGCTGCTGGTTTCTGACAAACGGCGCCACCCAGGGCAACCACGCGCTGTGCCTGGCGCTCGCGGGTGACGGCCGGCACCTCCTGGTACAGCGCAACTCGCACGCCAGTGTGATCGACGGGCTGGTGCTCGCCGGCGGGGTCCCGCGCTTCGTGGCTCCCGAGTATGACCCGGAGTTGGGTATGGCGCACGGGGTCACGCCGCAGGCGCTCGAGCGGGTGCTCTCACACGGGGAGCCGTGCACGGCCGCCTTCATCGTGTCGCCAACCTACTACGGCATGGCGGCCGACGTCGCCGGGTGTGCGCAGGTCGCGCACCGTGCCGGCGTGCCGCTGATCGTGGACAGCGCCTGGGGAGCGCACTTCGGCTTCCACGCGTCGCTGCCCGCCTCGCCGCTCGCGCTGGGCGCGGACGTGATGCTCGCCTCGACGCACAAGATCGTCGGCAGCCTCACACAGTCGGCGATGCTGCTGCTGGGCGACACCGACAGGGTCGACGGCGGTGCCATAGCCCGCGCGGTGCGCCTTGTCCGCTCCACCAGCCCGAGCGCCCTGCTGATGGCCTCGCTCGACGCCGCCAGGCGGCAGCTGGCCGTGCACGGCGAGCTGCTGCTCGACCGCACGATCCGCGCCGCCGCCCGCGCGCGTGAGGCGATCGAGCGGATTCCCGGCTGCCAGGTCGTCGGCGAGCAGCTCGTCGGCCGACCCGGGATCGCCGGCTGGGACCCGTTGCGGATCGTGATCGACGTGCGCGGCACCGGGCTGCTCGGCTACCAGGTGGCGGGCGCCCTGCGGGCCTCCTACGACGTCCACCTGGAGCTCGCTACACACGCGACCGTCGTGCTGGTGCTCGGCATCGGTCAGCCGGTCGAGCCGCTGGATCGCGTCGCCCACGACCTCGCCGAGAGCCTCAAGCGGATCGCCCCCGCTGCCGGTCCCGCTGGACCGGCAGCGGGCCACAGCGTCCTGTCCGAGCCGCCGGCCTCACCGGGCTCGGAGCCCGCCGTCGCCCCGCGCGCGGCGTTCCTGGGCGCCAGCGAGGCGGTGGCGGTCAAGGACGCCGTCGGCCGGATCTCGACCGAGTCCATCGCCGGCTACCCGCCCGGCGTGCCGACGCTGCTGCCCGGCGAGCGCGTGACCGCGGAGGTGGTGGACTATCTGCGGGCGCTCGTCGCCGCGGGCGCGAGGCTCCACGGCGCGGCGGACCCGAGCTTCCGCACGCTGCGCGTGCTCGCCGCGCCCTCGGCTGCCGGGGGCTAGCCGGCGGGCGTGGCCACCAGGGCGCTGTCGGGCGGGATCGTGAACCAGTAGCTGCCGGTGACCGGCGTCACCGTCTGCGGGTGCGCCGCGCCCTGCCAGGTGCCGGCGCTCGAGATCGTCTGCCCGCCGAAGCTGGCTGACTGCGACCAGGGCGTGGGCGCCGTCAGGGCCTTGACGCTCAGCGGTGTGCTGCTCGGCAGGCTGACGTCCACGCGCTCGCGCTCGGTCGTGTCGTTGATCAGAGCAAGGCTGTAGCCGGCTGTGGAGTGCACCGCCCAGACCTTGACGTTGGCGGGCAGGACGCCGCTCACCTGGTCGAGCGTCGCGCCTGGGCCCAGTGTGCTCGCGAACGCCGCGATCCCGTAGAGCAGCGGCTCGGCGATCAGGCCGCTGCCGGACGCCGTCTCGATCGCCGAGTTCGGCTCCGCGGCCCGCAGGTGGAAGTTGATCCCGTTGACTCCGGCCGCCAGCAGCTGGTAGAGCTGGTCGAGCCCCCACAGACTGGTCGCGAAGGTGTCGGTGACGGCGGGCAGTCCCTCACACGTGGAGCTCCCGAGCTCGGTCAGACGGTACGGCAGGCCGGCGGCGTGAGCCGCTGCGATCGCCGGCGCCAGCGCCGCCGTGGCCAGGCTGATGTTGGTCGCCTGAAAGTACTTGTGCAGCTCCGGATAGGCAGCCGAGCCGGCGGCCGCACAGGCGTTGTAGGCGTAGTAGTGCTCGGTGGCCAGCCCAACCTGCCCGGCGTCCTGGGCAAGCAGCGACTCGAGCCAGGGGGCGGTCGGGTCCGACAGCTCGGGCCCCGCCAGCGTCAGCGACGGCAGGTGGCGGTGCAGCAGGTTCGCGTAGAGCGCAAAGAGCGTGTCGTAGCGGGTCGGGCTGAAGCGCCGGACCCAGCTCGCGTTGGTCGCGGTGATGCCGTCGTAGCCGAGCGGATAGAGGTTCGGCTCGTTGCCGATCGCGACTGCGGTCAGGCTTCCCCGCGGCAGCACGTGTTCGGCAGCTTGGACGAAGTTGAGCGCCATCTGCGGGTCGTGGCTGGCGGCGTTGACGTTGATGATCACGTCGCTGCCGGTGGCGGCGGCCGTGCTGGCGAGCGAATGAAGCCACGTGTACCCCAGGTTCACCTGCTCGCCGACGGGGGCGAGGTATTGGGGCAGGATCTGTGAGGTCTCGCCATTCCAGTAGGCGGCGTCCGCGAACGTGCCGCCGAGGCGGAGCACGAACGGCCCGTCCCCACTCGGCTCGATCAGCTTCACGAACTGCGTGAACGCCGGCTGATAGGTGAAGTCCTCCATCTCCTCGACGTTCATCGACAGACCCATGAACGACTGCGGTACCGGCGTGAGCACCGCGCCCGTGACGCTGACCCGTGAGGTCGGCGCAGGCAGGTTCTGCCGGCGCTCACGCGCGCCGGCGGCCGCGGCCAGGCCGGCGCTGAGAAGCACCGCCGCCGTCACCGCGAGCCGCAACATCGGTCGTCGGGCGGGTTTGTAAGCGATGTGGCGGAGCTTGCCTTGCGGGTGCATCAAAGGTTGCGATTGTGTTTTGCCGCGAAGCGGTCCACCGACGGCTGCCACTCTCTGTAAAGCGGAATGATGCGGCTGATAGAGCGAACAGGCATGGTGACCTCGAAGTTGCGGTTGGCCGCCACCCGGCTCGGTTGGGTGGCCGCGCTGTCCGGTGTGTGCTCATTGGCATCTCCGGCCCTTGCGCACGCGAAGGTGGCCGTCACAGGCTACGCGGTCAGCTTCGCGGTCGCGCCCGCAGCCCCGGGCGCTGGCAGTTTGACGGAGCCGGCGATGGTTCCGGCCCCCGATGGCACGAACGCCGAGTGGTTCGTGGTCAGCGGTCGCAATCAGCAGGTGATCTCGGTCACGCCGACGGGTCGGCAGCAGTCGGTCGCCTCCGGCATGGCCACGGGCGTAAACGGCCCGCTGCTCTATGCCAGCGTGGACGCCGATGGATACGACTGGATCATGGACAACGACCAGGGTCCGGGCAATGTGCTCTATGCGGTGGGCGCTCCGAACTCGCAGAGCCCTGGACTGAACCCGGTGGCACGCTTCGGGAACTACGGTCAGGACCTGACGCTCGGCCCCGACGGGGCGCTCTACGTCGCCGACAACACGGGCCTGATCCGCTGTCAGATCAGCCAGGCGCCGGCCGCATCCTGCGCCACCACGGCGCTTGCGCCGCCGTTCTACACCGGCGCCGGCGCGTTCGCGGTCGGCTCTGGGGGTGGCCAGGTGTGGTTCACCGACGGCCTCGGGGAGCTCGGCGCCTACGGCCCCGCGGGCTTCAGTGGCCCGTTCCCGGCGGCCGGTGTCAGCGACGCCAGCACCTCGCCCGGCACGATCGTCACCGCCGGCAACGGCATGCTCTACGCCGCCGCGTCCAGTTCGCCCGGCTCCGGCGTGAACGACGAGATTGTCGAGCTCGACCCGCAGGCGCCCGGCGCCGTCACCGTCGTCGCCCGGGGTCTGGGCAACGTGGTCGCGATGACGACCGGTCCGGACGGGAACGTCTGGTTCCTGAACACGGCTGGCGGCGGCGGCGTGGGCGAGCTCAACGTCCGGACCGGTGATGTGTTCAACTTCGGCTTGCCGGCCGGCTTCGGCTTGCCCGCGAGCGGCTGGCGCATCGCCGCCGGACCGAGCGTCGCCGGCCCGACCGGCGACGGCGAGGTGTTCTTCACGGCGACCACCAGCTCCGGCGGCGAGCCGCAGGCCGCGATCGGCGAGGTGACCGGAATCCCTTTCCCCACCAGCGCCGGCGCGCTGGCATTCACCACCGACGTCACCGTCTCGCGTAGCCACCTGGCGGTGCTGACGTTCACCTGCAGCGGCCAGAGCACCGCCGCCTGTGAAGGGCGGCTGGCGCTCAGCGTCAGAGTCAGGCTGCGCCCTGCCAAGCGGCGCGGCCGGCTGGGCCGTGGCGCGGCGGCGCCACGGGGGCGCGGCCGCATCAGGCGGCTCCTGCTCGGGCGGCTGAGCTACGACCTGCGCGGTGGGCGCTCGCTGCGAAGGACGGTGCGGCTCTCCGGGAGCGCCTACCGGGCGATCGAGGGGCTTGCCGGCCATCGCCTCGATGCCACCGTCACGAGCATCCCGAGGCTGGGCACGGTCAACGGCCGCACGATCGTGCTCGACGCTCAGGTGCCCTCGCCGGAGGCCCGTCGCGGCGCCGGCCGGTCCGCGCTCAGATGAAGACGAGCAGGTCCAGCCCGTGCCAGACTGCGTCTCGCACCGCCTGCACCGAGTCGCGCTTGCGGTCGAACTCCGCACGGGTGTAGCAGTGTGCCTCCACGCCGGCCCCCATCTCGCCGGCGTCCCACAGCGAGGCGGCGACGCGTACGCGCTCGAGCCACGGGACCGAGTCGAAGCTGTCGGCCACGAGCACGAGCGTGAACGTCACCGCCTCTGCCGCCAGGGCTCGGTCGCCGACGCCGTTCAGCGCCGTCCCGCCCAGAAACGCCCCGTCGAGCTGCCAGCGGTCGCCGACACGGCCGAGGTAGCGGCGCAGCTCCGATCGGTTGAGTGCAAGCGTCCCCTGCACAGGCGGATTGTCCACCCACGACGCGCGCGTACGCAAGGGCACGGGGACGCGGACAACAGGTTCCTAACGGAAGGCGCTGGCATGACGGTCACCCAGCCATCGGTGAGCCCGCGGGCCGGCACGCTCAGACCGACTCGAACTCCTCGGCGGCGTGAGGGCCGACACAGGCGACGCTGAAGTCCACCGAGATCCCGGCGGCAACGGCGCGCACATCGTCGAAGCTGACGGCGTCGAGCGCCGCGATCGACGCATCGGGGTCGACATCCTGCCCGTAGACGATCGCCTGGGTGGCGGCGGTGCGCGCGATCGCGCCCGTGTTCTCGAACGCGATCGCGCGGGCGCCGGCAGCGTAGGCGCGTGCGCGCTCCACCTCCGCTTCGCTTGGGCCGGCGTCACGCAGCTCGGTGACGATCTCATCCATCCGCCTGAACGCCTCGATGCACTTGGCGCTGTCGAGCCCGGCGCTGAGCTGCAGCACCGGCACGTCCGCGTACGCATGTGGGTAGGAGCTGACCGAGTAGCAGAGGCCGCGTTGCTCGCGGATCTCGTCGAACAGCCGCGAACCCATCGAGCCGCCGAGCAGCGTCGAGTAGATCGTCAGGGCGGCGCGCTGCTGCGGGTCCCGGACATCGATGGCGGGCCGATAGGACATCCGCAGGTGGGACTGGTTGGAATCGCGTGTGGTGACGAGGATGCGTGGCGCGTGGGTTGGCGCGGCCGCATAGGGCGGCGGTGCGGGACGAGGCGCGAAGCGCTCGAACAGCTGCTCCACGCCCGACCCCGGCCCGAGCGAGTCGAGGTTGCCGACCAGCAGAGCGGCGCCCGAGCCCGGCGACCACTGACGCTCGCGGAACGCGAGGATCGCCTGCCGCGTGAAAGTCTTAGAGAGGTGCTCCGCCGGGCCAAGTACAGGTCGTCCAAGCGGGTGGTCGCCGAACACGGCCTCGTCGATCAGCTGCTCGGCGACCGCCGATGGTTGGTCGTTGTAGCGCGCGATCTCCTGCACGACCACGCCTCGCTCCTTATCGAGCTCAACCGGGTCGAGCGTTGCGCGGGCGACGAAATCCGTGAGCAGGTCCGCCGCCTCCATGCCCCTGCTCGCGCGAGCGGTGATGTGAAAGGCCACGAGGTCGTGGCTCGTGTAGGCGTTCAGCACGGCGCCGTTGCGCTCGGCCGCCTCGTTGACGTCACGATAGGTCGGATACTTCTCGCCCCCCTTGAACACGAGGTGCTCGAGGAAGTGGGCCATGCCGTTCTCCTCGGCACGCTCGGTACGGGCGCCGGCGTCGAAGGCGACCATCAGCGTCACCGCGCGCGTGCCGTCCATCGCGATGCGGTGCAGCGGCAGGCCGTTGGCGAGCTGCCGGGATTCGATCGAAGCCATGGCCAGAAGGTAGCGGCACGAGCCGGTCAACGGCGCTGCAAGCGCGAGCGCGACGACGCGGAGCTGCAAATCTGCTTGCATGCAGTCCGTGTCGTGGAGTCGGCTGCGGCCCTGGCGCTAATCTGGCCCGACCCCATGGCAGAGACAGAATCGAGTCCGCGCGGCCGCTGGCAGCTTCGTCCCAGAGCCGCACGCACCCACGCACGACAGACTCCCAACCTGAACCGAGCCAAGTCACCGGTGTCCTCCAGCAGCGTGATCGACTTCCGGGCCGTCACAAAGAAGTACGGCACGGGAGCCTTCGGCCTCGACGAGGCGACCTTCTCGGTCGATCGTGGTGACTTCGTGTTCATGATCGGCTCGACCGGCTCGGGCAAGTCGACGGTGATGCGGCTGCTGATCAAGGAGCTCGAGCCCACAGAAGGGCAGATCGTGGTCGCCGGGCGCGATCTGTCGACGATCAAGCGCCGTCAGGTTCCCTTCTACCGGCGCAACATCGGCGTCGTTTTCCAGGATTTCAAGCTGCTCCCGAACCGCACCGTCTACGACAACGTGGCCTACGCGCTTCAGGTGACCGGCCACTCCCGCAAGGAGATCCGCGCCAAGGTGCCCGACATCCTGCGCTTGACGGGCCTGTCGACCAAGCTGCACAACTACCCCGACCAGCTCTCCGGCGGCGAGCAGCAGCGCGTCTCGATCGCGCGCGCGTTCGTCAACCACCCGCCGCTGCTGCTGGCCGACGAGCCCACCGGAAACCTCGACCCGGAGACCAGCATCGACATCATGCGCCTGCTGTACCGGATCAACCGGACCGGCACCACCGTCCTCGTCGCCACCCACGACCACGCGATGGTCGACAAGATGCGCCGCCGGGTGCTCGAGCTCTCCCGCGGTCGTGTCGTCCGCGACGAGGCGACCGGCCTGTACGCGCGCGACGAGTCCACGCGCGAGTTCGCGCAGCGCCTGCGCAGCCCCTCGGAAGCGCCCCAGGTCCTGTAGCGACGATGAAGCACAGCCTCGGTTTCTTCCTGCGCGAATCGCTCCGGGCGATGCGCCGGAACGCGGCCCCGAGCTTTGCGGCACTGGCCACGGTCACCGTCACGCTGATCGTGGTCGGAGTCTTCATCCCGATCGTGCAAGCCACCACCGGCGCGGCGAACAGCGCCGCCGGCAAGGTGATGGTCGACGTCTACATGAAGCGGGGCGCGACGCACGCCGCCGATCTGCGGGTGATGGGCGAGCTGCGAGCCCTGCCTCACGTGCAGCGCGTGGTCTTCGAGCCCAAGGCGCAGGCCCTGGCGCAGCAGCGCAAACAGGATCCACTCGCCTACGAGCTGCTCTCGGGCAGCAACCCGCTGCCGGATACCTTCCACGTCTACCCGACGACGCCGTCCACGGTGCTGGCGGTGCGCGCCGAAATCTCCGATGTGGGCGGGCAGGGGCAGATGCTCGACCCGGCCATCGCGTCGGTATCCAACCACACGCAGGACACCAAACGTCTGCTGACGGTCACGCGCTTTGTGACGATCACCGCCGCGCTGCTCGCCGCCCTGCTGATCGCCGCATCCGTGCTCCTGATCGGCAACACGATCCGGCTCTCGCTCTACGCGCGCCGGCGCGAGGTCGAGGTGATGAAGCTCGTCGGTGCGACCGACTGGTTCATCCGCTGGCCGTTCGTGATCGAGGGCGTGATCGTCGGCGCCGGAGCCGCGGTGCTGGCGGTCGTGACGCTCGCGGCCGCGAAGGTTGTGGTGCTCGACCCGCTGGCCAGCAACTGGGGACTCATCTCCGCTCCGCGCACGATCGGGATCGTGCCGCTGATGTTGGTGCTGCTGGTTGCCGGCGTCGGTGTCTCGGCCGTCGGATCCGGGCTGTCGCTGCGCCGCTTCCTGCGCGTCTGAGCCAGAGCGAGCCCACCGGGCCCCGGCCCCGGCTACGCTGCCTGTGTTGTCCACACGCACCAAAGCCCTGACGCGACGGTGGCGCGCCGGTGTAGTTGCCCTGGTGCTGCTGCTGGTCGGGCTCTGGTTCGGCGGGCATCCGAGCTGGCTGCCCGCCCCGGTGCGAAGCGCCTTCGTCGCGCAGACCGCGAACGAGCGACTCGTGCAGACGACGCTCGGCCTGATCGGGCGGGATTACTACCGTCCCGTCGACACCACGAGGCTGCTCAACGTCGGCCTCGAGCAGGCGGTGGCCAGCCTCCACGACCCGTACTCGCACTACTTCCCGCCCGCGCTGTACCGATCCTTCCAGCAGGAGACCAACCCCCAGGTGAGCGGGATTGGGGTTGAGGTCGCAGTCACTCCGGTCGACGGCGGCATCGAGGTCGAGGAGGTGATCCAGGGCTCCCCGGCAGCTCACGCCGGTCTGCGGCACGGTGACATCATCACCGCCGTAGACGGACGCTCGCTGGCCGGCGAGACGGTTGCCGCGGGCTCCAAGCTGATCACCGGGCGGCCCGGCACCGTGGTCACGCTCACGATCCGAGCACGCGGCGGCCTGCACCGCGTGCGCATCACACGCGCGCAGCTGAACGTACCCGTGGCCGCCTCCAAGCTGCTGGACTACCACGGCGAGCGGATCGGCTATCTGCTGCTCACGCAGTTCACGCCCACCGCGGCCGCCGAGCTCGGTGTGCAGGTGCAGCGGATGCTCGGCGAGCACGCTCGAGCGTTGATCCTCGACCTGCGCAACAACCCCGGCGGTCTGCTCGCGCAGGCCGTGGCGGTGGCGAGCCTGTTCATCGCTCACGGCACGATCGTCACCACCCGGGGTCGCAGCCAGCCCACGCAGGTGTACCTGGCCCAGGGCGACGCGATCGCGCCGACGATCCCGATGGTGGTGCTGGTAGACCGCGGCACGGCCTCCTCGGCGGAGATCGTAACGGCGGCACTCAAAGATCACCACCGGGCTCTGGTCGTCGGCACCCACACCTACGGGAAGGGCGTATTTCAGGAGCTGATGCCGCTGCCGGGCGGCGCGGCGCTGGACATCACCGTCGGCGAGTTCTACACCCCGGACGGGCAGAATCTCGGTGGCGGCGGCGTCAAGGAGGGCAACGGCATCACCCCCAACGTCTACGTCTACGACAACCCCAATGCCCCGGGCAAGCGCGCACTCACGGTCGCGGAGCGCACCGTCGCAGCCGAGATCCACTGAGCGCGTCGGACCCGGGATGGTGGCGCTGGTGGAGCGCCGCGGCAAGTTCCTGGTCGCCGAGCCGTTCTTCGGACCCGGGCCGCGGCTGGCGCTCAGCCGAGACTCGCGCTACGACGTCGGCGACCTGGTGCTGGTCACGGCCGGCGCCTCCGGGCGGCACGGGCGCGGGTCGCGGGCGCGCGTCGGCCGCCGCATCGGCGATCCGCGCGTTGCCCGCGACGTGATCGAGGCGCTGATGCTCGACCGTGGCCTCGCGCGCGGGTTTGACCCGGCCGTGACGCGGGCGGCGTCGGAGGTTGCCCGCCTTCAGACTGCGCCTGCGGTCGGGCGCCGGGATCTGCGCGGGCTCCCGACCTTCACGATCGACCCGAGCAGCGCCCGCGACTTCGACGACGCGATCTCCTGCCGGGTCGACGGTGCGGACGCCTGGACGGTCTGGGTGCACATCGCCGACGTGAGCGCCTACGTGGCGCCGCGCTCGCCGCTTGACCGCGAGGCGTACCGGCGTGGCACGAGCGTTTATGTGCCCGGCGCGGTCGAGCCGATGCTGCCGCCGGAGCTGTCGGGTGGCGCCTGCTCGCTGGTGCCCGGCGAAGATCGTCTGGCGGTGACCGTCGAGCTTCAGGTCCGCGGCCGTGCGGTCGCCGGCGCCTCGTTCTACCGCTCGGTGATCCGCTCGGACCGGCGGCTGAGCTACGAGCAGGTGGACCGCATCTTCGCCGGGCCCGACCGGGCTGAGGGCGAGTGGGGGGAGGGTCTGGCCAGCGCCCGTGCAGCGGCACGGGCGCTGGAGGAGAGAGATTCCGGCCGGGCGGCCTTGGCGCTCGACGCGGCTGAGCCGGAGTTCAGCTTCGACCGGGAGGGTAACGTCACACGGGTCGCGCCCGTGGCGCAGACCGAGTCACACCGGCTGATCGAGCACCTGATGATCGCCGCCAACGAGCAGGTGGCGCGGTTCCTGGAGGCACGGCGGTTGCCGGCGCTCTACCGCGTGCACGAGCGGCCGGAGGCGATGGCGGTGGAGCGGATGCTCGACCAGCTGAGCAGCCTGGGGGTGCCGACGCCGCCGATGGCCGGCGGGACACTGACCGGACAGCAGGCGGCCGCCGTCGCCGGCGAGGCGTCGCGGATGGTTTCGCAGTGGGTTGTGGCCCACGACGGGCGGGGAGCCAGGGCACTTCACCGGATCGTGCTGCGCTCACTCAAACAGGCCTACTACGACGACCGCAACCGCGGACACTCGGGCCTCGCGCTCGCGAGCTACTGCCACTTCACCTCGCCGATCCGGCGCTACCCCGACCTCGTGTGCCACCGCTCGCTGCTCTCCGCGGTCACCGGTGAAGTCGTCGTACCGGAGGCGTCGTGGGTGGCGCAGGCCGGGCCCTGGACCTCGGAGCGCGAGCGGGTGGCGATGACGATCGAGCGCGACGCCGACGACGTGGCGCGCTGCTTCCTGCTCGAGGCGGCGCTCGCGGCAGGTGGCGCTGTGGGAGCGCGGACGGTGTTCGCAGGCGAGGTGGTGGGCGTGATCGGCGCCGGCGCCTTTGTCGCGTTCGGCGATGACGGGCAGTACGAGGGGCTTCTGCCGGTGCGGCTGATGCGCGACGACTGGTGGGAGCTCAATGATCACGGCACCGCGCTGATCGGGACGCGCAGCGGCCGGGCTCTGCGGCTCGGCGATCCCGTTGCCGTGCGTGTCGGGGGCGTCGATGCGCCACGCGGTAGGGTGGACCTGTTACCGGCTGACTGGGACTGAAGAGATGGCCAAGGGCAAGAAGCGCAAGGCGGCACCGGGGGATGTCGCGACCAATCGCCAGGCGGCGTTCAAGTACAACCTGATCGAGCGGTTCGAGTGCGGCATCGTGCTGACCGGCACGGAAGTCAAGTCGCTGCGCGACTCGGGCGCGCAACTGAAGGATTCCTACGTGACGATCAACGACGGCGAGCTGTGGCTGGTGGGTGCCTACATCGCCCCCTATCCAGCGGCTTCCCGGGAGAACCATGCGCCGGAGCGCACGCGCAAGCTGCTCGCGCACCGCAGTGAGATCGAACGGCTGCGGGGCCGCCTGAACGAGCGCGGCTTCACGCTGGTGCCGACACGGATGTACTTCGCCGGCGAGCGTTCACGGGCCAAGGTGGAAGTCGCGCTGGCCCGCGGCAAGGACCTCTACGACAAGCGCGAGACGATCAAGGCGCGAGACACGGCACGTGAGGTGGCGCGCGAGCTGCGCGACGCCGCGCGGTAGGTGGGCTGCGCCCCGAGTCCGGGCTGCGCCGGGTCCATACCCTGGCGAGGGAGGGGTTTGGGTCCCTGAGGGACCCAAACCCCTCCCTCGGTGCAAACCGCCGCTCGTGGGTAGTACCCCTCCGATGCGAGCGAGCACGGAGATGGAGGCGCTCATGGCGCGCGTGTCGGCGGGTGAGGGCCCCGCGTCGCAATTGACGGCTCTGCGGGAACTGAGGGGCACCCTGGACGCGATCGAGGCCGAACTGGCTGTGGATGCGGTGCGCGCCGGCATGTCCTGGCGGCAGATCGGCGCCGCGCTCGGCATCTCCAAGCAGGCGGCGCACCGCCGCCACCATGAGCGCGTTGCGCATCGCCTCGCGGATCCCGCGCCGGCCACCGAGATCGGCCCTGCCGTGATCGGAGGTGCCGTGCGGATCTCGGCTCCGGCCCGGCGGGCGGTCAGGGTCGCGCGGTACGAGGCGGCGGTGCTGGGCAGCGCGGAACTGGGTACAGGGCACCTGTTACTGGGTGTTCTGCAGTGCGGCGACGAGCGTGCCGAGAGGCTGTTTGAACGTATCGATGTGACGGTCGCACGGGCCAGGCTGGCGCTACGAGACGGGGTCGACCCGCCTCCGGATGTGCCCGACGCCCACCCGCGCAAGCTGCCGCGAGCCGACGCCACCGCTGCCGTGTCGCCACTGGCCAGGCGCCTGATCGAGCGGGCGCTCGCGGCCGTTGCCGCTCGCGACAGCCGCGAGTTGACCGCGCTTGACCTGCTGCACGCGCTGCTCAGCAGCGAGTCCTCCGGCGCCGCACGCACGCTCTCCAAGCTCGGCATCGCACCGGCACGGGTCCGGGCGGAGCTCCGACCGCTGGAAGCGCAGCGGCCTGCCTCAGCCGCGCTACGGCAGTCGTGAAGACCGGCGTGCGCGCCGCTACCATTGAGTGCTCATCACCCACGGGGACGACAGGCTTCGACGTGGTCGGATCGTGGGGGTGGTTGCGAGTCGAGGTTCCCGGGCGGCCTCGTAAAACACCTGGGAAACAATAAGTGCGGACACGCACAACTTTGATCTCGGCCTCGCTGCCTAATCACAGCTAGCTGAGCATCATCTCGGCCTCCGTTAGCCCACGGCGGTTGATCCGGGATCAATTGTGGGCTCGCTCGGCGAGGATTTGTTCCCTCCGATCCGAGGACAACCAACGGGAACTGGCTGCCCCCAACCCCGCCGGCGAGGCGAGGGGGGAGCGAGATCAGAGCGCCGGCTACGCTCGTAGACGCCATCTCTTACGCGACCGCGGACGGGGGTTCAATTCCCCCCGTCTCCACTCCAATGCCAGCAAGGTTTGTTGTTAGTGCGAGAAGTTACACCGCACCAGCAATGGAACCTAGCTGGCTAGGTATATGCGATCGCCAGCAAGGCTCACGTCGCTCTTGCCGCCGCGCGGGCTGAGAAGATGTAGGTGATGTGCTCCGGTAGAGCTAGCTGCCGACCGAATGAGATTGCGGGATGATGAACCGTGGAGTGCTTCGTAACCGTGAGCATCCCGATGCTGGGACTCAAGTCGTTGCCGCTGGTCGGCGCATTTCTGAATGGCCAGGACCCGTCTCGACCTGTGCAGTTCCTACAACTCGAAACTGGGGGTGGCTTTGCACCTTTGCACCTTGACCCGGCCAACCCGCCGGAGCCGTCGGACACGCTGATAGGAGTGGAGGTCGCTGCGGACCATCAGCTAGGCGCGGCAACGGCGGTCTTTGACAGGGTTGCACAGGCTTTGGCCGGGAGCGACCTCCACGAGGTCTATCCGGTCATCTACCACGTCCTGCCAGCTCCCGTCGTTGTAGATGGGCACTGGAAGCCCGAGGCGTGATCGGCTGCAGCGCTCTGTCCGGTCGGGTGGCACGGCGTTCTTAGTCCAGCAGCCCTGCTTCGGCTGCTTCGTCGGCAGCGCGGTTGAGTGCCTAGGTTGCTCGCTCTAGCTCTCGGCGTGTGAGCGGGTCGGTCGCCTGCGTGTATGCCGTGTCGAGCGTCTGCCGCGCAACGCTCGGCGCGCGGTCGAACTCCTTTGGGCTGGGGAGGGTGCGGGTCGAGGTGCAAGCGGCCCATAGCGCGCCTATTGCCTTGTTGTATTCGATGGCGGTTCCGGGGCTGGCGTGTGCTTGCAGTAGCCAGAACCCGAGGGTTTCGTAGCCGGGTGTGGCGAGGCGCGGCGGGGGGAGGCGTTCGAGCGCTCGGCGGCGCTCTTGCTCGCGGCTCAACATATCCCCGCCGTTTCTAGAAAGTAGGTTTGCGCCCGCTGCGCCGCGTCGGTGTCACAGCCCTTCGCCTCGGTCGCCGCGCCTAGCGGCGGCGCGGCTCGGTCGGCTGCGGTCTGCGCCCCTGTCGCGTGCTCGCCCCCCACGGGGCTGGGGAGCTGTATCTCTGCGTGCTCACCAATGCGAATGAACACGCTGCCGTTGGCGAACACCTGAACGAACGCGAACGGGCCGGTGTCCCGTTCCTCTTCGGACTGCTCGGCTATTTGGTCGCGCAGCTCCTCGGCGAGCTGGCGCTCGGCCTCGCGCAGCGACAGCCCGGCAGCCCACCCGCGCGATGTGCGCAGCGGACGGCGGCGAACCGGCCTGTTGAGCGTCGCTCAGGTTCGGCATGGCGGCCTGGTTTGCGTCACTGAGGTTCGGCACGAGCCGGAGAACGCCGGTCGCACCGTCGTTCTGTGTCTGCTACTGCTTGCAACACGAGCTCCCCCTTCCCGTGCGGGGGCGGGGGTGCAAGGCTTTGCGG
>DAIDME010000033.1 GCA_027449125.1 Solirubrobacterales bacterium | reverse complement strand
GTGCTCGCTAGTTTGAAGGCGCTGCACATGAAGCTCGTGACTGAGCTCAACATTACACCGGACCAGCCTTCATATCTATCGTCGGTGCGTCAGTTGATGAATGCCAAGCCTCAGGTCACCGGCGCCCGGCCGCCCGGCCGCGTCAGGCGGCTGCCTCTGACAGCACCCTGAACTCGTCGTCGCTGAGCTCGATCGCTGCCGCCGCCATGTTCTCGTCAAGGTGCGCCACCGACGAGGTCCCGGGGATCGGCAGCATCACGGGCGAGCGCCGAAGCAGCCAGACGAGCGCCAGCTGTGACGGCGTGTGCCCGGTGCGCCGCGCGATCGCGGCCGCGGGCCCGCCCGGCTGCGAGAGCTTGCCGGTTGCCAGCGGGAACCAGGGGATGAAGCCGATCCCGTGCTCCTCGCAGTATTCGAGCAGCGGCTCGGCCTTGCGGTTGGTCAGGTTGTAGAGGTTCTGCACGGTCGCGATCGGCGCCACGCGCTCGGCCGCCTGGAGCTGCTCGACGGTCACCTCCGAGAGGCCGATGTGCGCGACCTTGCCCTCATCCTGCAGCGCCTTCAGCTCGCCGATCTGGTCCTCCAGCGGCACCTCCGCGTCGATCCGGTGCAGCTGGAAGAGCCCGATCTGCTCCAGGCCGAGGTTGCGCAGGCTGAGCTCGCACTGCTGGCGCAGGTAGGCGGGACGTCCCACCGGCGTCCACTTGCCCGGCCCCTGGCGCGTGAGCCCCGCCTTGGTCGCGATCACCATGTCCTCCGGATAGGGGTGGAGCGCCTCGCGGATCAGCCGCTCGGCCACCACCGGGCCATAGGCGTCGGCGGTGTCGATCAGGTTCACGCCCAGCTCGGCCGCGCGCCGCAGCACGCGCACTGCCTCCTCGCGGTCCTGCGGCTCGCCCCAGACCCCTGGGCCGGTTAGCTGCATCGAGCCGAATCCGAGCCGGTTGACGGTCAGCTCGCCGCCGATCGCAAAGCTGCCACTCGCCTGCGCCAATGCCTGCGTCATAGAGACCTCCGTTGAGTCGCGGTTGTTCACTGGATGCGCGCCGCGACCGGCCGCATCCACTCAAAGCCCTTGGACAGAGCGTAGGAGGCGCGAGGCGGAGCGGCGGCGCGGGTCAACGTGGACTGGCACGCTGCGCCAGCGCCGAGACGCCTGAATCCGGCGTAAGGCCCGCGTAAAGTGAGCACGTTTGCGTTCGGGCGTGGCGTTGCGGGTGGCGCTATGTTTGACAGCTACTCACGATGGCCGGAGCAGCGATCGTGGCGCACGCCGGTTTGACGCGACCCGTGTTGCCACGCTCGGGTGAGTTCCGCCAGCGGCTCTTCTAGACGATTTCCCAAAGGAGTTCCCTTGCGCATCTTGATTCTGGGTGGAGACGGCTTCTGCGGTTGGCCGACCTCCCTGCACCTCTCGGCCCAGGGCCACGAGGTGGCGATCGTGGACAACCTCGCGCGACGCAACATGGATGTCGAGCTGGAGGCCGACTCGCTCACGCCGATCACGCCGATCGGGACCCGCCTGGCCGCCTGGCACGAGGTGTCGGGCAACGGGATCCACTTCCACCGGCTCGACGTGGCCAACAACTACGCCCGGCTGCTGCAGCTCTTCCGCGAGTTCCGCCCCGACGCCGTGGTCCACTTCGCCGAGCAGCGCGCGGCGCCGTATTCGATGAAGGACTCGGACCACAAGCGCTACACGGTCGACAACAACGTCAACGCGACCCACAACGTGCTGGCGGCCACCGTCGAGTCGGAGCTGGACATCCACATCGTGCACCTCGGCACGATGGGCGTCTACGGCTACGGCACCGCCGGCATGCAGATCCCCGAGGGCTACCTGTCGGTCAAGGTCGAGACCGGCGACGGCACCGAGATCGAGCAGGAGATCCTCTACCCGGCCAACCCCGGCAGCGTCTACCACCTGACCAAGACGCTCGACCAGCTGATGTTCGCCTACTACGCCAAGAACGACCTGGTGCGCGTCACCGACCTGCACCAGGGCATCGTCTGGGGCACGCAGACCAAGGAGACACGGCTCGACCCGCGCCTGATCAACCGCTTCGACTACGACGGCGACTTCGGCACCGTGCTGAACCGCTTCCTGATGCAGGCGGCGGTCAACTACCCGCTGACCGTGCACGGGACGGGCGGCCAGACGCGCGCCTTCATCCACATCCAGGACACGGTCCGCTGCATCCAGCTGGCGATCGAGAACCCACCCGCCCGCGGCGAGCGCGTTCAGGTCTTCAACCAGATGACCGAGACCCACCGCGTGCGCGACCTCGCCAAGCTCGTCTCCGAGCTGACCGGGGCCGACATCGACTACGTCGACAACCCGCGCAAGGAGGCCGCCGAGAACGAGCTGTTCGTCGCCAACGACAACTTCCTCGAGCTGGGTCTCGAGCCGACGACGTTGCGCAACGACCTGCTCGGCGAGGTGACCGAGATCGCCCGCGCCTACGCGCACCGCTGCGATCTGTCGAAGATCCCCTGCACCTCGCGCTGGGTCAAGCCCGGCGCGCTTGCCAGCGCCGGTTAGCGTCTGCCCCGGGCGGCCGGCCCGCTGGCCGGCCGCTCAGGATGCGGCCACCGAGAAGACCGGCGGCAGCCGGTGGGTGATCGTTTGCCAGCTCGCGCCGGCGTCGGGCGAGCCGAAGAGCTCGCCCGAGGTCGCGCCGAAGTAGAGCTCGAGCCCGGCCCCGCTGTGCCTGCTGGTGAACGCCTGGCGCAGCACCGTGAGGTAGGCGTGGTGCGCCGGCAGGCCCTCCCCGCGCGGAGTCCAGCTGGCGCCGCCGTCCCGGGTCTCATAGACGCGGACGCGACCCTCCGGCATCACCCGGTCCATGTCGGCGACCAGCGGGATCACGTAGGCGCTGTCCGGGTCGGCGGGGTCGAGCTTCAGCGGGAAGCCGAAGTCCGAGGGCAGTCCGGCGCCGATCGCCTGCCAGCTCTCGCCGGCGTCGTCAGAGCGGTAGACACCGCCGTGAAACTGCATGAACATGCGCTCGGGACGTGCGTGCGAGCGCTCGACGTGGTGGACGCAGAGCGCCGAGGTCTCGGGGTCGATGTCGGCCTCGGGCAGGTAACGGGGGTTCAGGCCGCGGTTGCCGCGTCGCCAGCTGGCGCCGCCGTCATCGGAGAGCCAGATGCCGGCCGCCGAGATCGCCACCGCCAGGCGCTGAGGGTCGCCGGGCCAGGTGCAGATCGAGTGCAGGCAGAGGCCGCCACCGCCGGGCTGCCACTCCTGGCGCGAGGGCTCGTTCCAGAGCCCGGCGTTGATCTGCCAGCTCGAGCCGTTGTCGCGGCTCTCAAACAGGACGCCGGGGTCGGCGCCCATGTAGAGCGTGCCGGGCGCTTCGCCCGGGGCGATCACCCAGATGCGCGCGAGCGCCTGCTCGCCACCCGCGGGCAGCTCCACGCCCGCGGCCTGCTGCCACTCGGAGGTCGGGTCCGAGTCCGTGTAGAAGAGCTTCGGCCCGTAGAACGGGGAGGTCGTGGCGACAAACAGCCGGCCGCTGCGCGGCTCTCGCAGCGCGTAGTCCACGGGCTCGCCGGGGAAGGCGCGCGCACGGATCTCAAAGCCGTCGCCGCCGGGCGAGTGGTCGCCCTCGAGCAGAAACAGGCCCTTCTTGGTCCCGACTGTGAGCTCCGTCATCGCTTCAGCCTCCGGTGATCGCGGGTATGACCTCGACGCGGGCGCCGGCCGGGACGGGCGTCAGCTCCGCGCCCCGCTCCGCGTCCACAAAGACGTTGATGTGCGGGCGGATGTGTCCGCGCTCGTCCAGGATCCAGCCGCGCGCGTCGGGGTTGCGTGACTCGAACCCGCGCAGCAGCTCGAGCACCGTCTGCCCCTCCAGCTCGTGCTCACCACGCCCGCCACAGAGCGCGCGCAGCGGCCCCCGGACCCTGACCACCGCCATCGGCCGATTGTAGCGGCCGGGTCGCGGGCAGTGGGGAAACTGAGCCGGGCGACCTAATCATTTGATAAATGCTCGCTAACTCGAGCCTAACAGGTGGCCAGCAACGCGATCCGGGTAGCCGTGTTGTAGAGACAGCCGTCGGATGTGACGGGGAACCACTCGCTTGGAGGGAGTTGGTACGGATGCATCACAGACACCCACACCCACACCACCGGATCACAGTGGTCGGGATCGGATTCCTGGCGCTGCTCGCGCTGATGCTGCTGCTGATGGCGCTGCCAAGCCGTGCTGGTGCGGCGCCGCTGCGCAACCGCGGGTTGACCATCGCCGCAACCCCTGACCCGATCACCGCCGGCCAGGGTGTCCTGATCTACGGCCGCCTGCAGGGACCGGGCAGCGGCCACAGGCGGATCACGCTGTTTCACCGGCTCGCGGGCGCCCCGCGCTTCACGCCTGTGAGCGTGACCCGCACGGACGGCGCCGGCTTCTACGAGTTCGTGCGCGCGGACGGGGTCGTCAACACCAACCGCAACTGGTTCGTGCTCGGCCCCGCCGGCACCCACAGTCGCACGCTCCACGAACGGGTCGCGTCCGTGGTGACGCTCGCCAGCGCCGCCAGCACCGCCAGCGTGACCACCGCGCAGGTGGTGAGCTTCGACGGCACCGTCACGCCGTCACATCCGCACCAGCGCGTGCTGCTGCAGGAGCAGAACGCGTCTGGGGGCAACGGCTGGAAGACGCTCGCCGCGGGTTACACCGGCGCGTACTCGCATTACGCGGTCCGCTACCGCTTCCGCTCGGCCGGCAGCTACACGCTGCGGGCGCTCTTCCCGAGCGACCCCCGGAACCTCGCGGGCCAGTCGGCGAGCATCACGCTGACGGTGCAGCAGCAGCAGAACCCGTCCTTCACCATCGCCGGCTCCGCCGCCACGATCGTCAACGGACAGCCGGCCACGATCAGCGGCACGCTGTACCAGGCCGGGTCGACGACGACCGTCGTGCCGGGCGCCTCGGTGACGCTCTACGGTCGCCAGCTGCACGGCGGCGGATGGCAGGCACTCGAAGGCGCGACCACCAGCGCCTCCGGCGCCTATTCATTCACGGTCATGCCCATTCACAACACCGTCTACCACGTTGTGGCCACCGCCCCCGGCGCGCGGACGGCCAACCTGTTCGTCGGCGTGCAGGACGTGGTCAGCGCCTCCCTGTCGAGCGCGACCGTGCCGGTGGGCGCGAGCGTGCAGGTGACGGGCACCGTCACGCCGGGGCACCCGGGCCACTGGCTGTACCTGCAACAGGAGACCGCGGGCGGGCAGTGGGCTGACATCGAGGTCAGCCGGCTGAGCCGGTCCTCCACGTTCACGTTCAGGCTGCGTCCGGGTCAGTCCGGGTCGCTTGCTCTGCGTGTGCAGATCGGCGGCGGCCCCTGGAACGTGGGTGCGGTCTCCGCGAGCCTGCCGCTCGATGTGAGCGGCGTCGCGCCGGTCAGCTCGCTGCCGCCTGCCAGCTGACGACGGGCGCTGGCGCCGCACAAGCGGCGCCAGCGCCCGTAGGTTCGCGTTAGGATCGCGCCAGATTCGTTCAACGCAACCTCAGGGAGGATTGCAGTGATCAAAGCACTCAAGGGTGCGGGCGCGGTGGCGCTCGCATGCGGTCTGGGCTCGCTCGCGGCGGTACCGGCGCTCGCGGCAAGCCCCCACAGCCGGGCCCACAGCAGCAGTGGCGCCGGCCGCAGCACGGTGCCGCTGGGCATCGACGCGGCGGCGATCCAGGGCGCAAAGGTGTACGGGAACACCCCTGCGAGCACGCCGGAGACGGTCTCCTTCGTGTTCAAGGAGAACAACCTGGGCGCCCTCGAAAAGCAGGCGCAGCAGGGATTTTCGGCTCCCTATCTGTCGGTCAAGCAGTTCGCAACGAACTACGGCGCATCGCCGCAGGTGATCGGCCAGTTGCAGAGCTACCTGGCCTCGTACGGGATCAGCACCACCGTCTACGCGAACAACGTCGACGTGGTCGCCACCGGGAGGGCCGGCCAGTTCGACAAGGCGCTGCAGGTCACGCAGCTGCAGTACCACACGCCGGCGCTGAAGAGCTCCGCCGTGGGTGGTGGCGGCGCCACGACGGTGAAGGCGCAGCGCTTCCACGCGCCGAGTGCCCTGCCGTCGCTGCCGAGCACGATCGCCAACGCCCTGGTCGCGATCCTGGGGCTCAGCAACTACGCCCCGTCGGTCAGCAACGCGGTGCACACGAGCAGCGTTCTGACCGCCAAGGCCGGGGCATCGTCGAGCACGCCCAACAGCTGTCAGGTGCTCTCCGGGGTGCCCGCCGACTGCAACCTGCCGCAGAACTTCGAGCAGAACTACGGCCTCAACAAGCTCTACAGCACCGGGGCGACCGGTCAGGGCCAGACGCTCGGGATCATCACGCTGGCGAGCGTCGACCCGGGCGCGCCGCAGTACTTCTGGAGCCAGATCGCCAATGTCAAGCGCACCGGCTCGCTGACGTACGACAACGTCGACGGTGGCGCCGGTGCCCCGAGCTACAACGCCGGCAGCGGCGAGACCGACCTGGATGTGGAACAGTCCGGCTCGGTCGCGCCGGGCGCGAACATCGTCGTCTACCAGGCGCCGAACACCGACTCGGGCTTCGTCGACGCGTTCTTCACCGCCGCCAGCCAGGACGTCGCCGGCTCGGTCTCCTGCAGCTGGGGCGAGGCCGAGACCGTGATCCAGTCGATCCAGGCGCTCGGCCAGGAGTCATCGGGCTACGTGCAGGCCTTTGACGAGGCCATGCTCGAGTTCGACGCCCAGGGCCAGGCGAGCTTCATCGCCTCCGGTGACGGCGCGGCCTACGACGCGTACGGTGAGTTCTCCGGGACGACGCAGCCGACGAACCTGTCCATCGACAACCCCTCGGACAGCCCCTACACGACCGCCGCCGGTGGTACGACCCTGCCGTGGAGCGAGACCTTCGCGCCCGGCGCGTCGGTCAACGTCACCAGCCAGCGGATCTGGGCCTGGGACTACCTCTGGCAGCCCGTGTCCGTGCTCAACGGCATCAGCCTGCAGACCTCGGCGGAGGAGCAGGTCGTGGGCAGCGGCGGCGGCTTCAGCGCCATCGAGGCGCAGCCGAGCTACCAGATGGGTGTCAGCGGCACGACGAGCTTCAGCGACGTGCAGTATCTGACGCCGACCTACCCGAGCGACACCAGCACGATCTTCGGGATCGACCTACCGTCGGCCTGGAGTTTCAATGGCAGTCCCACAGTCCAGTCCGGCGTGCCGAGCGCGGCCACCGGAACGGGCCGCGCGACGCCCGACCTGGCGGCCGACGCCGACCCGTACACCGGCTACATCCTCTACGCGCCGAGCAGCGCCGGCCAGGACGGGATCGCCTCGCCGACCCAGCCCGGCTGGGGTGGGACGAGCTTCGTGGCGCCGCAGATGAACGGTGCCGCGGCGGTCATCGACTCCTACCTGGCGTCCAAGGGGATGCCACAGACCGGGTTCTGGAACCCGATGATCTACCAGTTCGCGCAGCAGGGCAATTCGCCGTTCACGCCGCTTGATCAGAGCGGCACGAGCAACGACAACCTGTACTACACCGGCACCAAGGGCGCGACGTTCGTCCCCGGCGCCGGCCTCGGGTACCCGAACCTGACGGCGCTCGCGATGGACTTCGCGAAGTCCGGCGCGTGAGGCCGCCTATCGGTTAGCCAGCCACACAACCCGCAGCGCCGAGGTCAGGACCACGGCGTCAGCAGCGAGGAGCCGGTCGAGGTCGACCGGCTCCTCGTCGTATTCGAGCCTCGCACGGCCGATGCCCGCCAGCGCCCGCCCGTCGGTGGGCGGCGCGATCAGGCGCCCGCGCTCCTCGATCAGGACGCTGGCCCAGCTCGCCTCGAGCACGGCCCCGTCGCTATCGGCAAGCAGCACGAGCGCCCCGTCCGCGGCCCGCGTGAGCGCGTCGATCAGCCTGCGGTCCGCCCACTTGTGCGGCCCCAGCCCGCCCGGCAGCTCAAACGGCGCCAGCCCGCGCATGACGGGGTCGGCGGACAGCGCCCGTTCATGCACGCTCAGCCCGGCGCCGGGCACGAAGGTCAGACGCAGGGCGCCGCCGTCACGGTGCACCTGCGGCGGCGTGGGAGCAACCGGCGGCGCCACGCCGTAGAGCGCGCGGGCGCTCGCGTTCATCCGCTCGCGGTGGGCGTCGTAGCGCACCACGCCGCGTTCGCGCACGAGCAGCGTCTCGAAGACGCCGGCCGCCGGGTCGGGGCGCTCGCCGTAATCGAGCGCGCGGCGCAGCGGCGCGACCCTCACTCGGCGAACACACTCGTGCCCACCGCCGCCGCGACCGGGCGGGCCTTGATCAGCGCCTCCTCCAGCTCGGCCGCCGGGTCCGAGTCGGCGACGATCCCGCCGCCAGCCCCCAGCCAGATGCGGCCCTGGGCGAGCTCGAGCGTACGGATCGCGACGTTCAGCTCGAGGCCCGCAAGCGGGCTCGCGTAGCCGATCGCGCCGGTGTAGACCTCGCGGCCGGCCGGCTCCAGCTCCGCTATCACCTTCAGCGACTGCACCTTCGGTGCCCCGGTGACCGAGCCCGGCGGAAAGCACGCGCGCACCAGCTCGGAGTTGCCGGTGCCGGCGCGCAACCTGCCCTCGACACTCGTGACCAGGTGCCAGAGCCCCGGGTGCGCCTCGGCCGTCGGCCGGCGCGGCGCCGTCACCGACCCGTACTCGCAGACCCGGCCGATGTCGTTGCGCGTCAGATCGACGATCATCACGTGCTCGGCCGCGTCCTTGCCGGAGGTCTGCAGCTGCTCGAGTGAGAGCACCGCGCGCGAGGGGTCATCAGGGCGGTGCGCGGTGCCCTTGATCGGCCCGCTTCTGACGTGGCGGCCCTGGCGGCGCAGGAAGAGCTCGGGCGAGAGCGAGAGGATGCCGCCGCCAGGGGTGTCGAAGGCCGCCGTGTACTGGGGCACGCGCCCGTGCACGAGCGCGCTGCGCAGCAGCGCGCTCGCCGTCCCCTCGTACTCGCCCTCGAGCCGCAGGCAGATGTTGGCCTGGTAGATCTCCCCGGCCCAGGTCCGCTCGCGGCAGGCGGCGACCGCCCGCAGGTGCGCGGCCGCCACCGCGCGCGCAAGCCGCAACGGACCCGGTCCCGCGGTCGGCCGGGATGGCACCGCGAGCTCCGCTTCCACGCGGGCGCGCAGGAGGTCGAGCCGTTCCCGCAGCGCCGTCGCGCGCGCCGGCGTCACCAGCGCCTCAAACCACCACGAGCCGCCGGCGTCGCGGTGCAGCAGGTGGTCGTAGTAGGCGAGGTGGAAGTCCGCCAGCGGTACCGGCCGGAGCTCCACCAGCGGCACCCGCTCGACCTGGGCGGCGAGCCGGTATCCGAGCCAGCCGAACCAGCCGCCGCCGACCGCGCCCCAGGCATCGGCGCCGTCGCGGCTGACCAGGGGAAGGTCGTCGATCAGCGCGAAGGGGTCCTGCGCCGGGCCGGCGACTCGCAGCGGTCCGCAGGCGACGATCGCGCCGCCCCCGGCCCACACGCCCGACAGGCAGCAGAGGTACGGCTCGTCTGCCAGCGCGGCGACCACCGACTCCGGGCCGCAGGTCCAGGGCAGGCGCTCGCGCAGCAGCTCGGCCTCGGTTGCCATCGACTCGCTCATCTGGGTCGGGGTCGCTCGCGTCACGCTCGGGAATTATCGTTGCAGGCGTTGCCCAACCGGAGGCTGACAGCCTGGAGCGGACTGCTCACGACCGCCATCGCGGTCGCGCTGGCGACGCTCGCGATCTACCCGCTGGAGCAGGTCGCCCCCACGGTCTCGCTCGGCGTGGTCTACCTGCCGGCGGTGCTCTTGATCGCCGCCTACTGGGGTTTTGCGCTCGGCCTGCTGGCCTCGCTGGCCAGTGCGGCCGCTTTCAACTTCTTCCACCTGCCGCCGGTCGGGCGCTTCACGATCGCCAACTCCAGCAACTGGGTCGCGCTGGCGGCCTTCGTGCTGGTCGCCGTCGTTGTGGCGACCATGGCCGAGCTCGCCCGCGGGCGCGCGGTCGAGGCCGAGCGCCGCCGGGCCG
The DNA here is from genome assembly GCA_027449125.1 of Solirubrobacterales bacterium. Lineage (GTDB taxonomy): Bacteria > Actinomycetota > Thermoleophilia > Solirubrobacterales > Solirubrobacteraceae > Palsa-465. The sequence goes on along the minus strand of DAIDME010000033.1, from coordinate 49,322 downwards.
AGGCCGATCTCGCGGCGACGCTCGCGCGCGAGCTGCTCGCCGGCGAGCGCACCGAGGCGGCGCTGCGCGCCACCGCCAATCGCCTGGCACAGGCGCTCGCGCTGCCCTCGGCGGCCGTCGAGCTCGGGGTCCGGGACGGGGGTGAGCGGCAGCTTGCGCTGCCGCTCACCGACGCCTCCGGCCGGCAGCTCGCGACCCTGCTGGTACCCCGCGACGCCCCCGGAGAGACCCTCCAGCGCCTGTACGGCCAGGTCGTTCCCGCGCTCGCGGCGCTGGTGGCGGTCGCCCTGCACCGCGATCAGGCGGTGGCCGAGGCGGTTGAGACGGCTGCGTTGCGGCGCAGCAACGAGCTCGGCACGGCGCTGCTGCGGGCCGTCTCGCACGATCTGCGCACACCACTGACGGCGATCGTGGCGGCTGGTCACGCGCTGGGATCGCAGTCGCTCAGCGCCGAGGAGCGTGTGCAGCTGAGCGGCACGGTCGTGGACGAGGGCGCCCGGCTCGGCCTCCTGATCGACAAGCTCTTCGATCTCTCGCGGCTGCAGTCGGGCCGGCTCGAGCCCCGCCGCGAGAGCGTCTCAATCGAGGAGGTGCTGCTCGGCGCGCAGGACGGCCTCGGCGACGCGGGCGCCGACGTGCAGCTCGCGGTCGACCCGGATACGCCGCCGCTGACCGCCGACGCCGCGCAGCTCGAGCGCGTCTTCGCCAACCTGTTCGAGAACGCGCTGCGCTACTCGGCGCCGGAGCCGGTGCGGGTCAGCGCCAGGCGCGTTGGCGGGCGCGTGGTGGTGCGCGTCTCAGACCGCGGCCCCGGTATCCCGGAGGGCGAGCACGAGCGCATCTTCGAGCCGTTCTACCGCGGCTCGGGCGCCGCCGCCGGCCACGCACCAGGCTCCGGCCTGGGCCTGGCAATCGCCAAGGGCTTCGTCGAGGCAAACGGCGGGACGATCGCGGTCGAGTCGCTGCCCGGGCAGGGGACCAGCCTGGTGGTCAGCTTCCCGTCATGAGCGAGCGCCCGCACGCCGCCGAGCGCCCGCGGGTGCTCGTCTGTGACGACGAGTCCCAGATCCTGCGGGCGCTGCGCGTGATCCTGCGCGACGCGGGCTTCGAGGCGCTGCCGGCCGACAGCGCCGAGCAGGCGCTGGACCTCGCGGCCGTGCACAACCCCGACGCGGCGATTCTCGACCTGGTGCTGCCCGACGTTGACGGCGTGGAGCTCTGCCGCCGCCTGCGCGAGTGGAGTGGCATGCCGATCATCGTGCTCTCCGCGGTCGGCGAGGAGGACGCGAAGGTGGCGGCGCTCGAGGCCGGCGCCGACGACTACGTGACCAAGCCGTTCGGCCCGCGCGAGCTGATCGCACGGCTGCAGGCGGCGCTGCGGCGCGCCGGCACAGAGCCGGAGGAGCCCGTGATCCGCGCGGAGGGGCTCGAGCTCGACCTCGCCGCGCGGGTGGTGCGCCGCGACGGTGAGGAGGTGCACCTGACCCCGACCGAGTTCGACCTGCTGCGCGTGCTGGCGACAAACCGCGGGCGGCTGGTGACCCACCGGGAGCTCCTGCGCGCCGTCTGGGGCGCCGCCTACAGCGAGGACACGCAGGTGCTGCGCGGGCAGATCGCCAACCTGCGGCGCAAGATCGAGCCGCCTGACGGCCCGCCGCGCTACGTCAAGACGGACCCGCGCGTCGGCTACCGCTTCGCCGCCTGAGGGGAAGCCCCGGGCGGGGCCACCGGCCAGCGGGCCGGTGGCCCCAGGGGTGCGCGCCGTCTGCATGAAACCTGTATGCAGGCGCTCGGCTCCTGCACGGATCCGGCATGGCGCGACCCCGATCATGGCTTGCATGGATGCTCTTGCAATTGCGCTCGGGGTCGCGATGTTCGCGCTGCTCTACGCGCTGATCTACGCGATCGACCGGATCTAGCCATGGTCATCGCTGCCATCTCCGGCGGAGACCTCTTCGGCCTCGTCGTCTCCGTGCTCGTCTGCGCCTACCTGCTCTACGCGCTCTTGCGCGGGGAGAAGTTCTAGATGACCGTCTACGGCTGGGGGCTGATCTTCGTCTTCGCGCTGGTGCTGACGGCGCTGGCGCTGCCGCTGGGGCGTTACATGGCTGCCGTCTACACGGGCCAGCGGACCTTCATGGACCCGCTGCTGGGCGGCCCCGAGCGGCTGCTCTACCGGGCGATCGGCGTGCGCGTCGACCGCGGCCAGGACTGGAAGCGCTACGCCACCAGCCTGATCGCCTTCTCGCTGGTCGGCTGGCTGCTTCTGTATCTCATCCTGCGCACGCAGACGCTGTGGAGCTTCACGGGCCTCAACCCGATGGGCTACCACTCGATGCCCTGGAACGTCGCGTTCAACACGGTCTCGTCGTTTCTGACCAACACCAACTGGCAGTACTACGGCGGCGAGACGACGATGAGCTACTTCAGCCAGATGGCGGGGCTCGCGGTCCAGAACTTCGTCTCCGCCGCCGTCGGCATCGTCGTGGCCGTGGCCCTGATCCGCGGGATCGTCACGCACGTCGCCGCCGGTGAGCGCGACTCCGCGCAGGCGCACAGCATCGGCAACTTCTGGCAGGACCTGGTGCGCACGGTCCTCTACGTGCTCCTGCCGCTGTCGCTGCTGGTCGCGCTGGTTCTGCTCTCGCAAGGGGTGATCCAGAACTTCTCGCGCTACCTGACCTTCACCGGCATCACCCACATCGCGCAGACCCTGGCGATGGGGCCGGTCGCCTCGCAGGAGGCGATCAAGCTGGTCGGCACAAACGGCGGCGGCTTCTTCAACACCAACTCCGCGCACCCGTTCGAGAACCCGACGGGCTTCACCAACTTCGTGGAGATGCTGGCGGTGCTGCTGATCCCGGCGGCGCTCGTCTTCACCTACGGGCGCATGGCCGGCAACCGCCGCCAGGGCTATGCGATCTACGCGACGATGATGGTGATGTTCCTGGGCGCGGCGGCCGTCTGCTACATCGCCGAGGCCCACGGCTCGCCCGCCCAGCACGCCGCCGGGCTGCACACCGCCGTGCGGGCCGGCACCACCGGCGGCAACCTGGAGGGCAAGGAGCAGCGCTTCGGGATCGCCGGCTCGGCGCTCTTCAACGTGGTCACGACCGTGACTTCGTGCGGCGCTGTCAACAGCGCGCTCGAGTCCTTCACCGGGATCGGCGGCGCGGTCCCGTTCGCCAACCTGAGCTCGTCGGAGGTGATCTTCGGCGGCGTCGGCTCGGGGCTCTATTCGATGCTCTTCTACGTGCTGCTCGCGGTCTTCCTCGGCGGGCTGATGGTCGGGCGCACGCCCGAGTACATCGGCAAGAAGGTCGAGGCGCGCGAGATCAAGCTGGTGGCGCTCGGGATCCTGATAACACCGCTCTCCGCGCTCTTCTCAACGGCGCTTGCGACCGCGTCGAGCGCGGGGCGCGCGTCGATCGACACGGCCGTTGCGGCCGGGCCGCAGGCCTTCAGCGAGACCTTTTACGCGTATCTGAGCCAGGCCAACAACAACGGCTCGGCGTTCGCGGGCTACACGGGCTTCGTGCAGCCCGCCGCGGGCAGCGTCGGCTCGCACGGGATCACCTTCGCCGACCTGCTCGGCGGCTTCACGATGCTGTTCGCTCGTTACGCGCCGATCCTGTTCACGCTGGCGGTCGCCGGCATGCTCGTCAACAAGCGCGTGAGCCCCGCCGGGCTCGGCACCATGCGCACCGACAACGCCACCTTCGTGGTGCTCTTGATCGGTGTGATCGTGCTCGTCGGCGCGCTCACCTTCTTCCCCGCCCTGCTGCTCGGACCGATCGTGCAGGGCCTGACCGGACACCTCTACTGAAAGGACGGGAGGCTCCTGCGATGACACTGCTACGCAAAGAGCTTCTGCGTGCGCTGCTGGCGATGCTCGTCTTCACGCTGCTGCTGGGCGTTGCCTATCCGCTGGTGGTGACCGGGATCGGCCAGCTCGCCTTCCGCTCACAGGCCGGTGGCGAGCTGGTGCACGTCCACGGAAAGCTGGTCGGCTCCAAGCTGATCGGGCAGAACTTCGCGCTGCAGGTCTACAAGGACGGCAAGCCGGAGTACTCGCACGGCGTGCCGGTCACCCGCCCCGACCCGCGCTACTTCCAGACGCGCCCGTCTGGCACGACGCCGGCCGATAACGATGCGGCCACGTCCTTTGCCAACTACGGGCCCAACAGCATCGTCACCGAGAAGGCGATCGCGGCCAACATCGCCGCCTACATCGCGCTCAACGGCCGCTACTACCCGGGCGGGCTGACCGCCGCGAAGGTGCCGGTGGATGCCGCCGACACCTCGGCCTCGGGCGTCGACCCCGACATCTCGGTGGCCAACGCCCGCATTCAGGCATACCGCGTGGCGGCGGTGCGCCACCTGCCGCTCGCGACGGTGGACGCGCTTGTCAGGCGATACACGATCGGGCGCGCACTCGGCTTCCTCGGTGAGCCGTCGGTCGACGTGCTCGAGCTCAACCTTGCCCTTGACCGTCTGTGAGCACCGCTCCCCACACCACCGCTTGAGTCCAAACGACACTATGAGGACAGATCGATGAGCACCACCACTCCCAGCGCGGCGGCCGGCGATCCGGCACCCGCGCGCCGCCAGGCAGCGTCGGTTCTGCGCGGCGACATAGCCCGGCGGGCTCTGCTTGACAGCGTCGTCAAGCTCGACCCGCGCGTGCAGGTGCGAAACCCGGTCATGTTCGTGGTCGAGGTCGGCGCCGCGATCACCACCGGCACCTGGATCGCGCAGGTCTTCGGCGCGCCGGCGCTCGGCGGCCACGACCCGGCCTGGTACACGTTCACGATCTCCGTGTGGCTGTGGCTGACGGTGATCTTCGCCAACCTCGCGGAGGCCTTCGCCGAGGGGCGCGGCCGCGCCCAGGCCGACACGCTGCGCTCGATGCGCCAGCAGACGGTCGCGACGATGGAGGACGGCACAACCCGCCGCGCCGAGGAGCTGCGCCGCGGCGACCGCGTGGTGGTCGTGGCCGGTGAGTTGATCCCCGGAGACGGCACGGTGGTCGAGGGCATTGCCTCGGTCGACGAGTCGGCGATCACCGGCGAGTCGGCGCCGGTGATCCGCGAGTCCGGCGGCGACCGCAGCGCCGTGACCGGCGGCACGCGCGTGCTGAGCGACCGCATCGTCGTCGAGATCACGCAGGAGCCGGGCCAGTCGTTCCTGGACCGCATGATCGCCCTTGTCGAGGGCGCGCAGCGGCGCAAGACCCCCAACGAGATCGCGCTCGGGATCCTGCTGTCCGGGCTGACGCTGATCTTCATGATCGTCGTCGCGACGCTGCGACCGTTCGGCCTGTTCGCCGGCACCAACATCTCCGACACGACGCTGATCAGCCTGCTGGTGGCGCTGATCCCGACCACCATCGGGGCGCTCCTGTCCGCGATCGGCATCGCCGGCATGGACCGGCTGGTGCGCCGCAACGTGCTGGCGCTGTCGGGGCGCGCGGTGGAGGCCTCGGGCGACGTCGATGTGCTGCTGCTGGACAAGACCGGCACAATCACGATCGGCAACAGGCTGGCGTCCGAGTTCGTGCCGATGCCCGGTGTCGACGAGGCCGAGCTGGCGGAGGTTGCGCAGCTGGCGTCGCTGGCCGACGAGACGCCGGAGGGCCGGTCGATCGTCGTGCTCGCCAAGCGCTACGGCATCCGTGAGCACGACCTCACGCAGATGCACGCCGAGTTCGTGCCGTTCACCGCGCAGACCCGGATGAGCGGTGTGGACGTCGACGGCAGGCGCCTGCGCAAAGGGGCCGGTGACGCTGTGATCGCGATGGTCCAGGGCGACGGTGGCCAGCCACCAGTGGAGCTGCGCCAGACGCTCGACCGCATCGCCGGCGAGGGCGGCACGCCGCTCGCTGTCGCGCGCGACAACCAGGTGCTCGGCGTCGTCTACCTCAAGGACACCGTCAAGGAGGGGATGGCCCAGCGCTTCGAGCAGCTGCGCGCGATGGGCATCCGCACGATCATGATCACCGGCGACAACCGCCTGACGGCGCGCAAGATCGCCGAGGAGGCCGGGGTCGATGACTTCCTCGCCGAGGCCACCCCGGAGAAGAAGCTCGAGCTGATCCGCGAGCAGCAGGCCGCCGGGCGGATGGTCGCGATGACCGGCGACGGCACCAATGACGCGCCCGCGCTGGCGCAGGCCGATGTCGGCGTGGCGATGAACACCGGCACCCAGGCGGCGCGCGAGGCGGGCAACATGGTCGACCTCGACTCCAACCCGACGAAGCTGATCGAGATCGTCGAGGTCGGCAAGCAGCTGCTCATCACCCGCGGTGCGCTCACCACCTTCAGCATCGCCAACGACGTGGCCAAGTACTTCGCGATCCTGCCGGCGATCTTCCTCTCCACCTATGCCACGGTGCGCGGCGGCAAGGGGCCGCTGAGCGTGCTCAACGTGATGAACCTGGGCAACCCACGCTCAGCGGTGATCTCCGCGATCGTCTTCAACGCGATCGTGATCCCGCTTCTGATCCCGATCTCGCTGCGCGGGGTCTCCTACCGTCCGGTCGGCGCGAGCGCGCTTTTGCGCCGCAACCTGCTGATCTACGGACTCGGCGGGCTGGTGGCGCCGTTCATCGGCATAAAGCTGATCGATCTCGTCGTCCACAACCTGTTGGGGGCGTGAGGCGCCCGCCATGTGGGCGATCTGACCGGCCAGGCGACCGCAGGAGCGGCAGCGGAGCGTCCGCGTGGGCGCCTGCGGGTCGTGCTCGGCATGGCGCCCGGAGTGGGCAAGACGGTGCGCATGCTCGCCGAGGGCCGTGCTGAGCGCGATGCCGGGCGCGACGTAGTGATCGGCCTGCTCGAGACGCACGGGCGTGCGGACACGGCCGCGGCGGCGGCCGGACTCGAGCTGGTGGCACGCCGGATGGTCAGCTATCGGGGCACCGAGCTCGAGGAGATGGACCTGCCGGCGGTGCTCGCGCGTGCGCCCGAGCTGTGCCTGATCGACGAGCTCGCGCACACCAACGCCCCGGGCCTGGAGCACGCCAAGCGCTACGAGGATGTCGAGGAGGTGCTGGCGGCCGGCATCGACGTGCTCTCGACGCTCAACGTCCAGCACCTCGAGTCGCTCAACGACCAGGTCGCCGAGCTCAGTGGCGTGCGAGTGCGGGAGACGGTCCCTGATGCGGTGCTGGCAGCGGCGGATGAGGTCGTTGTGGTGGACCTGACTCCGGAGGAGCTGCTCGAGCGCCTGCGCGCCGGCAAGGTCTACCCGGCGGCGCGGATCGAATCGGCGCTCGGCAACTTCTTCCGGGTCGAGAACCTCACCGCCCTGAGGGAGGTGGCGCTCAGACAGGTGGCCGAGGAGGTTGGCCAGCGGCGGATCGCCGCCGCCGGTGGCGGGATGCGGGCAGAGTTGCTGGACGCCGCGGCGGGGCAGGCGGTGGGTGAGCGACTGCTCGTGCTCGTCCAGCCACAGCCCAGCACCCAGCGGCTCGTCCGGCGCGCCTGGCGCTCTGCGCAGCGGCTCGGGGCCGAGCTCGACCTGCTGTGGGTACGCCCGCCGGGGGCGCTCGACGCCGAGCACGAGCGTTCGCTGACGGCGCTCATGCAGCTGGCCTCGATGCTCGGCGCGCACTTCGTCGTCGAGGAGTCCGACACGCTGGTGGAGACGGTCGTCGCCGTCGCCCGCAGGCGGCACAGCACCTACATCCTGATGGGCAGGCCGCGTCCGGCGCGCGGACTCGCGCGCCTGCACACGCCGCTGCCGCTGCGCCTCATGGAACTCCTGCCGGGTGTGGATGTGCGGATCGTCGCCGACAGAGGTCGGCGTGAGGAACGAGGTGAGAGATGAAGCTGGGTCGGAATCGGATCGGAAGGGCGACGGGCGAGGGCGAGCGCGAGGGACGTATCCTCGTGCCGTTCACCGCGCAGGGGCTGTCGCAGCGGGCGCTTGACGCGGCGCTGCGTCTGGCCCGTGCCGAGGAGGCGACGATCGTGCCGGCGTTCCTGGTGCGCGTGCCGCGTACGCTGCCGCTCGACTCGCCGCTGCCCGCCGCCTGCTCGGTCGGGATGCCGCTGCAGGAGGTGATCGAGCAACGCGCCGGTGCGGCCGGTGTGGCCGTGGACGCGCGCGTCAGCCGTGGGCGCACCTACCGCGACGCGCTGGGGCGCCTGCTGGCGCAGGAGCGCTTCGACCGGGTGGTGATCGCCGCCGGCGCGGATGCGCGGCACGGCCTGGCCGAGCACGACCTCGGCTGGCTGCTCGCCGAGGTACCGGCCGAGGTCGTGATCCTGCGGCCCGCGGTCGAGCCGAGCGGGCGCGACGGCGAAGCGGGGAGCCGGGCCTGAGGCTGTTGTTTCAGGCAGCGGCCGCGAGCATCGTCGTGAGGTCGCGGTGGACGCACGCGCGCTCGTCCCTGAAGCGCTTTGCGGTCACGCGGAGCACCACGATGCCGTGAGTCTGGAGCCAGGCGTCCTTGCGGCGGTCGCGCTCGAACTCGTGTGTGAGCGTGTGGTAGGCGCGACCGTCAAGTTCCAGGGCGAGGCGGTGCGCGGGCCAGTAACAGTCGATCTCCCACGGTCCGAAGCGGATGTTGCGCTGCGGCTGGGGGATTTCGGGATGGTCGAGCAGCCAGCGGTCAAAGGCGTGCTCGAGCCATGATTGGCGGCCTGGGGCGGGCAGGTACTCGCTGCAGGTGGCGCGTATCTGTTGGACACCTCTGCGGCCGCCGTGGCGGGCGAGAGTCGCCTCCAGGTCGAGGGTGTCGAGCCGCTTTGCGCGCACGGCCGCCTCGATGTAGGCGTCGAGCTGCTCGCGGGTGGCGCCGGCGCCGGCGGCCTCGATCAGCAGGCGCGGGACGGAGCTGAGGCGCAGCCCGTTGCGGGTGCGGATCTCCGACGGGTACGGGGCGGTGCGCACGCTACGGACCCGCAGGCCAGGCCGCCGGCGAGGCGTCGCCGCGGAGACGACGGTGACCTCGAGTCGCGCCAGGCTGAGCGCCGTGAGACTCCAGCCCATGGCTGCGGCTTGTCCGGAGAGCCAGGCGCCCTCCCCGGCGGCGAGCAGTGCGGCCCGCAGGATGGCCCGATCACCGAGCTGCGCACGGCCGTCCGCGTAGACGCCGCGGTGCACGCTTCTGAGGGCGCCGTGGGCGACCAGCCCCTTGACCTCTCCCGGTGTGAATCCGAGGACCCGCAGCTGGCGGAGCGTGGTGACGCCGTGGTTCTCGCGTAGCAACCTGGTCATCGCACGGTCACGGTCGGTGCGAGGGAGCCGTTTGGGTCGCCCAGCGACCCAAACGGCTCCCTCGGCGGGTTGGTTGGCGGGTTGGTTGGCGGGTTGGGTGAAGTTGGGGGTCGGTTTGGGCGCCATACCGTCGATGCTGGCACCCAACCTGTGACGAGAGGCGCGCGAAATGTGCCAATTCGGGCAAATTTCGCGCGCACGCCGCGAGCGCCTGACGGTAAGCTCACGCGATGAACCAGAACTCTGGGCAACCGCTGGGGGAGCGGGTGTCCTTTACCGGCGCGCCGCGCCCCCAGCGCGCGCTGCTGGAGCGACAGCCCCTCGCCGGCGCACGCGTGCTGATCCGTCCGCTGCGCCCGCAAGGCGACGCTCCGGCGCTGTACGCGGCCTCGCACCCGCCGGACGGCGACCGGTCGATCTGGACCTACCTCTACGACGGGCCGTACCCGGACGTGGCGAGCTTCCAGCAGGCGCTGGAGCGCCAGGCCGCCACCGAGGACCCGCTCTTCCTGACGGTCGCGGACCCGGCCGCGGCCGCGGGCGCGGACCCGGTCGCGGACCCGGTCGCGGACACGGACACGGTGGCGGAGGCCGCCACCGCGCGTCCCGTGGGCGTGACCTCCTACATGTCGATAGTCCCCGAGCATGGCGTGATCGAGATCGGAAACGTCTGGTTCGGCCCGCAACTGAAGCGCACCGCCGCCGCGACGGAGACGATCTTCCTGCTCGCCCGCCACGCCTTTGACGAGCTGGGCTACCGCCGCCTGGAGTGGAAGTGCAACGCGCTGAACGAGCCGTCGCGCCGCGCTGCCGCCCGGTTCGGCTTCGTCTACGAGGGCACGTTCGCAAACCACCGTGTGGTCAAGGGTCGCAACCGCGACACCGCCTGGTTTGCGATCACGGTGGAGCGCTGGCCGGCACTGCGGACCGCGTTCGAGGCATGGCTCGCGCCGGCGAACTTTGACCCGACGGGGGCCCAGCGCAGCCGATTGAGCGAGATGACCGCGGGCATCTGAGCGCCCAGATGGCACGTCAGCACGAAGACGCAGCGATGACAAAAACGCCTACCATACTTGTCAAGCGCTCCCGAATTGTCGAGAAGAGGGCGTAGATGAGCGAGAGCGAGCCGAGAGAGCCGATCGATTACCGGCTGATCGCCGAGACGGTGCCGGCGATCGTGTTCGTTTCCGAGACGGGGCCGCAGGCACGCTGGATATACGTCAGCGAGTCGATCGAGCCGATCCTCGGCTTCACGGTACGGGAGTGGACCGGTCAGCCCGGCATGTGGGCGGGCCAGCTGCACCCTGAGGACCGCGAGACCGAGCTCGCGGCCGAGGCGGGCGCGGTCGCCCTGGCGCGGGCCGACCTGGCTGCGGGCACCGGCCCGCGGGGCGAGCACTTCACGCGTGTCTACCGCCTGCTGCGCCGCGACGGTCGCGCCATCTGGGTGCGCGAGGACTCGGTCTTGACGCGCGCTCCCGACGGCGACGTGCGCTGGCACGGGGTGATGTTCGACATCACCGACCAGAAGCTCACCGAACAGCAGCTCGAGCGCCAGTCGAGCGCGCAGGCGGCCGTGGCGCGGCTCGGCGAGCTGGCGCTCCGAGGCGTGGACATCGTCGCGCTCCTGGACGAGAGCTGTCGCGCGCTGACCGGGGTGCTCGGGGCGGACGCCGCGCTCGCCTGGCGGCTGGGCGCCGACCTGCGGACCAGGGAGTTGCGCGCATCCCACGGCGCCGCGGCTGCCGCGCTGCCGCTGCAGGCTGGGCTGCTGACACCTGGCTCGCCGGCGGCAAAGGCGGTGTCGACGGGCGCTCCCGTGATGGTGCAGAGCCTCGACGACGACGCCGAGCTGACCAGGGCGCTGCCATCCGAGCAGATGGGCATCAAGAGCAGCGTCACCGCGCCGATCGCGGGGCAGCCACAGGTATGGGGCCTGCTCGGCGCCTACAGCCAGAGCCCGCACGCGTTCAGCGAGCACGACGTGAACTTCGTCGTCGCGGTGGCCAACATCCTCGCCGAGGCGATCGAGCGCCAGCAGAGTCAGGACGCGATGGAGCACCGGGCTCTGCACGACCTGCTCACCGGTCTTCCCAACCGAGGTCTGTTCGCCGACCGGCTGGAACAGGCGCTGGAACGCATGCGCCGCCACCCCGGACTGCTGGCGGCACTTCTGTTCATCGACCTGGATCACTTCAAGCAGGTCAACGACACGCTCGGCCACCAGGCCGGCGACGAGCTCCTGATCGCGGTCGCCGCCCGCCTGCGCGAGGCCGTGCGCCCGTCCGACACGGTCGCGCGCCTCGGCGGCGACGAGTTCGGGCTGCTGCTCGAGGAGATCGCCAACGAGCGCACAGCGATCGCCACCGCCGAGCGGATCGCGGCGAGCTTCGCGCGCCCGTTCGTGCTCGGCGCCGGCTCGCAGTTCGTCACTGCGAGCATCGGGATAGCGCTGGCGGACGGCCACCACCAGGCCGCCGCCCTGTTGCGCGATGCGGACGCCGCCATGTACAGGGCCAAGCAGCGGGGCCGTGCTCGCTACGACGTCTTTGACGATGAGCTGCGGATGCGCGCGCTCGCCCGTGACCGCACCGAAGGCGAGCTGCATCGCGCGCTCGACAACGGCGAGCTACGGCTCGTCTACCAGCCGGTCGTGGACATCAGGACCGAGCAGGTCAACGGCGTCGAGGCGCTGCTGCGCTGGGATCATCCGCTGCGTGGCGAGCTCGCGCCGGTCGAGTTCATCGCCGTGGCCGAGGAGAGTGGCCTCATCGACCGCATCGGCCAGTGGGTGATCGACGAGACGCTCGCTAACGCCGCTCGCTGGGAGCAGCTGCGGCCGGACCTGCCGCCGGTCCGAGTGGGCGTCAACATCTCCGTGACGCAGCTGCAGAACCCGCGCTTTCCCGAAGCGCTCGCGGAGGCGATCAGGTCAGCCGGCATCGAGCCCCAGACGCTCGCGGTCGAGCTCGACGAGAGCGTGCTGCGCGACGAGGCCGAGCAGATGCGCAGCGTGCTGCGGCTGCTCAAGCGCAGTGGCGTCCGCATCGCGATCCACGATTTCGGCACCGGGGACTCGTCGCTGCGCCAGCTGGCGGCGCTGCCGATCGACACGATCAAGGTGCAGCGGCGCTTCGTGACGGCGCTCGGCACCCCCGACGCGGACGCCCCGATCGCCCACGCGGCGATCGCCACCGGCAGGGCGCTTGGACTCCGCGTGATCGGCGTGGGCGCCGAGACCGCCGAGCAGGTGACGCAGCTGCGCGAGCTGGGCTGCGACTCCGCCCAGGGGTTCCTGTTCTCAGAGCCGGTGAGCGCCGAGGAGTTCAGCGTCCTGCTTCAGTCCGGCGGCGACCTGCAGCGGACGCTCGGCTAGGGCCGGCTCAGGCGGCCAGCTCCAGCTGCGCGCTCCAGGTCGCATACATCTCGCCGTAGCGCCCGCCACGGGCGACCAGCTCCTCGTGCGAGCCGGTCTCGACGATCCGCCCGCCGTCGACCACGACGATCCGGTCGGCCTTCATCGCGGTGCTCAGGCGGTGTGCGATCAGCACGGCGGTGCGTCCCTGCAGAAGTACATCCAGCGCCGCCTCGACCTTCGTCTCCGACAGCAGGTCGAGGTTTGAGGTCGCCTCGTCCAGCACCAGCACCCGCGGGCGCGCGTGGAAGGCCCGCGCCAGCGCGATCAGCTGCCGCTCGCCGGAGGACAGCGACTGGCCGCGCTCGTGCACGACCGTCGCGAGCCCGTCGGGCATCCGCTCCACCACCTCGCGCAGGCCCACCGCATCCACGGCCTCCCAGACCTCGGCATCGGACGCGTCCGGCCGCGCGAAGGCGATGTTCTCGCGCAGCGAGCCGGCGAACAGGAACGGCTCCTGCGGCACCACCCCGAGCTGGCGGCGCAGCGAGTCGATCCGTACCTCGCGCAGGTCATGCCCGTCGATCAGCACCCGCCCCGAAACGGGGTCGTAGAAGCGCGTGATCAGCTTGGCGATCGTCGACTTGCCCGCGCCCGTCTCACCGACGAAGGCGACGCTCTCGCCCGGTGCCACCACCAGGGACACGTCCCGCAGGACCCTCTGCCCCGGCAGGTAGCCGAAGCTCACACCCTCGAACCGGATCTCACCGGTCACCGGCGGCAGCTCCACCGCGTCGGCCAGCTGCGGCGTGCCCAGCTCGGTGCGAAACAGCGTGCGCAGCTTCACGACCGATGCCTGCCCCTGCTGGAAGGTCGAGTACTGCGCCACCAGCAGCTGGATCGGGGCGAAGAAGCGGTTCAGGTAGAGGAAGTAGGCGATCAGGGCGCCGATCGGCAGCTGGTGGTGGAGCACCATCTCACCGCCGATTGCCAGCAGCGCCCCCTGGCCCAGGTAGCCGAGCAGCTGGGTGCCGGGGCCGTAGATCGCGTTAATCTGCGCGGTCCGGTTGCTCGCCTCCTGGTACTCGCCCACGACTCGCCGGTGGGCGACGACGTTGCGCGCCTGGCGGTTGAAGGCCGCGACCGTGCGCATCCCCTGCAGGCTCTCCGACAGGTCGCCGAGCACCCCGGCGATCGCGTCGCGCACCCGCAGGTAGGCGCGCTGTGAGGCGCGCGTGAACCAGACCGTGGAGAGCGTCAGGATCGGCACCACCAGCGCCAGCGTGATCAGCGTCAGCTCGACGTTCTGGGCGAACAGGATCGCCGTGATCACGATCATCGTCAGCGCCTGCGCGACCAGCTGCGCCAGGCCGTCCTGCAGGAGCTGCTGCAGGTTCTCGATGTCGGCGGTCATGCGCGTCATCACCACGCCGGCCTTCTCCCGTGTGTAGTAGTCCAGGCCGAGGCGCTGGAGGTGCGCGAAGACCTTGACGCGCAGGTCGTACATCACGCCCGCCGCCAGCCGGCCGCTGGCACGCACCTGCGAGCGCTGGGCCAGCGCGCTCACGGCCGTCGCCAGCATGAACACGCCGGCGCAGGCCGCGACCACGGCGAAGCTGCCGCGCGCCTGCGGCGGCATGCCGTGGTCGACCGCGTACTCGATCAACAGCGGCCCCACCTGGCCCAGCACGCTGACCACCGAAACCATCGCCACCGCCCAGATGCCGAGCCGCCAGTAGCGGAAGATCAGCTGGCGCAGCGTCAGGTTGCGCTCGGCCTCGCCGGCTCCGGTGTAGGTGAAGACCGCGTCCGGCGCCGGCTGCTCGCCCTCCCCCGCGAGCAGCCTGTCGACCCCCTCCTGCAGCTCCGAGGGGATGCCGGCAAACGGCAGCCCGCCGCCCGGCGAGGCCGCGTGCCCGCCGCCACCGCCGAACATCGGCGAGCCGCCACCGAAGCCTCCGAAGCTCATCGTCTCGCCTCCGCCGGTGGTCCCGCTGGACCACCGGCATCGCCGGAGCGCCCCCGCCGCTCTCGCTCATCCGCCTCGGCCTGCGCCAGCACCTCGACGTACAGCGGGCAGGTGGCCATCAGCTCGGCGTGCGTGCCGTCGGCGACGATCCGTCCCTCGTCCAGCAGCACCACCCGGTCGGCGAGCGCGATCGTGGACAGCCGGTGGGCGACGATCAGCGTCGTGCGGCCCTGCATCAGCGTGCGCAGCGCCTCATGGATCTCCTGCTCGACCTGCACGTCCACGGCGCTGGTGGCGTCGTCGAGCACCAGGATCGGTGGGTTGACGAGCAGCGTGCGGGCGATCGCGACGCGCTGGCGCTGCCCGCCGGAGAGCGTGTAGCCGCGCTCGCCGACGACCGTGTCGTAGCCTTCGGGCAGCGCCATGATGAAGCGCTCGGCGCCGGCGGCGCGGGCAGCCGAGCGGATCTCCTCGGGCCCAGCGTCGGGGCGGCCGTAGGCGATGTTCTCGCGGATCGAGGCGGAGAACAGGAAGGGCTCGTCCAGCACCACGCCGACCTGGTGGCGCAGGCTCGTGAGCGTCAGCTCGCGCACGTCCCGGCCGTCCACCTTGACGGCGCCGGCGCCCACGTCGTAGAAGCGCGCGAGCAGCCGCGCGACCGTGCTCTTGCCGCTGGCGGTGCGCCCGACCATCGCGACCGTCTCGCCCGGCTCGAGGCGCAGGTCGAGGTCGTCCAGCACCGCCGGGCCGCCGTCGGTGTAGGCGAAGCGCACGTGCTCGAAGGCGATCTCGCCGCGGGCGTCTAGGAGGTCGACGGCCAGCGGGCCGTCGACGACGTTCGGCTGCTCGTCCAGCACCTCGTAGATGCGGACCGCCGAGGCGGCGGCGCGCTGGCTCAGCATCACCAGCATGCCGAGCATCTGGAAGGGCGCCTGCAGCATCACGATGTAGAGGCTGAAGGCGAGGATCGCGCCGTACTCGAGGTGGTGGTGGATCACCAGGTAGCCGCCCCACAGGAGGATCGCGGCGAGGCCGAGCTGGGGCAGGTTCTGGACCACGGGGGTGAAGCGGGCGCGGATGTCGGCGTCCTTGATGTAGGCCCAGCGGACGCGCTGCGCGGTGCCCTGCAGGCTGTGCAGCTCGCGCTGCTCGCCGACGAAGGACTTGACCACGCGCACGCCGCTGACGTTCTCATCGACAGTCGTGGCGATCTCGGCCAGCCGGGCCTGGATCAGCCAGGAGACCGGGAAGATGCTGCGGCGCATCCGCAGGCCCATGAGGAAGACCAGCGGCAGCGTGCAGAGCGCCACGAACGCCAGCGGCACGTTGATCGTCAGCATGTAGGCAAAGGCGACCACCGCGATCGAGCACTGCACGAGGATGCTCGGGCCGAAGATCAGGTAGCGCTGCACCGAGCGGATGTCGGAGTTCGCGCGCGAGATCAGCTGGCCGGACTGGACACGGTCGTAGAACTGGAAGTCCAGGCGCGTCAGGTGCGTGTAGATGATGTTGCGCAGGTCGGCCTCGATCGCGTAGGCGGTGCGCATCAGGAGCAGGCGCGAGAGGTAGGCGGTGAGGCCGGCCGCGATCGCGATCGCGAAGACGATCCGCACGTAGTGCGCGAGCGGCGCCGTGTGCGTCTCGATCGAGCGGCTGATCGCGCTGTTCAGCAGGCTCGGGATCTGCACCTGCAGGAGCAGCGAGAGGAAGGAGAGCGCGAGCGCCGTGAAGAGTGCGCGGCGGTGTGCGAGCACGATCGGCAGCGCCCGGCGCAGCCAGCTCTTGTCGCGGTCGGGGTCGATCCAGGCGCGCGGCGGCTTGAAGCGCGTCGCCTCGGGTGCCGGGGCGAGCCGGGGCGTGGCGATCACGCTCAAAGCGGCAGCTCTCCGAGCAGCTCGGTGATCCGCGGGAGGCGCTCCTCAACGGCCGCGTCGGCGCGCGCGAGCAGCTGCCTGCCTGCCTCGGTCAGGCCGACGTCGATCCGGCGGCGGTCGCAGCTGGCGTGGTCGCGGCGGACCAGGCCGCGGGCGACCAGCCCGTCGACGACGCCGGTGATGCTCGGACGGCTGACGGCGAGCTTCTCGGCCAGGCGGGAGGCGGCCTCCTGGCCCTCGCCGAGGGTTGCGAGCACGCGGTACTGGGAGAGCGAGAGGTCGGTGGTGGCAACCGCGCGCTCGACGATGCGGGCGATGTGCGCGAGCGTGTGGCCAGGGTGCGTGAAGCCGTCGGTCGTGCGCTCGGCAGCCCTTACGGCCGCTGATGGTTCGCTTACCACACAGTTAGGGTAGCGAATGATTTTTGGCGGGCGAAGCTGTCTGGGCGCGCGGCTAACCCTCGTCGGCGATCCGCCCCAGCAGCGCCACCGCCCGGCGCAGCGTCTCCTGCTCGCCGGGCTCGAGCCGGGCGATCGCCCCGCCAAGCCAGCCCTCGCGGGCGGCGCGGTCGGCGTCCAGCACGGCGCGGCCGCGGGCGGTGATCGCCACCTGGGTGCGCCTGGCGTCGTTTGCGTCCGGCCGGCGCTCGACCAGGCCGTCGGCCTCCAGCTCGCAGATCGTCTGGCTCATCGACTGGGGCCGCACCGACTCGTGGCTCGCGAGCGCCCCGATGCTCTGCTCGCCCTCGCGGTCCAGCCGGCCGAGCACCGCGGCTTGGGTCAGCGGGAAGCTGTGCACGCCGCGCAGGCGGCGCATCAGCCGCCCGAGCACGATCCGCAGCTCGGCTGGCAGGAGCTCGGGATCGGCCTGCTCGTGGGGCGGTGCGTCGCCTGTGCGTGTCTGGCTGGTCATGGTGCCTGAGGATACGGAGATCTAAGGACAGCGTAAATCATATCTGAAGGTAGCCTGTATAATTCTTGGTCCGATGCTCAAGTGGCTGTCATCCAACAGACGTACCGATGGGCCGCTGCCGGGCAACTACAAGTGGATCGCGCTCTCCAACACGACGCTGGCGGTGCTGCTGGCGACGCTCGACGGGTCGATCACGATCATCGCGATGCCCGACATCTTCCGCGGCATACACCTCAATCCGCTGCAGCCCGGCAACAGCTTCTACCTGCTGTGGATGGTGCTCGGCTACCTGATCGTCTCGAGCGTGTTGGTCGTCAGCCTCGGGCGGCTGGGCGACATGTTCGGGCGGGTCAAGATCTACAACCTCGGGTTCGTGATCTACACGGTCGCGTCGCTTCTGTTGACGGTCGACTGGATGACCGGCGCGGCGGGCGCCACCTACCTGGTGGTGCTGCGACTGGTGCAGGGGGTCGGCGGCGCGTTCCTGCTCGCCAACGCGGCGGCGATCGTGACCGATGCCTTCCCCTCGAACCAGCGCGGGATGGCGCTCGGGATCAACAACATCGTCGGCGTCAGCGGCATGTTCGTCGGGCTCGTGCTGGGCGGCCTCCTGGCGCCGATCGATTGGCGCCTGGTCTTCCTGATCTCGGTCCCGGTCGGGCTGTTCGGGACGGTCTGGGCCTATCTGAACCTGCGTGAGCTGGGGCGCACCCAGCGCGGGGCGCGGATCGACTGGGCCGGCAACGTGACCTTCGCGCTCGGGCTGATCCTGATCATGGTCTCGATCACCTACGGCATCCGGCCCTACGGGCACAGCGCGATGGGCTGGACGAGCCCGCGGGTGCTGGCGCTGGCCGGCTCGGGCCTGCTCTGCCTGCTGGCGTTCGTCGTTGTGGAGCTGCGTGCCCAGGACCCCATGTTCCGTCTGCCCCTGCTGCGGATCCGCGCCTTCAGCGCCGGCAGCGTGTCCACGTTTCTGGCGGCGGTCTCGCGCGGCGGCCTGATGTTCATGCTGATCATCTGGCTGCAGGGGATCTGGCTGCCGGAGCACGGCGTCAGCTTCACCAGCACACCGCTGCAGGCGGGTCTCGCGATGCTGCCGCTGACGGTGGGCATGCTGTTTGCCGGGCCGCTCTCCGGGGTGCTCTCCGACCGCTACGGCGCGCGCGGCTTTGCCACCGGCGGGATGCTCGCGACGGCGGCCACGTTCGTGTGGATGTGGCTTCTGCCGATCGACTTCAACTACCTGGAGTTCGCCGGGGTGCTGCTGCTGATGGGCATCTCCTTTGGCATGTTCGCCTCTCCCAACCGTGCCGCGGTGATGAACAGCCTGCCGCCCGAGGACCGCGGCGCCGGCGGCGCGATGAACCAGACCTTTCAGAACAGCGCCCAGGTGCTGTCGGTGGGCATCTTCTTCTCGCTGATGATCGCGGGGCTTGCCGCCAACCTGCCGCACACGCTGACCGCGGGCCTGCGTGCCCACGGGGTGCCGCTGGCCAAGGCGGCGGCGATCGGCCACGTGCCGCCCGTGTCGGTGCTGTTCGCCGCCTTCCTCGGCTACAACCCGGCGCGCAGCCTGCTCGGCGCGCAGGTCCTGAGCCACCTGCACGGGCACAACCTCGCCGTGCTCACCGGTCGCTCGTTCTTCCCGGCGCTGATCGCCGGTCCCTTCCGTGACGGACTGCACACGGCCTTCCTGTTCGCGATCGTCGCCTGCATCGTCGCGGCGGTGACCTCCGCCATGCGCGGCGGCATCTACCACCACGGCGACGAGCCGCGGCCCGCCGAGCTCGTGGGCGGCGGGGACGGGGGCCTGGGCGAGCCGGACGAGCTCGAGTTGGACACCGCGGCCGGCCGCGCGTGAGCCTCCTGGCCGCAATGTTGCGGCTCCGTTAGCTTTGTCGCACCTAAAGCGCGTTGGCAATACAGTGTGCCAACTCTTCAAACCTATGTAGGAGGACGCCACTGTGCGTAACCATCTGAAGCGATCGGTGCGGCCCGTGCTCGCAACCGTGGTCGGCGCCGCGGCCGTCGCGTCGGCGATCGCCGCTTCTGCCACCGCGAAGACGACCGCCCATGCGGCCGCCAGCACAACCATCACGCTGCTCTCCGGCGTGGGCCCGCAGTCGCTCGACCCGAGCCTCGACTACACGACCCAGGGCGCCGAGATCAACTGGGAGGTCTACACCGGCCTCGATACCTACGCCCACAAGAGCGGGCTGGCCGGCACCAAGCTGATCCCGGCGCTCGCGACCGGCCTGCCGGTCATCTCCAACGGTGGCAAGACCTACACGGTCACGCTGCGCAAGGGCCTGAAGTTCTCAAACGGCGACCCCGTGGTAGCAAGCGACTTCACCTTCACGATGGAGCGCTCGCTGAGCATCCCCTGGGGCGGCGCCTCGACCTTCCTGACGCCGTACGTCGTCGGCGCGGCGGCCTACGCCGACCACAAGGCCAAGACCATCTCCGGCGTCAAGACCGACAACGCCACCGGCAAGATCGTGATCCACCTCACGCAGGCCTACGGCCCGTTTGACAACGTGCTCGCCTTCCCGATGCTGGGCCTCCAGGATCCGAAGACGGTCACGGTTCCGTTCAAGGTGCAGGCGACCAACCCGCCGGCCGGCGTGGGGCCGTTCAAGGTCACCAACATCACTCCCGGCGTGTCCTTCGACGTGGTCCCGAACAAGTACTGGAAGGCGCTCCCGGGCATCCCGGCGGCCAAGTACACCTTCGAGGAGAAGATCAACTCGAACGTCGAGGCCAACGCGCTGTCCGTGCTCAACAACTCGGCCGACATCTTCGACTGGGCCGACACGATCCCCGGCAGCCTGCTGCCGCAGATCAAGGCGAAGGCAGCGAGCCGCTACAAGCTGATCAACCTCGGCGGCTCGGTGTACTACTTCTTCCTGAACCAGTCCGAGGCGCCGTTCAACAACCAGCTCGCCCGCGAGGCGGTGGCGGCCGGCATCAACGAGGCGGCGCTCTCACGCGAGGGCTCCGGCACGCTCGCCCCGGCCTGCTTCTTCCTGCCGCCCGGCATTCCCGGGCACCCGAGCGCAAAGTGCCCCTACAGCTGGGGCACCGGCAACCTGAAGCTGGCCCAGAAGCTGCTCAAGGAGTCCGGGCAGGCGAACGTGCCCATCACGGTCTACTCGGAGCTGCGCTCGCCGCGCCTGCAGTGGTGCACGACCTACGCGCAGGAGCTGAAGGCGATCGGCTTCAAGCACGTGACGCTCAAGACCAACGCCGACCAGACGTACTTCACCACGATCGGTGAGTCCAAGAAGCTCCACCCCCAGACCGGTTTCGCGGACTGGAACGAGGACTTCCCGAACCCGGTCGACTTCTACGGCACGCAGCTCGAGGGAAGCTCGATCACGCCGACCAACAACCTGAACTTCGGTCAGGTCAACAACGCCCACGTCAACCAGCAGATCGCCAAGCTCGGCACGACGCCGACGACGGATCTGGGCAAGGTCGTCAAGCAGTGGCAGGCGCTGGATGAGTACGTCGCGGCACACGTGAACATCCTGCCGTTCGGCTACCAGACGTTCCCGTTCTTCACCTCCTCGCGGATCAAGGTGAACTACACCAACGACATCTACGGCTGGGACCTGCTGGGGATCTCGCTCAAGTAACGGGACCCGTACAGCTGTCGTGAGGCTTCGGGGTGGGGCAGGCGCTAGCCTGTCCCACCCGTGGCCCTCCCAGCGAGCAGTTTGATGCCATGTCCGCGATCAGCAGCGAACTGAGCGCTGAGCTGCCGCCCGAGGGCGGGCCGGCCGAGCCGGACCTGCCGGCGGGCACCGGTCCATACCGGCTGGCCTGGCGGCGGCTGCGCCGCAACCGCGTGTCGATGTTCTTCGGCTTGGTCTTCCTGCTGATCGTCATCCTCTGCCTGCTCGCGCCGGTCTACGCGCAGGACATCGCCCACATGGGGCCGAACGCGGGCAGCCCGACCACGCAGATCACGATCGGCGGCAAGACCGAGTTCGTCACCAACAGCGTCGGCGTGCCCATCGGCCCGACCTGGAACTTCTCCAAATACTTCCTGGGGGCCGACAGCCTCGGCCGCAACGAGGCGGTGCGGCTGCTCTACGGCGGGCGCAGCTCGCTGGAGATCGGCGTCGTGGCGATGCTGATCACGATGGTGCTCGGCACCGTCCTCGGATTGCTCGCGGGCTTCTACCGCGGCGTCACAGACGGCCTGATCAGCCGCGTGAGCGATGTCATCTGGTCCTTCCCCGTGGTCATCCTGGGGATCGCGCTCGCGACCGTGATCAACGTCCAGGGGCTCGGGCCGCTGCACTCGACGACGCTGATGACGACGGCGGTGGTGATCGGCTTCGTCTACATCCCATACGTGGTGCGCCCGGTCCGCGCGCAGGTGCTCGGGCTGCGGGAGCGCGAGTTCGTGGACGCCGCCCGCCAGCAGGGCCTGAGCGGCCCGCGCATCATGTTCTCCGAACTGCTGCCCAACCTCTCCTCGACGCTCGTCGTCTTCGTGCCGCTGATCCTCGCCAACGCGATCCTGCTCGAGGCGGGCCTGAGCTACCTCGGCGCCGGCGTGCAGCCGCCCAACGCGAGCTGGGGGACGATGCTCGAACAGGGGCTGCAGCTGTTCCCTGGCGGCTTCTCGACCGTGCTCGTGCCGGGGGTCATGCTGGTGCTCACGGTGATGTCGGTCAACATCTTCGGCGACGGGCTGCGGGACGCGCTCGACCCCCGCTCAAAGGTGGCTCGCTGATGGCGCGCTTCGTGATCCGCCGCCTGATCACGATGGTGCTGATGCTGATCGTGATCTCGTTCGTCACCTTCCTGCTGTTCATCGTCGCACTGCCGGGCGGCAACCCCGCGGCGCTGATCGCGGGGCGGCTGGCGACGCCGGCCGAGGTGCACCTGATCAGCGTCCGCTACGGCTTCGACAAGCCGATCTGGGTGCAGTACGTGAGGACCATGGCCAACCTCTTCGACGGGAGCGCCTACTCCTATCAGGAGGGCTTCAACGTGATGGGTGCGATCACCCGGGGCGCGCCGGCGACGCTGTCGCTCTCGATCGGCGCCGGCGTCTTCTGGTTGCTCTCGTCCATCGGCCTGGGGACGCTGGCGGCGGTGCGCTCGGGCAGGTACACCGATCGGGTGCTGACCGTGCTCTCCATGGTCGGGGTCTCGATGCCGCCCTTCCTGCTGGGCGCGGTGCTGATCTACTACGTCTCCTACAAGGCCGGTGTCCTGCCGATCAACGGCTACATCAGCTTCACGGTCAGTCCCTGGCAGTGGTTCCGGCATCTGATCGGGCCGTGGATCACGCTGTCGGTGCTGTTCATCGGCTTCTATTCGCGCGTGCTGCGCGGCTCGATCCTCGACGCCCAGGGCGAGGATTACGTGCGCACCGCGCGCGCCAAGGGACTCTCCGAGCGCCGGGTGCTCGTCAGGCACATCCTGCGCATGAGCCTCTTGCCGATCATCTCGCTGTGGGGGCTCGACATCGCGCAGGTGATCGGAGGGGGCGCGATCCTGACCGAGAGCGTCTGGGGCCTGCACGGGATCGGCCAGCTCGCCTTCAACGCGATCGGTGCCTTTGACACGGTGACGCTGCTTGCGATCGTGCTGCTGACCGCCATCTGCGTGGTTGTGATGAGTGCGCTCGTGGACATCCTCTACGCGGTGCTCGACCCGCGGATCAGGCTGGGATGAGCGAGCCACTGCTGCAGATCGAGGACCTCGCCGTGCGCTTCCGCACCGACGAGGGCGCCGTGCGTGCCGTGGACGGGGTCTCGCTCAGCGTCGAGCGTGGCGAGGTCGTGGCGGTCGTCGGTGAGTCGGGCTCCGGCAAGTCCGTGACCGGCATGACGCTGATGGGCCTGACCCGCGGGCCGAATGCCGAGATCAGCGGCAGCGCCAGGCTCGACGGCAGAGAGCTCTTGACGATGTCTAACCGGGAGCTGCGCGCGGTGCGCGGCAACGACATCGCGATGGTCTTCCAGGACCCGATGAGCTCGCTGAACCCCGTCTACCGGGTCGGCGACCAGATCGTCGAGCAGATCCGCACACACCAGCAACTCAGCAGGCAGCAGGCCATGGCGCGCGCCGTCGAGCTGATGGAGCGCGTCGGCGTGCCGCGGGCGGCCGAGCGGCTGCGCTCCTACCCGCATGAGTTCTCCGGCGGGATGCGCCAGCGCGTGATGATCGCCATGGCGCTCTCCTGCTCGCCCAAGCTGCTGATCGCGGATGAGCCGACCACCGCGCTCGACGTCACGATCCAGGCCCAGATCCTGGAGGAGCTGCGCCAGCTGCGCAGCGAGACGAATGCGGGCATCATCCTGGTCACCCACGACCTGGCCGTGGTCGCCGACATCGCCGACCGGGTCGTGGTCATGTACTCGGGCAGGGTCGTCGAGCAGGGGACGCTGGATGAGCTCTTCTA
Source organism: Solirubrobacterales bacterium (assembly GCA_027449125.1). Lineage (GTDB taxonomy): Bacteria > Actinomycetota > Thermoleophilia > Solirubrobacterales > Solirubrobacteraceae > Palsa-465. The sequence goes on along the minus strand of DAIDME010000033.1, from coordinate 25,557 downwards.
CGATCCCCAGCACCCCTACACCTGGGGGCTGCTCGGCTCGATCACGCGCGTGGACAGCGACCGCAGCGCACGGCTGCCGGCGATTGACGGCATGCCCCCGTCGCTGCTCGCGCCACCGCCTGGCTGCCACTTCCAGCCGCGCTGCCCGCACGCGTTCGAGCGCTGCGGCGAGGTGCCGGAGCTGAGCCCGAGGACCCCGGACTCGCCCGGCCACCTCGACCGCTGCTGGCTCGAGGTTGAGCGCAAGCGCACGCTACGCCTGGTGGACGGGCAGATCGGGCTGGCCGCCCCGGTGCGGGCATGAGTGAGTCAGGGCTTCCAGAGCAGGGGCCCGGCGCGCTGCTCGCCGTCGATCACCTGCGCGTGCTGTTCCCCGTCAAGGCGGGGCTCATCATCGACCGCACCGTCTCGCGCGTGCATGCGGTGGACGACGTATCGCTCTCAATCGGCACCGGTGAGACGCTCGGCGTGGTGGGCGAGTCCGGCTGCGGCAAGACGACGCTGATCCGCGCGCTGGTGAGGCTGATCAAGGCGACCAGTGGGCAGATCCACTTCCGCGACCTGGACATCACCGCGGCCTCCCGGCGCCAGCTGCTGCCGGTCCGGCGCGAGATGCAGATGGTCTTCCAGGACCCGCAGGCGTCGCTGAACCCACGCAAGCGCATCCGCCAGATCCTCGCCACGCCGCTCGCGCTGCGTGGCCTGCCGCGCGCCGAGATCGAGGCCGAGAGCCGCAGGCTGCTCGACCGCGTGGGCCTGCGTCCGGAGCACCTCGGCCGCTTCCCGCACGAGTTCTCCGGTGGGCAGCGCCAACGGATCGGGATCGCGCGCGCGCTCGCGATGCAGCCCAAGCTGATCCTGCTGGACGAGCCGGTCTCGGCCCTGGACGTCTCGATCCAGGCGCAGGTGATCAACCTGCTGGACGATCTGAAGGAGGACCTGGGCCTGAGCTACCTGTTCGTGGCCCACGACCTGAGCGTCGTGCGTCACGTCTCCGACCGGATCGCGGTCATGTACCTGGGCAAGGTCATGGAGCTCTCGCCCGCCGCCGAGCTCTACACCAAGCCGATGCACCCCTACACGCAGGCGCTGCTCGACGCGATCCCGATCCCGGATCCGGCGGAGAACCGCAAGCGGGTGCGCACCGTCGTGACCGGTGAGGTCCCGAGCCCGATCGATCCGCCCGACGGCTGCCGTTTTGCGAGCCGCTGCCGGCACGCGAGCGACATCTGCCGGACGGTCGAGCCGCCGCTCACCCGGTACGCAAACGGCCACCTCGCGGCCTGCCACCACCCCCAGAACGTGAGCGCCGCCGAGCTCGCCGCCGCCGTGCGCTCGCCGCTCAGCCCGACGAGCGCGGGCGAGCAGCTCCCCACGCTCGCGGCGTAAGCCCGCGCGCGCTTTGTGCCGCGCCGGCGCAGGCTTGCGCGCCCAGATTGATCTACGCTGAGCGCCATGCGCTACCCGGGAGAGTGGGAGCCGCACGAGCGGACGATCATGGGCTGGCCGTGCCGCGAGTCGCTGTGGGGGCCCACGCTCGAGCAGGCGCGTGCCGACTACGCCCACGTCGCCAACGCGATCGCCGACTTCGAGGACGTGACGATGATCGCCGGCTCGGCCGCCGATGCCCGCGCGGCGCGCGGCGCCTGCACCGGCCGGGTGTCCGTGCTCGAGCTGCCGCTCGATGACTCCTGGCTGCGCGACTCGGGCCCGATCTACGTGGTCGACGACCATGGCGGGCGGCTGGCGGTGCACTTCCGCTTCAACGCCTGGGGCGAGAAGTTCTCGCCGTGGGAGCGCGATGCGGCGGTTGGGGCGCTCGTCGCCCGCGAGCTGGGCGACGAGGTGCTGGAGGCGCCGCTCGTGCTGGAGGGCGGCTCGGTGATCAGTGACGGCGCCGGCGCGATCATCACCACCGAGCAGTGCCTGCTCGCCCGCAACCGCAACCCGACGCTCTCACAGGCCACGATCGAGGAGCTGCTCGCGGAGCATCTGGGAGCCGAGCGGATCGTGTGGCTCGGCCAGGGGCTGGCAGAGGATCGCGACACCGACGGCCACGTCGACCTGATCGCCGCCGTCGCGCCCGACCGGCGCGTGCTGGTTCAGACCGTGCCGGCCGGCAACGTCAACCACGAGCGTTGTCTCGAGAACGTGGAGCGCCTGCACGCGGCGGGGTATGAGACGGCGGAGCTTCCGGTGCTCCCCTACCGTGAGGTGGCGGGGGAGCGCGTCGCGGTCGGCTATCTGAACCTGTATGTGTGTAACGGGGCGGTGATCGTGCCCGTGACGGGTGACGAGTTCGACGAGGAGGCTCTGGCAATCATCGCGGGGGCGTTCCCCGGCCGCTCGGTCGTGCCGGTGCCGGGGGCGACGATCGCCTACGGTGGCGGTGGCCCGCACTGCATCACCCAGCAGGTACCCGCGGTCTGAGGAGAGACGATGAGTGACTATGTCCTGAGGCTTCAAGACCAGGTGCTGGAGTCACCGGCCCGCACCCGCCCGCCCGAGCGCCGGCCGCTGCGGCTGGGGCTCGTGCAGCAGCGCTGGCACCCGGATGCCGCTGTGCTCGAGCGGATCCTTACCGAGGGGATCGCGCTGGCCGCCGATCACGGCGCCCGCCTCGTGTGTCTGCAGGAGCTGACGCTCTCACCGTACTTTGCGGTCACCCCGGAGGGCGCGGCCGCGCTTGACGTGGTGCCCGAGTCGCTCGAGGACGGGCAGACGGTCGGCTTCGCGCGCCGTGCCGCCGCCCAGACGGGTGTGTATGTGCACGCTTCGCTGTACGAGCGCGCCGATCAGGGTGACGGGCTGGGCTACAACACCGCGATCCTGGTTGCGCCGTCGGGTGAGCTGGTGCAGCGCACGCGCAAGCTGCACATCCCCGTGACCGCCGGCTACTACGAGGATAAGTACTTCCGCCCCGGTCCCGCGGGCGGGGAGGGCGATCCCTTCCCGGTGGTGAAGCTGCCCGACCTGGAGGCTTCGCTCGGCCTTCCCACCTGCTGGGATCAGTGGTTCCCGGAGCTTGCGCGGGCGTACTCGCTGGCCGGCGCGGAGGTGCTCGTCTACCCCACGGCGATCGGCTCCGAGCCCGACCACCCGGGCTTTGACACCGAGCCCCTGTGGGAGCGGGTGATCGTCGCCAACGGCATCGCCAACGGCACCTTCATGGTCGCGGTGAACCGCTTCGGCGTGGAGGGGCCGCTCGAGTTCTACGGGTCGAGCTTCGTCTCCGACCCGTACGGCCGGATACTGGTGCAGGCGCCGCGTGACCGTCCGGCGGTGCTGGTCGCCGACGTCGACCTGGATCAGCGCCGTGACTGGCTCGAGCTGTTCCCGTTCCTGACCACCCGGCGCCCGGACGCATACGGCACGCTGCTCTCGCGGCCCGGAGCTTGACACCACCGGGCCGGACGGTTGTCGCTGAGCTTCAGCGGCTGCCAGGCGGGCGGCCGGCCAGCGCGGAGGTGTGGCCAGAACCCGGCGGTTTTGCCGGGTTCTGGCCATAGCTTCAGGCGCGCGCCGCGCCGAACGAGCAGGGCGCCCGTTGCGCGCGGTGACGGCGGGAGGCCCGCTGCGGTCAGCGCTCGACGAAGTAGCTGCCCGACCCCTGTCCGGATGAGAAGTAGCGTGTGGTGACCGTCTTCTTGCGGGTGAAGAACTCGACTCCGTCGGTGCCGTGGGCGTGCAGGTCGCCGAGGAAGCTGTCCTTCCAGCCTGAGAAGGGGAAGAACGCGACCGGTGCTGCGACGCCGATGTTGACGCCGACCATTCCTGCCTGGATCTCGTGGCGGTAGCGCCTGACCGACGCGCCCGACTCGGTGAAGATCGAGGTGCCGTTGCCGAAGCGGCTTCCGTTCACGAGTGCGATCGCCTCGTCGAGCGTCTGCACGTGGATCAGTGTCAGCACCGGGCCGAACACCTCCTCGCGGGCGATCTCCATGTCTGGTGTGGCGCCGTCCACGATCGTCGCTCCCAGATAGGCGCCCGCGGGATCAAGGCCGTCGCCGTCCACCTGCCGGCCGTCGAGCAGCAGCTTCGCGCCGTCGGCGACCGCCCGCTCGACGTAGCCGGCGATCCGATCGCGGGCCTGGCAGGAGATCACCGGGCCGAGCTCCACCCGCTCGTCGAGCCCGTCGCCGACCTGCAGCGCGCGCGCCGCCGCGACCAGCGCTGGGACGAGCCTGTCGTGCGCGTCGCCGACGGTGACGACCACCGAGCCGGCCATGCAGCGCTGCCCGGCGGCACCGAACGCCGAGCCGATGATCCCCTCGACCGTCTTGTCGATCACCGCGTCGGGCATCACGACCATGTGGTTCTTGGCGCCGCCGAGCGCCTGCACCCGCTTGCCGGCTTGGGCGGCGCGCTCATAGACGAGCTTGGCGACCGGCGCCGAGCCGACGAACGAGACCGCGTCGATCCCCGGGTGCTCGAGGATCCCCTCGACGACCTCACGCCCACCGTTGACGAGGTTCACGACGCCCGCCGGCAGGCCGAGCGCGTCGAGCTCCTCGAAGGCGATCGCTTGCGTGAGCGGAACCTGCTCGGAGGGCTTCAGCACCACCGTGTTGCCGCACGCGATCGCGAACGGCAGGAACCAGAACGGCACCATCGCCGGGAAGTTGAACGGCGCGATCACGGCACAGACCCCGACCGGCTGGCGGATCGTCTCGGCGTCGATGTTGCGCGAGACGTCCTCCAGGATGCGGCCCTGCATCGTGGTCGGCACCGCGGTCGCCGCCTCCACCATCTCAATCATGCGCGCCACCTCGGCGCGCGCGTCAGCGATCGTCTTACCCATCTCGGTGGTCACCGACCGGGCCAGGTCCTCCTGCCGGGCGACCAGGCGCTCACGCAGCTCAAACAGCTTGCGGGCCCGCGCGATCACCGACACCGCGCGCCACTGCGGCAGCGCTGCGCGGGCAGCGTCCACCGCTGCGTCAAGGTCGGCGCGACCGGAGAGCGGCACGCGCGCCAGCGCCCCGCCGGTGGCCGGGTTCGTCACCTCGAGCTCGCCCGAGGCGGCCGCCGCCGCCGTCCAGGCACCGCCGATGTAGTTGTCAAGAAGCCGTGTGCTGGTAGCGGTCATGCTGTGATCCTCTGGCGGAGCCCCGCCTTTTCGCTTGCGTTTCTCGATCTCCTAAAGGTCTCTTATGAAACCGGGCAACGATGGACGTATGAAGAAACGAGTGTTGGTCTCAATTATCCCGGCGCTCGCGTGTCTCGCGTTCGCCGCGCCCGCACTCGCCACGACAACCCAGGCGGGTGCCAGCGAGAACTGGGCAGGCTATGTTGTCACCCCGAATGATGCCAGCGGATTCACCGCCGTCTCTGGACAATGGCGCCAGCCGAGCGTGTCCTGCTCGGCCAACGCGCAACCGACCTACTCGGCCTACTGGGTCGGTCTCGGCGGCGGCGGCCAGCAGTCGACGGCGCTCGAGCAGATCGGCACGCAGGCCGACTGCAGCGCGACCGGCCAGACCAGGTACTACGCCTGGTACGAGCTGGTGCCCTCGGCGCCCGTGAAGCTGTCGCTGGCGATCCGCCCCGGCGACAGCCTCTGGGCGCGGACCGCGGTTCACGGTGACAGGGTCAGCCTGACGATCATCGACCAGACCACCCATCGCCGGTGGCAGAAGACCCTGACCATGACCACCACCGCACCGGACACGAGCACCGCCGAGTGGATCACGGAGGCGCCGTCACAGTGCGCCGGCGGCAATCTCGCGAACTGCACGCCGCTGCCGCTCGCCGACTTCGCCAGGGCGACGTTCAGCGACGCTCACGCCACGGCGGCCGGCCACGTCGGCACGATCAGCGACTCACGCTGGACCGCTGAGGCGGTTGAGCTGCAGCCGTCCTCCGGGGCGTTCTTCGGCGGCGGTCAGGGCGGCTTCGTCCAGGGCGGCTTCGGCGGCGGCCAGTTCAGCGGCTTCAGCACCAGCGCGGGCGCAGCACCCACGTCGCTGACCAAGAACGGCACCAGCTTCACCGTCAAGTACGGCGCCACGCTGAGCCTGCCCTCGTCCGGCGCGGGCTCCGGCAACGGACAGGGTGACCCCTACGGCTACGGTGGCGGTTACGGTGGTTACTACGGTGGCGGTGGTTACTACGGCGGTGGTGGTTACTACGGCGGCGGTTACGGTGGCTACTACGGCGGCGGTTACAGTGATTACTACGGCGGCGGTGGCTACGGCGGCGGTGGCGGGCTGGCCGCCTTTCTGAGCAGCCTCGGCTTCTGATCGAGGCAGAGCGACGCGGGCCTCACATCTCGCGCGCGGCCAGCGGGCCGCGCGCGAGACGGCCAAGCGCTCAATCGTCGAGCAGGGTGGCGAGCCAGCGGCGGGCCTGCTCGAGGCTCCAGCCCTTGCGAGCCGCGTAGTCCTCCAGCTGGTCTTGGCCGATCCGGCCGACGCCGAAGTAGCGGGCCTGCGGGTGGGCGAAGTAGAGGCCCGCGACCGACGAGCCGGGGCTCATCGCGAAGCTCTCCGTCAGCTCGACGCCAACGCTCTCAGGCGCGGCCAGCAGGGAGAAGATCGTCGCCTTCTCGGTGTGGTCGGGCTGGCAGCCGTAGCCGGGGGCGGGGCGGATGCCGGCGTAGCGCTCGGCGATCAGGTCCTCGGCGGTGAGGCGCTCGTCCGGCGCGTAGGCCCACAGCTCGCGGCGCACGTGCGCATGCATGCGCTCGGCGAACGCCTCCGCCAGGCGGTCGCAGAGGGCGGTGAAGAGGATCTTCGAGTAATCGTCGTGGGCGGCGTCAAAGGCGGCCGCCCGCTCGCGCTCGCCGTGTCCGGTGGTCACGACAAAGGCGCCGATGTGGTCGCCGACGCCGGCTCCGAGCGGCGCGACGAAATCGGCCAGCGCCAGGTTCGGGTGCTCGCTGTCGCGGGCGAGCTGCTGGCGCAGCGTGTGCAGCGTCGCCAGATGGGCGCTGTGGGCGGGGTCGGCGTAGAGGTGGATGTCGTCGCCGTCGGCGGCTGCCGGCCACAGCCCGACGACGGCCCGGGCGCGCACCCAGCGCTCGGCGATGAGCCGCTCGAGCATCGCCTGCGCGTCGGCGTGCAGTGAGCGGGCGGTCTCGCCGACGGTCGGGTCAGCGAGGATCTTCGGGAAGGTGCCTTTTAGCTCCCAGGCGCGGAAGAACGGCGTCCAGTCGATGTAGGGCACGAGCTCGGCCAGGTCGTAATCGTCGAAGCTGTGCACCCCGAGCCCTGCGGGCGCGACCGGCGGGTGCGCCTCCAGGTCGATTCGCAGGCGGTTCTCGCGGGCCTGGGTGAGCGTGAAACGGTTGGCGGCGGCGCGCCCGCTGGCGCGCCGCTCGGCTATCTCGCGGTACTCGGCCTTGACCTGTGACGCGAGCGCGGCGCGCTGCTCCGGGTCGACCAGCGCGCTCGCCACGCCGACCGCGCGCGAGGCGTCGGGCACGTAGACGGCCTGGCCGCGCGTGTAGCAGGGGTCGATCTTGATCGCCGTGTGCAGCTTGCTGGTGGTGGCGCCGCCGATCATCAGCGGCATGCTCATGCCGCGACGCTCCATCTCGGAGGCGACCGAGCACATCTCGTCCAGTGACGGTGTGATCAGGCCCGAGAGGCCGATCACGTCGGCCCCCTGCTCGACCGCCGTGTCGAGGATCTGGTGGGCGGGCACCATCACGCCCAGGTCGATCACGTCAAAGCCATTGCAACCGAGCACGACCCCGACAATGTTCTTGCCGATGTCGTGCACATCGCCCTTCACGGTGGCCATCACGACCCTGCCGGCGCCACGGGCGTCGGTGCGTGAGGCTTCCATGAACGGCTCCAGGTGGGCGACAGCCTGTTTCATCACCCGCGCCGACTTGACGACCTGCGGCAGGAACATCTTGCCCTGCCCGAAGAGGTCGCCGACCACGTTCATGCCGTCCATCAGCGGGCCCTCGATCACGTGCAGCGGCTCGCCGAGCTCGACCCGCGCCTGCTCGGTGTCCTCGATGATGAACTCGTTGATGCCGTTCACGAGCGCGTGCACGAGCCGTTCGCGCACCGGGAGGGTGCGCCACTCGCGGTCCGTCTCTCGCTTGGCGGCACCCGCGTCGCGGTAGCGCTCGGCGACCTCCAGCAGGCGCTCGGTGGCGTCGTCGCGGCGGTTGAGGATCACGTCCTCGATGCGCTCGCGCAGCTCGGGGTCGATCTCCTCGTACTGCGCCAGCTGCCCGGCGTTGACGATCGCCATGTCCATGCCGGCGGCGATCGCGTGGTACAGGAAGACGGCGTGGATCGCCTCGCGCAGCGGCTCGTTGCCGCGGAACGAGAAGGAGACGTTCGAGACGCCGCCGGAGACGCGCGTGCCCGGTAGGCGCTCCTTGATCTGCCAGGTCGCCTCGATGAAGGCCAGCGCGTAGTCGTTGTGCTCGGGGATGCCGGTCGCCACCGCGAAGATGTTGGGGTCGAAGATGATGTCCTCGGGGTCGAACCCGGCGCGCTGGGTCAAGAGGTCATAGGCGCGCTCGCAGATCGAGACCTTGCGCTCTACCGTCTCCGCCTGGCCCTGCTCGTCAAAGGCCATCACCACCACCGCGGCGCCGTAGCGGCGGATCTTGCGGGCCGCCTCGAGGAACGGCGCCTCGCCCTCCTTGAGGCTGATCGAGTTGACGATCGCCTTGCCCTGGACGCATTTGAGGCCCGCCTCGATCACGCTCCACTTGGAGGAGTCGATCATGATCGGCACGCGTGCGATCTCCGGTTCGGAGGCCACCAGCCGCAGGAACGTCGTCATCGCCAGCTCCCCGTCGAGCAGGCCCTCGTCCATGTTGACGTCGATGATCTGGGCGCCGTTCTCGATCTGCTCGCGGGCTACCGCGAGCGCCGCGTCGTAGTCGCCCGCTTGGATGAGGCGCTTGAAGCGGGCGGAGCCGGCGACATTGGTCCGCTCGCCGATGTGGATGAAGGTCGCTAGGGTGTCCGTGCCGGTGGCCATCTACGTCACTTGTGCGTAATTGTGGCTGGCGTGATCAGGTCGCGGCAAAGGGCTCGAGGCCTGAGAGCCGGAGCGTCGGCTCGAGCTGGGGGACCTGCCGCGGTGGGATGCCGGCCACCGCTCGGGCGATCGCGGCGATGTGCTCGGGGGTCGTGCCACAGCAGCCGCCGACGATGTTCACGAGCCCCGCCTGCGCCCACTCGCGCAGCTGGGCGCTCATCGCCTCGGGACCCTCCTCGTACTCGCCCAGCTCGTTGGGCAGGCCCGCGTTCGGGTAGGCCGAGATCAGCGTGTCGGCCGCCGCCGCGAGCTGGGCCAGGAAGGGGCGCAGCTGCTCGGCGCCGAAGCCGCAGTTGAGCCCGACGGCGAACGGCTCGGCGTGGCGGACCGAGATCCAGAAGGCGTCGATCGTCTGGCCCGAGAGGGTGCGGCCGGAGCGGTCGGTGATGGTGCCGGAGATCCAGATCGGCAGCTCGACGTGGCCCTCGTCGCGCAGGTCGAGGATCGCCTTGAGTGCCGCCTTGGCGTTGAGCGTGTCGAAGATCGTCTCCACCAGGAACAGGTCCACGCCGCCCTCGTAGAGGCCGATCACCTGCTCGCGGTAGGCGTCGTAGACCTGGTCGAAGTCGACGGCTCGCGCGCCGGGGTCGTTGACGTCGGCCGACAGCGACAGGGTGCGGTTGGTGGGGCCGATCGAGCCCGCCACCCAGCGTGGCCGGGAGGGGTCGGCGTTGGTCGCCCTGTCGGCGGCCGCGCGTGCCAGCACGGCGGCTCTGACGTTCAGCTCCCGGGCGAGGTGTCCGGTGCCGTAGTCGGCCTGGGCGATCGTGGTCGAGCTGAAGGTGTTGGTCGAGATGATGTCTGCGCCGGCGGCGAGGTAGTCGCCGATCAGCTCGGCGATCAGCTCCGGGCGGGTGATGCAGAGGATGTCGTTGTTGCCCTTGAGTGGTTGCGGATGCGCGGCGAGCCGCTCGCCGCGGAACTCCTCTTCGGTCAGCCGGTGCTTCTGGATCTGGGCGCCCCAGGCCCCGTCCAGCACCAGGATGCGCTGCGTCGCGGCGCGCTCCAGCTCCGCGATTCGCGCCTCGCGCGTGCGGGGCGCGTCGCTCATGCCGCGCTCCGCGCCGGCGCGGCGCCCGCCCCGAGCAGCCGGCAGACCGCCAGCGCGAGGTCGCTCTGGTTGAGCGTGTAGAAGTGGAACTCGTCGAACCCCTCCTCACGCAGTCTGTCCACCTGCGTGGCGGCGACGATCGCGCCGGCCAGCTTGCGGGCATCGGGGTCCTCGTCAAGCCCCGTGAAGCGCGCCTGAAGCCAATCGGGCACGGAGGCGCCGCAGCGCTGCGCCATCCGGGTGACGGCCTGGAAGTCGGTCGCAAGCAGGACCCCGGGGGTGAGCCTGAGCGGGATGTCCGCGGCGGCGATCCGGTCGCGCAGCCTGACGATCGCGCCGGTGTCGAAGCAGAACTGGGTGATCGCACGGGTGGCGCCGGCCTGCGCCTTGGCCGACAGCACGCGCAGATCCTGCAGGACCGACTGCGATTCGGGGTGCGGCTCGGGGTAGGCGGCGACGCTGATCTCAAACGGCCGGGTTGCCCTCGCGCCGGCGACCAGGTCGGTGGCGGTGCGGTAGCCGCCAGGTTGCGGGGTGAAGCGCTCATGGCCGGCGGGCGGGTCGCCGCGCAGCGCGACGATGCGGCGCACGCCGGTGTTCCAGTAGCGCTCGAGCTGGGCGTCGGTCTGCTCGCGGGTGCGGCCCACACAGGTGATGTGGCCGGCGGCCGGCGCGCGCCCCGTCTGGTGCAGCCGCTCGAGCACGCCCACGGTGGCGTCGATGCTGCCACCCCCGGCGCCACAGGTGACCGAGACGAACGCGGGCTCGAGCGGCGCGAGCCGCTCGAGCGTGTCGTGCAGGTTGCGCCGCCCCGCATCGGTGCGCGCCGGGAAGACCTCGAAGGAGAAGCGGGCCATCAGACCGGTGGCGCCTCCGGCGCGCGCAGCAACCAGAGCTTGACGGTCAGGCACTGGCCGTCGCCGTCCGGCGGCAGGGTACGCTCGGCCTGAACGGTGAGGCCCGCGTCGGCCGCCCAGCCCGCCAGTGCCGCGGTCGAGATTCCCAACTGGCGGTGACCGCGCAGCGAGCGCAGCTCCTCCATCTCATGAGCGTCGAAGTCGGCCACCAGCAGCCTCCCGCCGGGGCGCAGCAGGCGCGCGGCATCGGCCAGCGCGCTGGCGGGAGCGTCGAGCAGCCGCAGCACGTGGTGCATGACCGCGACGTCAAAGCTGCCCGGCTCGAACGGCGGGCGGTGCAGGTCTCCGTGGCGCACGGTCGCGCCGGGAAGCTGCGCCTCCACCAGGGTCGCGCGGGCGAGCGCGAGCATGTCATGGTCTGAGTCCAGCCCCACGCTCTGGTCGGTGTGCGGCGCCAGCAGCTCCAGCATCCTGCCGCTGCCGGTGCCGATGTCGAGCAGGCGGCCGATGGGGCCGCTGCTCGTGAGCATCTCGAGGACGGCGTGCTCCACCGCCTCCTCGCCGATGTAGAGCCCGTGCAGCGCCTCCAGCTCCTCGGCGTGGGCGCTGCGCAGGGCGCTGGCCGCTCTTGCGCGCGCCTGGCGGGCGCGTGCGAGCGCGTCCAGGTCGGCGGCCATGGTCGCATCCGTGGGTGGAGCGAGCGCGGCGATCGCCTGGGCGAGCTCGGCCTCGGGCCGGTCCTCGGCGAGGCGGTAGTAGACGTAGGCGCCTTCCGGCGCGCGCTCCAGGATGCCGGCGTCCACCAGCAGCCGCAGGTGGCGGCTCGTGCGCGGCTGGCTCTGGGCGATCACGCGGCTGATCTCGGTGACGGTCAGCTCCTCCTGGCTGAGCAGCGCGACCAGGCGCATGCGGGTCGGCTCGGCGACGGCGCGCAGCGTGCTGACGAGCAGATCGAAGTCGAGCCCGGAGGTGAGCTGGGTCTGGTCCTCAGCGCTCAGCAGCATGGCAGCGGTAGCCTAGCAGATGGAGTAGCGCATATAAAGATATGTGCATACGTGGCCTGGGTGGCTGGTGGCGGGCGGCTGGCGGCGCGGGGTGCGCGGTGGGCGGTGAGCGGCTGGGGCTGGCGGCGGGCGGTGGGCGGTGAGCGGTGAGCGGCTGGCGGAGACGGACCCGGCCCAGCCGCCGTGGTGTACTGCCGCGAGGGAGCCGTTTCGGTCGCTCAGCGACCGAAACGGCTCCCTCGCGGGACGGCGGCGGCACGCAGATCGTTTACGCTCGCGGGGATGCACTTGGACGCGCTCACCGAGCCCGAGCAGCGGGTGCTCGGCTGCCTGATAGAGAAGCGCTTCACCACCCCCGAGCAGTACCCGCTCACGCTCAACGCGCTGCGTCTGGCGTGCAACCAGTCGACCAACCGCGAACCGGTCGTGTCCTATGACGAGGAGACCGTGAACGCCGCTGCCCAGCGGCTCACGCGCTACGGGCTGGTGCGGCTCGCGAGCGGGCACTCCAGCCGGGCGACGAAGTACAGACACCTGGCGGAGGAGGCGCTCGGGCTGGGGCACGAGGAGTTGGCGGTGCTGGAGGTGCTGCTGCTGCGTGGGCCACAGACGCCCGGCGAGCTGAAGGCGCGCGGCGATCGGCTCGCCGGCTTTGCCTCGCTGGATGCGGTGGAGGAGGCGCTGGGGCGGCTGGTGGCCCGCGGTTACGGCGCGGCGCTCGCGCGCCGGCCGGGCCAGAAGGAGCAGCGCTATGCGCACACGCTCGGTTTGACCGCTACGCACCCGGGTCCCACAGGCTCAGCTGGCGCCGGGCCAGCGGCGGGCGCCGGGCCGCGGGCCGCGGCACCGGCTGGAGATGAGGGCGCGCTCGCGGCCAGGCTGGACGAGCTGGAGGCGCGCGTCGAGCGGCTGGCCGCTCTGATCGAGCAGCTGACCGGTGAGCGGCTCACGAGCGCTTGAGGTCGCATTCCTGGGCCGCCGCGCAGACGCGCTTGCCCGCCGCCGCACGGCCGGGGTCAGCCGCGTGTGAGCGCGCTGCTCGTCGTGAGCGTCGCACCGGACTCGCGCAGCTGCGCCAGCGCCTCCTGCCCCGTCGGCACGCCGGCCGCCTGCACGGCGGCACAGGCGTCGGTCAGGACCACCACTTCAAACCCGGCCGCGAGCGCGTCCATCGCCGTCGCCAGCACGCAGACGTTGGTCACCAGCCCGCCCACCAGCAGTCGCGTGATCCCCGCCTGGCGCAGGCGATCGGCCAGGTCGCTGACCGCGAAGGCGGAGTAGGCGTCCGCGTCGCGCGTGGTTCCCTTGGCGAAGAACCAGCCGGGGGTGAGAGCCTGCTCGATCAGTGGGTGCAGGCGCGCGCCGGGCGTGCCGGCGACGCAGTGCGCAGGCCATATGCCGCCCCGCGTCTTGAAGGAGCTGTGGTCGGCGGGGTGGCTGTCACCGCTGGCGGCAAAGATGCTCACGTGGCCAGCAAGTGCCGCTAGCGGCGCGGCGACACGGTCGCCGCCGGGCGCGGGCAGCTCACCGTACCCGGGAGCGTCGCCCGGCATGAAGCCGCGCTGCACGTCCACGGCCAGCACCGCGTCGGTCTCGGGGTTCAGCTTCAGGACTCGCATGCGTCTAAGCCTATGGCGCGCGCCCGAGAAGTGGTGGCCGGGGTCGGTGTGCATCTCAGTCGATCGCACGCGTACGGGCTGCGATGGGCGGGCCGGGACGCCCGCCTCATGTCTCGACGCCAGTGCGACAAACGTAACCGTGGACGTGAAAGCCCCGCCGGCGAGTGATCCAGGCAAGCCGGCTGCGCGTACGACTGGCAGCCGACGGTGCTCAGACCGTCGTGCCGCCCGGTTCAAACAAGCAGAGGGAGACCCCAGTGCAGACCAGACCATCACCAGCAGCGGCTCACGACGCCGAGCCCAAGGTGCTCACGCGAGGACGGTTCCTGAAGGCGACGGGCGGGACAGTCGCGTTCACTGCGCTCTTTGGCGGCATCGCCGGCCCCGCGCTTGCTTCGGGAGGCGATTCCACGCAGAGCATCATCAACGCCGCGCTCACCGCGGAGCAGGTCGCGACGGCGTTCTACTACACCGGCGTCGCCGGGCCGACCGCCGCACGCCTGGGCCCGGTTCACGACGACAACAACCTCAACTACTTCCAGGCCGCCCTCTACCAGGAGTATCAGCACATTCAGCTGCTCAGCAACCTTGGGGCGGAGAGCCTCACGGGCAGCAGCGCGCCGACGCTGTATTTCCCCAACGGGACCTTCGAGAAGGCGGGGAGCTTCCTGGCGCTGCTTGACACGCTCGAGAACGCCTTCATCGGCGCATACCTCGCGGCAGTCAACTACTGGGCGACAAACTCCGCACCGGTGTATGCCGAGGCTGCCGCCCAGATCATGGGCGTCGAGGCCGAGCACCGCGCGCTCGGCCGGGTCGCGTCGGGGAGCAACCCGCCCAACAATCTCGTGCTCGAGGACGCGCTCTTCACGAGCGTGTCGGACGCCGTCCCCGTGTTGCTGCCGTTCGTGGAGGGTGGCTCGGGCTACACCGCGGTCAGCTTCCCGAGCGCGGCCGCGATTGAAGCAGCTGCGACACAGTCGATCATCGCCAGGGTCAGCACACCAAGTCTCGCCTGAGGAGCCAGAGGGCGGGCTGGGGGATGCGTGGCCCGCCCTCAACGGCCCGCCCGGCCCCGGCCCCGGCCGGCCCCGGCCCCGGACCGCCCGACCCCGGCCCGTGCCGGCTGCCCCGTGACCCGGCGGCCGCGGGGGGAAGACCGGGCCGCTTCACAGGCCACGCCCGCGGGTCAGGCGCGGGTGCCGCTGCCGGTGCCGCCGCCGGTGCCGCCGCCGGATCAAGCCTCTATCCGGCCTGCGCGCTGAGCGCGCGCACGATGCGCGCCCTGTCCGGCAGCCCGGCGCGGGCACCGAGCGCGAGCGTCGAGAGCGACCCGGCGACGCAGGCGGCCCCGGCGGCGTGGACCAGCTCTGTGCCGCTCGCGAGCCAGGCGGCGAGCACGCCGCAGAAGCAGTCACCGGCGCCGGTGGTGTCAAGCGGCGTGACCGGCAGCGCGGGCACGCTCACGTAGACGGGGCGCGCGCCGGCCTGAGCGCCGGGTGCGGCTTGTGGCCGGTAGATCAGGGCACCCGCGGCTCCCGCCGTGACGATCACCGCAAAGTCCGGCGTCCAGGCGCCCAGGACCAGCTCGGCCTCCGCGAGCGTTACCGGCTCCGGCGCCCCGGCCAGGCCCGCGAGCTCCGATTGGTTGACCACCACCACATCGGCCCGCGCGAGCAGCTCAGGCGGCAGCTCGCGATGAGGCGCGGCGTTGATGATCACAAGACCCGAGGCCCAGAGCGCGGCGGCCAGCACGGTCTCGACCGGTGTCTCGAGCTGGGCGAGCAGCACTGCCGCGTCGCGCACGGACGGCACACGTACGTCCGCGGGGTCGAGGGCGGCGTTGGCGCCGCGCTCGACGACGATCACGTTCTCCGCACGCTCAGCGTCGAGCAGGATCGTCGCGCCACCGCTGGGCGTGCCGGCCACCTTCCTCACGCCGCTCACATCGACACCCGCGGAGCGCAGGTCGGCGAGCATCGCCGTACCGGCGTCGTCTACGCCAACCGCCCCGATCATGCTCACCTGCGCCCCGGCGACCGCGGCAGCGGCCGCCTGATTTGCGCCCTTGCCGCCGCTGCCGCGCAGCGCCTGTCTGGCGAGCAGCGTCTCACCGGGGGACGGCAGCCGGTCGAGTGTCAGCGTGAGGTCGCGGTTCAGTGAACCGACCACGGCCACGGTCGCGCCGCAGCGCGAGTCAACCGCCACCGTCTGCCATCCCACCGGCCCGGGTCAGATGCCGCTCGTCACCGGCACAGAGGCCGCGTCGGCCGCGGCCTCTGTGCCGGCTTCCTGGCTGCGGATCTGGCCGCGTGTGAACAGCGTGCCTACGAAGCCGATCGCGAGCGCCACGATCACTCCGACGCTGGCGTTGGCCCAGGTCCCGGTCTTGCCGCCCAGGCCGAGCGGTCCGAGCAGGTAGCCCTGCCACTTCAGCCAGCCGGCGTAGGTGTTGACGACCAGGCCGAAACCGATCACGCTGCCGGCCACCAGCAGGAACATCGGCCAGGCGCGCACGTCTCCGTAACGCCCGGCGGTGTCGTAGAGCTCGCCGATCGCGTAGTCACGCCGGCGCAGGATCGTGTCGGCGATCACGATCCCCGCCCAGGCGGCGATCGGCACCCCCAGGGTGATCAGAAAGCCCTGGAAGACACCCAGGAAGTTGGTCGTGAAGAAGACCACGTAGACGCCCAGCACGGTCATCAGCGTCCCGTCAACCGCCGCCGCCTGATAGCGGGGCAGCTTCAGCCCGGCGCTCTGCAGGTTGAGGCCCGACGAGTAGATGTCAAGCACCGTCGCCCCCACCAGACCGAGCACGGTGAGCACGATGAACGGCACCAGGAACCAGTGCGGCAGCACCGCCGTGAGCGCGCCGATCGGGTCGCCGCCGATCTGGCTGAGCACCGCCTTGGAGGAGCCCGCCAGCAGCACCCCGTAGACGAACAGGATCACCGGCCCGATGGCGCCGCCGAAGGTCGTCCACCAGACGACCGAGGAGCGCGAACTCCTGCGCGGCAGGTAGCGCGAGTAGTCGGCGCCAGAGTACACCCACCCGAGTCCGAAGCCGACCATCGCGAAGACGATCATGCCGACGAAGTTCGCGCTGGAGCCGTTCGGGATGCGGTTGACGACCGCCAGGTGCACGTGCGAGGCGCTGAGCGCGATGACGAGCACCGTGAGCACACCGGCGACGACCGTGATCAATCCCTGCAGGCGCATGATCACGTCGAAGCCGGCGACGCCGCCCAGGATCGTCAGCACGAGGATGATGGCGATGCCGATGATCTTGACGCCGGTGCCGCCGCCGAGCCCGAGCTTGCTGCACACTGCGGCAAAGGCCAGCGTGCCGACGACCACCAGCGAGGTCTCCCAGCCGACGTTCAGCATCCAGGAGAGGATCGCCGCGACGCGGTTGCCGCGCACGCCGAACGCCGCCCGCGAGATGATCATCGTCGGCGCCGAGGCGCGCGGGCCGGCGATCGCGACGACGCCCACCAGGATGAAGGAGAGCACGATCCCGACGACGCCGGAGACGATCGCCTGCCACAGCGACAGGCCGAACAGCGCCGTCAGTGCAAAGGCGCCGTAGCTGATCCCGAAGACGCCGACGTTGGAGGCAAACCACGGCAGGAACAGGCTCGCGGGGCGGCCCTTGTGCTCGTGCTCCGGGATGCTGTTGATGCCGTTGGCCTCTACGCCCTTGGGGACCTTGTCGGGTACCGGCGCGTCCTCAATCACGTGGTGCGGGGTCTGCACCGCCATCTGCGCTCCTTCCTCGGGTGACCTTACGGTTACAGCGCGACCTCTCCCAAAGCCCTGCCGCGAAGCGTATAGGTTCAGTCGTCGTCGCGCGCCCAGAGGTCCCCGCCGCGCTCCTCGCAGTCCTGCATGAAGGCGATCAGCGCCCCCCACGAGTAGAACGGATCGGAGTCGTGCGCCTCGTGGCCGTCAGGGTCGCGCGAGCTGTAGTTCTCGTGGCAGTGACGCCGGGCGGCCCAGTCGCGCTCGAACATGGCCCAGGCGCGCGCCGCCAGCTCGCCCGCCAGCTCACGGAAGCCGCTGCGCCGCAGACCCTCCCAGACGAAGAGCAGCAGCGGCCCCCAGATCCGCCCGCGCCAATAGGTGTCCTCGGCGTTGACGGGGTCGCTGAATGGTGCCGAGGGCAGCGGCAACGGCCCCCAGAAAGCCGCCTCGTCGAGCAGGTGGCGCTGCACCAGCGCCTGTGCCTGCGCGGGCGTGGCGGCGCCCGCGACCAGCGGGAAGAAGCTGGTCGGCGCGATGTGGGCCGCAAAGCGCCCGTCCCAGTGGCGGGCGGCGAACACCTGGCGCGCCGGGTCCCAGAGCTGCTCGGAGATCCGCTGCGCGAGCTCGCGCGAGCGTCGCAGGTGGGCCTCCGCCTCCGTGTCGCGGCCGAGCGCGGCCGCGACACGAGCCAGCAGCTCCCACTCGAGCGCCAGCAGGCTGTTGTGGCCGGGCTCCTCGAGCTCGAGCGTGCCGGTCCCGAGGTTGAAGCGCGCCTCGTCGAAGACCGCCAGGTTGTCCATCCCCGGCTCGTTGAGCGCCCCCTGCCGGGTCGAGACCCCCTGCGCGCGGCCGACCGGCGAGGAGCCGTACTCGTACAGGCCGTTGCCGTTGCCGTCGCGATTTGCGCGCACCCAGTCGAGCTGCCGGCAGAGCGCCGGGTAGAGCTCTGAAAGGAGCGTCCGGTCGCCGCTCTCGAGGTACGTGCGCCAGACCGCGTAGCAGGCCACCGGCAGCTGGCTGCGGTCGACCCACTCGTCGTCCGCCGCCGTGAGGCTGGGCACGTTGCCCGCGGCCTGCTGTGCCGCGAGCAACGTCTGCAGGTTCGCGCGCGCCATGAGCGTGTCGCCGACGTGCGCGCACATCATCGCGTTGTAGTAGGTGTCGCTCATCCACACGCCCCACCCGCCGAAGCCCGCCACCCAGGCGCGCGAGCAGGTCGTGTAGGGGCGGGCGTTGGTCTCGTCCCAGATCGTGTTCCAGGCCATCACGTCGCGCACGGCGCGCGCGGGCGCGGGCGGCCGGCAGGCGTCGCTGCGCGCCTTGTCGAGCAGCTCGTCGACGTCTCGCAGGCGCGCGGCGGCCGTGGCGGCGGCCGGCTCGGGGTCGGCGTCCTGGGCTGCGGCGAAGCGGACCGGCTGGCGCGGGTCGGCGTAGAAGCGGAAGGCGAGCAGGTCGTGCTCCACGCGAGGGAGCCGTTTGGGTCGCCCAGCGACCCAAACGGCTCCCTCGCCGCTGTGGTCCGCTGGCCGGTACAGCCAGCCGCGGTTCTGCAGGTCGTCGGAGAGCGCCGCCGGGTCGGGGTAGGCGGCGGCCACCGCCGGCGTCTCTGAGACGGCGACGGCGAAGAACTGGCTGCGCCAGCGCCCGATGCCGGTGGCCGGCGCGCGGTGGTCACCAGGCGCGCGCCGGCCGAGCGCGAGCTCGCGCGTGCGTCCGTCCACCAGCCGCCGGGGCGGCTCGTGCGGGCCGGCGGCGGCGGGCGCCAGGAAGCCGGCCTCGACGATCAGGTTCAGGCGGAAGAGCATCTCACCGGCTTCGATGATGCTCACGCGGCCACTGACCCCTGACCAGGCCCCCTTGGCGAACTCGATCAGCAGGCGGGTGCCGTGGACGCTGACCTCGAGTGCGGCGTAGCCGGAGTCGGACGTGTGCTCGCCGAGCCTGAAGGTCTCGGAGGCGTCGTAGGCGAGCTCCTCGTAGCGGCCTGCGGTGGCGCTGAAGGCGGTCACGCGCACCGCGAAGCGGCTCGGGATGTGGATCATGCAGGCCGGGTAGCGCTCGTCCCAGGTGCCCCAGGCGCGGTCTGGCAGCGGTGCGCTCATCGTCTGGAGATCATCCTCGCTTGCGAGCGTCGGGGTGGCGGCGGACGCTCGTGATCACCGGCGGGGCGGTGAGCCCGGAGGGTTGCAGCTCGGTTTGGAACGGACTGCCCGCGTAGTAACGGTTGGCGGCGCTGTTTCGCACCTCCAGCTCGAGCACGTTGCCGCTCGGGCGCAGCAGGCCGTCGGGGATCGCGAAGCGGTGCGGCCGGCTCGTGGTGGTGCCGAGCTCCTGCCCGTTCAGGCGCGCGCCGGCGGTGCTGTGGACCTCAGGCAGCGTCAGCCGGTGGCTGTAGGCGGGGTCGTCCAGCCCGGGCCAGTCCAGGTCAAAGCTCGCGCGGTACAGCCCGGCGCCCGCGAAGGTCGCAAAGCCCTGGCGCTCCCAGCCGACCGACGGGTCGACCGGCACACCTTCGCCGCCGCAAGCGCTGAGCGTCCAGCCGCGCTCGAGCGCCAGCGCGGGCCGGATGTTGAGCGCACGGGCATCGCCCGGCTCGAGCAGCAGCGCAAATGCGACGGAGCTCCCGGGCCAGCCGAGCTCAACGCTGCGGGCGTGAGCGGCGTCGTTCAGCAACACGACGCGCAGGCCGTGCGCGTCGCGGCCCTGCCAGCTCCACAGCGTGCCCACGCCCGGGCTGCTGAGCGCCATGCCGCCGCTTCGTCTCATGATCTGCTCCGGGACGCTCGCCGGTACCGAGCCCAGCGCCGGCTGGCTGAGCACTGCGCGCAACGGGCCCGCGAGCGGCGGGCAGCCGAGCACGAGCCCGCCCGTGGCGGCGAAGCGCGCGAGCGGCTCCACGGATCCGTCGGAGGGCAGCATCGCCACGCCCGCCAGGATGATCGTGCTGTAGCGGTGGCGGCCGATCCGCAGGGCCGGCCCGGCGACCGGTTCTGCCTGTGCGAGCGCGCGGTCGTCGACGAGGTCAAAGCCCACACCGGCCCGCGCCAGGAGCTCCGCCCACTCGCCGACCAGGCGCGCGTGCGGCGCGCTGGCGCCGTCGGCCCAGATCGTGTGCAGCGGGTAGACGATCGCAATGTCCCGGACCTGAGCGCCGCCGG
Source organism: Solirubrobacterales bacterium (assembly GCA_027449125.1). Lineage (GTDB taxonomy): Bacteria > Actinomycetota > Thermoleophilia > Solirubrobacterales > Solirubrobacteraceae > Palsa-465. The sequence continues at coordinate 5,109 of DAIDME010000033.1, read as the reverse complement.
CGAGGAAGCCGGCGATCGTCTCGAGCTCGTCTGAGACCTCGCGCAGCTGGTGAAACCACGGCTCGAAGTTGATCGCCGGCGGGAAGTCAAAGCGCGGATTTGAGAGCAGCGCCCCGTTCCAGGGCTCGCCGTCGCTCTGGCTGAAGGCGTGCAGCAGGAACTGGTGGGCGCCGAGCAGCTCGAGCCGCAGCGCCTGCATGCGCAGCTGCTCGGCGCTGAGCTCCCAGTAGCCGGCTGCGTAATGGCCGCTCGCACGCGCGGCGTACTGCTCGACGACGGCGCCCTCACGCCCGTGGGCGCGCGCCACCGAGGCGCCGAAGCAGGGCGAGAGCTGGGCGGTGAAGTTGGCCGCGTCGACCAGCGTGCGTGTGCGGTGCGTGTCGATCGCGAAGTGGTCGAGCCCGAAGTTCACGCGCGCATCCACCGCCGGGAAGCCGTCGTCGAGGCCCCAGCCACCGACGAACGGCAGGTACTCGTGGCCGGTCAGGCCGACGCCGTGCGCCTGTGTCCAGCGCGCAAGCGTGCCGAAGAAGCTCGTGATGCCAAGCTCCGAGTAGGCGGCGAAGAACTCGCAGCGAGCGCGCCGGCCGTCCTCGCCGGCGTTGTGGACCACGTCCCACAGCAGACGCCCGAGCCCGCCCGGCGCGAGCCCATGCAGCCAGCTGCTGTCCTCGAGCCACATCAGGCTGTTGCCGATCAGCCCGTCGCGCTCACGCCAGTCGTAGAAGCCGGCGTACGGGTGGTCGAAGGCGAAGTACTCGACCGGGTCACCGAGGAGGCCCGAGAGCGCCCGTGCATAGGGCTCGTAGACGACCTCCACGAAGCGTTCGGCGGCGCGGGCGTCGAGGTAGTTGATCAGGCGCGAGCTGGCGCAGCGCGCGCTGATGTAGGCGCTCACCAGCCAGCCGTCGGGTAGGGGCGCGTCCGCCGCGAGCGTCACCGTCGCGCCGGCCGCGTCGGCCCTGCACACCGCCCAGGCGGTGAGATCGAGTGGCGCCGCAGCGGTGGCGCGAGCTGAAGCCACGCCGCTGTGCCGCGGGTGGGCCAGCAGCGCGACGACCCGCCACTGATCGAAGCGGCGCTCGCCGCCATCGTAGAGCCATTCGCGCTCGGCGCCGCCGAGTCCGTCGATCCATTCCGAATGGATTCGGCTGATGGTCGTGGTGCGCGGGGCGGTTGGGTTGCTCGTGCTCCAGAACAGGTGCCGTTCGCGCAGGTGGTCGGCGCCGCGCACGGTGCGGCCGCCCCCGTGACCGCTGATCCAGCAGTACTCGTCGTAGACCCCTACGGAGAGACCGGCCCGCGCCGCCGCCCGCACTGCGCCGCGGTAGGCGCGCAGGTACTCCTCAGTCAGATAGAGCTCGAGCGGGAAGGAGCGCCGGGGCTGGATCAGCACGGTCCCGAAACCGGCGGCGGCGAGCTGCTCGAGCTGCCGCGCGGACTCATCCGCGTCGGCGACGTGGCTCCAGAACCAGTACGCGGCCGGACGATGGGCGTGTTCCGGGTTGCTTGCCACCGCGGGCTCGCGCAGCTAGGTCTAGGTCGGCAGCGCCAGCCCGACGAGGAAGGTTGCGCCGCCGACGATGATGCCCGCCAGCGTCATCTCCAGGCCGGCTGCCCACCAGGTGCGCAGCGTCACGAACGATTTGGCCGCACCGACCAGGAAGTGGGCGAAGATCGAGACGCCGGCGGAGATCGCGATTCCCAGCACGCCGTGCGTGAAGATGAAGGGGATCACCGGGATCATCGCCCCCAGGCCGGTGGAGATGCCGGCGGCGATCGCCGCCTGGCCCGCGTTGGCGCCGCTTGTGTCGGAGATCCCGAACTCCTCCACGGCCAGCGCCTTGAGCAGCGCCTCGGGGTTGCGCGCAAGCTGTGCGGCCATGGCGTCGGCGGTCTGCTGGTCGATCCCCTTCAGCTGGTAGAAGAGCGAGAGTTCCTCGCACTCCTCCTCGGGGTGCAGCTCGATCTCCTTGCGCTCGCGTTCCAGGTTGGCGTGCGCGACCTCCGCCTCGGAGCGCTCGGCCAGGAAGGCGCCGGTCGCCATCGAAAGCGCCGACGCGATCGCGCCGGCCGCGCCGGCGGTCAGCACGAAGCTCGAGCCGCCGGTGGCGCCGGAGACGCCGGCGACGATCCCGAACACCGAGGCGAGACCATCGTTGGCGCCGTAGATCGCGCCGCTGATCCAGCCGCCCCCGGTGCGGTGCCAGTTCTCGCGGCCGAGAATCTTGTCCAGCCTGGCCTTGGCGTGCTGCTGCCCCGGTGTCAGGTCGGGCTCCTTGGCCTCCTCCGTGCCCGAGCGGATGTCGCTGACCGTGGTGGAGTGCGCCTGCTCCTCCGCGCGGATCGAGTGCAGCAGGGCGTCCGTCTTGGGGTCGCCGGTCGGGTGGTGGTAGAGGCCGCCCACCTCGTCGTCCTCGGCCGCCTCACGCGCCGCCAGGAGCCGGTCCACTGGTGCCACGCGCGCCTGTGCGCGCGCCAGCCAGGAGAGCCGGACGCTCTCCGCGGGCGGGACCTCGATCCCCAGTTCGTGCATCCGCGATTCGAGTCGCTGACGGTGGCTGGCCTCCGCCTCCGCCATACGCATCATGATCTGCGCCTCGCGTTCGGGCAGACGCCGGGCGATCAGCTCGTAGGTTGCACGGGCGCGGATCTCACCACGCCACGCCTTCAGCAGCCGCTCGCGGACGGCGGCGCTCACATCGTTCTCGGCGGTCTGGCGGTCGCTCATTTGGGCCTCTCGTCGTGGGACGGTTGGCAGCGTAACGCCCGGCGGCGTTTGGGTGCCTGCTTTGGTCTCCCTAACCGCTCAGGGCCGCGCGCGGGGCTCCGCGTACGCGGAGCCGGCGCAGGCGAGCGCGATCGCGCCGAGCACGCCGGCGTCGTCCCCAAGGGCGGGTGCGACGAGGTATTGCTCCAGCCCCGGAGCCAGCGCGGGGCTCTGGATGTAGCCGGCGACCAGGTTCTCCAACTCGCGGCGCACGCGAGGCAGCAGTCCCGGCGCGGCCATCACCCCGCCACCGAGGATGATGCGCTCCGGCGCCAGCGTGAAGACCAGGTTCGCGAGGCCGGCGGCGATGTAGGCAGCCTCGAGCGGCCATGCTTCGTGGTCGGGATCGAGCTGCTCGGCCGGGCGTCCCCAGCGGGCGGCCAGCGCCGGTCCGCAGGCGAGTCCCTCCAGGCAGTCGCCGTGGTAAGGGCAGCTACCGGGGAAGGGATCGCGCGCGGTGTCGTGAGGCACGCGCACGTGCCCAACCTCGGGGTGGCTGATCCCGTGCCAGGGCTCGCGCCCGAGCAGCAGGCCGACGCCTATGCCGGTCCCGACGGTCATGTAGGCCAGCGATCCGACTCCCTGACCCGCGCCCCAGCGCTGTTCACCCAGGGCCGCCGCCCCGACGTCGGTCTCGAAGACCACCTGCACGTCCAGCGCGCGCTGGAGCGCACGCGCCACCGGCGCGTTACGCCACCCGGCCTTTGGCGTCGCCATCACCTCACCCCAGGTGGGCGAGCGCGGGTCCAGGTCGACGGGTCCGAAGGACCCGACGCCGACCACCTCGACCCGTGGTGCCCGACGGAAGAAGGCGATGATCGCGGACAGCGTCTCCTGCGGATCCGTGGTCGGCAGCCGCTCCTGCGCGACGATCGCTCCGTCGCACGACCCGACCGCGCACACGCACCAGCTGCCGCCGGTCTCCACCCCGCCGACGAAGCTCACCTCGGGCGGGCCCAGCTGGCGCTGGTCGGGCAGCCGTGGCCTCGACTCATGCGAGACGTTCCGCGCTGGCCGTCTCGGCCACGTGACTCACGTCCGCGATCGTGGGCACGACGCTCGGGGGAGCGCTGGCGCCGCTGCGCAGGGACGCGCCGGTCTGCAGGTCGAAGAAGTGCATGCGCTCAGGGTCGAAGGTCAGGGTGACGCGCTCGTTACGCGCGATCAGGGTGTCCTCTTTCAGGCTCGCCACGATTATCGCGGCATCCTGATGCCCGAGCGGCAGATCGGGTGTCTCGGCGGCGGCCTCGGCATTCACGCGGGCGGCGGCCACCTCGATGTGGGCAAGCACCTCTGAGCCGAGTCCCTCGGCGACGCGCACCTCGCCGGCGAGGCCGCTGGGGTACTGGCCACCGGTGACCGTGATCGCGTTCGGCCTCACGCCCACGGCGACGGTCGTGCCCAGAGCGGCACGGATACCTGGATTCAGATTCAGCGTGCTCGCCGGCAGCGGGAACGTGTAGTCCCCTACCCTGCAGGCGACCTGATCGTCGAGTTTGATCAGCTCCGCCTTCAAGATGTTCATCGCCGGGCTGCCTATGAACGTGGCGACGAACAGGTTGGCGGGGTTGGCGTAGATCCGCTGTGGCGTGTCCAGTTGCTGGAGCAGGCCACCGTTCATGACCGCGACCCGGTCGGCCATGGTCATCGCCTCGACCTGGTCGTGCGTGACATAGACGGTTGTCACGTTCAGATCGCGCTGGAGCCTGGCGATCTCCGTGCGCATGCGCACACGCAGCCGGGCGTCGAGGTTTGAGAGCGGCTCGTCCATGAGGAAGGCCTGCGGCTCGCGGACGATCGCCCGGCCCATGGCGACGCGTTGCCGCTGGCCCCCGGACAGCTGGCTGGGTTTGCGGTCGAGCTCCCTGCTCAGGCTGAGCATCTCCGCTGTCTTGACGATCCGCTCACGGCGGTCGGCCTTGGCCATGCCGCGCACCTTCAAGCCGTAGCCGATGTTGTCGGCGACGGTCATGTGCGGGTAGAGCGCGTAGTTCTGGAAGACCATCGCGATGTCGCGCTCTCGCGGCGGGGTCTCGTTGACGCGTTTGCCGGCGATGCGGATCTCACCCTCCGAGATGTCCTCGAAGCCGGCCAACATTCGCAGCGCTGTGGTCTTGCCGCAGCCTGACGGTCCGACGAGCACCAGAAACTCGCCGTCGGTGACCGTGAAGCTCAACTCACGAAGCGTCCAGTGTTGTTGGTCGTAGCTCTTGCTGACTGCGTCGAATTCAAGCGAAGCCATCTCTCTCTCCCTCTGTATGCGGCGGTGCTAACCCTTGTTGGTAGACATCTGATCTCGAGTCACGGCATCGTCACCCGCGAACCGTCCCACGGCGGAG
>DAIDME010000032.1 GCA_027449125.1 Solirubrobacterales bacterium | reverse complement strand
TGGATCACGAGGTCAACGGCGCCCATGTCGATGCCGAGCTCGAGCGAGGAGGTCGCGACCAGACACGGCAGCTGCCCGGCCTTCAAAAGCTCCTCGACGACCGTGCGCTCCTCGCGCGCCAGCGAGCCGTGGTGGGCGCGGGCGAGCTCGCACACCGGCCGCCCGGCGGCCTCATCCTCAGCCGCAGCAAGCTCGTTGAGCCGCAGCGCCAACCGCTCGGCCGCCCGCCGCGCGTTGACGAAGATGATCGTCGAGCTGTGCTCGCGCACCAGTGAGAGCAGCTCCGGGTACATGGCCGGCCAGATCGACCTGGTGGTCGGCTCGCCGCCACCGGCCAGCGGGTCAAGCACCGCCCCCGGCGTGTCACCGGGCGCGGCCAGCGACTCGACCGGCACCTGGATCTTCAGATCGAGCGCCTTACGCACGCCGGTGTCGACGATCCGGCACTCACGGCCGGGGCCGACCATGAAGCGCGCGACCTCCTCGAGCGGGTTCTGGGTGGCGCTCAGCCCGATCCGCTGGGGCTCCGGGCCGCCACGCCGCGTCGCCACCTGGGCCAGGCGCTCGAGCGTCAGCGCCAGGTGCGCGCCGCGCTTGCTCGCGGCGACCGCGTGGATCTCGTCGATCACACACCAGCGCGTGTCCGCAAACAGCCGCTGCGCCTGGCCGGTCAGCATCAGGTAGAGCGACTCGGGCGTGGTGATCAGGATGTCCGGCGGCTCGCGCAGCATCGCCTGGCGCTCACGGGCGGGCGTGTCGCCGGAGCGCACCGCGACGCTCAGGCCCGCCCCGACCCCGGCCAGCGGCACCCGCAGGTTGCGGTCGATGTCGTAGGAGAGCGCCTTGAGCGGCGAGACGTAGACGAGCGCGACCCCCCGGGCCGCCGCGCCGCTGCTGCGGCGGCCCGGCCGAGCGTCTGCGCCGCTCGCTGCCTCCGGCCCGCCGCCCAACCCGGCGGGCGAAGCAGCGGCGAGCCCGTCGCGCTCGCCAACCAGCTTGTCGATCGCCCACAGGAAGGCGGCGAGCGTCTTGCCCGAGCCGGTGGGAGCGGATATCAGTACGTGCTCACCGGAGGCGATCGCCGGCCAGGCCTGCGTCTGCGCGGCTGTGGGCGCCGCGAACGCCCGCGCGAACCACTCGCGCGTGGCCGGGCTGAAGGGCTCCATGGCCGGGTCGAGCGCTGCCACCGTGCAGGCGAGGCTAGCGCCCTGCCGGACGGGGCGTGCAGGCCGCGACCGGCACGGCTTTCTAACATGGCCGCGCAGTGGTCAGACGTCGCTCGTACCCGGTGTGGCTGATCCGCGCCCTCATCCTGTTCGCAGTGGCGATGACGGCCTTTGCGGCCATCTCCTCACGTGAGCTGCACTCAAGCGAGCTGGGGCGCCGGGTAGCCGTCTCGGATTACGTTGCGCTCGAGGCCGGTGGCCTGCGCGCCAGCCAGCCGGCGCTCGCCCGCCAACTGGCGGTCGCGGCCTACCGGATCTCACCCACAACCGCGGCGAGCTCGCAACTGCTCTCCCTGACCGGCGGGCTCATGCCGGCGAAGCTCGCCCGGGGACCGCAGCCCGCGAGCGTCCAGGCCGCTGTGCCCAACCCTCCCGCCCACGAGCTTCAAGCCGCCCGGCTGGCGCTGGCCCGGGCCCGCACGGTCACGCCGCTCGAGCGCTCTCTGCTCAGCCCGGACGGCAAGCTCCTGGTGGCGGCGGGCGCCAACGGACTGATCTACATGTGGAGCCTGACAGACCCGCGCAGCCCGCAGCTGGTGGCCACGGTGAGCGGCCCGACCTCGCCCGTGACGGGCTTGGCGCTGAACGCCGACGCCGGCACCCTGGCGGTGGCGACCCGCAGCGGTGAGATCTGGCTCTACCGCGTCGCGGTCTCCGGGCAGGCCACGCTCGAGGCGACGATCACGGGCGCGGGCCGGGACCTCACGCAGATCGCCTTCAGCGCCAACAACCAGGCGCTGCTCACGGGCCGGAACCACAAGCGCTGGTACTTTCGCGCCTACCAGAGCGCAGCGCAGATCTGCACGATCACGGGCAACGCTCTGAACGACGCCCAATGGTCGCTCTACGTGCCGCAGCTCGCCTACCGGCCGCCGTGCCCCACCGCCTGAACTGGTCGCCCCACCCGGACACTCGCTCAGAGGCTGGCCGTACCGGCGAGTGACTCCTCGGAGGGATGCGTAGCCGCCAGCAGCGTCGAGGCACGCGCGAGCATCGCTCCTGACGGACTGGCGGCGCCGAGCGCCTCGAGCAGCTGCTGGCCATCGATCATGGCGCAGCGACAGCCCTCAGCGCCGGCGACCACATTGGCGGTTCGCGGCACGTTCCTGAGAATGCCGATCTCACCGAAGTAGTCCGGCGCCGACATCGTCCTGATCGGCTTGGCGGGACCACCGGACTCGCCGCTCGAGCTGACCTCGACCGCGCCATCGATCAGCACGTAGAGGTAGTCCGCCCGCTGCCCTTGGGTGATGATCTGCGCATCCGGCTCGAAGGCGCGCTCCTGCGCCTCTGCGGCGAGACGCTCGAGCAGCGTTCTGCTCGCCGCGGAGAAGATCCCGAGCTGCTCCAGCAGCGCCACCCTGGGCGCCAGCAGGGCGCTGGCCGAGGCCGTCTCCAGGTCGACGCGGCGCATCGCCGGCAGCGCCGCGACCGCGACGAGCGACGGCGCGAGCGCCATCGTCCACAGCCCGGCGTCCAGGCCGAAGTTGGTCGTGATCGCCGGGGTGATCACGGTTCCCAGCGCGATCGCCCCGATGATGAGCGCCCAGAAGCCGCCCATCACGCGCCCGAGCTGGTCCTTCGGCACGGCCCGCTGCAGCGCGGTGATCGCGATCACGTCGACGACCAGCGTGCTTGCGCCCCGGACGACCTCGACGAGGAACGCCAGCTCGGGCGAGCGGATCACGACCATCAGCGCGGTCGGCAGCGTGTAGCCGGCCACACCGGCGAAGATCACCCAGGCGAGCCTGGGGCGCGCCGCCAGCCGGTTGACAGCGCCGGCCATCAGCACGCCGCCGACCCCGAGCCCCGCCAGCAGGTAGCCAAACCCCTTCGCCCCGGTCCCGAGCTTGTGCGCCGAGACACCGATGAAGAGGACCGTGTCGGTGCCGTAGATGAACGAGACCAGCGCGCACATCGCGACCAGCGCTCGGGCCGAGCGGGCGCCGAGGATCGCCCTCACGCCGACCAGCATCTGCGCTAGCACCCCAGCGGTGCCGCCCGCGGTGACGTCGACCTTGGTGCCGCGGAAGCCGATGCGCGTGACCAGCAGCGCCGCGGCGCCGAACGTGGCGGCGTTGACGAAGAAGACGACCGGCGGCGAGCTCACGGCGAGCAGCAGGGCGCCTATCGCCGGCCCGATGATCACGACCAGGTTGTCAATCGTCGACTGCAGGGCGTTGGCGGCGACCAGCTCGCTCTCCGGCACCACGGCCGGCACGGTCGCGCCGACGGCGGGCATCTCAAAGATGCCGGTCGAGGAACTGAGCGCCGCCAGCGCCAGCACCAGCACCATCGGCCCGTGTACGAGCGCGACCACCCCCAGCAGGCACTGCCAGACCAGACACAGGCTGTTGGTGGCGAGCAGCAGGCGGAAGCGGTCGGAGCGCTCCACCACGACGCCGCTGTAGGGGCTCAGCAGCAGCGATGGCAGGAAGCGCACGAGGCCCGCAGCCCCCACCCACGCCAGTGAGTGGGTGCGCGTGTACACGAGCGCGAGCAGCGCCGCGTTGTAGGCCCAGCTGCCGGTGGCCGATATCGCCAGGCCGCTGAACAGCAGGCGTACGTCTCGGATCGCCAGGACGGAGCGGTAGGTGGCAAACCACCTCCGCCGCCCCTGCGCCGTCCCGCCCGCCGCGCCCACGGGTGCGAAGGCTATACCAGCTGGGGGCGGCGAGCGCGCCGCCCCCAGCCTGTCGCCCCCGGCTCGCACCGGCTAACGCCGGCGCTTGCGCTGCTTGGCCCTGGGTGCCCTGAAGACGACGCGCTGGCGCCTGACCGTCAGCGACCCCTGCTTGACCGTGAGCGCGACGGGCAGGACCTTGCGGACCCTGAGCAACCTGGCGCCGAGACCGTTGAGGCTCACTTTCACAACCCGGCGCTGCCCGCCGTCCAGGCTCACGCGCAGGACCCCGACCGTCACGAATCTGTGAATCCGCTTGGGCTTGCGTCTCGCGCTCGCCGCAACGCCCACCAGCTTGCGCCCGTAGAACGTCTCCATCACCTGCAGACTGACCGTGAACGAGCAGCTCTGCGCGCCGGTCCCGGAGCAGCTGAGCACGTCGCTGACCGCCGGCCCGATCGCCCGCGCGGCGCTCGCACCCCCAGTTCCGACCGTCGAGGCCGGCGCAACGGGTGTGGTGGGCGTCGTCGGTGTCGTGGGCGTCGTTGGTGTGGTGGCGGCAGGCGCCAGGTCAAACGTCGCGGTGACCGACTGCGCCTGGCTCATCGTCACCTGGCAGGACCCGGTGCCGCTGCACGCCCCCGACCAGCCGGCGAACACCGACCCGGACGCCGGAGTCTCAGTCAGGGTCACTACCGTCCCCTGCGGGAACGACGCCGCGCAGGTGCCGCCGCAGCCGATCCCCGAGGGACTGCTCGCGATCGAACCGGACCCGCCGCCTGAGCGCGTCACGCCGAGCGTGTAGGAGGCCAGCGAGACGGTCACCGACAGCGCGCTGGTTGTGCTCGACCCGGTGAAGTTCGTATCACCGGAATACTGGGCGGTGATGGAGTGGGGCCCCGCCGACGCGTAGCTGACGGCGCAGGTCGCCTGGCCGCCCGACACCGGCTGCGCCGAGCAGCCCGTGATCGCCGAGCCCCCATCCAGGAACTCAACCGTCCCGCCCGGGGCGACCGAGCCGGTGTACAGCGGCGCCACCGTGGCGGTGTAGGTCACCTGCTGGGCGGTCGTCGGCGTGGTGCTCGGCGACGCCGACACGGCGACGCTCGTGCTCGCCGCCCCCACCGAGAAGCCGTCAGGGGTGCTCGTCGAGCCCTGCAGTGTGCTCGCGTCGGCCGAGCTGAAGGTGGCGGTCGGCGCGTGCGCTCCGGCGGCGTAGGTGGTCGTGCAGGTGGCCTGGTAGGTAGATGAGGCGGTCTCGGTGAGCGCCTGGCTCGAGCAGCCGGCGATCGGGGTGCCGTTGCTCGAGTCGAACTGCACCGTTCCCGACGGCGTGACCGAAGCGGAGCTCGAGCTGACGGTAGCGGTCAGCGTAACCGTCTGGTTGGTCACCGGGCTCACGGGTGCGTTAGTCAGCGTCGTGGAGGAACTCGCTGCCCCTCCGCCGGAGGCGATCGCTCCGGTACCCACCAGAGCGTTGCCATTGCGATCCACCATCAGGCAGAAGGCGGCGGTCGCCGAAGACTCCGCGCAGGAGAGCGACGTCTGGTCGAATCCGAATCCGCTCAGAGGATCGGCGGTGACAGGAGTGCTCCACGTGGTGCCGCTATAAGTCAACGCCTCGCCCATCGAGTCCGACACCTCACAGAACGACGCGGTCAGACAGGAGATTGAGCCGGGGCTTTGGGCACTTATGGCGACGCTGCTCCAAGTGCTGCCGTTGTACGTGAGTGCGGTCTGGTTATTGCTGTCGACCGCGACGCAGAACGTGTCCGAGGCGCAGGACACCGACGACACGAACGGGTTGCTCTTGGTTCCACTCTCGAGCGTGGACGCGGCGCTCCAACTCCTGTCGCCACCGGCGTTGAACGTGTAAGCATCCGCAGAGCTCGCATCGCCGTTGCCAGTGACCGCGACGCAGAACGGCCCGCTCTGTCCAGAGACGCAGGACACGGACTGAAGCCCGTCGCCGTTGTTGGTGCTGTCTACAGCGACGCCGGTGCCCCAGCCATTGCCGTTGAAGGTGAAGGCCTCGCCAGAGCTTCCATCGACCGCGACGCAGAACTGAGTCGTGGCGCAGGACACTGAAGTGAGGTCGCCCGGGCCTCCCTGGCCGTTCGTGTCGATTTGATCTGCCGTACTCCAGGCGCCTTGGGCGTAGATGAAAGCATTGCCCTGGTTGTCGACGGCTGCGCAGAAGCCGCTGCCCACGCACGAGATGGAGGTGAGCCCGTGCGGATTGCTCGTGTCGACCGGTGTCGGCTGCGTCCAGGCGCTGCCCGTGTAGAACAGGGCTCTGCCGTTGGCATCGACCGCCCCGCAGAAGCTGGGACCGGCGCACGAAACCGAGACGAGCCCGCCGCCGCCGACCATCGTCGCCCCGCTGGACGGCCACGAATTGGCGGTTCCATTGGACGCATCGATCCCACCGTAGTTGTCCACGGCCACACAGAATGAACTGGTCGGACAGGAGATCGCCGTCAGCTGGGCCCCACCGTCGAGAGGAACGGGAGTGCCCCAGCTGCCCGAGGCATCAACCACGCTCTGGCCCTGGCCGACCGCGTCACAGAAGGAGGTCGACTGACAGGAGACGGACGCCGCGCCTATGCCTGGTGCGGCGCTAGTCCAGGAGCTGCCGTTGTATGTGAGTGCGGTCCGGTTATTGGCGTCGACCGCGACGCAGAACGTGTCCGAGGCGCAGGACACCGACGACACGAACGGGTTGAAGCTGGTTCCGCTCTCGAGCGTGGACGCATTGCTCCAAGCGCCGTCTCCACCGCTGTTGTACGTGAAGGCCTGAGCACTGGAATTGTTCCCGTTGCCGTTCACTGCCACGCAGAACGGTCCGTTGCTAGCGGCGGTGCATGATACGGACGTAAGCATGGAGTTGAACGATGGCGAGCTCGAGCCCAGGTTGACGGCGCTACCCCAGTCCGTGCTGACATAGGTCGAGCTTGTGCCGCTGTAAGTAACCGCCTGGCCCATGTCGCTGACCGCGACGCAGAAGGTCGCCGATGAGCACGAGACAGCGGTGAGACCTGCCGATACCAACGACGTACCGGCGCTCCAGCCGCTCCCGTCGTAGTTGAAGGCGTGTCCCGTGCTGTCCACAGCGATACAGAAGGACGAGGACGCACAGGCGACCGAGGTCAGCCCCACACCAGGATCGACGTTTTGCACCGTGCTCCACGCGCTGCCGTTCCAAGCCGTGGCGCCGCCGTTGCCGTCAACCGCGACGCAGAAGTCCGCCGCCGCACACGATACGGAGGTGGCGTGGAAGGCGAGGTCAACAGATGTCGGGCTCGTCCAGCTGAGGTTGGACGAGGTGGTGGACAGCGCTGACCCGAGTAGAGAGTTGGGCGCGCCAGCCGACACGGGCGTGCGTCCCAGCGCGGCTGACGCGGGTGCGATCAGCCCGATTGCCAGCGCGGCGGCCAACGCCGGCGCCACCAATACCGCCAGGAACCCACACCGACCTGCGTCCAACCCGATCCGTCGACCCCGAAGCATCGCATCCTCCGTCTTTCGGTAGTGCCTGCCGGGGACGCATGTTCTCGGTGCAGATGCCCCCAGGCAACGGTTCCAGGCATATCCGGACAAGTCCGGACAGAGAAGACTCTTCCCGCAACCACCTGTCCGGCACTAAGATCGCGCCACCAATGCTCGTGGGGGATCAGGACGCCCCGCACCGGGGAGACGTCGACGGGATACAGACGCGTGCGGACCTGGCGCGGGAGCTGACCGCACTGAGAACCCGTGCCGGTTTCACGGTGCGGGAACTGGCGCAAATGATCGATACGCCGGCGGCAACAGTCGGCGACTATGTCAGTGGCCGGCATCTGCCCGGGCCGGCCCAGCTCGCGCTCTACAAAGCGATGCTGCGGGCCTGCGGCGTGCGCGAGGCAGAACTGACCGCCTGGCTGGACGCGCTCGCGCGTGTGCGACTGACCTCGGACGGACGCGTCGGGCGCGCGGCGCCGCCATACCGCGGACTCGAGCCCTTCCTGGCGCAGGACGCGGACTGCTTCTTCGGCCGCGAAGCGGCCACCGCCGAGGTGCTTCGCCTCCTCGACCAGATGCAGCACTCTCCCCCGGAGGCCGACCGTCTGGCGCTGCTGATTGTCGCCGGCCCCTCCGGCTCCGGCAAGTCCTCGCTGCTTCGCGCCGGCGTCGAGGCCCAGGTGGGCGCGCACCAGTTCGACGGGCGGCCGGATTGGTCGGTGAGCGTGATCACGCCGGGCGACTCCCCTCTCGTCAACCTCCAAGCCGCACTGGAAGCCCGGGCCACCGGACCGCGCCTCTTGATCATCGACCAGTTCGAGGAGCTGTTCGGCGCAGCCGTGGGCGTGCGCCAAGCCTTCCTCGAGGAGCTGCAGCGCCTGCGGCCACCGCAGGCGCTGGTGCTCGCGGGCCTGCGCGCCGACTTCTACGGAGCCGCGGCGCAGGAGCCGCTGCTCCTGCCGGTGCTGCGCGAGCAGCTCTACCTGCTCGGCCCGATGAGCGAGGCGGAGCTGCGGCGAGCGATCGTCGAACCGGCACAGCAGGCCGGCGTGCTGGTCGACGACGGACTGGTCGACCTGCTGCTGGCGGACCTCGCACCAAGCGAGCCGGGACGCTACGCGCACGACGCGGGCGCGCTGCCGCTGCTTTCACACGCACTGCTCGCCACCTGGGAGCGAGCGCGGCGAAACCAGCTGACGATCGCCGACTACAGGGCCGCGGGCGGGCTGCGCGAGGCTGTCAGCCAGAGCGCGGAGGCGCTCTACGGATCGCTGAGCGCGCCTGACCAAGCCGCCGCGCGCCGGATCTTCCTGCGCCTGACGCGCTTCGATGACGACGCCCCCCTGACCCGCCGGCGAGCGTCGCTGTCCGAGCTCGAGGATCAGGGGGCTGTGGTCGACCGCTTCGTCGAGGCGCGCCTGCTGACCGCCGACTCGGGCAGCGTCGAGATCAGCCACGAGGCGCTGCTGAGCGCCTGGCCGCGGCTGGCGGACTGGATCGATCGTGACCGCGCGACCCTGCGGCTGCGCCACCAACTCACCGAGGCCGCCAATGCCTGGGCGGGCGCCGAGCGCGATCCGGCGCTGCTGCTGCGCGGTACGCGGCTGGCAGTCGTCGGCGAATGGCCGGACGACGGTGCGCACGCGGGCGAGCTCAACCGCGTCGAGCGCGAGTTTCTGGACGCAAGCCGCGGCGCCGCCGAGGCCGAGCGCCGCGCGGCGCGCCGGCGCGCACGCAGGATGCAGCAGCTGCTCGCGGCGACCGCCGCGCTGGCGCTCGCGGCGGTCGTACTGCTGGTCATCGCGATCGCGGCCACCCACAGCGCCGACCGGGCCAGAAACGAGGCGCTGTCTCGCCAGGTGGCGATTGAGGCGAGCGGCCTCGCGCCGACGGACCCGGCGCTGGCGATGCAGCTGGCGGTGGCCGCCTACCGCATAGCGCCGACCCTACAGGCGACATCAACACTGCTCGACGCCACCGCCGGCGAGATGCCGACCCGCCTGCTCGGGCCGATCGGACCAAGCACGCTCGCGGTCAGCGGCAACGGCCGCGTGCTCGCGGTCGCCTACGCCGACAGCGATCTGGTCCGGATCTACGCCCTGGACCAAGGCGTGCCGAAGCTGCTTGCGAGCGTCACCAGCGCGCCGCGCACGGCCAGCACCTACGCGGTGGCACTGAACGCAGCCGGGACTCTGCTCGCCGCCGGGGGCACAGACCGTCGCGTGACGCTCTGGAGCCTCTCCCTGCCACGGCAGCCTCGTCGTCTGGCGACGCTGACCGCGGGCACCAGCACCGTTTACGGCCTCAGCTTCAGCTCCGGCGGCGGCGCGCTCGCCGCCGCCGACGCCGACGGCGCGGTGGCCCGCTGGTCGCTTGCCCGGCCGTCACACCCGGTGGCGCAGGCGTCGCTTGTGGCACCGCACCGGCCGGCGCTCCAGGCGGTTGCCTATAGCCCCAGCGGCGAGACGGTCGCCGCCGCCGGGGCCAATGGAGCCCTGGTCGTCTGGCAGGCTCACGGCGAAGGCAAACCACTGGCCGCGCTGAGCGCGGGGGCCACCACGCTGACCACGGTCGCCTACAGCCCGAACGGGACGACGATCGCGGCCGGCGCCCAGGACGCGCTGATCTACCTGTGGCGGGTCACGGCGGGCGGCCGCCCCCAGAGCTTCCACGCGCCGCTGCGGGGTTTCAGCAGCTGGGTCGACTCGCTCAGCTTCAGTCACAGTGGCCGCTGGCTCGCCGCCGGCGACTCCGACGAGACCGTGCGCACCTGGTCCACCTCGACCTGGCGCCAGATCCGCCCGCCACTGCCGCAGCCCGCCCCCGTGACGGGGCTCGCGTTCGGTGCCGGGGACCGTCAGCTGGTCAGTGTCGACGAGAACGGCACCACGCGCGTCTGGCGGTTCCCGCCACCGAGCACCTACACAGCACCCGGCGGCCTCTACACGATCGACTACAGCGCGAACGCCCACGAGCTGGCGGCGATCAGCGGCGGGCCGGCCGGGGATGTCGAGCTGTGGAACGTGCGCTCACCGCGGCGGCCCGCGCTGATCGCATCGGTGCACGTTCCCGGCCCGTTCGGCGCGGTCGCCGCCGTCGGCGCGCTCAGCACGAACGGCAGGCTGCTCGCCGTCGGCGACGCGGCCGCACGCGTGCAGCTGGTCAGCGTCACGCATCCCACCCGTCCACGGCTGCTCGGAGGCGAGCTGACCGGCGCCGTGCCCTACATCGAGCAGATCGACTTCAGCCCCGACGGTCGCCTGCTCGCGGTGGGAGATGACGCCGGACGGATCCACATGTGGGACATCAGCGACCCATCCCGGCCGCTGGCGCTGCCGACGATCGACCGCAGTGGCGCCTCGAGCAACGTCTTCGGCATCGCCTTCAGCCCGGACGGCGAGCTGATGGCGGTCGCGTGCGCCGACCATCAGGTGTGGCTGTGGGATATCGCGAACCCGCGAACGCCGAGGCTGCTGGCGAGGTTGAGGGGCTTTGCCAGCTACGCCTATACGGTCGCCTTCAGCCCCAACGGGCGCCTGCTGGCAGCCGGGAGCGCGGATGACACCGTGCGCCTGTGGGACGTGAGCCATCCGGCCACCCCACGCCTGCTGGATCGCCTGACCGGCCCGACCAGCACCGTCTACCAGGTCGCGATCAGCCCCGACGGCCGTACCCTCGCCGCCTCCACGACCGGCGGCCAGGTCTGGCTGTGGGGTATCGCCAACTCGGCCCGGCCGGTTGCGCAGGCGACGCTGACCGCGGCCACCGGCGAGGTTTACGACGTGAACTTCTCACCCGACGGCAGGACCTTGGTCGCGGGCGGTACCGACGACAGGATGACCTTCTGGGACTACCACCCGGCTCAGGTGGCCGCGCGGATCTGCTCGCTGGCCGGATCTCCGATCACACGCGCCGAGTGGTCCCAGTACGTCCAGGGCGCACCCTACCGCCCGCCCTGCCGCTGAGCGGCACCGAGCGCGCACCGCCGGCCCCGCCGGCGCGGCTCACGGCGGCTCGGGAGTCATGAACGACAGCGGTACCGAGAGCGACCCGTCCGCGCGCAGGTCCGCGATCTGCCGCCCCGGAGCCGGAGCCGGGCGAGCCGGCGCGAGCCGCTCGCCGAGTCGCACGGCCAGCTCGTCGAGGCTGATCACGACGATCGCAAGGCCCCAGAAACGGGTGTCCTCGGCCTCCAGCTCCGGTCGCTCCACGACCTCCACCACCGCCGGCCCCAGGCGCCTGGCGGCGGTCCTGCCATGAGCACCGTCGCGCGCGCGGCCGAGCTCGACCCCGGCTCGCGCGAACGCGGCGCTCGTGCGTTCCAGGCTCGAGCTGTGGATGACGACGTGGTCGATACCGGTCGCGCCGTTGGGGTGGGTCTTGAACGGCGGCGGATAGAGCACGCGCGGCACAGGGCTGGGGAGCCCGTCGATCGACCCCATCGCGTTGACGCGCATCAGCGACCAGGCGGTTATCCCGGCGCCCTCTCCGCCGAGCCGGATCCGCACCCCGCCTATGTCGAGGTGGCCGACGCCGTCAACCTCAAAGCCGAGCTCGCGCCAGCGGTCTGGCGGGTCGGCGATCACCAGTTCGGCCAGTTCGGGCTCACGCGGCAGCTGCATCGGTCGGCGGAGCTTAGCCTCTGGCCGCCACTTCGCACGCCCGCTCGAAGACCCGATCGAGCATCGGCTCGGTCAGCCGCCCGGTGAAGGTGTTCTGCTGGGAGACGTGGTAGCTGCCGAGCAACCGCAGTCCACCGTGCGCGAGCTCGGCGCCGTGCGCAAACCGGGGCCGTGGCCGCGGAACACCGTCGAGCAGCCGCAGCGCCGCATCCCAGGCAAAGCCGCCCAAGCAGACCACCACCCGCGCGCGCGCGAGCAGCGCGAGCTCGGCCGCGAGCCACGTAGCGCAACGGTCGCGCTCCGTCGTGGTCGGGCGGTTGGCGGGCGGCGCGCACCGCACCGCCGCCGTGACCCAGCAGTCGCGCAGCAGCAGCCCGTCATCAACCGAGACCGACTGCGGCTGGTTGGCGAGCCCCGCGCGCCACAGCGCCGCAAACAGCCAGTCGCCCGAGCGGTCGCCGGTGAACACGCGGCCGGTGCGGTTGCCGCCGTGCGCGGCCGGCGCGAGCCCCAACACCACGATCCGCGCCAAAGGGTCGCCGAACCCCGCCACCGGCCGGCCCCAGTACTCCTGATCCGCAAAGGCGGCGCGGCGCGCCAGCGCCACCTGCTCGCGCCATGCCACCAGCCGCGGGCAGCGCCGGCAGGCCACCACGCGCTCAGCGAGCTGCGCAAGCTCCCCCGGTGCGCCTATCTCCCCAGCACCTCATACCGCGCTTCAGTCTCGGCCTTCTGTGGCTCCCACCAATCACGGTTCTCGCGGTACCACGCAACCGTGTCCGCCAGCCCACGCTCGAAATCCCCGTAGCGTGGCCGCCAGCCCAACTCGTCGCGCAGCTTCGAGGCGTCTATCGCGTAGCGCAGATCGTGACCCGGCCGGTCATCCACGAGCTCGTAGTCATCCGCCGGCCGGCCCATCAGACCGAGCAGCAGCTCCACCACCCGGCGGTTTGAGCACTCGCCGTCAGCCCCGATCAGGTAGGTCTCGCCGATCCGCCCGCGCTCCAGGATCGCCAGCACGCCAGAGGAGTGATCCTCGGTGTGGATCCAGTCGCGCACGTTGGCGCCGCTGCCGTAGAGCTTCGGCCGCCGCCCCGACAGGACCTCCGTGATCTGGCGCGGGATGAACTTCTCGACGTGCTGGTAGGGGCCGTAGTTGTTCGAGCAGTTGGAGATCGTCGCCTGCACGCCGAAGCTTCGCACCCAGGCGCGCACCAGCAGGTCAGAGCCCGCCTTGGTGCTCGAATACGGGCTCGATGGGTTGTACGGCGTCTCGGGCGTGAAGCGCGCCGGGTCCTCCAGCGCCAGGTCGCCATAGACCTCGTCGGTGGAGATGTGGTGCAGGCGCCGACCGTGGCGGCGCACCGCCTCCAGCACGTGGTAGGTGCCGACCACGTTCGTCTGCACGAACGGGAGCGGTGAGTGCAGCGAGTTGTCGTTGTGGGACTCGGCGGCGAAGTGGACGACCGCGTCCGCGCCGGCGACCGCCTCATCCAGCGCGCGCGGCTCGCAGATATCGGCGACCACGAGCGAGACGCGGTCGAGTCCCTCGACGTTGCGCCGGTCACCGGCGTAGGTCAAGAGGTCGTAGACGACGATCTCCCAGCCGGGCCGCTCGCGCTGCACATGGCGCACGAAGTTGGAGCCGATGAAGCCGGCACCGCCGGTCACGAGCAGCCTCATCTGGCGCCGCCCACGTTCACGCGGCCACCCGCGCCGCCATGTAGGCGCTCAAGCCCTCATGCCAATCCGGCAGCACCGGCGCGCCCGCGCGCTCCGAGCGCAGCACACTGTAGGCGGGGCGCCGCGCCGGGCGCGGGAACTCCGCGGTGCTGCAGGGCCTCACCTCCACGTTTGCGTCCGCCTCGCGCATGATCTCGACCGCAAAGTCATACCAGGAGCCCTCGCCAGCCGCCGCCAGGTGCACGATCCCGCCATGCGGCTCGCCGTCCGCCAGTTCCACCAGCGCCTGCGCAAGGTGGCCCGTGAACGTCGGGCAGCCGACCTGGTCGTCAACCACCGTCAGCAGATCGCGCTCACTGGCGAGGCGCAGCATCGTCGCCGGGAAACAGCGGCCCGCAACCCCGAAGAGCCAGGAGGTGCGCACGATCGTGTGCGTCTCGGGGGCCGCAAGCGCCACCGCCCGCTCGCCGAGCAGCTTGGTGGAGCCATACACCGAGCGCGGGCCTGTCGGGTCGGACTCGAGGTAGGGCGTTCCCTTCTCACCGTCAAAGACGTAATCGGTCGAGACGTGCAGCACCCACGCGCCCGCGGCCGCGGCGGCCTGTGCCACGAACCCGGCGCCGGCGGCGTTGACGGCGGCAGCCGCGTCCGGGTCCGCCTCGGCGCCGTCGACGTTGGTGTAGGCGGCGCAGTTGATCACCAGCTCGGGGCGCTCGCGCGCGACCGCGTCGAGCACCGCCTCGCGCACGCTCACGTCGAGCCGGTCCCTGCCCAGCCCGATCACCTCGTGGCCGCGGGCAGCGGCCGCGGCCACGACGTCCGTGGCGAGCATGCCGCCCGCGCCGGTGATCAGGAGTCTCATCGCCCGCAAGCGTAGTGCTGCGCGCACCGCCGGACTTGTACAACTGGCCATCCGCAGACCCATACCGATTAGCCTTTGGCGTATGGCCGCACACTCCAGGCGCGCCTAAGCTGGCGCCAAGCATGCTCGCCGAGACCCTGACCGACGGCTACGCGATCCCGGATGGTTGCTACGACGAGCTGCTGGGACCCGACGGGCGGGCGCACCCGCACGTGGCCGCGCTCGCCCGGGCGCTCGAGCGCCTCGGCCCGGAGGCGCTGCTGGCCGCCGGCCGCCGCCGCGACGCGATCTTCATGCAGCAGGGGATCACCTTCGAGGTTTCCGGCTCCGACGGCGAACGCCGCGACCGCCCGTTCCCGCTGGACCTCGTGCCGCGGGTGCTGACCGCCGGCGAGTGGACCGTGATCAAGCGCGGTCTGGCGCAGCGGATCCGAGCGCTGAACGCCTTCGTGGACGACGTCTACCACTCGCGTGAGATCGTCCGCGCCGGCGTGCTGCCCTGGTCGCTGGTCGTCAGCCGCCCCAGCTTCGCGCGGCCGGTGCACGGGATCCGCGCGCCCGGAGGCGTCTACACGCACGTCTGCGGCTGCGACCTGGTGCGCGGCGGGGACGGCGGCTGGCGCGTGCTGGAGGACAACGTGCGCACCCCCTCGGGCATCTCCTACGTGCTGGAGAACCGTCTGGCGATGACCCGGCTGATGCCGGAGCTGTTCGCCGGCCAGCGGGTGCGCCCGGTGGACAACTACCCGTCGCTGCTGCTCGAGGCACTGCAGGCGGTGGCGCCCGCGGCCGAGGGCGAGCCGACCGTGGTGCTGTGGACCCCGGGGCCGCTGAACGGCGCCTACTTCGAGCACGCCTTCCTGGCCCGCGAGATGGGGATCGAGCTGGTCGAGGCGAGCGACCTGGTCGTACGCGACGCGACCTGTTACATGCGCACGACGGCCGGCCTCAAGCGCGTGCACACGATCTACCGCCGGCTGGACGACGACTTCATCGACCCGCTCGCCTTCCGTCCGGACTCGATGCTGGGCGTGCCGGGTCTGATCCGCGCCTACCGGGCCGGCGCGGTCGCAATCGCCAACGCCGTCGGCACCGGGGTCGCCGACGACAAGGCCGTCTACCACTACGTCCCCGAGATGATCCGCTTCTACCTGGCCGAGGAGCCGATCCTCCAAAACGTTCCCACCTACCTGCTGAGCGACGCGAAGCTTCGGGCGTGGGTGCTCGAGCGACTGCACGAGCTGGTCGTCAAACCCACATCGGAGTCCGGTGGCAAGGGCGTCTTCATCGGTCCGCAGGCAAGCGCCGCCGAGCTCGAGCACCAGGCACTCCTGATCCAGGCAAGCCCCGAGCTGTTCATCGCGCAGGAGCTGGTGCACCTCTCGACGGTCCCGACCGAGACCGGCGACGGTCGCCTGGCGCCGCGCCACGTCGACCTGCGCCCGTTCGCGCTGTTCGGCGAGGAGATCCGGATCGTCCCGGGCGGGCTCACGCGGGTGGCGCTTCAGGAGGGCTCGATGATCGTCAACTCCTCGCGCGGGGGCGGCTCCAAGGACACGTGGGTGCTCGAGGACGGTGACGCCCCCGAGCCATCGGTGCCCGCCCTGGCCGCCCGCGAGCCGCCGCGCCTGCCCGACGTGCGCTTCGGCGGCTGGCACGGACAGGCCCAGCAGCAGCAGTAGATGCTCGCCCGGATCGCCCAGGAGCTGTACTGGCTCGGCCGCGACCTCACGCGCGCCGAGCACACGGCGCGCATGCTGGACGGCGCCTTTCACGCGGACGTCGCCGGCGGTGTCGGGGTCGGCGCAGCAGCCGGCGGTGTCGCGGCGCGCTCGGGCGTCGCCCTGAGCTGGAGCGGCGTGCTGGCGGTGATCGGCGCCAAGCCGCCGGCGCCGGGCGAGGGTCCGGCGGAGGCGGCCGCCGCGGAGGCCGCGGGTCACGCGCCACCGGGGCTGCTCGGGCGCCGGGAGATCGCGCCGCTCTTGACGCTCGACACCGAGAGTCCCGCGTCGGTGGTCTCGTGTGTGCAGCGTGCGCGCGAGCGCGCCCGCACGCTCCGTGACGTGGTCTCCACCGAGATGTGGGAGGCGCTCAACTCCTTCTACCTGTCGCTCGGGCGCTACGACCTGGAGGCGGCACTGGCGACCGGCCCCTACTCGGTCTATCAGGAGGTCAAGGAGCGTTGCGCGCTCTTCTGGGGCCTGCTGGACCGCACGATGCTGCGGGACGAGGCGCGCTCGTTCCTTGACGCCGGCGGCCGCATCGAGGAGGCCGACATGGTGCTGCGCATGCTGCGCGTCACGATCCCGGCACAGGCGGAGGTCGCAGGCGGGCAGAGCGGTGCGGCGACGGCAGGCGAGCTCGACGCGACCCACGAGGCCGAGGCGCTCGCGTTGCTGCAGGCGGTCGGCGGCTTTCAGGCGTTCCGCCGTCACCTGCGCCGCGCCCCCACGCTCGACCGTGTCGGACGCTTCCTGCTCTACGACGGCCAGTATCCGGGCTCGGTCCGAGCGTCGCTCGAGGAGCTGCGCGACGCGCTCGAGACAGCCGACCCGGCGCCGCGCCAGGCGCCGCCGGTCCTGCGGCTCGGGCGGCTGATCGCGGAGCTTGAGATGCAGCAGCGCATGGCCACCGGCACCGAGCCGCTGGTCGGAAGCCTCGGACGCGTCCAGGACGAGCTCGAGCTCGTGGACTGTGAGATCGACGAGCGTTACTTCGCAGTGGCCGCCGTCGCCGCCCTGCACTTCGAGCGCTGAGGGTTGCTGCGCGTGACCGACACGGCCGATAGAACTGGCGTCATGCAGTTCACGATCCGGTACCTGAGCCGGTACCTGTATGAGTCGGATGTCGTAGACAACATCAACGCGCTGCGTGTGCGCCCGGCGTCCACTCCAACCCAGCACGTGGACGACTTCACGCTGCGCCTGACGCCTGAGGCCAGGCAGTACCGGCACGAGGACTACTTCGGCACCGAGGTCGTCGAGTTCGAGATCACGCGCCCGCACCGCGAGCTGGTGATCGACGCGCTCGCGCACGTGCGCACCGAGCCGGCAGCAGAGCCCACCGATGCGGACTGGGCGGCCGTCACGGAGGCTGCCTACCGCGACGCCGGCAGCGAGTTCCTGGTGCAGACCGACGAGGCCCCGGATCATCCGCTGCTCGCTGAGCTGGAGCGCGCGCTAGCGGGCGCGACGGGCCCGCTTGGCGCCGCGCTGCTGGTCTCGGAGCTGATCCCGGACCGGCTTGATTACCGCCCGGGCGCCACCTACGTGGACTCGCCGCTCGCGCACGTGCTGGACATCGGCGCGGGCGTGTGCCAGGACTTTGTCCACCTGGGGCTGCACCTGCTCCGCGGCCGGGGGATCGCGGCGCGCTACGTGTCGGGCTACCTGTACACACGCGGGCGTGAGGCCGACGCTGGCCCGCACCAGGTCGACGGCGATGGGCAGCCATCGGTCGAGGTCGACACGCACGCCTGGATCGAGGCGCTGGTGCCGCAGGAGGCAGAGCGGCCACGCTGGATCGGGATCGACCCGACCAACCGCGGCCTTGCCGGCGAGCGTCACGTGAAGATCGGCCACGGCCGTCACTACGCCGACGTGCCACCGATCAAGGGCGTCTACCGTGGCCTGGCGAGCTCGAGGCTCGAGGCCAGCGTGACGATGACGCGGGTTTGAGCGGACCCCGCTCAGAGCGGGAAGCTCGTACCGGTGAGCTCCTCGCTCACCTCCCACAGACGCCTCGCGGCCGCGTCGTCCTGGGCGCGGCCGCTGCGTCCGACCAGGCGCGGTGCGCCGCGCATCTCCTGAAAGCCGCCCGGGCCGGCGTAGCTGCCACCGGGGATGTCGGCACAGGCGGCGTACAGCGTCGGCAGCGCACCGGCGGCGGCGCTCTGGGCCAGCAGCGCGTTTCCGAGGTTGCCGAGCCGGTCCCCGAGGTTGCTGCCGGTGTGCGACTGCAGGTTGGTGGCGGCGTAGCCCGGGTGGGCGGCGACGGCGAGCAGCGGCGAGCCGGCGACGCTCAGGCGCCGCTGAAGCTCCCTGGTGAAGAGCAGGTTGGCGAGCTTCGACTGGCCGTAGGCCGCCCAGCGGCGGTAGCGCCGGCGCTCCCAGTTGAGGTCGTCAAAGTCGATCTGGCCCATCCGGTGCGCGCCTGAGGAGACGGTCACGACCCGCCCGCGCACGTGCGCCAGCAGCAGGTTGGTGAGCGCGAAGTGGCCCAGATGGTTGGTCCCGAACTGCAGCTCGAAGCCGTCCCTGGTACGACCCAGCGGCGGGACCATCACGCCCGCGTTGTTGATCAGCAGCTCAATCTCCCCCTCCCAGGCCGAGGCGAAGGCGCGGACCGAGGCGAGGTCGGCGAGATCCAGCTCCCGGACCTCAGTGTCACCGGGCATCTTCGCCGCTGCTTCCCTGCCCCTGTCGAGGCTGCGCACGGCGAGCGTCACGCGCGCGCCGGCCGCCGCCAGCACGGTCGCGGCGGCGGCGCCGATGCCGCTGTTGGCGCCGGTGATGATCACGCGCTTGCCGTGGAGGTCGGGTACGTCTGCTGTCGTGAAGTTGGCCATGGGTTGAATACTGACAGGCGCAGAGCGCACGGTGGCGAGGCGGTGCGGACCCGGCTGTAACAGGCACACGTGGGCGGGGTATCACGAAAATGCGATCGTTTCGCCGGCGGGCGAACACCGACTCTTCACGCGGTGCAAGGGTGCGCGAGGCGGCGACCCAGGCGGCGCGCGAGAGCCAGCAGCGGGTCCGCGAGGCAGCGCGGGAGGTCGCCCACCAGGCGCCAGAGCGCGCGCAACAGCTGCGCGCGGCCGCTGCCCAGCTGGACGTGCGCTGGGCGCGCTCGCGTCCGGCGCGCTTCATCCGTGAGCGGTTCATGCAGTTCGTGATGAACCCGATCCTCGACCACTACGCGGCGCGGCGCGCGACCGGCGTGCAGCGCCTGGCGGAGCTTCACGAGCCGTTCATCCTGGTCGCCAACCACTCGAGCCACATGGACACGCCGATCATCCTCTCGGCGCTGCCGCGCCGGCTGCGCAAGCGCACCGCGGTGGCCGCCGCGGCCGACTACTTCTACCGAAACCGGGTCGTCGCCTGGCTGGTCTCGCTGCTCTTCAACACGGTGCCGATCGAGCGCATGGGCGGCGGCACGAAGGACTCGGGCCACCTGGACAAGCTGCTCGACGACGGCTGGAACCTGCTGCTCTACCCGGAGGGCACGCGCTCGCGCGGCAGCGGCCTGGGCCGGGTCAGGCGCGGCGCGGCCGTGCTGGCCTCGCACCACAACCTGCCGATCGTCCCGATCCGCGTGACCGGCACGGCCGAGGCGATGCCGCCCGGCGCGGTCTGGCCCAAGCGCCTGCGCGGGCGCCTGCGCAGCCGCCGCCACCGCGTGGAGGTCGCCTTCGGCGAGCCGATCGCGCCGCTCAGCGACACGGCCGCGCTGATCGAGCGGGTGCAGAGCTTCTTTGAGTCCGGCGAGCCCGGACCGTACGTCTCGCCATACCGCCGGCACCACGCCGACGAGGGCTGACACGCGATCTGCCGGCCAGTCAGGCTCAGGCCCCGGCCGGTGAAGCGACCCAGGAAGACGTCACGAGACCCGAAGAGCCGCCGTCTCAGCCCCGCGTCTGCCGCGACCAGGCGTCGACGCCCACGGCGAGGATCATGATCGCGCCGAGCGTGATCTGCTCGTAGAGCGGGTTGAGGCTGAGCAGGCCGTAGCCGTTGCCGATGAGGGCGATCAGCAGCACGCCGACGACCGTGCGCCAGACCGCGCCCTCACCGCCGAGAATGCTGGTGCCGCCGACGACGATGCCGGCCACCACCGTGAAGGTCAGCGTCGTGTTGTTGGTCGAGTTGCCGCTCAGCACGCGCGCCGAGTCGAGCACGCCCCCCAACGCGGCGGCGCCGCCGCTCAGCGCGAAGGCGATCACGCGCACGAGGTTGACGCGCACGCCCGCGAAGCGGGCCGCCTCCGCGTTGCCGCCGGCGGCGTACACGTAGCGGCCGTAGGTGGTGCGCGCCAGCAGCAGCCCGAGCGCCACCACGACGGCCAGCATCACCCAGGTCGACATGTTGACCCCGAGGAACTGCGCAGTCGAGATCTGGGAGGCGCCCTGGTTGGAGACAAGCACCAGGTTGCCGGAGGTCACCAGCGACGCGAGCCCGGCCACGACGAACGACATGGCCAGCGTGGCGATCAGGGAGTTGATCCGGAACACGGTCGAGACGATGCCGTTGGCCAGGCCGACGAGCACGCCCGCCAGCACCGCCGCGAGGATCGCGAACGCAGGGTCCCAGCCGTGTGCGGCGAACTCGGCGAAGACGACCGATGCGAGTCCATAGGTGGCGCCCACCGAGAGGTCGATCCCGCCCGAGATCAGCACGAACGTCCCGGCCACTGCAATCACGAGCGTCGAAGCCTGCTGGTCGACGATGTTGAGCAGGTTGGTGGTGCTGAAGAACGGCGCCGAGCCGATCGACAGCGCCACGAACAGCGCCACGAACGGGATCAGGATGCCAGCGCTGCGCCAGCGCACGGCCGGCAGACGCAGCGCCGGCCGGCCGGGCGGCGGCGGCGTCGCTTCCGGCGCGCTGGCTTGCTCCTGCTCCGTGCTCACGCCGCCTGCCTGACGCTGGTGTCTGAGAACGCGGCCGCGAGGATCGCCGGCTCGCTGATCGCGTCACCCTCCAGCTCGGCGGCGATCCCGCCGCGGCGCATCACCAGCACGCGCTGCGCGAGTCCGAGGATCTCCTCGATCTCGGAGGAGATCAGGAGAATCGCCGTGCCCTCTGACGCCAGCGCCACGAGCAGGTCATAGATCGCGCGCTTGGCGCCAACGTCGACGCCACGCGTCGGCTCGTCGGCGATCAGCACACGCGGTCTGCACATCAGCATCCTCGCGAAGAGCACCTTCTGCTGGTTGCCACCGGAGAGCGTGCCGACGATCGATTCACCACCGGCGCGGGTCAGCGCGACCCTGGAGAGCAGCTCGGCGGCGGCGGCTCGTTCAGAACGCCGGTCGACCACGCCCAGGCGGCTGTGGGCGCGCAGGCTTGAGAGCGAGACGTTCTCCACCGCCGAGCGGCTGTAGAGCAGGCCGAGCTCGCGGCGTGATTCCGGCACCATCGCCAGGCCGTGGCGCAGGCTCGCAAGCGGCCCCCGGGGCGACAGCGGCTCGCCGGCCAGCTCAACGGTGCCGCCCTGGCGACGGTCGGCGCCGAAGATCGCCCGCGCCAGCTCCGAGCGGCCGGCCCCCACGAGGCCCGCCAGCCCGAGGATCTCGCCGGCGTGGAGGTCGAAGGAGACATTGTCCACGCCGCGCGCCGCGAGGCCGCGGACCCGCAGCGCCACGCCGGCATCGGGTGCGACCTGGAGCTTCGGCGGGTAGGCGGAGGTGAGCGGCCGGCCGAGCATCGCCTGGATCAGCGAGGCCTCATCCTCCTGCGCCGCCGGCGCGCTGCGCACGATGCGCCCGTCGCGCATGACGGTGATCGTGTCGGCGAGCTCGAGCACCTCCCGCAGGAAGTGCGAGACCAGCAGCACCGTCCTGCCCTGCGCGGCGAGCGAGCGGATGATCGCATGCAGGCGCTCGACATCAGCGCCGGCGAGCGCCTGCGAGGGCTCGTCCATGACGATCAGGCGTGCGTCGCGGGCGAGCGCCCGCATGATCTCGACCTGCTGCTGCTCGGCCACTCTCAGGCCGGCAACACGGCGATCCGCATCCAGCGAGAAGCCGGCGCGCGACGCCAGCTCTCGGTAGCGGCGCCGCAGCGCGCGCCGGTCAACCCAGCCGGCGCGTCGCGGCTCGACCCCGAGGAACACGTTCTGCGCGACCGCCAGGTGCGGCACCACGAGCAGCTCCTGGGCCATCATCGCGATGCCCAGGTCTAGCCCCTCACGCGGGGAACGCAGCGTCACCTGCCGCCCGTCCACGAGCAGCTCACCGCTGTCGTGCGGGATCGCGCCGGCGATGATCTTGGCGAGCGTGGACTTGCCGGCCCCGTTCTCACCGACGAGCGCGTGCACCGTGCCCGCGGGTATCTCCAGCGAGATCCCCGCGAGCGCGTGCACGCCGCCAAAGCGCTTGCTCACGTCACGGAGCTCGACGAGCGCAGCGCCCGTCGAGCTCCGGCCGCTTGGTGCTAACCGGCCCATTCACCCTTGAACAGACGGGCGTCGCTGCGGGTGATGACGCCGTTGTTGGGCAGCGAGTCAAGCGGGTTCTGCCCCGGGTACTTGAGGCCCGTGCGGATCGCGTTGACCAGTGTCAGCACGCCGTCCCTGCCCTCCGTGGCGGGGTCCTGGGCGACAGTCCCGAACCAGCGCCCGTCCTTGACACCGGCGATGCCGGCGCGCGAGCCCCCGAAGCCGACCAGCACCGCCTTGCGTGCCGAGCTGGCGTCGGCCGCGCCCTCGATGCCCTGGTCAGAGCCGGCGATCAGGTTGATGTTCGGGTGCGCCGACATCATCGTCTGCACCGCCGTCTCGCCGTCGGTCGGCGTGAAGAAGTCCTGGCCGGTGTCGAGGATCCTGGCGTGCCGATCCTTGCGCAGCGCCGCCACGAAGGCGGAGTGGATCGCGACGTCAAGCGTCGACTGCTGGATGTCGTAGAGGTAGCCGATGTTGCATGGGTTGAGGTGCTTGGTCTCGCACGCCTGGACCGCCAGCTGGCCGAACAGCGTGCCGAGCTGGTACGGGTTGAAGCTGACGTTGCCGGAGAGACCCTTCACCTGCACCGCGGAGGTCCTGTAGCTCCTCCCCATCACCTGGTCGACGTTGACGACCTTGATCCCCTTCCTGACCGCCCTGGCGATGAGCGGGATCAGGTTGGTCGACTCGATCGGCTGCGTGAGGATGCCGCTCACGCCCCCCTCCACCAGCGCGTCCTGGAAGTCCGCGTACTGCGCCGTGGGGCTGTTGTTGGCGTTGTAGACCTGCAGGGTGGCACCGAGCTTCCTGGCCTCCGCGTTGGCGGCGGCGAGCATCGGGGCGTCGTAGCTGTTGTTGGTCGCGGCAAACGACAGGAACACGAGCTTCGGGTGCTTGACGTTGCGAGCCTTGGCGCTGGCGCTCGGGACCACTGCAGCCATCCCCACCGCGAGCGCCACAAGCAGCGTTCCGGCGGCCATCAGCCGCATCCGCACGGTCAAGCTCGGTCGCAAAGATTTGCTTCTCAACTGCCTCTCCTCCTCCACGGTCTCCCAACCGCTACAGGGGCTCCCCGGCCACGAGCCCGCGCCGGCGGGAGCCTGATCCACATGACGCCGCGAACGGACGCGGCACTGTGCGATCAAGATAAACAAACGCGCGCCACCATGTCAAGCAATACTGCGCAATTGGATCGCTGCTCACCCCCGCGCACCATCCCGTACAGTCTCAGGAGATGCCGTGGCCCTGTTGACATCCGTGGCCGCATCTGCAACGGTGATCGAGCCTGTAGGCGTTTACTGTCATGCGACAGAGGGAGTTGGAGAGTTGACCGTTGAGAATTCCGGGGGCCACGCCCCGGAGCAGATCGCCGGTGCGCCGGCGGTCATCTTCCGTGGCGGGATGGTGCTGACGATGGACGCCGCGCACACCGTGATCGACGGCGGTGACGTGCTCGTAGTCGGCCAGGACGTGGCCGCCGTCGGCCGCGGTCTCGACGCGCCGGAGGGCGCGCTCGAGGTCGACGCGAGCGGCGGCATCGTCATGCCCGGCATGATCGACACACACCGGCACATGTGGCAGACCGCGATGCGCGGCTACGGCGCGGATTGGACGCTGACGCAATACTTCGTCTGGAACTACCTGGAACACGGGCGCAAGTTCCGTCCCGAGGACTACCACGCCGGCAACCTGCTGTCGGCGATCGAGGCGATCGACGCCGGCGTGACCACCAGCGTCGACTGGTCCCACGGCCTCGCCACGGTCGAGCACGCCGAGGCGGCGGTGGACGCACTGGAAGCCGTCCCCGGACGGTTCGTGTTCGGCTACGGGAACATCCACGCCGCCCCCTGGGAGTGGGCCAACGCACCGGACTTCCGCGCGTTCGTGGAGCGGCGCATGAAGCGCTCCGAGATGCTCGGCTTCCAGCTGGCCTTTGACGTCACCGGCGACCCGGAGTTTCCGGAGAAGGCCGCCTTTGAGGCGGCCCGCGAGCTGGGCGTCGCGGTCACCACGCACGCGGGCGTGTGGGGGGCCACCAACGACAACGGCATCCGCCTGATGCACGAGCACGGGTTCATGACGCCCGAGACCGTCTATGTCCACGCGGCGACGCTGTCTGAGGACTCCTACCAGCGGATCGCCGCAACCGGCGGCCACGCCTCGGTCTCGGCCGAGAGCGAGTGCTCCTGCGGCCAGGGGT
Source organism: Solirubrobacterales bacterium (assembly GCA_027449125.1). Lineage (GTDB taxonomy): Bacteria > Actinomycetota > Thermoleophilia > Solirubrobacterales > Solirubrobacteraceae > Palsa-465. The sequence goes on along the minus strand of DAIDME010000032.1, from coordinate 7,614 downwards.
ACCCGTCGAGCTTCTCACTGCGCCGCCACGGGATCCCCGTGTCGCTGTCGGTGGACACGTCGGTGTGGTTCAGCGCGGACCCCTTCGCGGCGATGCGCGCGACCCTCTCCACCGACCGTGCCCGCGAGCACCAGGAGGCGCACGCGCGCGGCGAGACCGTCACCAACCTCGGCCTGCGCGCCGAGCAGGTGGTCGACTGGGCAACGCGTGGCGGCGCCCGGGCGCTCGGGATGGACGGGATCATCGGCAGCCTCGAGGCCGGCAAGCGGGCGGATGTGGTGCTGGTCAAGAACGACCGCTCACCGGCGATGTTCCCGATCCTTCACCCCTACGGCCACCTGGTATTCCAGGCGCAGCGTGGCGACGTGCACACGGTGCTGGTCAACGGTCGCGTCGTCAAGCACGCGGGCGCGCTGGTCGGCACCGACCTCACGCGCGCGAGGCGGGCGATCGAGCACACGATCGAGCACCTGCGCCGGGCCCTCGGCGACGAGGCGTGGCTGGCCGGCATGCACCCGGAGATCCCCGACACCAAGGTGCTCGACAACCCCTATACCTACACCGACTACGCGGATGCGTCAACACACTCGGCCTGAGGCCGGCGGCGCACCACGACACGACGAGGAGAACATGAGCAAGCAAGCCGGAACGGTGGTGATCGTCGGCGGGACGCAGGGCCTTGGACGGCGCCTGGCGGAACGCTTCGCGGCGGACGGGCACGAGGTGCTGATCACCGGACGCGAACAGACCCGCGCCGACGCGGTCGCCGCGGAGATCGGCCACGGCACGCGTGCCGTAGCCCTTGACCTGGCGGATCCCCACCAGATCGGCCCATGCCTGCAGAGCCTGGATCGCGTCGATCACGTCGTCCTGGCGGCGATCGAGCGCGACACCAACACGCTGCGTGACTACGACGTGGCTCGCGCGATCCGGCTGGCGACGATCAAGCTCGTCGGCTACACCGAGGTGCTGCACGCGCTGCACGGCGCCCTCCACGACACGAGCTCCGTGCTCCTGTTCGGGGGCCTTGCCAAGGAGCGCCCCTACCCCGGGTCCACCACCGTGACCACGGTCAACGGCGCCGTGGACACGATGATCCGCACCTTCGCGCTCGAGCTCGCGCCGGTGCGCGTGAACGCGCTGCACCCGGGTATCGTCGGGGATAGCCCCTACTGGGAGGACAACCAGGCGATGCTCGCAAGCGTCGCGGCACGGACGCCCACCGGCCGCACCGTGACCATGGATGAGGTCACTGACGCCGCGCTGTTCCTGCTGCGCAACGGCGGCGTGAACGGCGTCAACCTGTACGTGGACGGCGGCTGGGTGTTCGGCTGATGCGCGTCGCCGTGCTGGGCCTCGGGCGGATGGGCGCCCCGATCGCGGAGCGCCTGCAGCGCGCCGGCCACGAGCTCTCGGTCTGGAACCGCTCGCCGGCGGCGTCCGCGCCCTTTGCGGACGCCGGCGCGGCCGTGCTGAGGCGGCCGGCGGATGCCTGGCAGCACGCCGATGTGGCGATCACGATGCTCGCCGACGACGCCGCCGTGACCGCTGTCACGCTGGGCGCCGGCGGCGAGCACGATGAGGTCGGCGACGGCGCGCTGCTGGCCGGCGACCTTGCGCCTGGGCGCACCGTGATCGACATGAGCACGATCTCACCCGCCGCCTCGGCGCAGGTCGCGGAGGCGGCGGAGCGGCACGGCACGGGCTACCTGCGGGCCCCGGTCAGCGGCAACCCGTCCGTCGTCGTCGCGGGCAACCTCGGGATCATCGTCTCCGGCGATCCCGATACCTACGCGCGCTGCCGGCCGCTGCTCGCCGACATCGGACCGAACCTCTTCTACCTCGGGAGGGCCGAGCAGGCGCGCGTCGCCAAACTGGCGCTCAATCTGATGATCGGCGGCACCACCCAGCTCCTGGCCGAAGCGATCGTGCTGTGCCAGCGGGCCGGCATCGATCGCGGAGAGCTGCTGGAGGTGGTGGCCGGCTCGGCGATCGGCAGCCCGTACGTGAGCTACAAGAGCCGGGCGCTCGCAGACGGCGACTACAGCTCGACGTTCACAGCCAGGCTGCTGCACAAGGATCTCAGCCTCGCGCTGGAGGCCGCCCACACGGCCGCCGTGCCACTGCCCGTCACGGCGCTCGTCCAGCAACTGACGCAATCCTGCATCGCCCAGGGCTGGGGCGAGCTCGACCTCGCGGTGCTGCTGCCCGCACTGGAGCGGGCAGCCGGAGAGGAACCACGCTTTCGTGCATGATTACTTGACACCTAGCGCAGCGCCGAGGAACCTCGCGACACTTGTGCAGTAATACTTGACGCTTTGGCCCAACCACCTGTACCCTGGACGATCAGATGCAAGACCCACAACCCCAATACCACGTGGCCCGCGCGAGCGAGTTCCGGTTCCTGGCGCCACCACCGCCCGCGGACGCGCACTGCCGCGGCCTGACGCGGGCCACCCTGGTCAGCCGCGCCGTCGGCGCCGTGCACACCGGCCTCGCGCTGGCGCGCATCGAGCCCGGCGGGCACGTGGGCATGCACCTGCACTCCACCGAGCAGAGCTTCTACGTGCTGGATGGGCATCCCACGCTGACGCTCGACGGACGCGGCTACCGCCTCTCGCGCGACGAGTGTGGCCTGATCCCGGTCGGCACGCCCCACGGATACCGCAACGCGACCGACCAGCCGGTGCTGCTGCTCGAGGCAAACTCGCCGGTGCCGCGCACCGGCAGCCCGGCGGACACCTTCTGGACCGGTGAGCCGCTGCCCGACGCCGCCGCGCGGCCAGCGGACATCCGCGACCCCCGCACCCGCACCCTCTTCCGCCTCGGGCCCGGCCAGATGGACGTGGACAACCTGAAGCTCGGCGCTGCCGTCGACGCGCCCACGGTCTCCGCGAGCATGGCCACGGCGCTGCTCGCCTACAGCGGCATCGCCGTCAAGATGCTCGTCGACAACCGCCTCGGCGCCGTCCTGCACTCGCTGTTCATGGTCGAATACCAGCCCGGCGGTCAGGCGCTGCCGCACGACCACCCGCTCGAGGAGAGCTACTACATCGTCGAGGGCGAGGTCGTCGCGACCGCCAACGACGACGAGTTCACGCTGCGCGCGGGCGACGTCTTCTGGACCGGCGTGGGCTGCATCCACGCCTTCTACAACCGCTCGAACGCACGCGTGCGCTGGCTCGAGACCCAGGCGCCCCAGCTGCCGAGCAACCACTCGTACCGGTTCAACAGAGACTGGGATTACCTGGCAGAGCGGATTGGGGGAAGCGCATGATCGCGTCACGTGGGGCCACCATGGCGGTGGACTGGGAGCAGCGGGTCGACTTCGCGCGGTTGCGCTCAGACCGCCTGCGCAAGGCGCGGGAGGCGCTCGCGGCATCCGAGCTCGGCGCGCTGCTGCTCTTCGACCAGAACAACATCCGCTATGTGACGAGCACCCACATCGGCGAGTGGGCGCGCGACAAGAGCGCCCGCTGCGTACTTCTCCCGCGCACCGGCGACCCGGTGCTGTGGGACTTCGGCTCGGCCGCCAGGCACCACCAGCTCTACGCCCCGTGGCTGCCGGAGTCCAGCTGGCGCGCCGGCGTCTCCAGCATGCGCGGGGCGATGCCGGAGCAGACCGGCGTGCCGGACCTGCTGGCCGGCCACATCCACGAGGTCCTGCGCGAGCACGGGCTCGAGCGCGAGCCGCTCGGGATCGACCTGACCGACATGGAGACGCTCGCCTCGCTTCACCGCCGCCAGATCGCAACCGCCGACGCCCAGCCGGTGATGCTCTCCGCGCGCAGGCTCAAGACCGTCGATGAGATCGCGCTGCTCGACCACGCGGCGGGAATCGTCGACGCCGTGTACGAGCGCATCTACGAGCTGCTGCGCCCCGGCGCCCGCGAGCACGAGATCGTCGCCGAGGCCCAGAAGCTGCTCTTCGAGCTCGGCTCCGAGCAGGTCGAGGCGATCAACGCCGTCTCCGGCGACCGCTGCAACCCGCACCCGCACGTCTTCTCAGACCGGCTGCTGCGCCCCGGCGACCAGGCGTTCTTCGACATCATCCACTCGTTCATGGGCTACCGCACCTGCTACTACCGCACGTTCTGCGTCGGTGGCGCCACCCGCCCCCAGCTGGACGCCTACAAGCAGTGCCGGGAGTGGCTCGACAACGCGATCGAGCTGGTCCGCCCCGGGGTCACCACCGACCAGATCGCGGCGGTCTGGCCGAGCGCCCAGGAGCTCGGATTCCCCAACGAGGAGGCGTGCTTCGGCCTGCAGTTCGGCCACGGCCTCGGCGTCGGGCTCTACGAGTCGCCGATGATCTCGCGCCTGCACTCGTTCGAGAACCCCGTCGAGATCGAGGAGGGCATGGTCTTCGCGCTCGAGACCTACTGCCCCGCCAGCGACGGACGCTCGGCGGCGCGGATCGAGGAGGAGGTGCTCGTGACCGCGGATGGACCGCAGCTGCTGACCCGCTTCCCCGGCGAGGAGCTGCTGGTCGCCGGCCGCCAGTACGTGCGCGGCGCCGACCTCGTCGCGCAGGATGAGAAGGTGGTGGTCCCTTGACCGGCCTGGCAGAAGGCGCCACGCGGCAGGCGCCACCGCTCGAGCTCGAACAGGCGCTCGCGCTCTACCGGATGATGGTCCTGATCCGGCGCTTCGAGGACACCGTCCAGCTGCTCTTCCAGCGCGGCGAGGTGCCCGGCACCACGCACCTGTACTCCGGGCAGGAGGCGGTCGCCACCGGCGTCGCCTCGATCCTCGAGCGCCAGGACCGCGTCGCCGGCACCTACCGCGGCCACGGGCACGCGCTGTCACTCGGCGTCGAACCGCAGGCGCTGCTGGATGAGATGCTCGGCCGCGCCACGGGCGTCTGCGGCGGCCGCGCCGGGTCGATGAACGTGATCGACCTCGCCCACGGCCTGATGGGCTGCTACGGGATCGTCGGCGGCAGCATCGGCGCCGCCACCGGCGCCGCGCTCGCGCTCAAACGCTCCGGGGGCGTGGCGGTCGCCTACTTCGGCGAGGGCGCCACCAACCAGGGCTACTTCCACGAGTGCCTGAACTTCGCCAAGGTCCACAACCTGCCCGCGCTCTACGTCTGCGAGAACAACCTCTACGGCGAGTTCACGCCGATGGAGGACGTCACCGCGGGAAGCATCCTGGCGCGCGCGCAGACGCTCGAGCTGCCCGCGCAGAGCATCGACGGCAACGACCTCTGGGCCGTCCGTGACGCCGCCGCCGCCGCGGTGGCGCGTGCCCGGGCGGGCGGCGGGCCGCAGTTCATCGAGGCGCTCACCTACCGCTTCGTCGGCCACTCGCGCAGCGACCCGGGCGCCTACCGCAAGCCGGGAGAGCTCGACGCCTGGCGCGAGCGCGACCCGCTGAAGCTGACGCGCGCCGGCATCCTCGAGCGCTACGACGAGGCCGAGGAGGCGCAGCTCGACGCTGCCGACGCCGACGTCGAGCGCCAGCTCGAGCAGATGATCGCCGCCGGGCTGGCGGCCCCCTACCCGACCCCCGGCCCGGCCGCCGAGTTCAAGGCCCAGTAGGGACGCCGTGCCGAACATCACCATGCCGCGGCTCTCCGACTCGATGGTCGACGGCACCATAGTCGCCTGGCTGCGCGCCGACGGCGAGGAGGTCCGCGCCGGCGAGGAGATCGTCGAGATCGAGACCGACAAGGCGATCATGCCCTACGAGGCGGAGCACAGCGGCCGCCTCCAGATCCTCGCCGCGGGCGGCGAGCTGGTCGCCGTCGGCGCCCTGATCGGCTACATCGGTGAGCCGGATGCGGTTGACGGTGCGGCTGGTGCGCCCGCTGGCGCACCAGCTTCAACAGCGGCTCCGGCCGCGGCGGCCAGCGCAGCGGCTCCGGCCACGCCGGGCACCGCCGCGCTCGCGGCGCCGCCGGCGAGCCAGCGGGCCGCCGGCGGGCGCACAAACGGCCGCGTCAAGGCATCGCCGCTCGCACGGCGCCTGGCGGCCGCACTGGGTGTCGACCTGCAGGGGCTGGCAGGCAGCGGGCCGGGTGGGCGGATCGTCAAGCGCGACGTGGAGGGCCTGCGGCCGGTCCCCGCAAGCCCCGGGGAACGCCGGGCACTGACCGCGACGCAGGCGACGATCGCCCGGCGCATGGTGGCGGCCAAGCAGGCACCGGAGTTCACGGTCACCGTCCGCGTCGACATGGAGGCCGTGTTCGCGCTGCGGGAAGAGCTGCGCGCAAGCGGCATGGAGCCGCTCGCCTCGATCGGGGACTTCGTGACGCGTGCCTGCGCGCTGGCGCTGTGCGAACACCGGCGCGTCAACGCAAGCTTCGCCGAGGACGCCGTGACGCTGCACAGCCGCGTGAACGTTGGCGTGGCGGTCGCCGTGACGGGCGAGAGCGGGTCGCTGCTCGTGCCCACGCTCTTTGACGCCGACCGAAAGCCGCTCGGCCAGATCGCACGCGAGACCGGTGAGCTTGCGGCGCTCGCGCGCGCGGGGCGGCTGACGCCGGAGCAGATGGCGGATGCGACCTTCACGATCTCGAACCTCGGGATGTACGGGGTGCACCAGTTCACCGCGGTGCTCAGCCCGCCACAGGCCGCAATCCTCGCGCTCGGCGCGGCTGAGGCTGAGGTCGTGGTGCGCGACGGCGCGTTCGAGGCGCGGCGCGTGATGCAGATGACGCTCACCAGCGACCACCGCGTGATCTACGGGGCGGACGCGGCGGCGTTCCTGGCGAGCGTGCGCGAGACGCTCGAGAACCCCCTGAAACTGTTGATCTGAGTCCGAGGAGAGCCCACGATGCCCACGCTCGAGTTCCGCGAGGCGATCCGCCAGGCGATTGACGAGTCACTGGCCGCCGATGAGCGGGTGATCCTCTTCGGTGAGGATGTGGCCGTGGCCGGCGGCGTGTTCGTCACCACGCCCGGCCTGTATGAGAAGTACGGACCCGAGCGGGTCTTCGACACGCCCATCTCGGAGCTCGCGATCACGAGCGCCGCCTACGGCAGCGCGGTGTGCGGCCTGCGGCCGGTGATCGAGATCATGTTCGGGGACTTCCTGCCGCTGGCGATGGACAGCATCGTCAACCAGGCCGCGAAGTTCTTCTACCTCTCTGGCGAGCAGGGCAGCGTGCCGCTGGTGGTGCGCGCCGCGGTCGGCGCCGGTGGGCGCTTCGGGGCGATCCACTCGCAGAACCCAGGCACCTGGTTTCAGAACGTGCCGGGACTCAAGGTTGTGGCACCGTCCACACCGGCGGACGCCCTGGCGCTGCTGAAGGCGTCGATCGCCGATGACAACCCGGTGCTGTTCCTCGAGCACAAGCGTCTGTACTCGGTCAAGCAGGAGCTGGAGTCGGTGACCGACGAGCCGGTTTCTCTCGGCCAGGCGCGGGTCGCGCGCGAGGGCTCAGACGTGACGCTGGTCTCGATCATGAAGGGGGTGGGCGACTGCCTGGAGGCCGCCGCGCGGCTGAGCTCGATCGGGGTGCAGGCTGAGGTCATTGACCTGCGCACGCTGCGGCCCTTCGATCACGACACGCTGCTCGCCTCGCTGGCCAAGACCAACCGCCTGGTGGCCATAGAGGAGGGGCCGCTGACCGGCGGCTGGGCGGGCGAGGTGCTGGCGGTCGTGGCC
>DAIDME010000031.1 GCA_027449125.1 Solirubrobacterales bacterium | reverse complement strand
TCTCTAAAGACGTCGTTTCAGGCGGTCCGCTCCATGAAGTTTTATCCCGTGATGAGCTCAAAGATGTGCATCGCTACGCCACGGCCCTCGAGGAGTCCTGGAGCTGCGCTCGGTGATGCTCAACGTACGTCATGGCGTCTGGCTCGAGGACCCGCCCGGGCAGCTGCAGAAGACCGCCGCGTGCATCACCGCCCCGGGCGCCACCCAGCGCACGTGCTCTTCGCCGGAGACGCCCGCCTACCGCAACCTGGTGCACCACATTCAGTCGATGCTCGTCTTCCGGCACCTGGCCTGGATCCCGACCGTGCAGTGGTTCTGCGCCGAGAATGTCTGCCCGAGCGTGATCGACCACATGCTCACCACACACGACGGCGACCACCTGACGATGCCCTTCAGCGCCGCGCTGGGAACGCTCGAGGCGCCGGAGATGCGCCGCATCCTCGCGCACTTCGGGGCCTGAGCGGGGCTGTGCATGGCGGCCTTGGTGGGGCCGGCCCAGCGGGGCCGGCCCAGCGATCTCAGCCGTCGGCGGCCAGCTGCGCCAGCCAGCCCTCGTCGCCGTCAGCTGTCGCGTCCGATGCCTCGGCGGCCACGGTGCGGCGGCTGAGCAGCAGGTAGGTGCCGGCGCCGAACAGAGCGCCCATGAAGACGCTGAAGTCCGCACCGTCGGTCTGGTTTGAGAGCGGCGAGATCCAGGCCGGATACGCGTTCAGCCAGGACGCGGCCGCGACCATGCCGACCAGCTGAGCGATGATGCCCGGCCAGTGGATGCCGCCGGAGCGGTGGTAGAGGCCGCGCGCGGTCTGCATCAGCGCGCCGGAGTCGTAGCGGCCACGGCGCAGGAAGAAGTCGGTCAGGTAGATCGCCACCCACGGTGCGATCCAGATCAGCATGAACAGGACGAAGTCCTCGAGGAACGAGTAGAAGCTCGATGAGAAGACGGTGACCGCCGTGAGCGCGCCCGCGATCGTGGTGTCGAGCAGCACGCACTGCCAGCGCTTGATGCCTGGGATGATCGCCTGCAGGGTCAGGCCGGAGGAGTACAGGTCGATCGAGTTGATCGCGAACAGCTGCACGATCACGAACGCGAGGTAGGGCCAGATGAACCAGCCCCAGAGCGCGTGCGGCAGGCCGGCGATCGGGTTGGAGGCATCGGGGATCGCGGTGGCGACGGCGGCGCCGAGCAGCATCAGGAGCGTTGTCGGTATGAAGCCCCCGAGCGCGACCCAGGCGACGATCTTGCGCGGGCTGGTGTCGGGCGGCAGGTAACGGGAGAAGTCGTTGGCGTTCATCGGCCAGCCGTAGCCGCCCGCGGAGAGCACGAAGGCCAGTGCCGCCATCATGCTCGCCCAGCTCGCGTCGTGGCCGGCGCCCAGATGCGCCTTGCCGATCGTCTGGATCGCCAGCAGGATGAACAGCACGACGAACGGCCCGACCATCATCCGCAGCGTGCGCAGCATCATCCGGTGGCCGAACAGCGGCAGCGCCAGCTGCACGCAGGTGGCGGTGACGATCAGCGCCCACTTGAGCGCGTCGGAGGTGCCGACGCCGGCCTTGTTCAGCAGCGCCAGGCCCGCCGAGACGACCAGGTAGAGGCCGAGCACCTCGTAGCCGACCTGCGTCATCCAGTTGAAGACGGCGATCAGCTTGGCGCCGGCGGGGCCGAACGGCGCCCGGTTGATCGTGAACGCGGCGGTGCCGGCGCGCGGGCCCTGTAGCGAGCCCAGGCCGTTGACCAGATAGGAGAGGTTGCCGACGAGAACCACGACCAGCGCCTGCCAGAAGCGCAGGCCGAAGCCGACGATCAAGAGGGCCCCGTAGACGACGTATTCGACGTTGAAGAGCGCGCCCGCCCACATCCAGGCGAGATCTCGCGGGACGCCGCGCCGCTCGGCGAGCGGGATGTAATCGATCCCCTTGGTCTCGAACAGCGGCTCGTCGGTGACCGAGCCGCCGGCTGGATGTGCACTGCTCAACTCGAGCGTCGCGTTCACGTGACCCCTCCGCGGTGGGCTGCTTGTTGTCGGGCTGTGAATTGTGCTGCCTGCGCCGGTCGGCTGGTATGGCCCTGCGGCCCAAAGGCTTTGCGTTGGCTATCTGGCCAGCCTGCGGCCGCCGCGGGCGACCCAGCCGTCGATCAGGCGGCGCGCGATCGAGACCTCGCCCGGGAGGCGCAGGGCGCTCGCGCCGGGTCTGTCGGAGTTGTCCGGGCGGTCCCTCAGGGTCGCTTCGCGCACCTGCTCGTGGCTGAACCACCCGACCTCGATCATCTCTCCCGGCTGTGGCTGGGGCCGCTTGGCGCCGTCGGTCTCGGCGCTCGCCTCGTAGCCGAGCATCAGCGAGGCTGGGAACGGCCAGGGCTGGGATGCGACGTAGCGCGGCGAGTGGGCGCGCACGGCCGACTCCTCGTCAACCTCCCTCACCACCGCTTCTTCGGGTGTCTCACCTGGCGCGACGTAGCCGGCAAGGATCGAGAAGCGTCCCGCCTCCCAGCCGATCCGCCGGCCCAGCAGGATGTTGCCGGCGCCGTCGTCGACGAGCATGATCACCACCGGGTCGGTGCGCGGGAAGTGGTTGGCGCTGCAGTTCGGACAGCGGCGCGCGAGGCCGGCCTGCGCCATCCTCGTCGGGCTGCCGCAGCGGGCGCAGAAGCGGTGGTTGCGGTGCCAGCCGAGCAGCGCCACGAGGTAGGCCGCAAGCCCGCTCTCTGCCTGTGGCAGCAGCAGGCCGGCTTCGCGCAGGGTGACGAGCCGGCCGAGGCCCGTGTCGCTCGCCTGGCTCTGGGCTTCGGGGTCGTCCAGGTCGGCGGCGAACAGCGGCGCGCCGGCCTCTAGCCCGAGCAGGATCGGCTGGTGCGGGTTGATGTTGCCGGCGAGTGGGCGGCGCAGCAGGCGCGGGCGGGGGAGCTCCCCGATCAGCACGCTGCCGGCGCTTGCGCCCAGAACGGCCGCGCGCGGGTGGTCGAGCAGGCGTTTGACCTCGTGGTGGTCGTCACGCAGCTCGCTGGCGCGGTCGATCGTCGCCCCCGTCAGGGGTAGGGTGGTGGGGGGCGCCGCGCGCGTGCCCGCGGTTGCGGCCGGCGAGTAGATGTCTGGTGGGTCGGGGGTGCTCATCGGGGTCTTCCGTCTGACTGTAGTTGCGGCCGGCTGCTGCGCTGGAGCGGTGCAGCGGTTGCGCCCGGGGCGTGCGCCGGCCGGTCGGCGGTCCCGGTTGGTGGTCCCGGTCGGCGGCCCCGGTCGGTGGTCCCGGTTGGTGGTCCCGGTTGGTGGTCCCGGTTGGCGGTCCCGGTTGGTGGTCCCGGTCGGCGGCCCCGGTCGGTGGTTCCGGTCGGTGGCCCCGGTCGGCACCCGAAGGTATGGCCAGAACCCGGCAGAAATGACGGTTCCTGGCCACCGGCTCCGCCTCAGGACACCGTGCCCGCCGGTACGAGCGCAGCCGGTCGCGGGGCGACGCCCCCGCGCCCATCGATGAGCCGTCTGACCGCGTGCTGGGGCCACCGACGGCCAGCCATACAATTGGTCCTCGCGCCCCCATGGTCTAGTGGTCAGGACGCCTCCCTTTCACGGAGGAGATCGCCGGTTCGAGCCCGGCTGGGGGTATTCGAAAAAACAGGCGCTTTCCCCAGTGATTTACTGCTTAGTAGACGGCTGTAGAGAGCAAGTTGAGCGCTCTGGCTACCAAGCGCGTTCTGGTTTGTCGCGCCTGCGCCGCGGGCGTGCGCCCTCGATCAGCGTCCGGAAGCGCTGAGCTTCGCCGTCCCCGGGCGAGGTTGGCGGTCACTCGGCGCCGGCCGCAGAGGCGCTGCGCTCGAGCTCTCCGTGGCTGGCGGCTTGACGGTGCTGGCGCCGCGCTGGCCGCTTCCCGCCATGAACATTGTCGCTTCGCCGGGCGTGCCCGTGATGCGCCCCGGTCCTCAGTCGTGATCACGCACTCCGTAACTGGGCACGGTCGCCGTTGCAGCAGCGATCCCGGGCTCGCTTCTCGGAGCCAAGGTGGGTCCTGGTTCGCCAGGCGGCTGCGGCATAGCTGCGTGCGCGGTGTCCTTCCCCTGATTGGCATGCGCTAGCTGGCTGTTGCTTGCGCTCCAGCTCATCTTTGCGTTCTGGCGCGATCCGCTCTTGGCAGTGAGCGATCAGCAAGGCGTCGGAGACGTGACGGATGGCGCCATGCCCGGCGTCCCGTAGCTGGCGATCGTCCAGCTGCCCTCCACCCCGCCGCCAGGATCGCGCTTTCCGAGAAGCGTGGCGGCCTGTTTGCGCCCAAAGGCCAGCACGGGTAGCGCGCGGCGCTGGGCGCGCGGCTCCGCTCCGGCACCTCGTCCAACCGGCCTGATCCGAATTGCGCCAGCGCGTTGGCTGGGTGTAGGGTTTGGCCATGCCGAGAGGGGGCGATGGCAAGCATGGGACTGTGCCCGAGGGGTGGTCCCACGCGCGGCTCATGCCTACGGCCGGGATACGCAACCAGCAGGAGCAGGAGAACCGAGCGACATCGTGTCTGCTTGCGGTGATGCACGGTGTGCCGGAGTTCGGACATGCGCTGCTGAAGGAACTCGGCGCTCCGAAGGCGTCCGTGATCGAGACCTTCGCAGAGGTGCGGTTCAAGTCGGCGGCTGACAGCGCGCTTCGACCGGACGGGGCGATTCGCTGCCGGCGAGCGGGCAAGGATTGGACGTGCCTGGTCGAGGTCAAGACGGGGGCCTCGCGGCACAGGGCCGATCAGGTGCTGTCGTACCTGGACCTCGCGAAGGCTCACGGCTTCGACGGCCTGCTGACGATCTCGACGCAGATCACCGCAAGCCCGTCCGAATCCCCGATCATCTTCGACGGGCGTAAGCCGCCACGCAAGCGTCCCGCACTTTGGCATCTCTCCTGGTGGCACGTGCTCACCGAGGCGATCGTGCAGCAGCGCTACCGCGGGATCGCCAACCCAGACCAGGAATGGGTGCTCAGGGAGCTGATCCACTACCTGAGCAGCCCGGCATCAGGAGCGATCGGCTTTGAGGACATGGGCGAGAACTGGGTAACGGTCCGCAACGCTGTCCGCGACCAGTCGCTACGTAAGAGCGACGGAGCTGCCCGTGACGTCGCTGGACACTGGGAGCAGTTCACCCAGTACCTGTGTTTGAGTCTCACGCAGGAACTCGGCGTAACGGTTACCGCCCTGCGTCCGCGAAACCAAAGGCCGGCCGAACGGCTGGACGAGCTGGTCGGTGGACTTGCTGAGTCTGGCGAGCTTTGGTCGACCGTCCGCGTTCCCGATGTGATCGGGCCGCTGACGATTCGCGCGGACCTCAGATCGCGGCAGACGTTCTTGAGCGTCACCTTGGAAGCGCCCCGCGACGGCATGGTCAGGACGAGGTTCAATTGGCTGATCCGTCAGCTCAAGCAAGCCCCAGACGATCTGTCGATCAGGACCAGTTTCGCGAACGTTCGCGAGAGCACTGCCGTCAAGCTCGGCGCCGTGCGCGACGACCCATCTGGGGCCTTCTGCGCAGGCGAGCCGAAGCGTCCGCCGCGGGCGTTCACGCTGACGCTGGCCAAGCCGATGGGGCAAAAGCGCGGCCAAGCGGAGGGCTCGTTCGTGCGCGAAACAGCGTCACAGACGGTTGCGTTCTACCGCGACATCGTGCAGAACCTGAAACCCTGGCATGCACCAGCGCCCAGGCTGCACGATCCGGAGCAGCCGGAGATTCAAGCGGGCGTCGAGGGCGAGCACTCGGTGCTGTCGGTCGGCGCAGCCAGCGATGGCGCCCCGAACAGTGGGGCCGCACCTGTCGGCGACGACGCGTGACAAGCAGCCGTCACCGCGCCGCCCTGCCAGACCGCGCCGTGACCGGAGCGCGATCTCATGCGGTCGCGGCGCCTGGACGCTGGCTGTCATCGCCGGTGGCACGGTCAGGCGATGTGCCTGCGGCTCTAGCTCAGCGTGGCCGTTTCTTGCAGGTCGACTTGAACGAGGTCGCCTGAGAACCGCTTCGCGGCGCGGTCCGATTGCTCGAACGGTGCGGTTGCCGTCCCGCGATCTGCGTGCGCCCTGTGCGGGCCTGTGTCGAGCGCGGACTTTGGGTTGGTGCCGGACTGAGGGGTCGCTTCGCTCTTGCTTGACGACGCCGCTGCGCCGGCTGCTGTGGGTGGGCTGCGAGAGCTACCAAAACGTATCGCTATGTAGCGGCTCGCTATATGGACATAGATTTGACTAGACTCCAGTGGGATGGACCCCGTTCGCAATCCCTACGCTCCCGGCGCTGGCCGTAAGCCGGCTGCTCTGGTGGGTCGTGATGACGCGCTTGGCGCTTGGCAGACATCGCTCGAGCGGGGGCTCGTCGGTAGGACTGATCAGCCGGTTGTGCTGTACGGGCTTCGTGGTGTCGGCAAGACGGTGCTGCTCTCTGAGTTCCGGCGACGGGCTACGGAGAGGGGCTGGATCGTCGCGCAGATCGAGGCTGGCTCCGGCAAGTCGCTGCGCGAGCTTTTGGGCGAGGCGCTCTACGGCCCGCTAACGGATCTGGCACGGCCCGGTGCCGGCAGGCGGCTGCTGAAGGGACTGAAGACCGCACTCAGTTTCAAGGCCTCCTACGACGTTGGTGGAACCTGGAGGTTCGGGCTCGACCTGTCCGGGGTGCCTGGAGGCGGGGCGAACACGGGCATGCTCGAGACCGACCTCAAGAAGCTGAGCGGCGACCTCGCTGGTGCAGCCGAGGAGGAGGGCATAGGACTCGCGATCCTGATCGACGAGGCGCAAGATCTTCGCTCCGACGAACTCGCGACGCTCTGCATGATCGCGCACGCGGCCGCACAGGACAACTGGCGGGTGCTGATCGGTTTTGCGGGGCTTCCGAGTCTGCCGCGGATCCTTGCCGAAGCGAAATCCTACGCCGAGCGGTTCCGCTACATGAGGATCCAGGAGCTCAATCCCAACGCAGCAGCTGACGCCGTGACGATCCCTGCCGGACTGGAAGATGTGCGCTGGCATCCCGACGCGATCGCGGTGGTCGTGAACGCCGCCGGACGCTACCCGTACTTTCTCCAGCAGTTCGGTCAAGACAGCTGGAATGTTGCAGCGGGCCCGCTGATCGGGACCCAGGATGCGGCCTTGGGTGTCGCGCATGGCACCAATGCGCTTGACAACGGGTTCTTTCGCGTCAGGTGGGACCGCGCGACGCCGGCAGAGCAGACATACCTGCGCGCCATCGCCCCAGATGGCGATGAAGGCAGTGCTTCCAGTGAGGTCGCCGCTCGGCTCGGTCGCAAGCCCGCAAGCCTGGGCCCCACGCGTGCCTCCCTGATCGCCAAGGGCGTCATCTACGCGCCCGAGCACGGCGTCGTTGCCTTTACGGTGCCGGGCATGGCGGCGTTCATTGGCCGGCAGGTCGACGCCTGAGGAGCAGCGCTCCGCAGGCGCCGCTGCAACCGGCTTGCCGGACGACCGGGACGCTCTGAGATCGCGCGCAGGGGCCTTGCCGTCTCGTCGACTTCGGGGCTGGCCTATGGCCGGAACGCACCTGGGCTGATGCTGTGACGTGGCTGCTCAAGTCGGTCTGGTTCCGCCGCCTGGACGGGCGAACGGCACGCCCTCGACCAAGATTCCGTGCTCCGGGCAACGCACGCGTCTGAGCCGCGCGCGGATCACTACCGGCCAGACCCCGAGATCGAAATACCGCCACCAAGAGTCGAGATCCTGCTCGTTCTCCCTGTGCGGCGTGGAGTAGCCGCACAGCGGACAGATGAGCCCTCGACGATGCAGAACCACGGTCACGATCACCCGGTCAGGCTCGAAACGAACATCGCGGACCCACACCCCGGGAAGGCACGACAAACGCGAAAAGCGCAAACGCGCGCGGTAACGGAGTTCCAGTTCGGACTCTTGACATCTCGAACCTACGGTCTGAACCCGTGCGCGTCTCTGAACCACCCCGCAACAAGCGAGAAATACCCCTCAGACCAGGGACATCAAGCCCGAAGCACGCACCTTCTCACCTACAACTACCCCAGGAGCCCCCGTTGTGCGTAGGGCGCTGTGCCTCCGGCGAGTTCGGAGACCCCGGTGGCTGCTATGTGCGACCGTGTGTGAGTGGAAACGCAGATGCCACTGTTCGGTCGTGAGCTCGAGCTGGTGGCGGTCGAGCGGGCCGGTCGCGGAGATGCCCCGGGCGCGCTGATCTTCGTGGAGGGCCATCCCGGGAGCGGCAAATCCAGCGTTCTGGACGCAGCCGCCGCTCGTGTGCGTGAGCGCGGCACGCTCGTACTGCACGCTCGTGGGCAGGAGCTGGAGCAGGAGCTCGAGTTCGGAGTCGTCCAGCAGCTGTTCGAGCAGCTGTTTAGCGGGATGCGGCCGGCGAACCGCAAACGCATCCTGGATGGTCCGGCGGCTGCGGCCGCCGTCGCGCTGGGCCCTCCATGGGCGACCGCACCGGCGCAAGCACCACTTCCCTCTGAAGCTTCGATCATCAGAGCTCTGCTCCGCTTGACGGCCGACGTGGCGGCGTCGGGACCGCTGCTGCTGGTGGTCGACGACGCGCACTGGGCTGACGCCGCCTCGCTGCGCTTCCTGGACCTCTTGGCCGCCCGGCTCGACGCTCTGACCGTCGGAGTGGTGCTGGCCGCAAGCCACACGACCCCCGACGGGTCCATGCTCGCGCGGCTGCGCTTGCGCGCCGGTGCCAGCGTGGTCAGGATGCGACCGCTGGAGCTCGAGTCAACCGCCGCGGTCATTCGTGAGCGGTTCGGCCAGGAGCCCGACCCAGGGTTTGCGGCGGCCTGCCTACAGGTCAGCGGCGGGAACCCGTTCCTGTTGCGTGAGCTGCTCAACGCGGCGGCCGAGGCACGCCTCGTCCCAGACGCGGGCGCGGCACAGCGCGTGACCGAGTTCGGTCCCGTCGCGGTCGCACGGGAGCTGGCGCTGCGCCTGGCCCCGCTCGGCAGCGCCGCCACACGCGTCACTGAGGCGCTCGCGGTGCTGGGCCCGGACGGGGATCTGCGTCACATCGCGGCCCTAACGGATTTGAGCCTCGCGCAGGTTGCCGCCACCACCGACGCGCTGGTGACAGCGGGGGTAGTCAGTGCCGCGCGCCCCGCACGCTTCGCGCATCCGATCGTGGGGCGCGCGGTCTACGCGGGGCTCGCGCCCGGTTTGCGGGCACAGCTGCACGGCCACGCGGCGGCCCGGCTGATCGACGAAGGGCAACCAGCCGCGCGGCCGGCCATGCACCTGCTCTGCAGCGAGCCGACCGCCGACCCGCTCGCCGTCGAGGTGCTCCGGCAAGCGGCGCGAGAGGCGGCTGCCAACGGCGACCTGGAGTTCGCGCAGCTGCTGCTGGAACGTGCGCTCAGCGAGCCGCCACCCGCGGCGACTCGCCCGGCCGTGCTGGCGGAGCTCGGTCTCACGGAGGCGGAGATCGGACGCGACCTGGCGAGCGCCGCCGCACACCTCGAAGCGGGCGCGGAAGCGACGTCCGAGCGCCAGCAGCGCATCGTCTGGGCCGTGGCCGCTGCCCGCGCGCGTGTCCATGCTGGCGAGCTCACCGCCGGGACGACACGGTTGCGCACGCTGCGCGCGCAGCTTCGCGGGGAGCAGGACCGGCTCATGGCGTTGCAGCTGCTGGCGCAGGAGGCCGCGATCGGGATCCTCGCTCCGCCGGTCGCGGCCGATGCCCTCGCCGAGCTCGAGCGCTACCGACAGCTGCCGGGCGACCACCCCGCCGAACTGGCCGTGCTGGCCGAGCTGGCAGCCAAGCGGTGGCTCGATGGCTTGGCGGGCCAGGCCGTCGGGTACGCGCGGCGAGCGCTTGCTGCAGCCGTGCTGCTGAGCGCCTACGGGCCCGACGCGATCCCCTTCAACCACGCGCTCGCGGTGCTTGTCGATGCGGACCGCTTCGACCTCGCCTACCCGGTGCTCGACCAGGCGGAGCGACTTGCCGGAGACTATGGTTCGCTGCGAGCGCGCGCGAACCTCAGCGGCCAACGCGTCGTGGCCGCCTGGCGAGAGGGTCAGGTCACAGCGACCGCAGCCCGCGCGCGTGAGACGCTCGCGCTCTTGGAGCGGGCGCCGGTCCCGGTGGCGGCGCCGGCCCACCGCGCGTATCTCTGCGCCGCGCTGGTCGAACGGTGCGAGTTGGACGAAGCGCGCTTGGCCATCAGCTGCTGCGGCGAGGACTCGACGATCCCGGCGCTCACATACATGGGGATGCCGTTCGTGGCGCGTGCCCGGCTGCACCTCGCCAGGAGACGCCCGGATGCGGCGCTCGGCGACTTGCTGGAACTGCGTGTGCGCGAGTCGCAGCTCAGTGTCAGGCACATGCGGAACCCGTGGCGGCGCGAAGCGGTTCAGGCGTGTCTGGCCATCGGTCAGCGGGCGCTGGCGCGTGAGCTGGCAAACGAGCAGGTGGCGATGGCCAAACGCTGGCGCGTGCCGTCCGCGCTCGGTATCGCCAGCTCGACGCTCGGTCTGGTCGAGGGCGGCAGCAAAGGAATCGCCCTGCTCGAGCGGGGCGTGACCATGCTCGCCCGCTCGCCCGCGCGCCTGGACCACGCCCGGGCGCTGCTGGATCTCGGTGAAGCGCTGCGCCGTGGCGGGCAACGCGTGGCGGCCCGCCAGCCTCTGCGGCAGGCGGTCGAGCTTGCCGGGGCCTGCGGATCCACGCTGCTTGCAGAGCAGGCGCGCGCGGAGCTGCTCGTTGCCGGAGCACGGCCCCGCCGACTCCAGTTCAGCGGCGTGGGAGCGCTCACGCCAGGTGAGCTGCGGGTCGCCAGCATGGCGGCCGCCGGCCGCTCCAACCGGGAGATCGCGACGGACCTCTGCATCACCGTCCGGACGGTGGAGAACCACCTCGCGCGGACCTACCGCAAGCTCGGGATCGGGTCCCGCTCGCAGCTGGCGGCAGCACTGGCAGCCAAGGGCGGCTGACCGGCGCTCCAGGATCCAGCGCAATCTACCTGTATCGGCGGCTCGCTGCCACCGCTTAAGAGGGTGGCCAAAAGATGAGTGGTCGTCACTCATGACCGCGCCCCCAGATAGGTCCATACTCGCCGCGGTCAGGGATGCATCGACGGCATCCGGAAGACGCGGTGATATCGGAATAAGGTCCCGCGGAGCACGCGAGGGTTGCACGGCCGAGCCGGACGCCGCTCGCGCGGCGGCTGTCGCTACCGGGGCCAATACGGAAGCTGGGGTGGCAGGATGCGGCGTTTGTTCGGTGGCTTTGCGGGTTTTCGTCTGGCTCGGCTGGGGCAGGTGCTGGTGATCGCGCTGACGATCGCCGGCCTGACCGGGATCTCGGCCGGTGGCGCCGGCGCGAGCACGGGCACGTTGTCGGTCAGCACGGCCGCCAACTCCTACGCGGTGCTGGGCCAGTCATATTTCCAGGCGGTCACGATCTCGGGCGGAACCACTCCGTATTACGTCGAATCGTTCAACGGGCTTCCCGAGGGACTGACCATGCCCGTCGACCCCAGCGGCGACCAGGCCAACATCACCGGAACCCCGCAGTTATCTGGCGTGTTCAACTTCACGATCACGGTGATCGACAGCTCCAACCCGCAGCAGACGGCGAGCGTCAACGCGACGATCGACGTGCGCGTGCCCAGCACGATCGGCAGCACCTTCAGCGGTACGCCGGTGACGGGCCAGCCGGTGACCGTCACCACCCAGGTCACCTCGGTGGACTATGCCAATAATGAAGCGGCAACCGGCACGATGACGTTTGAGGACGCCAGCGGCACCCCGATCAGCGGCTGCGACGCCGTGAAACTCAACGGGAATGCACAGGCCTCCTGCACCCTGCCGGGCGCCGCGGCCGGCACGCAGGACGTCAAGCTCGTGTACTCCGGCGACAGCAACTACGCACCAGCGGTTACCGCCACAACCTACCAGGTCCAGCCCGACGCAACGACGACTACCTACATCGCGGATGACACCACCGCGATCGCGACCGTGACCGCAGACAGCCCCGGCGTAGGAGCCCCCACCGGGAACGTCACGTTCAGCGACGCGAGCGGAACACTCGGCGTGGGGACGCTCTCGGGCGGCAACCCGGATACCGCCAGCATCACCTACGCAAAGCCGCTCCCCGCCGGCAGCTCGACCGAGATCACGGCGACGTACGGCGGAGACACGAACTTCCTCGGTTCGTCGTATGGGCCCTACGATCTGGTCATCCCGCCCCTGGCGATCAGCCCTTCGACGCTGCCGAACGCAACTGACCAGACCGCCTATAGCCAGCAGCTGAGCGCAGCGGGCGGGTACGGTACCTACAGCTACCAGGTCGCTCCTGGAAGCTCGCCGCCCCCGGGTTTGACGCTGAGCAGCAGCGGGCTGCTGTCAGGGACACCTAAGCAGGCCGGTAGCTTCAGCTTCCCGGTCGACGCGAGTGATACCAACGGTGGCACGGGCACCCAGGAGTATACGCTCAACGTGCTCGCGCGTCCCACCATCAGCCTCACGACGAGCCCGTCTTCACTGGTCACCGGAGAACCGCTGACACTGGACGCACAGGTCACCTCGCCCGACACCAGCGCGATCGCGACCGGTACGGTCAGCTTCGCGCAGGGCGGCACCGCGATGTTCGGCTGTTCCGCGGTCCCGTTGGACAGCAGCGGCATTGCCACCTGTCCTCTCCCCGGCGCCGGGGCCGGCAGCAACCTGGTGACTCTCACATACTCCGGCAGCAACACGTACGCGCCCGGCGCCAGCACCCCGAGCTTCACGGTCAACCCGGACGCAACCACGACGCTGCTCACGACCACGAGCACAACACTCACAGCAACGATCAGTCCCAACAGCCCGGGCGGGGGCGTGGCGGTTGGGACCGTCACCTTCTATGAAGGCACAACCAAGCTCGGCTCCGAGCCGACGCCCGACGCGAAGCCGGACACCGTGACGTACACGCTGCCGACACCGCTGCCGGCGGGCAGCACAACAGCATTCAAGGCGGTCTACGGAGGCAGCAGCGACTACCTGGGTTCAGAGGGAAGCGCAACTGAGGTAGTACCGCCGCTGGTGATCACTCCGACTGGCCTTGCCAACGCCACCGACTGGAGTCCCTACAGCGCTCAGCTGGCCGCCGCCGGCGGTGCCGGCTCGCCGGCCTACGGCTTCATGGTCAGCTCGGGAGCGCTGCCGAATGGTGTCACGCTCAGCCCTACCGGCCTTATCTCGGGTACCCCCACGCAATCTGGGGCCTTCACGTTCGTCGTGAAGGCATCGGACCAGGGCGGTGACGTTGGCACGCACCAGTACACGCTCGATGTCGTCCTCCCGACCCTCACGAGCGTCCTGAGCCTGGGATCCGGGCCCGGCACCGCCGTATCCGGCCAGCAGGTCACGCTGACGGCGACCCTGACCGATCCCAACGCGCACTTCACGCCCACGGGTACGGTCACCTTCGAGCAGCCCGGCGGGACCGCCCTCAGCGGCTGCGCCAACGTGCCGCTCAGCAGCGCGACGGCTAGCTGCACCATCAGCTCGGCGACCGCCGGAACACACGGTGTAACCGCCGTGTATTCAGGTGACGCCGTGTACTCGCGGATCTCAACCAGTGGTAGCTACGCGGTCGGCCAGGCGCAGTCGAGCATCGCGCTGAGCGTCGGCAGCGGGTCGCTGAGCGCCACGGTCAAGGCTGTCGCGCCCGGGGCCGGAACCCCGAGCGGCACGATCAGCTTCCTGGTCGGCGGCCGAAGCGTCGGCGTGGCGTCGCTGTCTGCCGGCACAGCGACGATCAGCTATGCACTGCCCGCCGGTCAGAGTGTCCAGGTCAGCGCCGTGTACTCGGGTGACAGCAACTTCACCGGCTCATCGACAGCGATGACGGCAGCGGGTGCGGGCGTTACGCCCAGCTTGATCGCCCAACCAAGCATCACGGCGCGCGTCGTGCGCCCAGCGCGCCGCAACCGCTACGGCTGGTACAGCCAGCCGGTGCGAATCCGCTTCGTGTGTGCGACGCATGGTGCGAAGCTGGTCGCGCCGTGCCCGGCCGAGGTGACGCTGCGCCGCAACGGCGGTGGACAGTCAGTGACGCGCACGATCAGGACGACGAGCGGTGGTGTCGCGACTGTGTCGTTGCGCCACGTCAACATCGATCTGCGCGCACCCAGTGTAAAGCTCGTTGGGCTGCGCTCCGGCGAGATCTACAGTGCGGCTCCGACTCCGCACTGTGCCGCAACCGATCGCGTTTCGGGCGTTGCGAGCTGCCGGATGGCGGTCGTGCGGCACAGCAGCAACCGCGGCGTCGGGCTGACGACGTTGCGCTACACCGCGACTGCGACCAACCGGGCCGGCAGACGTTCGAGCGTGAGCGTCACGGTCAAGCAGCTCGGCATCTACCTGGTCGGTGCGCGCTACGTGAACGGTCGCTTCCTGGTGCAGGCGGGCCGTAGCTATGAGATCCGGGTGAGCTCGGCCGGACAGCCGCGCTACATCGACGCCAGCCCCTCGCCGAGCAGCGCCGCAGGGCGCGACAAGTTCTTTGTGAAGGTAGGCGAGCGCTCGTGGCTGCAGTTGGTCACGCTTCCTGGTGATCTGTTCGCACGGTTCGGGAGCTGGGACCTCGGCGTCGAGATCGACGGCAAGCTGCACCAGATCCCGGTCGCGCCGGCGAAGGAGTGAGCCGTTCGCCCGCCCTCGACTCAATGCGAGCTGCCATCCTTCGGCACGTTGCGGGCGACCCCAAACAGCAGGGGGCGCCTGCTCTGGCTGGGTCGGGAGCCGCTGCCGTCTGTCCCAGGCGACCAGGACGGTCTCGGCGAGAGATGCGGCTTGCGTCCTCAGGGGTGCGGGTGGCGGCGGTGATTGCCGGTGGCCGCAGCGCCCAAGCGCCGGCTCATCGCGCTGGTGTGCTCACTGCCCGCGCAGGCGGGTGAGCCGGATTCGCAGCGGCGTGTCGTAGGTCGCGGCGAAGCTCGCAGGGGTCATGCCCAGGCCGCCGATCCGCTGCTCGTACTTCTCGAGGTACGCGCCGTTCTGGTCGGCGGGCGGGGCCTCCGTCTCGATCGTCGCCTGGCCAGAGAAGACGACCACATCGGTGCCCTCGGCGTCGCTCGGGAAGCTGAGCGCCACCCGCGGGTTCGTGCGGATGTTGCGCACGCGGGCGCCGTTGATGCTGTAGACGAGCAGCGACTCCTGCCCGTCGAACACGAACCAGACGGGCATCGGCAGCGGCGCGCCGCTCGGGGAGACGGTCGTCAGCCACACGACCGGATCTAGCTGCAGGTGGTCGAGGGCACGAGCGCCGTGCTCTCCGGCAAGGTCGACCATCTGAGCAGCTTATCGCAGTGGGCTGAGGCCTCTGGACGGCGGGCGAAGCAGCGGCGAGCCCGCCGGATGCGGGGCTAAAACAAATGGCGGGAGCTGACGATAGAAGAGGGGATGGCAGACCAGACGGCAGACATCGCGGGCGTGGTCATCGCGGACGCGACGATCCCAGGTTGCCCGCTCACGTACGTGAGCCCGGGCTTCGAGGAGCTCACCGGCTACCGGGCGGCGGAGGTGATCGGCGGCAAGTGCAGCGTGCTTCAGGGCCCTGACACCGATCCGGAGGCGGTCGCGGAGCTGCGCGCCGCGATCACCGCGGGCCGGGAGGCGTATGTGACGCTGCTCAACTACCGTGCCGACGGCACGAGCTTCTGGAACGAGGTCGCGCTCGCGCCGCAGCGGGACGAGAGCGGACGCGTCGTGGCTTACCTGGGTGTGCAGAAGGACGTGACGGCCCGTCTGGCGGCCGAGCAGCGCGTCCGCGAGCTCGCATACTTCGACACGCTGACCGGCCTGGCGAACCGCGCCACCGTGGAGCGCGAGCTGGAAGCGGCGGTGAGGGCCGCGCAGCGCGGCGGTGAGGTCGGGCTGCTGTTCGTGGACGTCGACGACTTCAAGCGCGTCAACGACATACATGGCCATCTCGTCGGCGATGAGCTGCTGGCGGCCGTGGCGAAGCGGTTGCGATCGGTGGTGCGCCCGAGCGACCTGCTGGCCCGCCGCGGCGGCGACGAGTTCGTGATCCTGCTGACCGGTGGCGTGGCGCTCACCGACCGGGCCACGCAGGTCGCCGCCCGTGTGCTGGGGGCGCTGCGCGAGCCGATCGCGCTGTCCGTCGGCGAGTCACGGATCAGCGCCAGCGTTGGTGTCTCGAGCTATCCCCGCGACGCCGGCTCGGCCCAGGAGCTGCTGCGGCACGCTGACCACGCGATGTACGTGGCCAAGCGCTCGGGCAAGAACGCCTTCCACATCCACCGCGGTGAGCCCGCCGACGCGCGCGCTGGGCAGGCGCCGCCGCCACCCGCGCCGCCGGATCTGGCGGAGCTCGAGCGCATCCTCGAGTCGGGCGCCGTGCAGGCCGTGTTCCAGCCGATCGTGGAGATCGGCACCGGCGAGACGGTCGCCTACGAGGCGCTCAGCCGTGGTCCGCGTGGGTCGAGCCTGGAGCGGCCCGACCAGCTGTTCGCGGCCGCGCAGGCCGCCGGCCGCGTGGTCGAGCTCGACTGGCTCTGCCGGGCGACGGCGGTGCGAACCGCGCTCGACGCCGGCCTCGGGCGCAACCACACGCTCTTTCTGAACTGCGAGCCCTCAGCGCTGGGTGAGAGCTGCCCGGAGCGCCACGCCGCGGTCTGGTCGCGGGCGCTGGCCGAGCTGGACCTGGTGCTGGAGATAACCGAGCGCGCCGTGACCGACCGGCCCGCCGAGCTGTCGGCATCGGTCGCCGCGAGCCGCGTGGAGGGCTGCGGGATCGCGCTCGACGACATCGGTGCGGATGTGCGCTCGCTGGCGCTGCTGCCGTTCGTCGAGCCCGACGTGATCAAGCTCGACCTGCGGCTCGTGCAGGAGCGGCCGTCGACCGATCAGGCGGCGATCGTCAGCGCCGTCGCCGCCGAACGCGAGCGCACCGGGGCGATGATCCTCGCCGAGGGCATCGAGACCGAGACCCACGCGGCGATCGCCAGGACGCTGGGCGCGACGCTCGGGCAGGGGTGGCTGTGGGGCCGTCCCGGAGACCTGCCGCCCGTACACCAGCGGGTTTGGCGGCACCGCTCCGCCGTGCGCGCGCAGCGCACGGGCAGGACGCCGTTTGCCGTCGTGAGTCCGGGCAGGAACGTGGAGATCGCCAGCAAGGCGCTGCTCTTGCCCATGAGCCACCACCTGGAGCACCGGGCGCTCAAGATCGGCGAGGGCGCAGTGATCCTCTCCGTCTTCCAGGACGCGATCCATTTCACGCCCGGGACCGTCCGGCGGTACGAGACGCTCGCCCGGACGGCGAGCCTCTGCGCCGCGCTGGGCGTCGGCCTCGCGGAGGAGCCTGCGCCCGGTGTGCGCGGCGCGCCGCTGGCCGCGGGCGATCCGCTCGCGGGCGAGTGGAGCGTCGTGGTCGTGGGGCCGCACTTTGCCGGGGCACTGGTCGCCAGGGACCTGGGCGACAGCGGTCCCGATCGCGAGCGCCGCTTCGAGTTCACCACCACCTACGATCGTGGGCTCGTGATCGACGCGGCGCGGACGCTGATCGCGCGGATCGCGCCGCTGCGTGCGCCCGGGGCTGCGTCCCAGCCGGTGCTGACCGCCTAGGCCGGTCGGCGCCGCACGGGGTCGGGCCGGACCGGTCGGCGCCGCACGGGCTCGGGCCGGAGGGCTCGGGCCGGATGGCTCGGGCCGGATGGCTCGGGTTGGGGAGGGCTCTGGTGTGCGTGACCGCCCGGGCGGCGGTCACCCGTCCAGCAGCGCCCGCTGCGGCTCAACCTCCGATTCCCACGCGCCGATGCCCGACGCAGTGCAAGACCTGTCAGTGAAGCTCCCCGTGACCCTCTGTCTGGCCGAGCTCGACGATCAGCCGTACGTGTGGATCGACTGCGTCCATCTGGAGACGCGGGGCCGGGTTGCGACGCTCGCGCCGCGTGTACCGCTCGACGGCCGCTCCCGCCAGCGCCTGGCGAGGGCGGAGGCCGGCTACCTGGCCTACGAGCACGAGGGCGCACCGCTCGCCTGGAAGGGGATCGCACGAGCGGTCGGCACGCGCATCGAGTTCCTGCGTAGCGAGGTCGAGCTCACCCCCCACGTACGCGCCGCGCCCCGCGCCCCCGATCCCGGCGCGCCGCTGCTGCGGCTCATGTACATCAGCGAGGGCGGCGCCGGACTGGGCGCGGACGCGCTGCACGCGATCCTGGATGTCTCGAGCCGCCGCAACCGCGAGGTCGGGATCACGGGCGCGCTGTGCCTGCACGACGGCTTCTTCGGCCAGATCCTGGAGGGTCCGGAGCCGGCGGTGCGCGAGCTGTTCGAGCGCATCGGAGCGGATCCCCGCCACACCGATCCGGCGATCCTCGTGGAGGAACGCGCCGCACACCGGCTCTACGGCGGGTGGTCGATGCGCGGCATCGACGGTGAGAGCGAGATCACCGCCGCCGAGGAGCTGACGGCGCGGCTTGCGCTCGCCGGTCGCGACGACGGCGCCGAGGTGACCAGGCGCTGGATCGGGCTGCTGACGGCCGACTCCGGGCCGGCCTGGCGCAGTGCGTGGCTGTCCGCACGGCGCAGCGTGCTGCTGCTGCGCGAGCTGACCGAGCAGAGCGCGCCGGAAGCGGCTGCGGCGCTCTGAGACTCCTCTCATAGGGCTCATCCACGCTGCCGCGGCAGCCGATGCCGGTGGGGATGCAGCACGGCACGAAAGGAGGGTTTGCCAATGAGCATCGCAGCGGTGGGGGCCTCGAGCCTCCTCCAGCAGTACCAAGGGGCGGGTTCCGCCAAGACCAAGGCGCCTGACACGCCAGGGGTCGCGGACCACGACGGGGACCACAGCACAGGCTCTGCGCCGGCGAGCTCGTCGTCCCAGGCGGCCGGAGCCACGGCCTCAGGCCGCGTCTCCACGTACGCCTGACCGGCGCGCCCCGGTCGTCCGCCTTCGGCAGCGAGGTCGCCTCAGACGCGGCCCGGCTGCCGGCGGCGGACGGCGGCGGACGGCGTCAGCGGCGGCCGGGGACGGCGGCGGACGGCGTCAGCGGCGGCCGCGGACGGGATCACCGAGCTGTGGCAGCGCGTCCTGTCCTTCCCGTAGGATCGATGTTCCATGACGACGGCCGCCGAGACGCTGATCGACATCGACCTCGACGAGGTTCAGGCGGCGTGCGGTGGCTCCACGTTCAAGCGTGGGCAGGCCTATGCCCGGGGTCACCGGGTGCTCTCGCCGCGCTGGGACGAGGACGACCTGGTGCTGCAGGCGCGTGTGGTCGGTAACGGCGCCATCTACGAGACGACCGCCCAGTTCTCACGCGACGAGGACGACGAGGTGGCGCCGCTCACATTTGATGAGGGCGAGTGCTCGTGCCCGGTCGGCTGGAACTGCAAGCACGTGGCGGCGCTGGCGATCAGTGTTGTGGGCGGGCGCGGCGAGCTGGGCGGGCGCGGCGGGGGTCCGGCGACCGCCCGCGCCGCCGGCGCACACGCGACCACCGCGCCGGCCCCGAGACCCACCGCGCCGACTCCGCGACCCACTGCGCCGGCTCCGAGCTGGGAGGCGCCGCTGCGGGCGCTGATCCCCGCGGCAGTTACCCGCGCCACGGGTGATCCGCTCGCGATCGAGCTCGCGCTGGTGTCCACCGGCCACGGCTCGAGCCGCGGCGTGACGCGCTTGCAGGCGCGGCTGATGCGGCCGGGTGCCCGCGGCGGCTGGGTCAACGGCTCGCTCTCCTGGGGCGCGCTGGAGGCCTGGCACCTGCGGCAGGGCAACTACCGCGAGGACCACCTCGCGCTGGCGCGTGAGTTCCAGTCGGTGCACCGCGCGCGGATGGCCACCAGCTCGCGCTACTACTACGGCTACGGCGACCGCGACCGCACGCTCGACATCGGCGACTGGGATGCCTCGCAGCTGTGGTCGCTGCTTGACCGGGCAGCGCAGATCGGCATGATCACGATCCACGCCGCCGGACGACTCGGCGAGGTGCCGCGCTACCGCCGCGCCGAGCTGGTGCTCGACGTGACCGCCACCGCGGAGGGCGCCCGGCGCCTGCGCCCGGCGCTGCGGATCGAAGGCGCCGGCGAGCTGGAGGGGCTCGAGCCGGCGCTGTTCCTGGGTCAGGGCGGCCACGGGCTGGTGCTGGCGCGGTCCGCTTCCACGCCGAGCGCCGGCCGTGCCAACCAGGTCAAGCGCGGCCAGGACCTCGGCGCCGAGCTGCGGCTGATCCGCCTGGCCAGAGACACGCCCGACGAGCTGCGACGCATGTTGCTCGACTCGAGCGAGCTCACGATCCCCGCCGCCGACCTGCCGCGATTCGCGACCCAGATCGCCCCCGGGCTGCGCCACGTCGCCCCCGTGGTCTCCTCCGACGGGTCGTTCGCTCTCCCTGAGGTCTCGGCGCCCGCGCTGATCCTGCGCGCCCATCACGGCCCGGACCACCTCACCGAGCTCGCCTGGACCTGGGTCTACACGGTCGGTGACGAGCGGGTCGACTACGTGCTCGGCGCGACGGACGCGGCCGCCGGGCTGCGCGACGCCGAGGCCGAACGCGAGACCCTCGACGCGCTCGACCTCTCGGCCGGCGCCGGGCTCGCCGAGCTTGGCCTGCTCGACGCCGACGGCCGCCCCGCGGCCCACACACACTCGCTACGGGGGCTCGACACGGTCCGCTTCGTATCCGAAGCGCTGCCGGCGCTTCAGCGCGCGACGGGCATCGGGATCGAGCTCAGCGGCTCCCCGCTTGCCTACCGCGACGTTGACGACGCGGTCCAGATCGGTGTTGCGACCGCCGCGATCGACGGCGAGCGCGACTGGTTCGACCTCAACGTCACGATCACGGTCGAGGGACGGGAGCTGCCGCTCGCCCCGGTGTTCGCGTCCCTGGCCCGCGGCGAGGAGCGGATGCTGCTCGACGACGGCGCTCACTTCTCGCTGCTGGCCCCGGAGCTCGCGACGCTGCGCCAGCTGATCGAGGAGGCCCGCTCGCTGAAGGACCCGAGCCGCCCTGAGGGGCTGCGGATCAGCCGCTACCAGGCGGGCCTCTGGGAGGAGCTCGTGGCGATCGGCGTGGTGCGCGAGCAGGCCGAGGCATGGCGTCGCCAGGTGGAGGCCCTGCTGCAGCTCGACGCGCTCGCGGAGCTTCCGGCTCCCAAGGGCCTCGAGGCGACGCTTCGCCCCTATCAGCTGGACGGCTTCCGCTGGCTGGCGAGCCTCTGGGAGCTCGGGCTCGGCGGGATCCTCGCCGACGACATGGGGCTCGGCAAGACGCTCCAGGCGCTCGCGCTGATCTGCCATGCCCGCGGGGCCGCCACCTCGTCCGCCGGCCCGCTGGCCGGCGGACGGACCGCACCGTTCCTGGTGGTCGCGCCCACGAGCGTCGTTCCCAACTGGGCAAGCGAGGCCGGCCGCTTCGCCCCCGGCCTGTGCGTGCGCACGCTCACCGACACGCTGCGCCGGGCCGGCACGACGGTCGCGGCGCTGGCGGACGGCGCCGATGTGGTGGTCACGACCTACACGCTGCTGCGCCTCGACGAGGAGCACTACACGGGCGTTGAGTGGGCGGGGGTGATCCTCGACGAGGCCCAGGCCGTCAAGAACCACAACGCCAAGACGCACCTGGCGGCCAGGCGGCTGCGCGCGCCGTTCAAGCTGGCGATCACCGGCACGCCGATGGAGAACCACCTCGGTGAGCTGTGGGCGCTCTTGTCGATCACCGCGCCCGGGCTGTTCCCCGACCCGGCCGCCTTCGACGAGCTCTACGCCCGCCCGATCGAGCGCCACGGCGACGCCGAGCGGCTCGCGCGGCTGCGCCGGCGGATCCGGCCGCTGGTCAAGCGCCGCACCAAGGACCTGGTGGCCGCCGAGCTGCCGGCCAAGCAGGAGCAGGTCCTGTCGGTCAAGCTCACGCCGCGCCACCGCAAGCTCTACGACACGCACATGCAGCGCGAGCGCCAGCGGGTCCTCGGGCTGCTCGACGACTTTGACTCGAATCGCTTCACGGTGCTGACCGCGATCACGCGCATGCGGCGCCTGGCGCTGCACGCCGGGCTGGTCGAGGAGAAGCACATGAAGGTCGCTTCGGCGAAGCTCGACGCGCTGGCAGAGCAGCTCGCCGACGTGCGCGACGGCGGCCACCGGGCCCTGGTATTCAGCCAGTTCACGGGCTTCCTGGCGCTGGCCCGGGCGCGCCTGGAGGCTGAGGGGCTCGGCTGCTGCTACCTGGACGGGCGCACACGCGGGCGGGCGAAGGTGATCGAACGCTTCCGGACGGGTGACGATCCGGTCTTCCTGATCAGCCTCAAGGCCGGCGGCTTCGGCCTGAACCTGACCGAGGCCGACTACTGCTTCCTGCTGGACCCGTGGTGGAACCCCGCGACCGAGAACCAGGCGATCGACCGCATCCATCGCATCGGCCAGACCCGCCAGGTGATGGTCTACCGGATGATCTCCGAGGCGACGATCGAGCAGAAGGTGCTTGCGCTGGCGCAGCGCAAGGCGGCGCTGTTCCAGGGCGTGATGGACGACGGCGACCTGTTCGCCGGTGAGATCACCGCCGATGACGTGCGCGGCCTGCTGAGCTGAGCTGCGCCACGCGACCCCTGGGCCTGGATGTGCGTTTGGTGTACATCCTGCGCCCTGTACGCACAAAGTTCCCGTTGATCGGCTAGCCGGCGGACCGATACTCCTCGTCGCTGACGTGCGCTTCCCAGCTGACCGTGGCGCCCGACGCGTCAGCCTGCTGTATCGCCACGTGCACCATCAAGCGGTCGGGTGCGGCCCCGTGCCAATGGCGCTCGCCGGGCTCGAAGAACACGCGGTCGCCGGGCTGGATCGTCTCAACGGGTGAGCCCTCGCGCTGGCAGCGCCCGACGCCCTCGGTGACGAAGATCGTCTGGCCGTGCGGGTGGGTGTGCCAGGCGGTGCGCGCGCCGGGCATGAAGTGCACGAGCGCCGCGGCCACCTGCGAGCCCGGTTGCGGCGCGGCCACCGCGTCCAGGTAGACCTCGCCGGTGAACCAGTCGGGCGAACCCTTGGCGGTCTCGATGCTCGAGCGTGTGATCTGCATACGGTGCCATCCCCTGTGTCGGTGTGCGCGGTCGAGGCTCGCGAGCTGGGCGAGGAGCTGTGTGGCGCCCCGGCCGAGCACGCCGAAGTATGCCGCGTCGGCTGCGGAGGGGGCACAGCTCCGCTGGTTGCCGGTAGAGTTCGCCCGTGGCCGGGTTGCCGTCAAGGCGCGTTGCCGCCCCTCGACAGGGGACTGGGTCGGCTGCTGGCACGAGCGGCGCCGGGTTTCTCGAGGATCTCGGGCGGCTCGGGTTGGGCGAGCGCCTGCTGACCGGACCCGCCCAGCTGGCGGTCTTCGCCTCGGATGGGCTCACCGCGTTCAGCGAACGCCCCCTGGCGGTGGCGCTGCCCGAGTCGACCGAGGAGGTCGCTGCAATCGTGCGCGCCTGCCACCGCGCCGGGGTGCCGTTCGTCCCGCGGGGCAGCGGCACGTCGCTCTCAGGCGGGTCGGTTCCGGTGCCGGGCGGTGTGGTGATCGCCTGCAACCGGCTGAATCGGGTGCTGAGAGTCGACCCGCTGACCCGCACCGCCGTCGTCCAGCCGGGCGTGATCAACCTGGCGGTCAGCGCCGCCGCCGCCGCCCACGGCCTGCAGTACGCGCCCGATCCCTCCAGCCAGTCGGTCTGCACGATCGGCGGCAACGTCGCGTTCAACTCGGGTGGCGCGCACTGCCTCAAGCACGGCATGACCAGCAACCACGTGCTGGCGATCAGGGCGATCCTGCCCGACGGTGAGCTCGTGGAGCTCGGCAGCGCGCAGGGCAGCGCCGGACCCGACTGGGTCGGCATGTTCTGCGGGTCGGAGGGGCTGTTCGGGATCGCGGTCGAGATCACGCTGCGGCTGGTACCGGTCCCCGAGGCTGTGTGCACCGCGCTCGCCGGCTACGACAGCCTGCAGGCGGCGGGCGAAGCCGTGGCCCGGATCCTCCGCGAAGGGCTGCTGCCGGTCGCGGTGGAGATCATGGACGCGGTGGCGATCGAGGCCGCCGAGGCTTCGGTGAAGCCCGGCTATCCGGAGTGCGCGGCACTGCTGATCGTGGAGCTGGAGGGCGAGCGCGAGGCCGTCCAGGCAGATCGCCTGGTGCTCGAGTCCCTGCTCGCCCGGTCGGGCGCCTCGGACGTGCGCATCACCGAGGACCCGGCCGAGCGGGCCCTGATCTGGAAGGGCCGTAAGGGCGCGTTCTCCTCCGTCGGCTGGCTGGCGCCCGATTACATCGTGCAGGACGGTGTCGTCCCGCGCACGAAGCTCGGGTACGCGCTGGCTGAGATCGACCGCATGAGCGCGCAGGCCGGCATCCGGATCGCGAACGTGTTCCACGCCGGTGACGGCAACCTGCATCCTCTGATCCTCTACGACGGCGCGCAGGCGGGCGCCACCGACCGGGCTCACCAGCTCGCCGGTGAGATCCTGCGGCTGTGCATAGCCCTCGGCGGCTCGATCACCGGCGAGCATGGCGTCGGGCTCGAGAAGCGGGACTTCCTGCCGCTGATGTTCTCTGAAGACGACATCGCCTTCATGCGCCGCATCCGCCACGCGGTCGATCCGGACGAGCTCAGCAACCGGGGCAAGATGCTCGCCATGTCATGAGCACGGTCGCTGCACTCACGCAGGCCGATGTGCAGGCCGTGGTCGCAACGTGCGCACCGGGCCAGCACCTGCTGCCCGTGGCCGGCGGCACCAAGCCCGGGCTTTCCAGCAGCAGCCGTGATGACGTGACACGCGTCGACGTGAGCGCGCTGCGCGGGATCCTCGCCTACGACCCGGCCGAGCTGACGCTCACGGCCAGGGCGGGCACGCCGATCGCCGAGCTTCAGGCGGCCTTGAGCGAGCACGGCCAGTACCTGCCGTTCGACCCGCCGTTTGCCGCCGCCGGCGCGACGCTCGGGGGTGTGACCGCGGCGGGCGCCTCAGGCCCGGGTGCATGGCGTTACGGCGGTGTGCGCGACTTCGTGCTCGGCGTGCGGCTGGTCGACGGCGCCGGCCGGCTGATCTATGCCGGTGGCAAGGTGGTCAAGAACGCCGCCGGGTTTGACGTCCCCAAGCTGATGGTCGGCTCGATCGGGCGGCTCGGGATCATGCTCGAGCTCTCGTTGAAGGTGTTCCCGCGCGCGCCTGAGACCGTGACGCTCACGTGCGAGCTCGGCGACACGGAGGCGGCCGCCGAGGCGGCGCTCGCGCTCATGCGCTCGCCGATCCATCTGGATGCGCTGGACATCGCCGCGGGTGGCAGGCTGCTGGCCCGGGTCGCCGGGCGCTCCGGGGAGGTCGAGGCACGCGCGGAGCGGCTGGCCGGCGTGCTACCGGGCCCGCCGGTCCGCCTGCGTGGAGACGATGAGCGCGAGCTCTGGAGGCAGGTCTGGAGCTCGGTGACCGAGACCGACGCCGACACCCTGGTTCGTGCCACCTCGTCGCTGCCGGGTGCCGCCGGCCTGGTCGCGGCGCTGGCCGCGACCGCCGAGGCGTCCGTGCACTACACGCTGGGCGCGACCGCCGCCTGGATACGCTGGCCGCGAGCGGCGCCGATCGACCGGCTCGACGCGCTGCTCGCGCAGCGCGGCCTCGCCGGCATGGTGCTGATCGGCTCGCCGGAGCGTCCCCTCATCGGACATCAGGGCGGCGGCGTGTTCGCTGAGCGGATCGCCCGCGCCATCGACCCGGACTCACGCTTCCTGGAGCTCTGAACGATGCACCACGCGATCAACAGAGAGCAGCACGGGCCGCAGGGCGAGCGCATGGTCGCGGCGATCGAGTCCTGCGTGCACTGCGGCTTCTGCCTGCCGACCTGTCCGACCTACAAGGTCCTCGGCGAGGAGATGGACTCCCCGCGCGGGCGCATCATGCTGATGAAGGGCGTGCTCGAAGGCTCGCTCGAGCTGGAGCCGGCGCTGCCCTACCTGGACAACTGCCTCGGCTGCCTGGCATGCGAAACCGCCTGTCCGGCGGGCGTCGGCTACGGCGATCTGATCACGCCGTTCCGGGAGCTCGCCGAGCAGCGCCGGCGCCGCTCGCTGCCCGACCGCATCCAGCGCGCAGTTGTCCTGCAGACGCTCCCCTACCAGGCGAGGTTTCGCCTGGCGGCACGGCTCGGGCGGCTGGCGCGCCCGCTGGCGCGCCAGCTTCCACGGCCCGCACGGACGCTGCTCGAGCTCTTGCCGGCCAGGCTGCCGCCGGCGATTCGCCTGCCTGGACTGGCCCCGGCACAGGGGGTCAGGCGCGCGCGCGTGGCGCTGCTCGCGGGCTGCGCCCAGCAGGTGCTCGCACCGGCCATCAACGCGGCGACCCTGCGCGTGCTGGCGCGCAACGGCGTTGAGACGGTGGTGCCACGGTCGCAGGGTTGTTGCGGCGCGCTGCCGATGCACGACGGCGCAGCCGCCCAGGCGAGGCGGCTGGCGCGGCGCAACCTGGCGGCCTTCCCGACCGACGTGGACGCGATCATCACCAACGCGGCCGGTTGCGGCGCGGGCATGAAGGAGTACGAGCTGCTCTTCGCGGGCGGTCCCGAGCACGAGCGCGCCGCGGCCCTGGCGGCCAAGGTGCTGGACGTCACCACCTTCCTCAACGGCCTCGGAATCGTCGACACCCCTCCGTCGGCCGGCCCGCTCGTGATCGCCTACCACGACGCCTGCCACCTGGCGCACGCCCAGCGGGAGCGGCTCGCGCCACGCTCGCTGCTGGGCGCTATCCCCGGCGTCTCGGTGGTGACGCCGCCCGAGTGGGAGCTCTGCTGCGGCTCGGCCGGGACCTACAACGTCGAGCATCCGGACGTCGCCGGGGAGCTCGGCGCGCGCAAGGCGGCGAACCTGGCTGGCACCGGCGCGGAGGTGATCGCCGCCGGCAACATCGGCTGCCTGGTCCAGATCGCCACCGCGCTCGATCGCGCAGGTCAGTCAATGCCGGTCATGCACACGATCGAGGTCCTGGACGCCGCCTATCGCGGGCAGTTGCCTGGCTGAGAGCGAGGCGGGCGGCGGCTACCAGTCGTGCATGGTGCCGTCGTGCAGGCGGCTGACCGGCAGGTAGGCCGGTTTGTAGGGCAAGCGCGCCGCGAGCTGCTCGTCGAGCTCGACGCCGAGGCCGGGCGTCTCGCCCGGATGCAGGTAGCCGCCCGCAAAGCGCATGCTCTGGCGGAACACCTCGTCGGTCAGGTCGCTGTGGGGCATGTACTCCTGGATGCCGAAGTTGTGGATCGCAAGACCCACGTGCAGCTGCGCCGCGAGGCCCACGGGAGAGACGTCGGTGGGGCCGTGAAACCCCGATCGGATCTGGTACTGCGCGGCGTAGTCCATCAGCTTGCGCAGCGGCGTGATCCCGCCGAAGTGCGTCGCGGCGGCGCGGACGTAGTCGATCAGCTGCTCGGAGATCAGCTGCTGGAAGTCCCAGACGGCGTTGAAGACCTCGCCGATCGCGAGCGGTGTCACGGTGTGCCGGCGCACGAGCCGCAGCGCCTGCTGGCTCTCAGCCGGCGTGCAGTCCTCGAGCCAGAAGAGGTCGTAGGGCTCGAGGCTCCTGCCGAGCTTGGCGGCCTCGATCGGGCGCAGGCGGTGGTGGCCGTCGTGGAGCAGCGGCAGCTCGGCCCCGAACTGCTGGCGCACGTGCTCGAAGACCTTCGGGATGTGGCGCAGGTAGGCGGCGGTGTCCCAGTCCTCCTCGACGGGCGCGGCGCCGCGGCCGGCGGGCTCGTAGTCGTAGCGCTCGCCCGTGGCCTGAGCCTGTGCCGCCACCCCGTAGACGGCGCGCACGCCCGGAATCGCGGACTGCACGCGGATCGCTCGGTAGCCCCTTTCCAGGTGCATGTGGATGGACTCGTCGAGCGACTCAAAGGACATCCCGGAGGCGTGCCCGTAGGCCAGCAGGCCGTCGCGCGAGGCGCCGCCGAGCAGCTGGTAGACCGGCA
The DNA here is from genome assembly GCA_027449125.1 of Solirubrobacterales bacterium. GTDB lineage: Bacteria > Actinomycetota > Thermoleophilia > Solirubrobacterales > Solirubrobacteraceae > Palsa-465. The sequence continues at coordinate 3,998 of DAIDME010000031.1, read as the reverse complement.
TCCCGGCAGCCTTCCCCTTGATGTCCCAGAGCGCCATGTCCACGGCGGCGATCGCGGCCATGGTCACGGGTCCGCGGCGCCAGTAGGCGCCTCGATACAGGTACTGCCAGGTGTCCTCGATCCGTCCCGGGTCACGGCCGACCAGCAGTGGGGCGACGTGCTCGCGCAGGTACGCCGCGGCGGCCAGCTCGCGGCCGTTGAGCGTCGCGTCACCCAGACCCGTGAGGCCCTCGTCGGTGGTCAGCTTCAGCGTCACGAAGTTGCGGGTCGGGCTCGTCACCACGACATCGGCGCCAATGACTTTCATCTATGAGATCTCCAATAGCTCGAGCAGTCCGCGCCGCGCCTCAGCGCCCCCCAGAGCGAGCGGCGCGCGCAGCGCCTGACCATTCTGATCGCTGACCGCCCGTTCCGGATCCGCGACCAGCCACCGCGCCCACGCCTCGACGATCGCAAGCGCCGGCCCCGCGTCGACGCGCGCCCGCCGGGCCGCCCGGATCACCGGCACCACCCGGTTGCGCAGCTTCTCGAGGCCGTCTGAGGCGATCTGCTCGAGTGGATAGCCGATCCGCGCGTTGGCGAAGCGTCCCCGCAACGCGGCCCGGTAGGCGTCCAGGTCCAGGCGCTCGCCACCTGGCAGCAGCCCTGCCGCCAGATCCCAGTAACGCTGCAGCGCCGCCGCGATCTCCCTGTCGCCCACGGTCTGCGCGACCGTCTCGTATCCACGCCCGAGGCCGAGGTAGGCAAGCAGGCTGTGGCCGCCGTTGAGCAGCCACAGCTTCCGTGTCTCCCACGGGCCGATGTCGTCCACGAAGCGCGCGCCGACGCTCTCCCAGGCGGGGCGTCCGCCGGGGAACTCGCCGCACAGCACCCAGTCGCTGAACGGCTCGGTGACGACGGGCGCCTCGTCGCGGAGCCCGACCTCGCGCGCCACCAGCTCCCTGTCGGCGTCGCTCACGCGCGGCGTGATCCGGTCCACCGAGCTGCTGACGAAGCTGACCTCGCGCGCGATCCAGCTCGCCGCGTCGGCGTCGAGTGACTCGGCCTCTGCCAGAACCCGCCCGCGCAGGAGCTCGCCGTTTGCGCGCACGTTGTCGCAGCTCACGATCGCAAGGCCGCCACTTCGGCGCTGGTGGCGCGCCACCAGCGCCTGCGCGAGCCGTCGTGGTGGGTCCGCCCCGGGGCTGTAGCCGGCCTCCGTCACCGTCAGCGTCACGACCGCCGTGTCAGGCGCCGCGACCGCCCGCGCGAAGGCCCGCGCCTCTGACCCGGGATGCACCGAGCTGAGTGCGTCGATCACGGTCAGGCGGTCCTGCGTGTCGCCTCGCTCGATCAGCGTGTAGAGCCCCTGCTGCGGCTCGAGCGCGCGGGCAACGTCGGGCCGGCGGCCGGTGAACGCCGCGATCCCCCACGCCCGCTCGGCGTCGGCCGCCATCGTGTACCACGCCTGATGGGCCCGCGCGAAGTTCCCGATCCCGACGTGCACGATCCGCGCCGGTCGCACCGGTGCCGGCCAGCTCGTGCGGTTGAGTCGTGTCGGAGGCAAGGCAGCAAACGATATGGCTAGGCTGCGTACCGTGCCCGCTCACCCCGACCGTCTGCTCGGTGTCGAGCCCGCTGTCAGGGACCTGGCACGGGATCTCTACAGACGGGTCGCCGACGCGCCGATCATCTCCCCGCATGGGCACGTGAGCGCGCGGATGCTCGCCGACGACGAGCCCTTCAGCGATCCGGCGGCGCTGCTGGTGACCCCCGACCACTACGTGACGCGTCTGCTGCACGGCGCGGGCGTCCCGCTCGAGGCGCTCGGGCTGGGGGCTTCTGGACAGTCGCCGCCGCCCAGCGGGGCGGCGGCACCCCGTGCGGTGTGGAGGACGCTGTGTGAGAACTGGAAGCTCTTTGCCGGAACGCCGGTGCGCCACTGGCTGGAGGACACGCTCGAGCGGGTGTTCGGCTGCGAGCTCGCGCCCTCCGCCGCGACTGCGGACGCGCTCTACGACCAGCTGGCGCAGCGGCTCGCGGCGCCGGAGCTCAGGCCGCGGGCGCTGCTGGAGCGCTTCGGCGTTGAGGTGTTGGCTACCACGGACGACCCGGCCGACGCGCTCGCGGCGCACGCGCGCCTGGCCGCCGAGGGGTTCGGCGTGCGGGTGGTCCCGACGTTCCGTGCCGACGCGTACATGACGCCGGACGGGGCCGCCTGGGCGGCGCGGCTGGGCACACTGGCGGAGGTCGCGGGGATCGATTGCGGCAGCTACCGCGGGCTGCTGGACGCGCTGCGCGTCCGGCGCGAGCACTTCCGCGCCAACGGCGCGACCGCCACCGACAGCGGTGTCCAGGACGCCTGGGCGACGCCGCTCTCAGACCGTGAGGCGGAGGCGATCCACGGCCGCGCGCTCGCGGGCGAGGTGACCGGCGCAGAGGCGCTCGCCTACCGGCGCAACATGCTCTACCAGCTCGGCCTGATGGCCGCCGATGACGGCCTGGTGATGCAGCTTCACGCCGGGGTCCTGCGCAACCATCACCGGCCGACGTTCGAGCGCTTCGGGCCGGACACCGGGCACGACATCCCGGTCGCGGCCGAGTTCGCGCGCCCGCTGCGGGAGCTGCTGAACGCGGTCGGCACCAGCCCTCGCTTCAGGATCGTGCTGTTCACCACCGACGAGACCGCCTTCTCGCGCGAGATCGCGCCGCTCGCCGGCTTCTACCCGAGCGTGTACATCGGCGCGCCCTGGTGGTTTCTCGACGCGCCCGCCGCGGTGCGGCGCTTCCGTGCAGCTGTGACGGAGACCGCCGGCTTCTACAAGACCGCCGGCTTCGTCGATGACACCCGGGCGCTGTGCTCGATCCCGGCGCGGCACGACATGAGCCGCCGGCTCGACGCGCGCTACCTGGCCGAGCTGGTGGCCGGTGGCCTGATCGCCGAGGCTGAAGCCCGCGCCCTGGCCAGCGCGCTGGTGGACGAGATCCCTCGCGCCGCCTTCCGGCTGTGAGCGCCTCGGCCGCCGGCCCCTCGGGACATTCTCTGAGTTGCGCGCGCATCAGCCACAATGAGGTGCATGGGGCGAACCGGGGTGATCGACGAGGCGGCCACGGTGACCGCGCGCGGAAGGTCCTAGCGCGATGGGTTCCGGGCCACTCGCCGGCGCGGGCGCCGCAGATGGTCAGGATCGCGACGCGCCGCTCGAGCGCTGCCTGATCCTGGAGGAGGACCCGGACCTGGGCGCCGGGCTCAGCGAGGCGGACATGCGCGCCGCCACCAGGGCGCTCGTGGCGCCGGTGCTGGTGGCGACGGGGCCGACCTGGGTGCCGCCCACCTACGACCCGCAGACATCGTTCGGGCTGCTGGTGCTCGACGGCTTTCTCGGGCGGCGGCTGCGGGTTGGGCGGGCGGTGGCGACCGAACTCCTGAGCACCGGCGACATCATGCGGCCCTGGGAGCAGCCGCTCTTCGGGCTCAGCGAGTATTCGCTGGATTGGCGGGTGTTTCGGCCCCTACGGCTGGCGGTGCTGGACGGCGACGTGACGACCCTCATAGGGCGCCGCCCGCAGCTCGTGGTCAACTTCTCCTCACGACTGCTGCGCCGCGCGCGCGCGGCGGCATATCTGATGGCGATCAGCCACCAGACGCGGGTGGAGGACCGGCTCATGGAGACGTTGTGGTTCGTGGCGCAGTCCTGGGGCAGGGTGACGCCGCGCGGCGTGCGCATCCCGTTTCGGGTCACCCACGAGGTGCTGAGCGAGATCCTCGGCGCCCAGCGGCCCTCGGTCACCACGGCCTTCAGGAAGCTGATCGAGCAGGGGCTGGTGGAGCGTGAGGCGGATGGCGCGCTGCTGCTGCGCGAGCCGGGTCTGCGCGAGCCGCAGGCGGGGCTCGAGCCGGGCTGCGCCGAACCGCCGGCCGGGCGCTCCCGGGGCTGATCGAGCGGGCGGGGTCGGCGGGCGCGATGCCCGCCGACGGCCGCAGCCAGCCGCCCGCCGCCGCCGCCGCAGCCCGCCGC
>DAIDME010000030.1 GCA_027449125.1 Solirubrobacterales bacterium | reverse complement strand
GTTGTAGTCCTCCCGGTCCTCCTCGATAACGACCCTGGCTTCCGCGAGGCAGGAGAACTCCTCGACGTTTTAGATCTCGTCACGGACCTTCCCGTTGAAGCTCTCGACATACGGGTTCTGCCACGGCGACCCAGGCTCGATATATACGATCTCGGTGTGGCTGAACCGGCACCAGTCCTTCAGCGCGTGGGAGGTCAGCTCCGTCCCGTTGTCGCAGCGAATGTACGTCGGGCTGCCGCGCTCGGCGACGAGGCGCTCAAGCACGCTGACCGTCGCGTCAGCGTCGATAGTGCGCGCGACATGCATCGCCAACGCCTCCCGGGTGAACTCGTCAACGACGTTCAGCAGCCGGATCACCCGCCCGTCCGCGGTCTGGTCGTGCTCATAGTCCAGCGCCCACACATGATCAGGCCGCTCCGCAGCGAGCCGGCTGGCGGGAACGGTCGACTCCCCAACCCGCCGGCGCTTACGCGTGCGCTGCGGCACCCGCAGGCCCTCCTCGCGCCACAGACGCTGAACCCGCTTGCGGTTCACCTGCCAGCCGTCCTGGCACAGCTGCCAGTGCGCGCGACGATACCCCCACCGCGGCCGATCCCTGGAGATCTTCCGCAACCGCGCCCGCAGCAAAGCATCATCCTCACCACGCTTGGGCTCATAGCGCTTTAGTGGAACGGTGCTGCCCCACAACCCGGCATGCCCAGCGCTCGCTCACGCCCAAGCGGTCGCGAAGCATCCAGGCCGCCTGGCGCTTGCGGGCTGGGCCTACCAATTTCCCCGGCTGATCTCCTCAGGCACCCGGACCTCGAGCGCCTGATCAGCGACAATCTGCTTCAAGCTCGCGTTCTCCCGCTCAAGCTCCTTCAACCGCCTCGCGTCCTCACGCCTTCATCTCAGCCGTACTGGTTACGCCACCGATGAAACGTCTGCTCCGAGACCTCCAGATGCTTGACGACCTCACCGATCGTCTTGCCCTCCCCCTGAAGGCGCTCAGCCTCCCTGAGCTTACGGATGATCTGCTCCGGCGTATGCCTGCTGCGCTTCAACTCTGATCGGCTCCTTCCCGCCAAATTCTCGTTGGCGACAGAACCCCTCACAAAAGCCGGACCGAACCCCAGGGCTCAGGTCAGCAGCCAGTCCAGATAGTCCAGGCACGCAGCATCACTCGGGAACCACGCCCGAAGCGCCGCATAGGAGCGGGGATAGTCGACGCCGGCCGTCGGCGATTCGCGTGACACGCCATCAGGCTACTGCACCGAGATGGACGACCCACTAAATCTTTGGTCACAAATAGTCGCCTCGTGCGCTTTCACCTTGTGACAAGGATGAGCATCGCCGAAGTCCAGAGCCGTGGATATGACCCCAGTCGACGCGTGATTATGGTGAAGGAGTGCAATAGTTGGCCTCGAACCAGCGCCTCATAGCATTGGGATCGCCTTGTTGAATGCAACGTCACGCACACCAGGTCTGCCAGAGCTTCTCGAGACCCTGTACAACGCGCATCGTGATGTGGAGGCGATGACTGTCGAGGTCCGTGACTGGAGGCGTCAGGAAGCGAGCGACGTTCGAGTCGTGCAGCCGGCTGCTGATGGTGGCATCCGGGCGCGCTGGATCGGCGATGGACGATATGCGCGACCGGTAGTGAGGAGCCGTCGGATATGGTTTCAGCCGCCTGACCGACTGCGGGTAGAGGTGCTTGACGGCGGGGTGGCAGTGCAGGCGGCGGTGCGGGATGGGAGCGCGTGGTGGCACTGGGATCGTGATGGCGGTGAAAGCGCCGGCGACGTTGCTCAGGACGCGACGGTGCCGCCACTACTGAATCTGACCTTGCTTATCCCTGCGCGTCTATTGTGCACCATGTGGTTCGAAGTCACCGGGATAGGTAGCAGAGATGCCCGGAGGGTTGTCAGAGCTACGGGAACGCCACGGCAGCCGTCCAGCGGTGCCGAAGTCCGCTGCGAGTTCGAGTTTGACCTTGAGCACGGAACCCCTCTCTATATGGCGACGTTCGACGCGGGCGAACGCGTAAGCGCGACTGAGGTCGTATCGGTCGACTACGCGGCCGCGGTCAACTCCGAGATCTTCAGCTTCGAGAAGCTTGAGACGACCGATGGCCGGCCGCCGGGTGCCGATCGGCCACAGCGCGTGCGCCCGGTGATGGCGATCTGGTCTGGCGAGTGGTGGTCCGCTCTGACCAACCATCAAACGATCTGGTTGACTGGGCTTCCGGGAGCTGGTAAGACGACAATAGCCAGAGCAACCGAGCAACTGCTTCACCAGGTCGGTATTCATTGCTGCGTGCTCGATGGCGACCAGTTGCGCCAGGGCCTGAGCAGCGACCTGGGGTTGTCGCGTGAGGATCGTGGGGAGCAGGCACGACGGGTCTCGTATATGGCCGCGATCCTTGCGGACTCCGGGGTGATCCCGATCGTCGCGCTTGTCTCTCCTTACGCTGCGGACCGCCGACGAGCCAGAGACATTCACGATGCTGCAGGCGTCGGATTCCTCGAGGTGTGGGTCTCTACCCCGCTGGAGGTCTGTATGGCGCGGGATCCAAAGGGGCTGTACGCAGCCGTACGGAGGCCCTCAAGCGTACCTTCCTCCGAGGCGGCCTCTGACGGTTCTGGGCTCACTGGCCTAGCGTCACCCTATGAAGAGCCCGCAAGCCCAGACGTACGCGTGAGCGGCGATTCGCAGCACCCCCGCGTCGCAGCGGTCGAGATCGTCGAGAAGCTCTTCTCCAAGTCCGCGCAGACCGGTCGCGTCGGTAGAAGTGGTGTTATGGGCGCTTGGGGTGGGAGTGGTTGCCATCACCGTGGCGCTCATGCTCGTCAGTTCAACCACGAGCTGATCGAGTAGGAGAACACCACGATGGTCGTAGAGCAGAGCATGACGGTTGCCGATGTCGTCGCCAAGCCGCGGACGGCAACCCGGAGGGGTTTGTCACGGGCGCGGTCGCGTTCTTCGCCAGGGAGTTGATGGAGGGCGAGATCACCGCTGAGATCGGTGCTGGGCGGGGTGAGGTCGCGCCCGGGCATGATTCCGGCGCTCGCTGGCGGACGCTTGTCTCTTGTCGATCGAGAGGAGCGTCCTGATGGGGGAGCCGTCGCGGGTCCGGCTGGCCGGACCGCTTGAGCCGTTTGCTGAAGGGTTTATCGCCGAGCTGGAGGAGGCGGGCTATCGGCCGACCGCTACGGCGGTGCAGGTCCGGGTGCTTGCGCATCTGAGCCGCTGGATGCAGGACCGGGATGTCTCGCCGGGCGAGCTGCGCGAGCCGGAGCTTGAGCGTCTCGGACGCCGAGCGTCTCGCTGCTTTGGCGAGTATGCGCGGAGCTGGACGGTCGCGTCGACACCTGGGATCGACATCAACCTCCGGACCTCCCGGGCGCCCCAAAGCGATCCGGCCCAGCGCCGCGTCGATGATCTTCAGCTCCTGGGCGTGGAAGTCAAGCTGCCTGAGCAGCGCGCCCACCGCGAGCTCCTCGTTCGGTGGTAGCGGCTGGTCTGGTAGCCAACAGCGACCCTTGACCCGCCGCCGGGCAGCACGGGATCAGGTTGCGGCGAAGAATCGCCTGCACCTGGTTCTCGATCCGAGGCCTGAGAGTAGGGAACGGCCGCGCTCGGGCGGAGACGCGGCCGCTCGAAGTTGGCGCCTCGGGCAGAGAGCGTCATTGTGGGATGGTCTCAGTTGCATCGGATGGCGAGTGTGTTGAGGTGTAGGTCAGGATCGCGCATCCGGCCCAGGTTCTCGCTCCTGCGTGTCCCTTGAGTCTGGATCGGCGGAGTCCGTAGCGGCGCTTGAGGTGACTGATTCCGCCTTCGGCGCCGACCCGGAACTTCGCAAGCCCTGTGGTTGGTTCTTCGGCTGCCGGCGGCCTGACGACCGGCGATGAACGTTCGCGGGCGGGCGGAAGATTGCCCGAACGCGGTCGCCCCTCGCGCTGCGAGCTGCGCAGGTGTCGTCCCGACGCAAACGAAAGGCGACCCCCTACCGTAATCGTGTCTGAAACATGCGCTCGCAATGACTTGGGCACCCTGGTGGGGTCCACTGGCTGAGTAACACGACCCTCCCGCTGGGTTTGATTTCGATGACCGAGGCGACGTCTGAGAAGCCGTTCTCGCTGTCGGCGTCCGCAAACAAATCGCCTGCACCCGATATCGCAAACGCGAAAGGCACGAAGCGAAAATGCTGCCGGTTACCAAGCTGGCGATCCACGGCTCGGGTTGACAGCACCACCGTCATTTTCGTTCCCTGAACGCGGAAGATTCCTTGGTCACCGGTGTACATTACGGCTCCACGCACGTCGACTACCGTCGGACCGTCGAAACGCTGATATTTTTCGAGGATCGCGTATCTCCCACTGGGCAGCCGCTCAAGCAGATCGTTGCTGTTACCGCAAGCAAGGAACATCGTGCCGCTTGCTGATACTGCTAGGCCGCTTGGATAGCAGTTTGTGACACCCCTTCCACTGCTGCGAGCCAAAGCTAGGTCAACCACAGCTCTTATCTTTCCTGAACCTGCAACCTGAACCACATCGTGGCCCTCGGCGATGTACATCGTGCGACCAGGCCCAGCCACGATGTCGGTTGGGGCCATCGGCACATTTGCTGCCAACTTGCCGACCGTTGGAACGCCGCCAACCTCACGGCCGTTCCCTGCGAACACGCTCAGTGTCCCACGTCTGAGCATGCAGACTTGCCGGCCTTCGCTCGCCACTATGTACAAGGACCCACCCTGCGCGGCGGCAAGTGCCGTCGGGTCCGACAACCCGGCGTGGAGTGCTTGGCCGTCGCATTCCCGGGCGCCACGCCTGGCGGCTCCCGCCACAACCTGCCAGGCTCCAGACTGGGTGCGCTCCAAGAGCTGGTTCCGGGCCTGATCGGCTACGTAAAGACGACCGTCAATCAACGCTATGCCACTCGGCTCTTCCGGTGCCAGCCTCTGTGACACGTTCCGCGCCTCAGCTGCCGTCATCCACAGCGCCGCACACGCGCACATCGCCAACATCGAACTCAATAGCAGCTTTGGCCGCAACGCTGAAGCGACGCGCCCACCAACACACATAACGCGCATGCTAATCCCCTTATCCTTACTTAGCATCATAGCAAGGGCCGCGGGCGGCGCCCACAGTTTATGACGGAGGCTCCAGATTTGGTCGCGCCCGTACCAGGCTGGTAGGCGTTTGACACCACGGGGTGTACCGGCGGACCGGCCCTCCGGCGGGTGCTCATCGACCGCAAAACGAGCGTGACCTATCGCGGCACAAGAACTCGGTCGTGGATGCTCGACCCTGGCCACCCGACCTTCGGTCACCACGCAAGTTTGTTACGCTCACCATCATTAACCACAAGCGCCGGTCAATACGCTCTACGTGGCTTCATGGTAACGCTTGGTCCGGTGACCATGACCGTAGGCTCGCCACTCCGGTCTACCACACCACCTGATTCAAAGTACATCCGCGTCTCCATCCGTCCTTCCTCAGCCTCGCGTATTCGGAAGACTTGGTAGGGCCAACCGCGGCGACCGGTGACGATCAATAGCACTGTGCTCTGCGGGTCCTCGCCCCGATATTCGGCGAGTAGAAGACCACGGACGCGCCAGACGTCGGAGGCGCTGCTGGTTACAAAGCCTGTCTTCTCGAGCGACCGCCAGAATGGACTAGCCTCGATCACACGGACTATGCGATCCGTTCGCCAGAGATGTGTCCTCGTGATTTCGATGAGCAGCCGTGCGTACCAGGCAGCAGGCGAGAGTGGACCGCCAGCGCCAGCGAGCCACCAGGCCCCCCAGGCGCAAAGGGCGAAGACTTCCAACGCCCCGACGGTAACGGACGCCGTGTGCCAGTTGCCTCTTGGCGTGAAAATGGCGCCCACGAGGACTGTCGCGGCGACTCCGAAGCCGGACAGCGCTCGACCCAGTGCGCGTGGGCCTGCCGCGCGCGCATTGCCGGTGCATCCGCAACTTCGCGGCCCGCCGGGATACTTCCAGGCGACAGCGACGTAAGCAGTCGCGAGCATGAAGAACACTGCGCTTACGAGCGCACCCAAGACGAGGGCAATACCAGACACCAGCCAAACAGCTAGCGCAACTTCGCCGAACACGAGCGCCCACCATGCCTGCTCTAGTGGTAGCCCACTTCGTCGCGCAACCTCAGCGAGCAATGTTTGCCGTCGCACGGCCGGCTGAGATGAAGCCTTCAATAGCGCCGTCGCGAGAAGCGTAACCGCTAGTGGCCATCTGAGTGAGTCAAGGACTACGCCCACGTAGCCGCCTCTCAGCCTTCACCCACAAACAGAGCCCACACATTCAAGCCAGGAAAGTCGGGGGTATCAGCCGTACCACTAAAGTAGATTAGATCCCCCGATTCTACCAAGTCGTACATTCCCGGACTTCCAGTTCCCGTGCGTCCTTTCAAAGCATAGTTTGTGAAAGGCGTTACGGTGACGACGGCGCCGTCCGCCGTCTCGTCTGTCTTGCGATGCTGCCACGTACCCGTAATCGTGCCGGTATCCTGATGGACTGTCGCGACGTGCAGCCGGCCAAGTGACGGATTCGCGACTATCCACCGGGCAACCCGACCAGCGTCAGTCCAGGTGGTGCCGATCGCCAAGGCGTCGCCTACCCGGCACGATCCCAGATCCCCCGCTGCCACAGTGGAACGAGCACACACCTCTGTTGCCGAAGTGACCGCGACCGCCACGGACGCCGTCGCCGCCGCCGACTGGACGACCACCTCGCCACCGCGGATCGCCATGACAGTGCCGAGAACATAGTTGGTGAGCAGCCCGTCAGAAGCATATTGCGGCCTAACAACGATTCGAGACGTACCGTTAACCAAGGTAGCCGCGTGTCCCACGCGGACCGGCACTGCGCCGTTCGCATTCGCGGCGAATCTGCCGCTCACAATGCCATATCCTCCAGCCACCAGCACCCCAGTTAAAAACTCTCGGCGCTGTAGGCGAAACGGAGGCGTAGTTTGCTCGTCGTTACGGTTCATTGCCTCTCCTTAGGCATCTCGTTGAGTGAAATGCACGTAAAGCTCGTAGCGGCGTGCACCGGATGCCGACGCTACACAACCGCCGCTCCGAGCGTTCGCGGGCACCGCAGTCGCTTGCTTTTGGTGTGCTGGAGTCAAGGTCGCGAGCTTGTGGGTTCATTAGTTAGGTACGCCCAGGCATGGCCGGTCGTGAAAGGGTTGGACCCATACACGGCGTCCGCCCAAGCTGGGTTGATGCCGCCACGCTTCCGGTTCTTTTGCTGTGGGGCACAGTAAGGGCCGCCGGTTGGCGACGTCTTCCCTGCGTAACAAGACCATATGCTGCCGCCGAACACCACGGAACCGTCGGCGCACCCCTCGCCAATGTAAAGGGCCGAACCACAGTATGGAACGCGCGGTTCTGCTTGGTGTGAACAGGCTGAAGTCGCCTTTCCGTGATCGTCGGCGCAGCCTTGGCCGTAGTTAGCCCATGAACCCCACCATGCATTAGACGTACACGACCCGACGCAGCCATTCAACTTGCAAGCGAGTTCATAGCCCGGCTTGCTCAGGCTCTGACATAAGACTTGCCCAATGAGACCATGAATCGAACTACCCATCGCCGTCACCTCCTCTGTAGTGATTGAATCCGGCCGCGTTGTAGCGGCTTACGCGTTGCAAACCGCCATCAACAGCGCCCTTTCCACGTCCGCAGCCATTTCGGGAAGCGAGTCAACCCTTAGGAAGCCGTGTCGGAGCAGCGTGGCCGGGTTTACTGTGCCGCTCAACAGCGCGGGAAGGTGCGTATCGGCGACTCGCAATTTGATGATCGGAGGTGCCTGTGGATCTTGGCTTATCGCGCTAGTGCGAGCGGCGACTGTCCAACAGGTATCCCGCAGGCCGTGATTGACGGTCACCGCGATGCGGCCGGACGCGGGGGCGGCCAGGCTTGAGGGCGAAGTCAGAAAGCACTGCAGCCTATGCATCAGCTCGCGCTCGGCGGACTCAAGAAGCGGCGCAGTGGCGAGAGGTGCCGCACACGTTGTCGGCTCGCCGCAACCTGCGTCAGGTGATAAGCCCTGGTAGTTATTGCGTGGGTCCTGAAGGGCGGGGTAACCCAAGACCGCGTGAAGCTCGTTAACGCGAGCCAGCAAAGGCGGGGGAATCATGTCAATCGGGACGCGTGAGCCACGACCTACCGACGCTGTTGAGATTTCACTGGTGTAGGCAATCTTGTGATCGCCAGTGCCCATCGCAGACACCCTCCGAAACACCGCCGCCGAATGATCAAACTTGGCTGGTGAAAGCTCAAGGAATGTGGCGATGTCGGTCAGGGTCGCATCTGATCGACGGACGAGATCCTCGTAGCGCACTCTGCAGGTCGCGTCACGGTGCTCGGCTTCAAAGCGGAGGAGCGCCTCAGTACGATCGAGCCAGTAGAGCGCAAGCCCGCGGACAAAGTTGTCCGCATTGGCCGCGACATAGCGCTCGAAGCCGTATCCGCGAAAGCCCCAAGGACAAGCCTCGATGGCGGAAGCGATCAAGTCACTACACTCCCGAAAGAGAAGCAGGAACTGCGCTTCAGGGAAAAGCTGGACAAGAAAGTGTCCGTGCAGAATTGAAGGCAAGGACTTATCGCACCAGCGCTGTTTTTTCTCGCGTGCTGCGTACGCGCCCATGACATCGTGGACAAACGTCCGTATGGTGGTGAGCGATGTCTCCAGGGCTGTTTCATCGTTGGGTGCCACTGCGAAGACGGTAAAAGACATGGCCTCAGCAGCAGCGCTCAGGTTAGTCTCCTGCGGCGCGGCGATTTGAGGGTGGCTGTCCAACATATAGCGCAAAAGGGTCGAACCACTTCTCGCAGGGCAGAGCACGAATATTGGCCCAAGACTAGGCTCATCGCTCTTCGGAAAGTGGCCCGGAGTGGAACTCGTCATAGTGGGTGTGCGAATATGGCGGGGTGATTGATTGGAAGCAGGATCAATGGCCTAGGCGCTTTGCTGTCCCGAGGCGGGGCGTGCAAGATTTAGGAGACGCAGACAAGGTCATCAGCGAGATCAGCGAGTCGATTGCTCGTCGGGTGACGCGGGCGCCAGGCGATGTAGCGGGGCGCGTCCTCCGGGCAGGTGTAGCCGTAACTCTGGCAGGACGCTGTTGACCCGCAGTCGCAGATCGGCTCGCTGGACGCCCGGCTTGCCCTCACCAGGTCGCGCACTGAGGCCACGGCTACGCCGACAATCATCGCTCGCTTGCCAACCCGCGAGGCTAGGCACCACATGCACGACGCCCTCTGAGTCCGGCAGACGCCAAGTCGGTGCATGTTTGGCGGGCTCGACCCCATCGTTGGTGCGACCGATGCCGCTTTCGGGACGCGCAACACCAAAATGGAAGATTGCGCCTGGCCCGAGCGTCGCGCCGGCAGCCACCCCGCGAAGAGCCACGGTAGCGCAAGAGTCATTTCGCCTCCGGCGAAACGCAATGCTCTGATGGCACTTCGTCCTCCTTTCGGGGGTTAGAACTACGCGCGTCTCACGTTCGAGAGACTTTGCTTCTGCTTGCTATGGCTTAAAGCGCACGAGACGACGATTTGTGACCAAAGATTTAAGGGTCTCCTGCTGTTTCCGTGGGTTGTTTACCTGCCGGGTAGTGGTGGGCAGAGTCCGCCGTGTTTGAGCATCGCGAGCGCGATCAGCGCGTCAGCTGAGTGGGACCCGAACGCTCGACGAGTGATCAGCCTCAGCTGACTGTTGAGCTGCTCCACCCGGGCGTTGGACAGCCCGTGCTTGATCGCGGCCATGATCCCCGGGCGCTGCTCCGTGATCGTCTTGGCGAGCTTCACGAACGACGGCATCCGGGATCGTCTGGCCCACTCAAGCCAGCCGTCCAGCAGCTTCTCAGCCTTGCGGGGCGAGACGCGGTAGATCTGACGGAGCTGCTCCTTGAGCAGGTACGCGCGGTACAACGGCCCGTTGGTCTTCTGGATCTCTGAGAGCTTGGTGCGCTGGTTGTCGGTGAGGTTCTCCGGGTTCTTCCACACGCAGAACCTGGCGCCCTTCATCTCCTTCGCGAGCTGCTTGTTGCCCTCCTTACGCGCTTGGCGCCACACCTCGCGGCGGACCTCATCCAAAGCGTCGGTCGCTAACTGGATCACGTGAAACGGATCCACGCACCGGACCGCGTCAGGGCACCGTTCAGCGATCGGGCCGCTGATCCACGACGCCATGTCGCAGGACACCAATTCGATCCGTTTGCAGCGCTCTTCACCGAGCGCGTCAAAGAACGCGAGCACCGCGGCACGGTCACGACCCGGCGCGGCCCAGACCAGCCGGCCGGTCAGGTGATCGACCACGACCGTCAGGTACTTCTGTCCCTTTCGGTAGCTGATCTCATCGATCCCGATCCTTCTGAGACCATCCAGAACATCGACCCGGCAGCGTGCCTCCCCGGCAACCCGCTCCAACATCGACCCGACCGACCGCCACGCGACCCGCATCAACTCAGCCACCGCGGTCTTCGAACAGTTGCACGCCAACCACGCGACCTGATCCTCGAAGCTCCTGGTGAACCGCGCTTTGTGCCTGGCCCACGGAACCGCGGCAACAACCACACCATGACGCGGGCAGCTGACCCTCGGCGCCTCAGCCTCCAAGAAGCAGAACGTCGTGCCCAAGTCCAGCGCACGCCACCGCCGACGGCCCTCTCCCCGGTCATAGCGGCCGCAACGCCGCCGGCATTCCCCGCAACGATCCCGCTCCCTAAACGACGGCCGGACCGACACGATCACCTCTCCCTCGCTGCCCGTCGTTCCGTCCTCGACCACCGTTCGTTGCAAGCCGAGCAGCCCAGCCCATACCCTGATACCGCGCACGTCCCGTTCGCCTCCTAGAAATTCCAGCTGTCAAGAAGCCGGAAACCTTAGAAGCGACGGGGCGTGCGCGCCCCTCTCAGCCGCTCACCCCACCCACGGAGGCTCCTATGTCAAGCGCAGACGGTTTGTGTTATGCTCGAGGGGTCGCTGAGGAGGCGGTGAAGGCGGCGGACGAGATGGCGTTTGAGCGATCGGATCGCCTCGGCGTTGGTTTTGCCGGCCTTGCGCTGCTTGGCGATGTAGACGGCGGTCTGTGGGTCGTGGCGGATGCGGCAGATCGCGTACATGTGGATCGCGTGGTTGAGCTGTCGGTTGCCACCACGGTCCAGGCGGTGGCGGTCGGTCCGCCCTGAGGAGACGGGGATCGGGGCGCAGCCGGCCATGCGGGCGAGCTTGGAGTCGGTCGCGAACCGGTCGATGCCGGCGATCTCGCCGATCAGCTTGCCGACGAGCAGCGACCCGAGCCCTTTCTCGGCGAGCAGGTGCGGGGCGTGGGCGCTGACCAGCACGGTGATCTGCTCATGGAGATCGTTGATGGTTCGTGTGAGGTCCTTGATCCGGCGGATCTCGTCGCGGGCGATCGTGACCCTGACCGATGGCTTGGCGTTCTGAAGGCGTCGAGTGACCTGTTGCTGCCAGCCAGCGCCGACCAGCACCCGCTTGGGGATATCCCAGTCGGGCCAGAGGTCATGCAGCTCCCAGCGCAGCTCGCTGATCAGCCGCGAGCGAGCGTCAACTAGCCGCTCTCGGTGCACGACCAGCAGGCGGATCTCGAGCTCCGGGCCGGCGAGTCGTGCGGTCGGGAGCGTGTCGATCCCCTCGCGCAGCGCGGCGCGGGCGACCGCGAGCGCGTCGATCGGATCGGACTTCCCGCGCTCACGAACGCTGGTCCGAGCGCCGGCCATCAGCTGCGGCGGGAGCCTGGCGACGGTCTCGCCGCGATCGAGAAGGAACCGCTCAAACGGACCGGACACGTGCCGGCAGTCCTCGATCACCCACACCCGCTCCTGATCAAGCTCGCGTGCCCAGATCAGCAGCTCCCCGAACCCCTCGCCCTTCGCGGGTCGAGTGCGCTCGGCGAGCTGGCGGCCGAGCTGGTCAGTCGCGACCGCTGAGTGGGTCTTCTTGTGCGGATCGATCCCGATCGTCACCATGTTCCACGTCCCTTCAATCGACTTGTGCTGAAGCGGACTGCTGGCGGACATTTCTCAGTCGGGGCGATGCCACGCTCCTATCAGGTCACGCCAGAGGTCCTTGAACGGCGTCGGGCGACATCTCCATGGCATGCCAGCCAGCAGCCCACCAGCGCCGCCGGCGACAGAAACGTCAGTAGCGCCCCAAAACGCCGGCCGCCAGATCGTTGTGACAAGCACCGCCGCCGCCGCCGCGGAACGACTCGCCAACGAACTCCAAGCCCATGGTGTTCGATGCGTCGCGTATTCGACCGCCGGGTTGCATGCCGCGATCAACCACGGCCGGATCGAGCTCGGGCCTGAGGTGACCGTGATTCATGATGAGGCCGCCCTCGCATCCACCCGCGAGCAGCTCAGACTGCTGCACGCCGTCGAAACCAGTGGTGCGCGGTTGGTTGCGGTTGGGGACCCGCAACAAAACCAGCCGGTCGGTGCCGGCGGGCTGTGGGACCGGATCGAGACCATGGCCCGGCAAACCGACGCTCTGGTGCAACTCACGGTCAACCAGCGCTCCCAGGACCCTGGTGATCGTCACAGCCAAACCCTGTTTCGCAAAGGCGAGACCGAACTGGCGATCCGCACCTATGCCGCCCGGGGGCGCATCCATCAAGCAGAGGACCAGCGCCGGGTGGAGGATCAGGCACTTGAAGCCGCACACCAAGACCGGGCTGCCGGCAAGCGCACGCTGGCGGTCGCGCATGTTGAGCGCCGCCGGGTTTGGTTATGGTCGTGCCGTTGTTGATGGTCGTGGTGGTAGCTAACGCTCGAACGTTTAAACGTTCAAAGGTCCGTCCCCAGTCCCCGGCCGCTTATCGAGGTTCGCCACCTACCGGCGTCCAGTCGCGGCTTTGTGGGCGTGGTGAGGCCATCACGGAGCGTGGCAAGGTGTTGCGCTTGGGTGCGATGCTGAAAAACTGCTGCTGGGGAAGGGGAAGAGTGCTGGGACGAGCCGGGAGCACCCCGACCGTCGCTGGCTACGGTGGTGTGCGGCCGGCTGCCAGCAGCCCGCCTGTGAGCCACACCGCCCGCTCCCACGGACCGATCAGGTCTCTGCCGAAGCGCAGCACCCATGCGCGGACAGCGAGCATGACCGCCTCGACCGCATCGCCGAGCTGGCTGGCGGCCGCGGTGATCGCGGCCGGCTCTGGATCCAGGCATGCCACCCACCGGGTCGCGCACTCCCGCAGGCCCTGTGCGTGGGCTCTGGCTGCGCGCAACCACCCACGGACCGTGGCTGGCGGGCGGTCCAGCCGCAGCGCGATCGGCCGATGCCCAAGCCCCCCATAGACGGCGAGACCCAACGCCTCGCCGATCACCTCCGCCCCGTCCAGCCGGCCGGGAACCATCCAGGACGGGCACAGCACGTGCGTGCGAGCACAGCCACGACAACAGGCGCGCCGTGGCGTGTGCGACCTGACCTGCCCACGCAACCGCACCACCCGCGCTCGAGCGAACCCCCACCGTGAAAGCGGGCTGCCGCAGTCCGGGCACAGAACCCGTCCAGCGGCAAGCTCGACCTCCAACTGCTCGGCATCGAGAACGACTGAGAGCATCACAACCCGTCGGTTGACCCATCAACACAGAAGCCTTCCAGACCGTCACGCGACCGCCAAGGGGCGGCTGGTGTGGGAAATCCTACGCACACCAGCAAGCCGGCCGTCGCCGCATCGCCGCGCTCCAGCGGCGCCACGATCACCGAGAACAGCGCGAGATGACCATTTCAC
This sequence comes from Solirubrobacterales bacterium, assembly GCA_027449125.1. Taxonomy (GTDB): domain Bacteria; phylum Actinomycetota; class Thermoleophilia; order Solirubrobacterales; family Solirubrobacteraceae; genus Palsa-465. Next base: position 810 of record DAIDME010000030.1, on the reverse strand, counting down.
GACCAAACTGAACGGCGCTCAACACGCGCAAACCTCAAACGAGCATTTGGATGAGCTGAACGCCCGTGCGCAGGCGATCCGCTACCAGCACGGCCAGCTCAGCCAGAAACACATCCCGGTCCCCGGCCGGCCCTACGGCCTACATGAGGGCGATGAGGTGCAGATCCGCCACACGATCAACCACCCCGATCACGGGCCGCTTCGTAACGGCACAGGCGCAACCATCACCGTCGTGGACACCGAACACCGCGAGGTTGAGCTACGGCTCGCTGACGGCACCCGCCTAAGGCTTGATCTGGAGCAGGTCGAGCAAGCGGACGTGCGGCTTGCGTATGTGCAGCACCCGTTCCCCGCCCAAGGGCACACCACCGACACCACGCACGTGATCATCACAAGCCAGGCAACAAGGGAAGGGACCTATGTGGCGCTCACCCGCGCACGCGAGCGAACAGACATCTACCACGCCACTGACATCGACGAGCGCTCAGCGGCCATGGATCCGCTCAAGCGCTTGGCTGAGCGGGTCAGCGAAAGCGAGCCGGAGGTCCCATCGATCAACACCCCCCTCGCACACGAAACCAACGTGACAGCAAACATCGAGCTTGAAGCCGACCGTGAGGGGATCGTGCCGGTCAGGCACAACGAGATCGAACACCAGCACGAGCCCGCCCCGGCGGGACCGAGACAGCAATCACGGGACGTCCGGCAGCCCGCCGGACCAGAGCCCAACGATGATCCCGCTGTGCTGGATCATGACCCGCAAGAGCACGGCAGTGAGCGCGCCCGCGTCACGCCCGACACCGACGGTCG
>DAIDME010000029.1 GCA_027449125.1 Solirubrobacterales bacterium | reverse complement strand
GATCACGGTCGGCTCGTTGAAGGCGCCGAAGCTGCGCAGGCGGCTCGAGCCGAGCTGGGCGTAGGGGCTGCCGCTGTCCACGGCCGCGAGCGAGACGATGAAGCTCGCGAGCGCGAGGATCATGCCGACGCCGAAGAAGTCCGCCATCCAGCCCAGTGGGAGACCGAAGGTGGTCAGCACCGGGATCAGCAGCGGCACGGTCGCGTAGGCCGCGAAGCTCACGTAGGGCGCTGCGCGAAACAGCGGCCCGGCCGGCTCCGGCAGCACCGTCTCCTTCTCAAGCAGCTTCAGGATGTCGTAGTAGGGCTGCAGGATCCGCGGTCCGCGGCGCTGCTGGATGATCGCCTCGGCGCGCGCGATGATGCCGGTGAGGAGCGGCGCCAGCACGAGGATGACGAGCACCTGCAGCACCTGAATTGCCCAGTTGGGAAGCGTGGGCATGCGGCCCGACCTGCTCCTTCCGCGTTCATTGGTCGCCTTACCGTCGCGAAAGGAGTCATCAGCCCTTGTTGTGGCGGGCGGTTCGGGGGTCCGCGCGGCTGAGTGCCGTGCCGGACCCCTCGTCAGGGCTCCATCTGACTGTGAGTAAGCATATCGAACCGCCCCCGGGACCTCGGTCTGACGCCAGGCGCTGGGTTGCTGCGGTCAGTCTCGCTCGGCCGGGAAGCTCACGACACCACGACGCGACGGCATCAAGATGCACCTCACTTGACGGTATGATGCCCATATCCGGACCACCATGGCGCTTGATGACGACATCCCGGAGGCGACCGGCCCGATGGGGCAGCGCCCCGGCATCGATCTCCGCAAGGCGCTCTCGCTCGCCGGCGTGCTCGAGCACCTTGGGTGAAGAGATGGGCTCAGCCGCCGTGCTGCCGCCGGGCCGCGAGTGGACCAACTGGGTTGGCAACCGCACGTGCACGCCGCGCTTCCGCGCCGCCCCACGCAGCGAGGAGGAGGTGGCAGCGCTGGTGGCGGCCGCGGCCGCGCGCGGGGCGGGTGTCCGGGTGGCGGCCGCCGGTCACTCGTTCACCCCGATCGTCCAAACCGACGGCCTGCTGCTGGACCTCTCCGCGCTGAGCGGCGTGGTGTCGGCCGACGCCGCGCGCAGCCGCGCGGTGGCGCTCGCCGGCACGCCGATCCACGGCTTCTACGAGCCGCTCTGGCGGGAGGGGCTTGCGCTGATCAACCAGGGCGACATCGACACCCAGCAGATCGCCGGTGCGGTGGCGACCGGCACGCACGGCTCCGGCCCGCGCTTCACGAGCCTCTCGGGCGTGGTGCGTGGCGTGACGCTCGTGACCGCCGCCGGTGAGGTGCGCACGATCGGCGAGGACGAGCCGGAGCTGCTGGCCGCAGCGCAGGTGGCGGTGGGGATGCTCGGCGTGATGACCCGCCTCGAGCTCGAGGTGACGAGTGCCTACCGCCTCAGGGAGCAGGTGGGGATCTGGAGCTGGGATGAGGTGATGGAGCGCTGGGATGAGCTCGTCACGGAGCACCGCCACTTCGGCCTCTTCTGGCTGCCGGCGGAGGAGTCCGGCGCGCTCTACAACCTCGACGGGCACGGCCAGCCGATGGCCGACCGCTGCTACGTGAAGATCTACGACGAGGCCGCCCCAGACGAGCCGGACAGCGCCACGCCGGGCAGGCGTGTTGACCGCTGCTACCGGATCTACCCGATGGTCTACGACGCGAACTTCCACGAGCTCGAGTACTTCGTGCCGCTCGAGCGCGGGCCGGAGGCGATGCGGGCGATGCGCGAGCTGATGCTCGCGAGCCTGCCGCTGTCTGTCTTCCCGATGGAGGTCCGCACGGTAGGGCCCGACGAGGCGCACCTCTCACCCAACTACGGGCGCGCCAGCGCCGTGATCTCGGTCTCCGGCCAACCCGGTACCGACTACTGGGGGTACCTGCGCGCCGTGGACGCGCTGCTCGCGCAGTTCGATGCGCGCGTGCACTGGGGCAAGCTGCACTTCCTCACCCCCGAGCGCCTGCACGCGCTGTACCCGCGCGCCGATGACTTCATCGCGATCCGCCGCCGGCTCGACCCGCGGGGCGTGTTCCTGAACGCGCACCTGCGAGAGCTGTTCGCCTGAAGGGTCGCGTATGGCCCGCTATGTGGTCGCGATCGACCAGGGGACGACGAGCAGCCGCGCGATCGTCTTCGACAGTCGCGGGTGCGTGGTCGCGAGCGCCCAGCGGGAGCACGCCCAGATCTACCCCGCGCCCGGCTGGGTGGAGCACGACCCGCTGGAGATCTGGCGGGCGGTTCAGGAGGTCCTCGCGCAGGCCGTCAGCCGAGCCGGTGCCGGTCCTCGGGATGTCTGCGCGCTCGGGATCGCAAACCAGCGCGAGACCACCGTCGCCTGGGAACGGCGCACCGGCCGGCCGCTGGCAAACGCGATCGTCTGGCAGGACACGCGCACCGAGCAGATCGTCGCGGAGCTCGCGGCCGACGGCGGCCGGGACCGGTTCCGCGCAAGCACCGGCCTGCCGCTCGCCAGCTACTTCTCCGCGCCCAAGCTCCGCTGGCTGCTCGACAACATCCCCGGCGCCCGCGAGCGCGCGGCGGCAGGCGAGCTGCTGTGCGGCACGATCGACAGCTGGCTCGTATGGAACCTGACCGGCGGCTCGGACGGCGGCCTGCACGCCACCGACGTCACCAACGCCAGCCGCACCCTGCTGATGGACCTCCGCACGCTTGCCTGGGACCCATGGCTCGCGGACGCGTTCGGCGTGCCGCTTGGGATGCTGCCCGAGATCCGCTCCTCGAGCGAGACCTACGGTGAGGTGTCCGCTGCGGTGGCCGGGGGCGTTGTGGCGGGCGTGCCGGTCGCGGGCGTGCTCGGCGACCAGCAGGCCGCGACCTTCGGGCAGGCCTGCTTCGAGCCCGGGGGTGCGAAGAACACCTACGGGACCGGCAACTTCATGCTGCTCAACACCGGCGCTGAGATCCCCGAGTCCCGCCACGGGCTGCTTTCAACCGTCTGCTACCGGCTCGGCCGGCAGGCCCCGGTCTACGCGCTGGAGGGGTCGATCGCGGTCACCGGCGCGCTCGTTCAGTGGCTGCGTGACAACCTCGGGATCATCGGCTCGGCGGCCGAGGTGGAGCCGCTGGCGGCAACCGTGAAGGACAACGGCGGGCTCTACATCGTGCCGGCCTTCTCCGGGCTGTATGCGCCGCATTGGCGGCCCGACGCCCGCGGCGTGTTCGTCGGCCTGACCCGCTACGTCGACAAGGGTCACGTCGCGCGGGCGGCGCTCGAGGCAACAGCCTTTCAGACGGCTGAGATCGTGGCGGCGATGCGGGCCGATGCCGGGCTCGAGCCGGCCGAGCTCAAGGTGGACGGCGGCATGGTTGCAAACGAGGTCCTGATGCAGTTCCAGGCTGACATCCTGGGGGTCGATGTGGTGCGCCCGGCGGTGGCGGAGACGACCGCGCTGGGCGCCGCCTACGCGGCCGGCCTGGCAACCGGCTTCTGGGAGAGCGAGCAGGAGCTGCGCGACAACTGGTCTGAAGGCGAGCGCTGGCGACCGCGCAGGGACGCCGCCTGGCGGGCGGCGGAGCTCGAGCGCTGGCAGAAGGCTGTCAGCCGTAGCCTCGACTGGGTGTGAGCAGGTAGTCTCGGGGCGAAGTGATCACGCTCACCACAGAAGTGCTCGTGATCGGCGGCGGGACCACAGGCGCCGGCGTCGCCTGGGACGCGGCACAGAGGGGCTTCGACGTGATCCTGGTCGACCGCGGCGACCTGGCCGAGGGCACCAGCGGCCGCTTCCACGGGCTGCTTCACTCCGGCGGGCGCTACGTCGTCAAGGACCCCCGGGCGGCGCGCGAGTGCGGCGCCGAGAACCGCATCCTGCGCCGGGTCGCCGCCGACTGCATCGAGGACACCGGCGGCCTGTTCGTCACCACACCCTGGGACGACCCCGCCTACGCCGACCGGTTCGTCGAAGCGTGCCACAGCGCCGGCGTGGACTGCGAGGAGATCCCGGTCGCCCAGGCGCTGCGCGAGCAGCCCCGCCTGCACCCCGAGATCTCCCGCGCCTTCCGGGTGCTGGACGCAGCGATCGACGTGTGGAAGACCGTTGCGGCGCTCGCTGAAGGGGCGCGCCGCCACGGCGCGCGGATCCTCACCCACCACGAGGTTCGCGCAGTCCAGCGCCGCGACGACACGGTTACCGGCGCGCTCGTGCATGACCTGCGGACCGGTGAGGACGTGTCGATCGAGGCGCGCGTGACCGTCAACGCCGCGGGTGCCTGGGCGGGGCAGATCGCATCGCTCGCGGGCATCGAGGGTGTGCGCGTGCTGCCCGGCCGCGGGATCATGATCGCGATGAACCACCGGCTGGTGCAGACGGTGATCAACCGCTGCCAGATGCCCTCAGACGGTGACATCCTCGTGCCGATCCGCACCGTGTCGGTGATCGGCACCACCGACGAGCACACCGAGGACCCCGACGACCACAGCGTCCCGCCGGCCGAGGTGGACAGCATGCTCGACGAGGGCGAGAAGCTCGTGCCCGGCTTCAGGCAGGCGCGGGCGCTGCGGGTCTGGACCGGCGTGCGGCCACTCTTTCAGGACGGCAAGGCTGCCGCTGTCGCGACCCGCGACGTGACGCGCGCCCACGCGCTGCTTGACCACCGCCAGCGCGACGGCGTCGGCGGCCTCATAACCATCACCGGCGGAAAGCTCACGACCTTCCGGCTGATGGCCCAGGAGACGGTCGATCTGGTCTGCTGGATGCTCTCCCGCATGCGCCCGTGTGCGACCGGCAGCACGCCGCTGCCCGGCTCGGAGTCCGGCGAGCACTACCGCCTGGGCGGGCGGCTCGCGCGCAAGGAGGCGGCGCTCGCGGGGCGCCGGGTCGTCTGCGAGTGCGAGCTGGTCTCGCGCGAGCAGCTCGAGGCCGCGCTCGCAGAGAGCCCGGAGGCGAGCCTTGATGACCTGCGCCGGCGCCTGCGCCTGGGCATGGGCCCCTGCCAGGGTGGCTTCTGCATCTACCGCGCCGCCGGGATCATGCACGAGCGGGCGTCGGCGAGCGCGCCCGACACCGACCGGGCGCTCACCGAGTTCCTCGCCGAGCGCTGGAGGGGGGTCTGGCCGGTGCTCTACGGCGACCAGCTGCGGCAGATGCGCTTCGACGAGTGGGTGTTCCACGGGGTGCTCGACGTCGACCACCTGCCTGTGGGAGGGGACCAGCGGTGAGGGGCTCCAGGCGTGCGGACGCGGTCGTGATCGGCGCCGGCAGCGCCGGGCTTGCCGCCGCCATCCGCCTCGCGCAGGTGGGCGCGCGGGTGATCGTCATCGCCGCGGGGAGCGGCTCGACGCGCCTGGCGCCCGGCTGGATCGATGTGGCCGGCTACCTGCCCGGGGAGCCGTCGCCCCTGGCCTCGCCGCGGCGCGGGATCGAGCGGCTCGCCGCCCGCCGGCCGGAGCACCCGTACGCGTTGATCGGCGCGGAGGTGGTGGCCGAGGCGGTCCGGTGGCTGATACAGACCGTCGCCGCGGGGCCGCTTGCCGGCTATGCCTACGCCGGCGGGATCGAGGCCAACATGCGGCTCGTCACCGCGCTCGGCGCGCTCAAGCCGACAGCCTGCGCCCCCACGAGCTTCACGGCGGGCGAGGCGGCGACGCTGCACCGGGTGGCGATCGTGGGGGTCCCGGCCCTGCGCGACTTCCATGCCAAGCTCTGCGCCGACAACCTCGCCGCCGCCGGGATCGAGGCGAGCGCCCACAGCGTGGCGCTGGAGACAAGCCGTGCCGACGCCTCGACGCTCGAGCTGGCACGGGCGCTCGATGATCCCCGGACGCGCGGCGCGTTCGCGGCGCGCCTGGCAAGCGCCGTCGGCGCCAGTGAGGCCGTCGGCGTGCCCGCGATCCTCGGCCTGCGCGAGCCGCACGCCGTGCACGCGGAGCTCGGGCAGCGGCTCGGCCGGCCGGTGTTCGAGATCCCGACGCTGCCGCCGTCGGTTCCCGGTACGCGCCTCGATGAGATCCTGCGCCACGCGCTGCGCACCGCCGGCGGCACGCTCGTGCTCGGCTCGAGGGTGGTCTCACACGAGCGCTCCGGTGAGCGGATCACCAGGATCGCCACCGACACAGCCGGCTCGCCGACGAGCTACGAGGCGGAGCATTACGTGCTCGCAACGGGCGGCTTTCACTCTGGCGCGCTGTCACTGGACTCGCACTGGCGCGCACGCGAGGAGGTGTTCGGCCTGCCGCTTGCGGGGCTCCCCCGGGAGGGCGCCCCGCGCTTTGTCGAGGGCTACTTTGACGAGCAGCCGCTCTCACGGGCCGGTGTCGCGGTTGGCGATGATCTGCGCGCGGTGGGTGCGGAGAACGTGTTCGTGGCGGGTGCGTCGCTGCCGGGGGCGGTGCCCTGGCGCGAGGCGTCGGGGGAGGGGATCGCGCTGGCGAGCGGCTACCGGGTGGCGGCGGTGCTGGCGGGTGAGCTGGGCGCGGCCCCGGCGCCGCAAAGCAGCGGCGCAGCGGCGCCGGCAGAGGGGGCCACGGCCTGATGGAGGAGTTCGCCGAGCTCGGGGCGCTGCGCGGCACGCTCGACCACTGCGTCAAGTGCACGATCTGCGAGACCGCCTGCCCGGTCGCCGCTGTGACGGCGCTCTTTCCCGGACCCAAGTACGCTGGGCCGCAGGCGGAGCGCTACCGGGTGGCCGGAGAGCCGAGCGTCGATCTATCGGTCGACTACTGCTCCGGCTGCGGGATCTGCACGCAGGTCTGCCCGCAGGGAGTGAAGATCGCTGAGCTGAACGCGCGGGCGCGCAGCCGCATGAAGCGTGAGCGCGGCGTGCCGCTGCGCGACCGCTTGATCGCGCGGCCGACGCTGCTGGGGCGGCTGGGGACACCGGTCGCCGGACTCGCCAATCGCGCGCTCGCCTCGCGCGCGCTGCGGGTGGCCGGCGAGCGGCTGCTCGGCGTTCACCGCGACGCGCCTGCCCCACGGTTCGCCGGGCGGCGCTTCTCGGCCTGGGCGAGCGCGCACCGGAGCCCCGCGGGACATCGGCGGGTCGTGTACTTCCACGGCTGCGGGACGGAGTTCTACGAGCCGTGGGAGGGCGAGCGCGTGGTCGCGGTGCTCGAGCACAACGGCTTTGAGGTGATCGTCCCCAAGCAGGGCTGCTGTGGTCTGCCGCTGCAGTCAAGCGGCCTCTTCGACGACGCGCGCCGGAGTGTGCGGGCGCTGGCGCGGGCGCTCGAGCCGCAGCTCGCCGACCCCGGCACGGTGATCGTCGGCAACGCCACGAGCTGCACGCTGATGCTCAAGCGCGAGGCCCGCGAGATCCTGGGCTTGGAGCACGACCCGGTGCTCGCGCGCGTGGCGGCGCGCACCTACGACGTCTGCGAGCTGCTGCTCGAGCTCCACGACGCGGGTGAGCTCGCCACCGACTTCCGCGAGCTGCACGAGACGGTCGCCTACCACGCGCCCTGCCAGCAGCAGGGGCACGGGATCGGCAAGCCGGCGCTCGAGCTGCTCGCGCTGATCCCGGGCCTGAAGGTGCGGGAGCTCGATGCGCGCTGCTGCGGGATCGCCGGCACCTACGGCCTCAAGGCGGAGAAGTACGAGATCGCGATGGCGGTCGGCGCCGACCTGTTCGAGCAGGCGCGCTCAAGCCGTGCGGCGGCCGTGGCCTGCGACTCGGAGACCTGTCGCTGGCAGATCACGCACGGCAGCGGGCTGCCCTCGGCGCACCCGATCGACTACCTCTACCGGGCCTATGATCTGGGCGAGGCGTAGTCTCGCTGGCTGAGCGGAGCAGGGGGTGGCAACCGCAAAATCAAGAGGAGTTCGAGATGAGTTTGACGATTGGTGACGTGGCTCCAGACCTGGAGATGGAGACGACTGAGGGCCGCATCAGGTTTCACGAGTGGATCGGCGACAGCTGGGCTGTGCTGTTCTCGCATCCGCGCGACTTCACGCCGGTGTGCACCACCGAGCTCGGCTACATGGCGAAGATCAAGCCGGAGTTCGACCGCCGCGGCGTGAAGATCATCGGGCTGTCCGTCGACCCTGTCGACAACCATGCCAAGTGGGCCAAGGACATCGAGGCCACGCAGGGCACGGCGCCTGACTTCCCGATGATCGCCGACACCGACTTCACGGTTGCGAAGGCCTATGGCATGCTGCCCGCCGACGTGAGCGGTGACCCGACGCAGCGCACCCCGGCGCAGAACGCGACGCTGCGCAACGTGTTCGTGATCGGACCCGACAAGCGCATCAAGCTGGTGCTGATCTATCCGATGAGCGTGGGGCGCAACTTCGATGAGATCCTGCGGGCGATCGACGCGCTGCAGGTGACCGAGGCAAACCAGCTCAGCACCCCCGCGCAGTGGCGGCCGGGCGACGAGCTGTTCATCGCCGGCTCGGTCAGCGAAGAGGAGGCCAAGCAGCGCTACCCGGACGGCTGGCGCGCGCCGGTTCCCTACATGCGCATCGTCCCCGACCCGCTGGTGGGCTCGCGGTAGATCGTCGTTTCCGCTGGGTGGCCCGGCCGACAGTGCCGGGCCACCCGCCACAGCGGCCGGCGGTTGACCTGCAGGTGGCAAGTTCCGGACAGTGTGTCGCCCGGAGGTTTGGTTGCGCACGCAAGCGCAACTCCGCGGAGTTGCGACGGTGAAACAGCGAAGCGCGGGGCGTCGTCTACAGCCCCGCGACCGCCTCGAGCAGCCGGTCGATCTCGGCCTGCGTGTTGTAGAGCACGATGCTCGCGCGCACGACGCCGCCGGTGGTCTCGTGGCCGAGGCGGCGCACGAGCTCGAAGGCGTAGTTGTCGCCGTGCCAGACCGAGACGCCGCGCGCAGCCAGGCTCTCTGCGACCTCTTGCGGGTGCTGTCCGCGCACCGTGAAGGCGACGGTCGAGGCGCGCCGGCGCGGCGAGCCGACCAGCTCGACGGTCTCGATCTCGGCCAGGCCCTGAAGCAGTGTCCGCAGCAGCGCCTGCGTGTGCGTCTCGATCGCATCGAAGCTCGCGCGCAGGCGCTCGCGGCGGCTGCCGGTGCTGCCTGCCAGACCGGCGAGCCAGTCGATCGCCGCCGTGACACCGGCGAGCAGCTCAAAGGCGGGCGTGCCGCGCTCGAAGCGGTCGGGGACGCTGGTGGGGGATGGCAGCAGCTTGGCGGGCGTGAGCCGCTCGAGCAGCTCTGGCCTGGCGATCACACAGCCTGTGTGCGGACCGCAGAACTTATAGGAGGAGCAGGCGTAGAAGTCGGCGCCGAGCGCCGCCACGTCAACCGGACCGTGCGCGGTCGCGTGGACCCCGTCGATGTAGCTGAGCGCCCCGGCCTGGTGGGCGAGTGCGGTGATCGCGGGAATGTCCGGCTTGGTGCCGATCAGGTTCGACGCGGCCGTCACAGCCACGAGCCGCGTGCGCTCGGAGAGCACTGATGCGACGGCCTCTGCCGGCAGCTCGCCCGTGCTCGGGTCCACTTCGGCGATCAGCACGCTCGCGCCGGCACGCTCGGCTGCGAGCACCCACGGGCGGATGTTGGCGTCGTGGTCGAGCGAGCTGACGACGACCTCATCGCCGTGGTCCCAGTCTCGCGCGAGCGTGTCGGCGAGATGGAACGTGAGCGTCGTCATATTCGGGCCGAGGACCACCCCGCCGGGGTGGCCGCCGAGCAGGTCTGCGAGCGCCAGGCGCGCAGCCTCAACCACGCGATCGGTCCGCTCGCTCGCCGCGAAGACTCCGTGCGTGTTGGCCATCGCGCTGGCCAGAGCGCCCCCGACAGCGTCGATCACCGCCTGCGGCACCTGTGTGCCGGCGGCGCCGTCGAGCGCTGCCACGTCTTCGCTGAGGCCGGGAAACTGGCTTCGAAGCAGGTCAGGTGGCGGCAGCGTGGGTTCGGGGGGGATCGCTTCGGTCATGTCAGCAAGCATGACGAAGGCGTCGGCGGCCACCGTTCACGCGAAGGTCGGCGGCGAGCCAGCGCGGCAGCGCGTGCGTGTCGACCAGCAGCGTCCCGGGACGATCCAACTTGCGGGAGACCGCAACTTCGGGCACCGCTGTGCTGGGAGCGCGTTGAGATGCGCACGGGCGATCTTTGCGGTGATATCGACGTCGAAGCGTGGCCTGGCCCAGTCGATTCCGATCCGCTCGCCTGCGGCCCGCGCTTCCTCGGCCGCGAAGCTTCGCTTGTCGGTCCTCAACTCGAACGATACCGTGGTCGCGACCAGCTCTCGGCTTCGTCCGCGTTACCGCTGGCGCGATTGCGGCCAACCGGGGGTGAGGTTTGGTAGCCAAGCTCGACCAAGACGATCGACTAGGACGGGTTCAGATAAGAAAGGCCTGCAGTTCGCGCCATTCCCGAAGCAGGGGAGACAGGACTCGAACCTGCAACCCCCGGTTTTGGAGACCGGTGCACTACCAATTGTGCTACTCCCCTTCGGTGGGGCCATTGTAGGGGGCTGGAGTGGGGGTAGCCTCTCGCCCGCGAGCGCTGGCAGCCGCCTCGGCGAGAGGCTAAGCTCTTGACTCTCACCGCGGGCGAAGTGTTGTGGTGGCACCGAAGCCTTCCAAGCTTCTAGGGCGGGTTCGATTCCCGTCGCCCGCTTGCCGCAGGCGCCGGTCACGGGCCGCGAGGCTGAGGCAAGGGCAAAGCAGATGAGATGGACGCCTCCAAACCGCTCTGGGCGCGCGACTGCGGGTCTGATCGCAGCCCTGATCTGCGCGGCCGCTGGCGGTACCGTGGCGAGCGGCGCCGCGCGCTACACGACCCTCACGAGCCTGCGCTGGGTCGCGTTCAGCTCTCCGAGCCGCGGGGTCGGGCTGTTTGAGACCGAGCGCTATCCGGTCAACGGCAGCGGACCGGTCAGCTGCGTGCTCTACACGCGCGCCACCAGCGATGGTGGCGCGCGCTTCGAGCCGGCGGGCAGGGCGCTCGCGCGGAGCAACTGTCAGCCCGGGACCTCATACCGGGAGGTCGGGTTCGCGGGGCCGCTCGAGCTGCTCGCAGCCGGGCCGCAGGTTGCGAGCAGCCGCAACATGGGGGCGAGCTGGCAGCAGGTGCAGCTACCGGGCACGCTCGTCGGCCTCGCGGTTCGTGGCCAGCGCGCGTGGGCGCTCGTCACGCGCTGCCGCGCATACGCCGCGCGCTGCGCCGTGCACGTCATCCGGTCTGAGGACGGCGGCCAGAGTTGGCGCGCCGCGCCGGTGCAGCCGGTGGTGCGGGTGATGCCAGGACTGGATGTGCGGTTGGCGCAGGCGGGGGCCGATCAGCCGCTTGCGCTCGCGCCCGACGGCGGCGTCCTGCTCGCCTAGCCTGAGGTGACAGCCCGCTCCGCTGTCCCATATCCGACGACGGTCGCGGTGCAGTCGCTCGCCGCCGGCGCGAAGCACTGGGTGTCCACCTCTGTGGCCTGTATGCCCAACCCGTTTCAGACAGCGCTTGCGATCGCCTCCGACGGTGCCCGCTGGCTCGCGTGCGCGAGCGAGCCAGCCGCCGGCTTGCAGCTCAAGGCGGTTGCGCTCTCACGTCGAGCCGGAGAACGCTGGCGGGTCACCGCCAGGAGCTGCGTGGCGGGTGCCGAGCGCTGCCGCGGACGGCTTCCGGTGGGCGGCTACATCGGCGACCTCTACGCTCTGTCGTCCAGCACAGCCTTCTACGCCGGCGACCGCAGCTCGCTTGCGGGCACCTTTGACGGCGGGCGCAGCTGGCGGGTCTGGCCCCAGGTCGGAAGCGACGCCGCCGGCAGCCTCCAGGTCACGTTCATCAACGCACGGGACGGCTGGGCGCTCGCGCAGGGAGTCGGGCCCGGGGTCGCCTCGAGCCTGTGGCGCACACGCGACGGTGGCCGCAGCTGGAGCCGGGTCTGAGGCTCAGCGCGACGGCGCCGCAGTGGATGTCGGCACGCGCTCGGCGGCCGGCCCGTCTTGCGGGGCAACCTGGATCGCCGCCATCAGCTCCGCCGCCCGCGCCCGCATCCGCGCGACGTTGCCCAGCTTGATCTGCTCGTAGCCGCGCACCATGTCGGGAAGCTGCAGGATCTCGGTCACGACCGCGGCGTTCAGCGGCTCGAGGCGCGCAGCCGCGCGCGCTGCCAGCTCGCGGTATTCGTCGACCAGCTCCCGCTCGACACGGCGCACCTCGGTGCGGCCGAACGGGTCAAGCGGCGTGCCGCGCAGGCGCCGGGCGCGCACGAGCGTCTGAAACAGCGGCTCCGCCGAGCGGCCGAGGCGCAGCTTGCGCTGCATGCCGCGCTCGCGCAGGACCGGCGGGTGAAGCAGCACCTTCACGCGCGCTGCGGGCCCGAACTCGGATTGAAGGCGTGCGCGCTCGATGCTGTCCAGGTGCAGGCGCGCGACCTCGTACTCGTCCTTGTAGGCCATCAGCTTGTAGAGCCCGTCGGCGTAGGCCGCCGAGAGCGGCTCGCCGCCCTCGCCGAGCCGCTCGCGCACCAGCGCAGCCAGCCGCTCCACGTCGCGCGTGAAGCGCGCCGCGTAGCGCTCATCCTGATAGGCGACGAGCTCGCGCGCGTACCGCTCGAGTCGCGCCGCAAGCGGTTCAGCCGGCGCCGGCGCGCCGGTCGCGGACTCGGGCCTCGGCAGCAGCTCCGGCGCCGCCACCGCCACCCGGCCCCAGCGGAAGGCGGCCACGTTGGCGGCCGCGGCGGTGCCGTTGAGCTCGATCGCGCGCTCGATCGCGTCGGCGCGCAGCGGCAGGCAGCCGTGCTGATAGGCGGCGCCGATCAGCAGCAGGTTGGCCTGCAGGTGGCTCCCGAACAGCGCCTCGGAGAGCGCCTCGGCCGGGATCGCCACGGCCTCGTCACCGCGGGTCATGCGGCGTACGCGCGCCACCAGCCGCTCCGGGTCGGGGGCGGGCGTGCTCACGTCGAGCACCATCGACGCCGTCGGTGAGACGTCGGTGCAGAGCACCGCGACGGTGCGCTGCGCCGAAAGCGTCGCGACGGTCTGGGGGGTCACGCAGCCGAGCAGGTCAAAGCCGAGCAGCAGATCGACGCTGCCGTCGGTGGCGCGCACCTGGCCCGCGATCGGCGCGGGCGCGATGCGCAGGTCCGAGATCACCGGGCCGCCCTTCTGCGCAAGTCCGGTCTGGTCGAGCGCCGCGGCGTGCAGTCCCTCCAGGTGCGCCGCGGTACGCAGGATCGCGGCGGCGGTCACCACACCGGTGCCGCCGACGCCGGGCATCCGCACCAGCATCTCTGACGGCACGCGCAGCTCCGGCTCGGGCAGGTCGCTGGGAGCCTCGGGGATCGCCGGGCCCGCAGCTGGTGCGGCCTGCTTCGCCGGCTCCACCAGCAGAAACGACGGGCAGTCACCCTTGATGCAGCTCATGTCGAGGTTGCACGAGCTCTGGTGGATGCGCGTCTTGCGGCCAAACTCGGTCTGAACCGGCTGCACCGACAGGCAGGATGACTGCTCGCCGCAGTCGCCGCAGCCCTCGCAGACGCGCTCGTTGATCCAGACCCGCTCCGTCGGTGCGGGCAGCAGCCCACGTTTGCGCATGCGCCGCTTCTCGGTGGCGCAGCGGTCGTCGTGGATCAGCACGGTCACGCCCTTCACGCTCGCGAGCTCCGCCTGCACGGCGGCGATCTGGTCGCGGTGGCGCACAGAGGCGAGCGCTGGCAGCGTCACATCCTGGTAGCGCTCCGGCTCGGGCGTTGTGATCACGATCCGCGCGACGCCCTCCGCCGCAAGCTCGGAGACGATCTGCGCCACCGACATCTTGCCCTGCGGCCGCTGGCCACCGGTCATCGCGACCGCGTCGTTGTAGAGCAGGCGGTAGGTGATGTTCACGCCGGCGGCCACGGCGGCGCGCACAGCCAGCGAGCCGGAGTGGTGGAAGGTGCCGTCGCCCAGGTTCTGGGTGAAGTGCTGTTGGGCCGAGAACGGCGCAAGCCCGATCCACTGCGCCCCCTCGCCGCCCATCTGCGGCATCCCGAGCACGTGGCCGCGGCGGTCGCCGCTCTCCAGCGCCACCATCGTGTGACATCCGATCCCGACCCCGATGAGCTGCTCGGCGCCAACGCGTGTGGAGGTGTTGTGCGGGCAGCCCGAGCAGAAGTAGGGGGTGCGCTTCATCTCAGCCGCAAGCCGGTCGAGCGGGTGGGTGCCGTCCACGAGCACGGCGTCCAGGCGGGCGCGCAGTTCCTCCCAAACGGCTTCGTCCGGCAGCGCCCGTGCGAGCGCGCGCGCCACATCGTCGGCCGATACCGCACCGCTCACCGGCAGAAGCTCGCCGCCCGAGGTGTCGCTCTTGCCGAGCACGAGGGGTGCGTCCGCGGTCCGGTATAGCGCCTCCTTGAGCGCCGCCTCGATGAACGGCAGCTTGTCCTCGATCACCAGCACCCGCTCGACCCCGGCCGCAAAGCCCCGCAGCTCTCCCTCATCAAACGGCCACGGCATCCGCACGTGCACGAGCCGCAGGCCGAGGGCGTCCCGCTGCTCGCGCCGCAGGCCGAGCTCCGAGAGGGCCCGCGACAGCGCCTGCTGCCCCATGCCGACCGCGACAACCGCGATCCGCGGGCGCTCCGGCTCGAACACGACATGGTTGAGGCCCGCCAGCCGCGCGTACTCGCGGGCGCGCTCCAGGCGCGCGGTGAAGAGGTCGCGCTCGGCGTCCAGAGTGGTCGGCGCGAGCAGCACCGGCGGTGAGTGGTAGGGCCGCGGCGCGAGCTCCGGGATCGCGTCGAGCGCCGCGCCGGCCAGGGCCACCCCGGAGGAGTCGGCCACGTCGGTCAGCACCTTGAGCGCCGTCCACGCGCCGGAGTGGCGCGAGAGCGCGACCGCGTGCAGGCCGAGCTCGATCAGCTCCGCCACCGAACCCGGCTCCAGCACCGGCAGCCACAGGCTGCGGCAGGTCTGCTCGCAGCTGCCCGGCACGGTCGAGGACTTGGCGAGCGGGTCGTCACCGATCAGGGCGACGGCACCGCCCAGCGGGGCGGTGCCGGAGAGGTTGCCGTGGCGGATGGCATCGCTTGCCCGGTCGAGGCCCGGCGACTTGCCGTACCAGAACCCGGTCACGCCCTGCCTGGTCGCTCCCGGCAGCTCGCGCAAGAGCTGGGTGCCCGCCACAGCGGTGGCGGCGAGCTCCTCGTTGAGGCCCGGCTGGAAGACGATCCCGGCGGCGGCGATCCGCTTGGCGTTGCGCTCCAGCTCCAGGTCCAGGCCGCCGAGCGGCGAGCCCGGGTAGCCGCTGACGAACACACCCGTGTCGTGGCCGCGGCGGGCGTCCAGCGCGCGCAGGTCGAGCATCATGCGCACGATCGCCTGCATCCCGTCAAGCAGGATCTCGCCGCTTGTGGCCTCGTAGCGGTCTTCCAGGCGCAGCTTGCGCAGGGGCGTGAGCGTGCTCATGCTGCGGTCAGGCTCCGCTCGCTGTCCCGGCGCGCTGCGCCGCTGCTACGCGCGCCGGCCGAAGCGTCACGCGCGTCCGCGAGGATCCGCCGCACGCGCGCCACCGCCACCGCGAGCGGTGTCTGGCCGGTCGCGCCAGCGGTCTCCAGCACCTCGCGGGTGCGCGCCCCGATGCGCAGCACGTCGGCGCGCAGGCGCTCCTCGTCGTGGCGTGCGCGCAGGCTGTGGATGTGGATCACGCCGCCGGCGTTCGAGATGAAGTCGGGCACGTAGGTGATCCCACGGGCGGCGAGCAGCTCGGCGCAGCTGCCGTCTGAGAGCGTGTCGTTGGCTGCGCCCACGAGCATCCGGCAGGCAAGGGTCGGGACCCGCTCCGGCGTTATCACCTTGGCCACCGAGCAGGGGGAGAGCACGTCACACGGGGTGGTGAGCACCTCATCGGCGGCGACCGTGCGCCCGCCGACCTCGGCGGCCACGCGGGCGGCGCGCTCAGGGTCTATGTCGGCCACCACGATCCTCGCGCCGTCCGCCGCGAGGTCGTGCGCGAGCGCCGCGCCGACGTGCCCGGCGCCCTGGATCAGCACCCGTGCCCCTTCGATTCCTTCGCGCCGGTCCGTCTGCTCGATCGCGGCGCGCACCGCCGCCGCGACCCCAACCGCCGTCCACGGCGAGGGGTCCTCTTCGTTGCAGGAGACCTCGGCACCGGCGTCGGCCATCAGCTGGAGGTCGTGGATGCTCGTGCCCATGTCGACGCCGGGGATGTAGGCGCCGCCGGTGCGCATCACGAACTGGCCGAAGCGGCGCATCAGGGCGCTGCGGTCTACGTTCGGTCCGGGCGCCTCGATCACCGACTTGGCACCGCCGTAGGGCAGCCCGGCAAAGGCGTTCTTGAGCGTCATCGCGGCGGCCAGGCGCTGCGCCTCTGTGATCGCCGCGCTGTCCGACGGGTAGCGCACGCAGCGCACGCCGCCGAGTCCCGGGCCGAGCGTCGTGTCGTTGACCGCGATCGCCGCCCGCAGACCAAGCTGGTCGTCGTGACAGAGAACGAGCTGCTCGCTCGCCCAGTAGTCGATGGTTGCCTCCGCCATGGCTGCCTCCCTCCACGTCTGGTTGCAGATGCGACAAGCAAAGTGCAGCGCGGGCCAAGCGGCAACCAGGTCGCACCGTTCCCGCATACTGCGCATGAAACAGGCGTACACAGCGGCCTCCGGATACGATTTGTTGCGTCATGGCGGGCATCGTGAAGCTCGACGAGATCGATGAGCAGATCATCGCGCTGCTGCGCGAGGACGCTCGCCGCACGATCACCGATATCGCCGCCCGGGTGAACCTCTCCTCAGCCCCCGTCAAGCGCCGGATCGACCGGCTCGAGCGGCTCGGCGTGATCACCGGCTACACGGTCGCGGTCGACCATGCGGTGATCGGTCCCACGATCGAAGCCTTCACGGAGCTGCGCTTCGCGGGCAATGCCGACATCGATGAGATCCTCGGTCAGGTCGCCCAGATCCCGGAGATCCACGAGGTCTTCACGATGGCCGGCGATCCCGACGCGCTGTTGCGCATCCGCGTCAACGACGTTGAGCACCTGAAGGCGGTGGTCAATCGGCTGCGGCGTACCGGGCGGGTGACGGGCACCAAGACGCTCATGGTGCTCGACCGCTGGTCGCGCGCGAGCTGAAGCGGCGGCGGCGGGCTTGAGCTGTGTGGCCGCGGGCTACGGTTTTGCCGCGCGCTGCCGATCACACGTCGTGAGCCTTGATGAGTGACCTGACCGAACAGCGCCGAACCAGCTTCGATGCCGCGGCGTGTGCCTATGACAACGCCCGCCCCGGCTACCCGGAGCAGATGGTCGACGCGATCCTGGCCTATGCGCAGCTGCCGGCGCAGCCCCGGGCCCTGGAGATCGGATCCGGGACGGGACAGGCGACCGCGCAGTTCGCCTGGAGGGGGATAGCGGTGGACGCGATCGAGCCCGGGGCGGCGATGGCGGCGCTGACCCGCGAGAAGTTCGACGGCAGCGGGCTCGAGGTGACCGTGCAGGTCGCGGACTTCGAGGAGGCGGAGATCGAGTCCGGCGCCTACGACCTGGTGCTCGCTTCCACGTCCTGGCACTGGCTGACACCTGGGGCACGCTGGCAGCGGGTCCACGAGGCGCTTCGTCCGGGCGGCACCATCGCCGCGTTCTGGACCCTGCCGCACTGGCGCAGGACGCCTCTGCGTCCTGCTCTGGACGCGGTCTACGAGCGCAGCGGCGCCGACCTCACCACGCTCGGGCCGATGGCGGACGTGGAGGTGCAGCACGACCTGCTCGCCCGGCAGTGGCTGCTAGATGCCCCCAGGCGCGGGGCGTTCAGCGACCTGCGCAGCGCCATCTATCAGTGGTCGGAGATCTATGACGGCGCCGGCTACGCCGAGCTGCTCTCCACCTACGGGGACCATCTCGCGCTGGAGCCTGGCGTTCGCGAGAGCCTGCTCGACGGGGTGCGTGGCGTCGTTGAAGAGCACGGGGGCCAGATCGAGCTGCACTACAGCACCCACCTGCTGCTGGCGCGCGCCTCGGCTACCGTGGGGGAGTGCGCAGCAACGGGCTCGCGAGCAACTCCAGCCTGAGGGAACGGGCCGCGGCGGCTCGCAGGCTGACGCTGGCCGGCGCGCTGGCGCTGACCGTCGTGGTCGCTGCCGGCATCGGCGGGACTGCGGACTTCACCGGGCCGCGCTGGTTTCCGAACCTCGGCGCTGGCCGCCGACGCGGCGCGACGACCAAGCTGCCGCCGCGGGCGGCCGCGAAGAGCAAGCCGCGCCACGTCTACATCACGCCGCTCGAGCTGCCGACCTGGCTGGGGGTGGCGGTGCTCGCGATGGTCGCGATCGGCGTTGCGGCAGTGATCCTGCGCCTGGTGCTCGGCTATCGCCAGCGGCTGCGCGCACCGGCGCTCGCGACAGCGAGGGTGGCCGCCGTGACTGTCCCGGTGGCCACTGAGCCGGAGCCCGAGCCGGAAGCGCTGCTCACCGGCATGGAGCTCGCGCTGCGCGTGCTGGACGAGGGGCGCGACCCGGCGGACGCGGTGGTGCGTGCCTGGCTCGGCCTGCAGGAGACCGCGGCGCAGGCGGGCGTCGTGAGACGCCCCGCGGAGAGCCCGACAGAGTTCACGGCGCGGATCCTCGCCTCGGCCCTGGCTGATGACCGTGCGGTGCGCACGCTGCTCGGGCTCTACCTGCAGGTGCGCTTCGGCGACCATCCGGTGACCTCGGGAGAGGTCGCGGCCGCGCGTGGCGCGCTGGCGGAGCTTGTGGCGAGTTGGCGAGGGCCGGGGCTCACGGCGGGCGCCGCGGGCGCGGCGACTCGGGAGGGTGTCTGAGATGCCGTCGCGCAGGGCCTGGAGGCCTGTGGCTTCGGCGCTGCTGATCGCGCTCGTCTGCTGGTACTTCGGCGTGGACGTCTGGCATGCGCTGCTCCTCGGCGCCGCTGTAACGGTCATCGTTTTGGCGGCTGGCGCTGCGAGCTCGGCCTCCGACGCGGCGCTGCCGTCCTGGCGGCCGAGCGAGCGTCGCGGCGCCGACGGCTCGCGTGGCGACGTGGAGGCGATGGCCTGGTCGCTGCGCGGCAGCTGGGGACGGATCGGGCTGACCGCCGAGCGCGAGTTGCGCCGCGTCGCCCGGCGCCGGCTGGCGCTCGAAGGGCTCGACCTGGCAAACCCGGCGCACCGCGGGGAGATCCAGGCGCTCGTCGGCGAGCAGGTCTACCGGGTCCTCACGCGCGAGCGCTGGGGCCGGGTGAGTCTGCGGACGCTCGAACGCACGCTGGACGCACTCGATCGGGTCAACTCCAACTACTATCCCCAGACCCGTGAGTGAGGACCAGATCACTGACGCTATGCCCGTCTCGGAGGTCGCCACCGTGGCCCGGCGGGTGCTCGAGCGCGTCGCTACGGTGGTGGTGGGCATGGAGGAGGCGCTCGAGCTGGCGCTCGCGGCGATCCTGGCCGGCGGTCACGTGCTGTTCGAGGATGTGCCAGGTCTCGGCAAGACGCTCGCGGCGCGCAGCCTGGCGACCGCGCTCGGGCTGGACTTCCGCCGCCTGCAGTGCACGCCCGACCTGCTGCCCGCCGACATCACCGGCTCCTTCGTCTACTCGCCCGCCACGACCGAGTTCAGCTTCCGTCCGGGACCGGTGTTCACCGGCCTGTTTCTCGCCGACGAGATCAACCGCACCTCACCCAAGACCCAGTCCGCGCTGCTGGAGGCGATGGCGGAGGGCCAGGTGACGGTCGAGGGCACGAGCTTCAAGCTCCCGTCGCCGTTTCACGTGATCGCCACCTCCAACCCGATCGAGTACGAGGGCACCTACGCGCTACCGGAGGCGCAACTCGATCGCTTCATGCTGCGGCTCGCGGTCGGCTACCCGTCGCGCGAGGGTGAGACCAGGGTGCTGCTGGGCCGCGTGGAGCGTCGCCACGAGGTGGCGAGCGTCGAGCCCGTTATCGCGCCGGGTGTGCTGGCGGCGATGCAGGCGGGCATCGAGAGCGTCTACGTCGAGCCCGACATCGCCCGCTACTGCGTCGACATCGCCGCCGCCACCAGGCGCGAGAGCGTGGTCGAGGTCGGCTCCTCGCCGCGTGGCTCCCAGGGGCTGATGCTCGTCGGCCGCTCCCTGGCGGTGCTCGATGGCCGGGACTTTGTCACCCCGGATGATGTCAAGCGCGTGGCGGTTCCGGTGCTCGCCCATCGCCTCTCGCTGACAACCCAGGCCTGGGCAGATGGCACCAATACGGCCGATGTCGTTGCGCGCGTGCTTACGCAGGTTCCCGGGCCGCCGACGGTGGCTCAGCGCACCGCCGCCGGGCGGTGAGCACGCCGCCCGCCAGCTCGTCGCCGCCAGCGGGCTCGGTAACGACGCCGCGCTGGACGATGGCACCGACCCTGGTGGCGGCTGCGGCCGTCGCGGTGCTCCTGGCGGCGATCGGCTGGGATCGCCTGCCGGCCGCGGACGGCCGGCTGTCAACTCGCCTGACGCTCACAGATGCCGGCGGCGGCCGTGTCGCCTACCGCCTGGAGACCTCGCTGCCGGAGCGCGTGGCGGCCGTTGTTGTGCGCCAGAGCCTGCTGGGCGCAGAGCCCCGAGAGCTTGTGCTCGCCGGCTGGCAGGCTGACGATCTCGCCGGCGAGGTGGCGCTGCTGCACTCTGGGCCACAGGAGGTGGTGCGCTTCGAGCTACGCCTGCTCGGCGACGAACAGGCCGCCATCAGCCTGCCCGAAGAGCCGATCGTCGGTGAGCTCGTCGTGGCTCCCGCCAGCACGCGGGTCCGCTCGCTGCCGCTGCCGGTGCGCCTGCAGGGGATGACCGGCACGCACGAGTCCGCGCGGCTGGGCGACGGTGGCGAGTTCCGTGACATCCACCCGTTCAGCCCGGGTGACCGCCTGCGCCGGATCGACTGGCGCGCGACCGCGCGTCTGGGGATGAATGCCGGTGAGCTCTACGTCAGGCGCACCAACGCGCTGGCCGACGCGACCGTGCTGATCGTGATGGACAGCCGCGACGATGTGGGGGAGGAGGTCGCCGAGTGGAGCGCCAACGCCGCCGGTAAGAAGGGACTGAGCTCGCTGGACGTGGCGCGCGAGGCGGCAAGCTCGCTCGCCGGCGCCTACATCGCGGCCGGTGACCGGGTCGGCTTTCAGGATCTCTCGAGCCGCGCCCGCATGATCGCCCACGCAGGCGGCACCCGCCACCTCTGGAAGCTGGCGCGCGCCATCGAGGTGACCGCCCCCTCGCAGGTCCCCTTCAGGCACAGGCGAGCGCCGATCGTTCCGCCTGGGGCGCTTGTCTACCTGCTCTCCAGTCTGCTGGACGACCAGCCCGTGGATTTGGCGCTGCGCTGGCTCTCGGGCGGGCACCGGGTGATTGCCGTGGACGTGCTGCCACCGCCGCGTTTTGCCCGCGCCGACCGCCGCCAGCGGATCGCGCACCGGATGATCATGATGGCCCGAGACGACCGTATCCGCACGCTGCGCAGCCATGGGGTGGAGCTCCTACGCTGGGCCACAGATGAAGGCGCGCTGCCGCTCGCGGCACGGCTCGAGCTGCTCAGCCGACCGGTGCGACGCCGTGGCTCACGGGCGGTGAGACGGTGAACGTTGGCGAGCTCCCGACGCTGCGGCGCCTGCGAGCGCCGGCCGACCTACCGGCCCGGGCTCCGATCCCGGGCGCCGCGGTGCGCCTGGCACTGGTGGCCGTGGCGGTCGCGTTGGCGCTTTTGGTCTACGGGCCACATGGCTGGTTCTACGTCGGTGTGCTGCTGGCGCTGCTCGCCGCCTCGGTGCCCGACTACATGTTCGGCTGGCTTTTGATCCTGTTTCTGGCACTTGGCGAGCTC
>DAIDME010000028.1 GCA_027449125.1 Solirubrobacterales bacterium | reverse complement strand
CCAAGAAGCGCTGAGGCGTCGGCGTGCGGGCGGAGGCAGCGCTGCGCTGTGCGTGGCGCGCTCCGCCCACGGCGCTACGCTCGCCTCCAGTTGGCAGCCCCAGACCCGGCACTCGAGCTCTTCAGCCCGGCCACGCGGGAGTGGTTTGCGCGTGCGTTTGCGGCACCGACCGCCGCGCAGGCGCAGGCCTGGCCGGCGATCGCCTCCGGCGAGCACGTGCTGATCTCGGCGCCCACCGGCTCTGGCAAGACGCTGGCGGCGTTTCTGTGGGCGATCGACCGGCTCGCTGCTGCCGGCGCGCGAAGCGGCGGCGAGCGGGCCGGGGCTGAGGCGCCGGCGGGGATCAGCCTCGTTTACGTCTCGCCGCTGAAGGCGCTGTCCTACGACATCGAGCGCAACCTGCAGGTGCCGCTTGCCGGGGTTGGGGCGGCGCTGAGCGTCGCGGTGCGCTCCGGCGACACGCCCGCGCGCGAGCGCCAGGCGATGCTGCGCGAGCCTCCCGACATCCTGGTCACCACGCCCGAGTCGCTGTACCTGATGCTGACCGGCCAGGCGCAGCGGCTGTTCGAGCAGACGCGCTGGTGCATCGTCGATGAGATCCACGCCGTCGCCGCGACCAAGCGCGGCGCGCATCTGGCGCTGACGCTCGAGCGCTTGAGCGCCGTCGCGGTGCGCGGCGGTGGGGCCGAGCCGCAGCGGATCGGGTTGAGCGCCACCCAGAACCCGCTCGCCGAGGTGGCTCGGTTCATGGTCGGCCCCCGGCGCCGGTGCCGGATCGTCGACACCGGCGTGCGCAAGCAGCTCGACCTGAAGATCCAGGTGCCGGTCGAGTCGCTGGCCGCGCCGGGTGACACGCCGGGGGCGGCGCTCGACCCGCTGGCCGGTGGCGGCGAGCCGACGACGAGGTCGATCTGGCCGGCGATGTACCCGGAGCTTCTGGCGCTCGTGCGCGAGCATCGCTCGACGATCATCTTCGTCAACGCCCGCCGCGCCGCCGAACGCCTGGCGCTGCGGCTGAACGAGCTCGCCGCCACCGAGGACGAGGCCGCCGGGCGGCCGGTGCGAGAGCTCGCTCGCGCCCACCACGGCTCGCTCGCGCGCGAGGAGCGCACGGTTGTGGAGGAGCTGCTGAAGGCCGGGCGGCTGCCGTGCCTGGTGGCGACATCGTCGCTCGAGCTGGGGATCGACATGGGCGCGGTGGACCTCGTGATCCAGGTCGAGTCGCCCAAGTCGGTGGCGCGCGGGCTGCAGCGGATCGGCCGCGCCGGGCACAACGTCGGGGATGTCAGCCGCGGTCGGATCTTCCCCAAGTTCCGCGCGGACCTTTTGGAATGCGCCGTGGTGGCCCGGCGGATGCGGGAGGGGGCGATCGAGCAGACGGTCGTGCCGCGCAACCCGCTTGACGTCCTCGCGCAGCAGATCGTCGCCGTGTGCGCGGCGGCTGAGGAGCCGGTCGGCGTGGATGCGCTCTACACGCTGGTCACGGGCAGCCACAGCTACGCGGAGCTCGCGCGTGCGTCGTTTGAGAACGTGCTCGACATGCTGGACGGGCGCTACCCCTCACAGCAGTTCGCGGCGCTGCGGCCGCGGATCGTCTGGGACCGGGTCGCGGGAACGCTGCGTGCGCGGCCCGGCGCACGCCAGCTGGCGGTCACCAACGCCGGCACGATCCCCGACCGCGGCAACTACCTGGTCACGCTGCCGGACGGCCGGCGCGTCGGCGAGCTGGACGAGGAGATGGTGTATGAGGCGCGGCCCGGGCAGACGTTCCTGCTCGGCGCCTCGACCTGGCGGATCGAGGAGATCGGGCGCGACCGGGTGATCGTCACGCCGGCGCCGGGGATGCCGGGCGCGGTGCCGTTCTGGAAGGGTGACAGCGTCGGGCGCCCGGGCGAGCTGGGTGAGGCGATCGGCGCCTTCAGCCGCTGGGCTGTCGACCAGGAGCCGGTCGTGCTGGAGGGCGAGTACGACCTGGACGCGCGGGCGGCCCGCAACCTCGTGGACTTCCTGCGCGAGCAGCGCGACGCGACGCGCGTGCTGCCGAGCGACCAGGCGGTGGTGCTCGAGCGCTTCCGCGACGAGATCGGCGACTGGCGGCTCTGCGTCCTCTCGCCCTACGGCGGGCGCGTGCACGCCCCGTGGGGGCTCGCGCTGGCGGCGCTGATCCGCGACGAGTTGGGCATCGAGGCGGACGCGATCTGGTCTGACGACGGGATCATCGTGCACCTGCCGGACGCGGATGACTTCGACCACGCGCGGCTCGCCGAGCTGGTGCTGATCGAGCCGGAGGAGCTGGAGGAGCTGGTGATCGCCGAGCTGTCGGGCAGCGCCCTGTTCGGCGCGCGCTTCCGGGAGGCCGCCGGCCGGGCGCTCTTGATCCCGCGCGCCTACCCGGGGCGGCGCACGCCGCTGTGGCAGCAGCGGCTCAAGGCGCAGTCACTGCTCGAGGTGGCGGCGAAGTACAGCGACTTTCCGATCGTGCTCGAGACCTACCGCGAGTGCCTGCAGGACGTCTTTGACCTCCCGGCTCTGCGGGGGCTGCTCGGCCGGCTGCGCCGCCGCGAGGTCTCGCTGGTCGAGGTCGAGACGGCAACCGCCTCACCGATGGCCTCATCGCTGCTCTTTGACTACGTCGCCACCTACATGTATGAGGGCGACACGCCCAACGCCGAACGCCGGGCCGCGGCTCTGTCGTTGGACCGCGAGCTCCTGCGCGAGCTGCTCGGGCAGGAGGAGCTGCGCGACCTGATCGACCCGGGTGCGCTCGACGCGGTCGAGGCGGACCTGCAGTGGCTGGCGGGGGACCGGCTGGTCGCGGGGCGCGACCAGCTGCACGACATGCTGCGCGTGCTGGGCGACCTGAGCGCGGCGGAGCTGGCGGCGCGGGTGGTGGCGGGGGTCGCGGTCGAGCCGATGCTCGAGGCGCTGCGCGGCGAGCGCCGCGCGGTGTGTGTGCGGCTCGGCGGTGAGCAGCGCTGGATCGCCGCCGCCGACGCGGGGCTGTACCGGGACGCGCTCGGGGCGGTGCCGCCGGGCGGGCTGCCGGACGCGTTCCTGGCCGCGGTGGACGACGCGCTGGTGCGCGTGGTGGAGCGTTACGCGCTCACGCACGGGCCGTTTTTGACGGCTGATCTGAGGGCGCGGTACGGGGTTGATTGCGGCGCCGCGCTGGCCGCCCTCGAGCGCTCGGGTGAGCTCGTGCTGGGTGAGCTGCGGCCCGGCGGCAGCGGCCGCGAGTGGTGTCACCGCGAGGTGCTGCGCCGCCTGCGGCGGGCGTCGCTGGCGGCGCTGCGGCGTGAGGTGGAGCCGGTCGATCAGGCCGCGCTCGCGCGCTTTGCGCCCTCCTGGCAGGGGGTCGACCGGTTCGGCGCGGGCGGCGCGGGGATCGACCGCCTGCGCGACGTGCTGGTGCCGCTGCAGGGGCTGGCGCTGCCGGTTGAGCTGTGGGAGGGCGAGGTGCTGCCGCGGCGCTGCGGCGCCTACTCGCCGGTGTGGATGGACCAGCTGTGCGCCGCCGGTGAGGTCGTGTGGCTGGGCGCGGGGGCGCTCGGGCGCTCGGGTCGGGTGGCGCTCTACTTCCGCGACGAGGTGGCGCTGCTCGCGGTGGGCGCGGCGGTGGGCGTGGGCGTGGCGCCCGCGCCCGCCGGTGCGGCGCCCGCACCCGCCGGTGCGGCGCCCGCACCCGCGCCCACGCCCGCCGCGCC